>NZ_CP150290.1:6362500-7005912 GCF_038051995.1 Paenibacillus sp. FSL H8-0537 | reverse complement strand
AGACGTCACTCCTTATCAAAATCGCCGAAACGGCGCAATTAAGCCATATTCTGTCGAATGAATGTCATTTTTCCAAGGAAAACATCCACAATATGAAGAAATGAAAATGGTTGAGTTATAAATAGGTGATTAACTTGTTCACATTTTTATCCACAGGCTGTTAATAAGATTGAGGATAAAGGGAAGGTATCCACATATAAAACATAACTATCATAGCAAAAGATCCCTTGTATTTCAACGGATTCGAAGATTTTATCCACATATTCAATAGCTTGTGTATAAAAGTTGCGCACAACACTAGATATTGTTTATATCTTGTTAAGATTTCGACAAAGTTCGTAAGTCCGCTGAAAAAGTTGTACACAGCTTATTCATTTTCTGCAAAATAGCCGATTTCATTCATTTATCCACAGCTTCCGATTTATTGTTTGTAAGACGCAGGATGAGTTGACTTTCCGATGGGTACGTGCTTTAATTGAACTACCTGTTTTTTTTATGAAGAAGTACGGGAGGTGCAGAGTAAATGAGACCTACATTTAGACCGAATGTTAGCAAACGTAAAAAAGTGCATGGATTCCGCAAGCGGATGAGCACTAAAAACGGACGTAAAGTTTTGGCGGCGCGTCGTCAAAGAGGCAGAAAAGTTCTTAGCGCATAAGCAAAAGACCACGTCGGGTGGTCTTTTTTTTTGCCTTGCCGGCGATACTTTTGAACATAATATAGGAAAGAACGGTGAAATGGAGTCGTGCAAAGAAGATTGCGTCTGCGTAACCGTAGCGACTTTGGCCGGGTCTACCGGGGAGGCAGATCGTTCGCCAACGGGCAGTTCGTCGTATATTGGTCGAAGCAGCCTGTGGCGGAGCCTTTCCGACTGGGCATTTCAGCAAGCAAAAAAATCGGCAATGCGGTTGTTCGCAATCGGATGCGCCGCGTCATTAAAGAAATCATCAGGTTGAATGAGGCAAGGATTGTTCCAAAGGTCGATTTCATCATTATTGTTAGAAAGCCTGCGGTGGCGATGGAGACGAGCCAGATGGAAAAAAGCATTATGCATGTGCTAAGGAAGGCCGGGCTCCTCAAGCGTTAAGCGGAGACCACTTTATAGCCCATTGGGGACAGTCCGTTTCGTTTAGACGTAAGAGGTACGCGGATAATAGAATTGGCTACCCCCATTAATATTAAAAACGGTTACATAGGTGACGAAATTACCTTATGCCCTTCCTTTCTTTTGTCCTACCAATTATGGTATAGTTTAAAGGATGAGAAGGTATAGGAAATATGTCTGTAACGATGCAGATTTATCTCATGCGAAACTGCGTAGTTTGTGCTGAATGGCGACGAAACCGTTTAATGCTGGATAGGCGAAGCATCGGCTCTCAAGAGAGGAGTTTTCATGTTGTTTCGGAAAGAAAACCGTAAATGGCTTTTTGTTTTTGGCATGCTAATGACTATGGTAATCATTGCAGGCTGCGGGACGGAGATAGCTCAAACGACGAGCACGGAGGACTTGCTGAAAGGCGGTTTCTGGCAGCGTAATGTCGTTTACTATTTTGCGATTACCCTAGATACATTCGCAGATTGGTTTGCCGGATCGTATGGCTTGGCCATCCTGCTCATTACCATTATTGTAAGAACAGCCATTTTGCCGCTGACGATTAAGCAATATCGCAGCTCGAAGGCTATGCAGGCTTTGCAGCCGCAAATCGCAGAGATGAAGAAGAAATACAAGGATGACCCTAAAAAGCAGCAGGAAGAGACAATGAAACTGTTCCAGGCTAATCAGGTAAATCCGATGGCAGGATGTTTGCCACTCATTATACAGATGCCTGTATTTATCGCGCTCTATAATGCGATTTATATGAACCCTGAGGTGCGTACTCATGCTTTCTTGTGGTTGCAGCTAGGGGAGAAGGACCCTTATTACATTCTTCCCGTTATCGCCGCGGCGACAACTTTCATCCAATCGAAGATGATGCAGAAGCAGCAGACGCAAACAATGCCTGGTATGGGAGCTATGCTTGCCATTTTCCCAGTATTGATTTTCGTCATGGCGATTAATTTCCCAGCAGCTCTGCCGCTTTACTGGATTTACAGCAACATTTACACAATTGTTCAAAACTATTTCTTGTATGTGCGCAATGCTGAGAAAAAAGGCAATGACGATACAGGTACCAACGATAAACAATCTAAAGGTAAGGGTAAACGTAAGGGGGCCCTCGCGAAATGAAGAAAATCGTTGCATCAGGGAAAACGGTAGAAGAGGCTGTACAGAGTGGTTTGACACAATTAAATGTGGCTGAGGATCGTGTGAGGGTAGCTGTTCTTGAGCAGCCGTCCAAAGGATTCCTCGGTTTGATCGGCGTGAAAGAAGCGAAAGTAGAACTGGAGCTTATTCCTGATCCAACAAGTGAAGCTGAGCAATTCCTTCTGGAAGTAGCGAGCACAATGGGACTAGCTGTATCCGTTGAACGCAAGCAGACCAGGGAAGGCACGCAGCTTTCGATTTCAGGCGGGGGAGATCTCGGCATGTTAATCGGAAGGCGCGGGCAAACGCTCGATGCATTGCAGTACTTGGTTAATATTGTGGCAAATCGCTATTCGGACAGTCATCTTCGTATCGTACTTGATGCAGAGGATTTTCGCGAGCGCCGGCGCAAGACGCTCGAAGAGCTGTCAGAGCGCCTTGCGGGCAGAGTAATTCGCACGAAAAAAGAGGTCGTGCTGGAGCCGATGTCTTCCCATGAGCGGAAGGTCATTCATTCCCAGCTGCAAAATCATCCTCGTGTGAAGACATACAGCAAAGGTGATGAGCCGCATCGACGGATTGTCATTGCCCTGAAGTCATAAAGGTAGAACAGATTCGCAGCAATGGCTCCCATGGTCATTGCTGTTTTTCCATTTGAGAGGTGCTGAACACAATGATACAAGATACGATAGCCGCGATTTCAACCGCTGTTGGAGAGGGCGGTATTGCCATTATCCGCATAAGCGGTCCGAATGCAATTGCCGGGACAGCTGCACTATTTCAAAGCCGAACTGATCTGCGCGAAGCAGACAGCCATACGGTGCATTATGGGCATATCGTTCATCCAGCTACAGGCGAGCAGATTGAAGAGGTGCTGGTGACGCTAATGCGTGGGCCGCGTTCTTTTACAGCCGAGGATGTTGTGGAAATCAATGCTCATGGCGGCGTAGTCGCAGTTAAGAAGGTGCTCGATGTGGTGCTGATGCAGGAAGATATGCGATTAGCTGAGCCTGGCGAGTTTACGAAACGGGCCTTTCTGAACGGGCGCATCGATTTAATGCAGGCGGAAGCGGTCATCGATCTTATTCGTTCAAAGTCGGATCGCGCTTTCTCCATCGCGCGCAAGCAAGCAGAAGGCTTGCTGTCCAAGCGGATTAAAGCGCTCAGGCAGACGGTCATTGAGCTGCTGGCGCATATTGAAGTAAATATTGATTATCCTGAGCATGATGTCGAGGAAATGACGACGGCTTATATTCGTGATCAAAGCCAAATTGCGCTGGATGAGATCGCTAAGCTTTTAAAAACAGCAAATGAAGGCAAAATATTAAGAGAAGGTATTATGACGGCAATCGTCGGCAGGCCGAACGTAGGCAAGTCATCATTGCTTAATATGCTGGCGCAGGAAAATAAAGCGATTGTGACCGATATTCCCGGCACAACGCGTGATGTCATAGAGGAATATGTCACGCTTAATAACATTCCGCTGCGGCTGCTTGATACGGCAGGCATTCGCGAGACGAGCGATCTCGTCGAGCAGCTTGGGGTGGAGCGGTCGCATACGGCACTTGCGGAAGCCGATCTTATTTTATTCGTGCTGAATTATAATGAGCCGCTGCATGCCGATGACCGTGAGCTGCTGGACCGAATGGCGGGGCGCCAAGTGGTATTGGTCATTAATAAAACCGACCTGCCAGGCAAGCTCGACATGGAAGAAATCGAGAAGCGTTTCAGCTCAGAAGCGATTGTCCGCATGTCGGTGCTGCAGGAAGCGGGCCTGGATTATTTGGAGAAGGCAATTAGCGGAATGTTTTTCGAAGGCAAGCTGGATTCCGGCGATTTGACCTACGTCAGCAATGTGCGGCATATTGCTTTATTAAAGAGGGCGCAGCGTTCGCTGCTTGATGGTATCGAGGCAGCGGAGGCGGGCATCCCGATTGATGTGATGCAAATTGACGTTCGTTCAGCTTGGGAGTCGCTTGGTGAGATTCTCGGGGATGCGGTCCACGATTCATTGATTGATCAAATCTTTTCACAATTTTGTTTGGGCAAATAATAAGCGATCAATAGCCTCCGGACGAACATCCATCAGGCTAGCAGCGCTTTGGGAGGTACTTGGAATGGGATACGAAGCAGGACAATATGATGTTATCGTTATCGGTGCGGGACATGCGGGCAGCGAAGCTGCGCTTGCGGCAGCACGCATGGGCTGTGAGACGCTATTGCTGACGATAAATTTGGATATGGTGGCCTTCATGCCATGCAATCCGTCGATTGGCGGACCGGCCAAAGGGCATGTCGTTCGTGAGCTTGACGCTTTAGGCGGCGAAATGGGCCGTAATATTGATAAAACCTTTATTCAAATGCGGATGCTGAATACAGGCAAAGGGCCTGCGGTTCACGCGCTTCGCGCACAGGCGGATAAGTTTGCCTACCAGCATGAAATGAAAAAGACGATTGAGGAGACGCCAAAGCTGACGCTGCGCCAAGGAATGGCAGAGGAACTGATGGTGGAGGAAGGCAAAATAGTGGGGCTTGTGACGAAAACAGGCGCGATCTATCGGTCGAAGACGATCGTCTTGACAACAGGCACCTATTTGCGGGGCAAAATCATTATGGGCGAGCTGATGTATGAGAGCGGCCCGAATAATCAGCAGCCTTCGCTGAAGCTGTCAGCAAGTCTGAAGGAGCATGGCTTCGAGCTAGTGCGTTTCAAAACCGGTACGCCGCCACGCGTGCACAAGGATACAATTGATTTTACAAAGACAGAAATTCAACCGGGTGATGAGCAGCCGAAATTTTTCTCGCATGAGACGATTTCCTCCAATAATGAGCAGCTTCCATGCTGGTTGACTTATACGTCTGAGCAAACACACAAAATCATTAACGATAATTTGCATCGTGCACCGATGTTTTCGGGAGCAATTGAAGGCACAGGCCCAAGATATTGTCCGTCGATCGAAGATAAAATTGTGCGTTTTGCCGATAAGCCAAAGCATCAGATTTTTCTGGAGCCGGAAGGTCTGCATACGTCAGAGTATTATGTACAAGGACTTTCCACAAGCATGCCGGAAGATGTCCAATTAGGCATTTTACGATCAATCCCAGGTTTGGAAAAAGTTGAGATGATGCGCAATGGCTATGCGATTGAATATGATGCAGTCGTGCCGACGCAGCTATGGCCTTCATTGGAGACAAAAGTTGTTGACGGGTTATTCACAGCTGGACAAATCAACGGTACTTCCGGTTATGAGGAAGCGGCTGGCCAGGGTGTTATTGCAGGCATAAACGCTGCTCGTAAAGTGCAAGGGAAAGAACCGGTCATTATTGCGCGTTCCCAAGGCTATATTGGCGTAATGATCGATGACCTTGTAACGAAGGGGACGAATGATCCTTATCGGTTGCTGACTTCCCGTGCAGAATATCGCTTGCTGCTTCGCCATGACAACGCTGACCTGCGTCTGACTCCAATTGGCTATGAAATTGGTTTGATTTCGGAAGAGCGTTATGAAAGCTTTTTGAATAAAAAAGCATTGGTTGAACAAGAAATTGAAAGATTGCGCACGACAAAAGTGAAACCAGAAGCAGCGCTACCCGTATTAAAAGCTGCGGAATCAGCTGAAATTCCGTTTACGGTAGATGCGTTATCGCTGCTGCGCCGTCCAGAAATTACGTATGCGATGCTGGAAAGCATCACGCCTTCAGAGCTTGCTTTGACAGAGGAAATGAAAGAGCAGGTTGAAATTCAAATTAAATATGCCGGATACATTGAGAAGCAGCTGTTGCAGGTTGAACGACTGAGCAAAATGGAGAAAAAACGGATACCGGATGATATCGATTATTTCGATGTACAGGGGCTTGCTTCTGAAGCGAAGCAAAAGCTGTCTGACATCAGACCGTTGTCCATCGGTCAGGCTTCCAGGGTAGCTGGCGTAACGCCAGCCGATATTTCCATACTGCTCGTTTATTTAGAGCATTATAACCGCGTTGTAGCGGCGAGAGGATAGAAGAACAAACGATGGAACAGACGATAGAGTGGTTTCCAATGCTGATGCAAGAGCGGGGAATAGCCATATCCCAGCATCAGCTTGATCAGTTCGATACGTATTATCGCTTATTGGTCGAATGGAATGAACGCATGAATTTGACCGGTATAACAGAACGTGAAGCCGTCTATGAAAAGCATTTTTATGATTCGGTTTCCCTTTCTTTTTTTATCGATATGAAAGCAGTCAATAAAATAGCGGATATTGGGTCCGGTGCAGGCTTTCCGAGCATTCCATTAAAAATTTGCTTTCCGCATTTGAAAATAGTGATTGTTGATTCCTTGAATAAACGTATCCAGTTTCTTAATGCTTTGGCAGAGCAACTGGGTATTGCGGACGATGTCAGCTGTGTTCATGGACGTGCCGAGGATATCGGCAGACTGCAAGGTCATCGTGATGCCTATGACTTGGTAACAGCAAGAGCTGTTGCCAGGCTGAATGTTCTGAATGAGTTTTGTTTGCCCTTTGTACGCAAGGGCGGTCTGTTCGCAGCGATGAAAGGTTCGCAAAGTGAGGAAGAGGTTCGGGAAGCGGGGACCAGCTTGAAGGAGCTGAAAGCTGCTGTCCGTTCCGAGCACAGCTTCACATTACCATTCGAACAATCCGAACGGCATATTGTGCTGATTGAGAAACGTGAAGCAACTCCGCGCAAATATCCCCGTAAAGCGGGAACACCGCTAAAACAGCCTATTTTATAAACACGATGTACACGATTACTTATTATAGAATTTAAGCTTGAGGCAGATAAATGGAAATGGTAAGTTTAGGGATGTTTCACGTGAAACATTGCTTGCTATTTCCAGATTTCTGCTTGTATTTTTATTTAGCATTCAAGGCTGTCAAGCAGGAAATACTTAGGGGCAAGTAGAAATAATAGAGAGAACAAAATAGTAGGAAGCTCATTATTTTTGCAGAACAGCACACATATTTTTAAATATAAGAATGTTTAGGTATCCTCTTATAATCGGCGCATATCTCATTGTTAATCGGTAGCTTTACCGCCAGAGGACGGTGCCAGCCGATTACGCGTGTATTCAAAATCATTTGTAGCCTTCTGTAACAATTTCCGATAGTCTCTATTGAAGTGGAACAGAATATAAGCAAGACTGTTATTTGGCAGCACATCTTTGAAGCTGGCTCTGCTCATGTAATGGAGCCGTTTCTTGATCGGGTGGTAGTGGATAAATGAAAGAGCATCTTTCTCGTTTGTTTGGTTTGAATGACCAACGCAGTAACAACAATGAAGAGGTTAAACAAATTCCGGTTAATGAAATCGACACGAGTCCATTTCAACCAAGGTCCATATTTGATGATGATCGAATTGATGAATTATGCCAGACGATTAAGACGCACGGCATTATTCAGCCTATCGTTGTGCGGATGCGGAATAACCGTTATGAAATCATTGCGGGAGAACGCCGCTGGCGTGCTGTAACGAAGCTTGGTTATGATACGATACCAGGCATTATTCGTGAGTTTAATGACTCACAAACGGCATCTATCGCGTTAATCGAAAATTTGCAGCGGGAAAATCTAACGGCTATTGAAGAGGCTGTTGCTTATCAAAAGCTGATTGAGCTGCATCAATTGACGCAGGAAAGCTTGGCACAGCGTTTGGGGAAAAGTCAATCAACGATTGCCAATAAGCTAAGATTGCTGGCACTTAATAATGTAGTTAAAAGCGCGTTAATGGAACGTAAAATTACCGAACGTCACGCACGGGCATTGTTGGCTCTGCCTACTGAAGAGCTTCAGCTTCAAGTGCTGGAAGAGATTATTTCCAAAGAACTCAATGTAAAGCAAACGGAAATTCGAATTGCTTTTCTGAATGAGACAGTTAAAGCTAAAAAAGCGAAAAGGGTATCTTTTACGAAAGATGTTCGGCTTGCTCTTAATACAATTAGACAGTCTATTGAGATGGTGTCAGGCTCTGGCCTGCAAATTAAGACAAATGAGAAGGATCATGAGGATCATTATGAAATTGTGATTCACATTCCTAAACGTTAGGCGTATGATTCGTTATAGGGACTCTTAAATCCTCATTTGCATGTAGATACTATTAAATGCGATAATAGATTTAACTGCTGCCGTCCTCGCTGCTTGCTGAGGGCGGCGAATCCATTTATGCTAATATTACTACTAGGCGATGTCCCGCTACTGGACGGTTACCGCTTATATTGCTTCTTTGTTAATAGCTTTTACACAGAGTATAGAGGTGAAAGACTTGTCTAAAATTATAGCAATAGCGAATCAGAAGGGTGGCGTCGGCAAAACGACGACATCAGTTAATTTGGGTGCTTGTCTGGCGACGCTTGGCAGACGGGTGCTGCTTGTTGATATTGATCCGCAAGGCAATACGACTAGCGGAGTAGGTATTAATAAGGCAGATGTTGAAAGCTGTATTTATGATGTGCTTGTAAATGATATTGATCCACATGAAGCGATGGCAGATACGAAAATTCCTGGCTTAAAAATTATCCCTGCCACCATTCAACTTGCTGGGGCGGAGATTGAGTTAGTTCCAACTATTTCCAGGGAAGTTCGTTTAAAGAAAGCGCTGCATTTATTAAAAGATCAGTTCGATTATATTTTAATCGATTGCCCACCATCTTTGGGATTATTAACCATTAATTCCTTGACCGCTGCTGATTCGGTCATTATTCCAATTCAATGTGAATATTACGCCCTGGAGGGCTTGAGCCAACTTCTGAATACGGTGAGATTGGTGCAAAAACATTTAAACACAACGCTGCAAATTGAAGGCGTATTGCTCACTATGCTTGACGCCAGAACGAATCTGGGTATTCAGGTTATTGAAGAAGTGAAGAAATACTTTCAACAGAAGGTATACCAAACGATTATTCCGCGTAATGTACGCTTAAGTGAAGCACCTTCTCATGGACAAGCGATCATTACGTATGATCCCAAATCGAAGGGTGCAGAAGTATATCTTGAACTGGCGAAGGAAGTGATTACGTATGAGCAAGCGGCTAGGTAGAGGTCTGGATGCACTTATTCCATCGCTTTCGGTAAACGATGATGATAAAGTCATTGAGGTTGCAATTGCGCAATTGCGACCAAACCCTTACCAACCACGGAAAACATTTGATGAACAGTCGATAAAAGAATTGGCGGAATCGATTAAGCAGCATGGTGTCATTCAGCCTATTATTGTTCGCACTGTAATGAAGGGCTATGAGATTATTGCGGGCGAACGTCGATTCAGAGCATCGCAGTTTTGCGGCAATGCGACTGTTCCGGCAGTTGTCAGATCCTTCTCGGATCAACAGGTTATGGAAATTGCGTTGGTTGAAAATTTACAGCGTGAAGATCTAAATGCGATAGAAGTGGCGATAGCTTATCAGAACCTAATGGACAAGTTCAAGCTGACCCAAGAAGAGCTTTCTATGAAAGTAGGCAAGTCCAGATCGCATATTGCTAACTTCGTGAGATTGCTGGCATTGCCAGAATCTATTAAAGACAATGTTTCACGTGGAACAATTTCCATGGGACATGCCCGTGCACTGGCAGGCATTAAAGATTTGAAGGTGCAGCTGGAATTGGCCGAACTCATTATTAATCAGGGCTGGAGCGTACGTGAGCTGGAGGAAGCGATTCAGAAGCTGGAGTCGATTAAGGATGAGGACAGCAATGACGGCAAACAGGCCAAAGGCAAAACGAAGAAGCGTGATCCTTATATTGAAAGCTTAGAGGAATCGCTCAGAGAACGCTTCAAAACAACAGTGAAAATTAAGCAGCAAAAGGATAAAGGGAAAATCGAACTTCAATATTATAATAAACAGGACTTGGAACGGCTTCTGGAGATGCTTCAATACATGGCGTAGTCTTGATAAGATAGCATACCCGAGGTGTAATCTTTGATCCTGAAGATTAAACTAAGGTATGCTATTGTTATGAGAAGAAACGTTAGTGATGGTAGGAGTGGATGGATGATGAATACTGATGGTGAAAAAATCATTTACTTAGATCATGCTGCAACTTCATGGCCGAAACCTAACTCGGTTATTGATGCTGTAAATCATGCTATGCTGCATGATGCAGCTAACCCGGGGAGAGGCAGTCATCGAATGGCTGTTCGAGCAAGCCGTGTGTTGTTTGATACACGAAAGCAATTAGCTAAACTGTTTCGGGTGAGAAACCCTAATGATATTGCATTTGCAGGGAATACGACAGGCGCTTTGAATATGGCGATAAAAGGCTATCTCAAAGAAGGCGACCATGTAGTTGCTACTGGAATTGAACATAATTCCGTAAGACGGCCGTTGGAGTTTTTAAAGCAGTCACTCGGGATAAAGGTCACCTACGTAGAGGCGGACGAACAGGGTAATATAACGGTTGATCAAGTACGGGATGCAATTGTGCCGAAGACGACGCTAGTTATCGTGAGCCATAGTTCAAACCTGCTGGGAACCATTGTTCCTTTAGCTGAAATTGGCGAGCTGACCCGCCAAAGAGGTGTGAAGCTGCTAGTGGATGCTGCTCAAAGTGCAGGAATTCTGGAAATTGACGTTGAAGCTATGGGGATTGATATGCTTGCTTTCCCTGGGCATAAAGGGCTGCTCGGTCCACAGGGCACAGGGGGCTTGTACATCCATCCGGAGCTAGACCTTGTTCCAATGCTCCACGGCGGTACTGGAAGCCAATCTGAGGCGGCTGAGCAGCCTCATGTGCGTCCGGATCGTTATGAAGCGGGGACGCAAAATACGCCAGGTCTGGCTGGTTTGAAGGCTGGCGTGGAGTATGTTCTGAATGAGACGGTTCATAAAATCCATACTAAGGAATGGACGCTTACCCAGCAGATGATGGAGGGGTTGTCTGCGGTAGAAGGAATCAGGCTGCTTGGGCCGAAGCTTGGTCAGCAGCGGACGGGTATGGTTTCTTTTGTGGCGGAAGGCGTAGATCCTTCGGAGATGTCTTTTATTTTAGACCAGCATTACCAGATCGCTGTGCGTGCAGGGTTTCATTGTACGCCGCTTGCTCATGCCAGCGCAGGTACGATGGCTACAGGAGCGGTTAGAGCGAGTGTGGGTTATTTTACAACAGAGGCGGAAGTGAGTGCTCTCGTTGATGCGGTGCGTGAAATACGTACGCAATATAAAATTTGATTTATTTCTGGGGGCGGAAAGGTTTACATGAATGATTGGATGAACAACCCTTTATACGGTTTGTTGGCATTACTGGTACTGCTGCTTTTTATTATTTTAATTTGGGTCATTTCTCTGGGAAGAAGGCTCAAAAAACTGCGTAAGCAGTACGTTGAGGTCATGGGCAATACAGGTGTGACGAATATTGAAGAAGTCGTTATTGGTCTGAAGCAGGAAATAGCCGAGCATGCAAGGCATTCTAGAGCAGTGGAGGCGCAGTTGGAGCAACTGGAACGGCGCCAGCTTGAGGAGAAGGGACGCTTGGGTATTATTCGCTATAATGCGTTCTCGGAGCAAGGAAGCGACCTTAGCTTCTCCATTGCAATTGTAAATGCCGCGCAAGACGGAGTCGTCGTGTCGAGTATTCATAACAGGGATAGTGCTTATGTGTATGCCAAGCCGTTAGAGGGCGGAAAATCAACGTATCCGTTAACACCGGAAGAGCTGCAGGCGATTGCGAAAGCAAAATAAAAAGGGCGAGTCTAGAGCTTGAGGTTGTATCATTCGGCTGAAGCGGCTTGTTCTCTAGCCTGAAGCATGACACGATTGCTGCCCATTACAGCGGAGAAAAGGCCAAAGGCAATAAGGTCGGCCATCTTGATAACAAGATGCAGACGGGTATTTTGCAGCACGAAGTATTCCATAAAACCACCCACATTCACGATGCCGGTAATATGCATATCACCGACAGGCGGGAGCTCCTTATTAACACCGGCTCCAGGGCGTACCGGACCCGTTCCAATATGAACGGAGCCAATGCTGGATACTTGTCCTAAACAAGCATCAATGCCAATGATAAATGGATTGTGGTGGTTTTGATGAATAAGTGCCAGCGTATCGGTCAGGTTCATCGCGTGAACCGGCTCTTCCAGCGTGCCGTATAAAGCAAAGTAAGGGCTGTTGTATTTTGCGAGAGAGGTTCCGATGATGGGGCCAAGCGAATCGCCCGTTGAACGGTCGGTACCCACGCATACGATGATGAGCGGCCTGGTACCTGAAAGCTCATTGAGCATCAGGGAGAGGCGGTTTACGATTAACGTCATGGCGTTGGTATCGGTATGCGGAACTTTCAATGGTACATCCTTCAAAAAAGAAAGTTTCATAGAATCCCTCCGTTATAGCTAATATGTTATCTAGTATATGGATGGGACAACCATTTTATACGTCATAAACCCACTGATTACGTTGCGTAAAAAGAGGGAGAGGAGAAAACTGGCTTATGTTGATTGCCTTTGATTCCACACAGCAGGCGTTGCGCGCGGAAATGCTGCTCGAATATGCGGAGATTGAAATAGATATTTGTCCAACCCCTAAAGAGATTACGGCGGGGTGCGCCTTGTCTATTCATTTTCCAGAGGACGATTTGGAGACGGTGCAGCAGGTCATTGTGTCTGAGAACGTTGAAATAAGAGGGATTTTTAAACCTATTCACTCGGGATATGAACAAGTGAATCTGTAGGAGGAAATAGCTCTTGAATACACTAAACATGTACAAAAACTTCATGGATTGGTTGACCAATGTGGAAACTTGGCAGCGCTTCGGCGAATCAGCACTTCGGATAGCGCTCATTATTGTTATTACGCATTTGTTAATATGGATTGTCAATAAATCGATTGATCGTATATTATCAAATAAACAAACAAGCCGGTTGCCGATGCAGGCTAGAAGAATGGTCACGGTAGGACGGCTGCTCAAAAATATCGTTATGTACGCTTGCTATTTAATTGGCGGCATGCTGTTAATGTCGGAGCTGGGCATTCAGCTGGGGCCGCTGCTCGCAGGTGCCGGAATCGTAGGTTTGGCTATTGGCTTTGGCGCGCAGAGCTTGGTGAAGGACATTATTACCGGATTCTTTATTATTTTGGAGGACCAGTTTGCCGTGGGCGATGTCATTCAGGCTGGACAGTTTAAAGGAACGGTCGAGGTTATCGGATTGCGTACAACTAGGCTGCTGAGCTGGACAGGGGAAATATTCATCATTCCAAATGGCATGATTAATGAGGTGACGAACTTCTCCTTGCGCAACTCTGTAGCAGTCGTGGACGTTTCGATCGGCTATGAGGAAGATGTAGATCGGGCGACAAGCATTATCCAAGCAACCGTAGATAAGCTGGAGGATGAAAATCTTGCCAAACCGCCTGAGGTTCTCGGTATTCAGCTGATGGGCGCAACAGATGTCAAAATCCGTATCATAGCGGAATGCTTGCCTAATACCCAGCATGCGCTGGCTAGGAAGATTAATTTGCAGGTGAAGAAAGCTTTGGTTGAGAACGGTATGGATACACCGTATCCACGCATGGTTACCTATCATCGCGATGAGAGGAGCGGAGAAAGAAATGGAGCGTAAGCAATTTGAGCTTGGTGATGTCGTACAGATGAAAAAGCAGCATCCTTGCGGTTCGAATGAAATGGAAATTATTCGAATGGGCATGGATATCCGTATTAAATGCGTAGGCTGCAAGCACAGTGTATTAATACCTCGGGCGAAGTTTGAGAAAAATATGAAAAAAGTGCTTCGTTCCACCGCTTCTGCTGATGGTGGGCAAGCGCCGGCCCAGTATGAGCTGGACTCTCAATGAAAAATCATTGACGGAATAAATGATTACAGGAATGAGTGACCTCCAGCCTTTTATTTAAAGGCGATGGAGGTTTTTTTATTTCTCGGCTTTTCCAACGTTTACAGCCTGGAAACAACGCGGACGTCTTTCAGATACTTTTGCTCCGTATAGTATGTTTTGACATTAGAAATACTATGTCTTAGCGATCAGGAGAGAGTGGAGGAAAGAAGCCGATGTGTGGAATTTCCGGAATCATCCGATACGGCAATGGAAGTGATCCAACGGATAGAGAGATTAGCAGCATGATGGAGCAGATAGGACATCGAGGTCCTAATCAATCCGGCATCCAGCTTATGGATAGAGCAGCATTAGGCTTTAACAGGCTTTCTATTGTTGATATTGAAGATGGAGCCCAGCCAATGACCAATGAAAATGGACAGGTTTGGCTTATTTTTAATGGAGAAATATATAATTATAAAGAGCTGAGACAACAGCTGCTGAGTAAAGGCCATCAGTTTCGCAATCGTACCGATTCAGAGATCATCGTGCATCTCTATGAGGAGTATGGAATAGATTGCGTGCACCATTTAAGAGGTATGTTCAGCTTTGTGATTTGGGATAGAAAGGAACAGCGCCTGTTTGCGGCGCGGGACCATTTTGGGATAAAGCCGTTCTATTATTCGCAGGAGGAGCATCAGTTTCTTTTTTCATCAGAATTAAAGGGGCTTCTGGCTGTAAGCGGGCAAGCTCCGCATGTGGATTATGCCAGCATGATGCACTATTTGACCTTTCAGTACGTACCGCAGCCGCAGACGATGTTTAAAGGGATTCAGAAGCTGGAGCCGGGGCATTTTATGCTTGTTGATCGGGAAGGCAGGATAACCAAGCGGCGTTATTGGGAGCCTGCTTTTGAACCGGAGCAGCGGCCGATAGGCACATTTATAGAGGAAATAAGAGCTGTGCTTCGCGATTCGGTGAAGCTGCATCGCCAGGGTGATGTGCCGCTTGGCAGTTTTTTATCAGGCGGAATCGACTCGTCAGCGATTGCAGCGTTATCGATGCAGGAGCAGCTAACGAAGACCTTCTCGGTAGGCTTTGCAGGAGAGCGAAATGAAAATGAATATGCCCGGGCAGCGGCTGATGTAATTGGCTCCAAGCATTATGAAGAAGAAATAACGCCGGAGCAATTTTTTGCAAATACGCAAAAAGCAGTATGGCATATGGACGAGCCCGTTGCCGATCCGTCAGCTGTTGCGTTATACAGCCTATCTCAGCTGGCAGGAAAGCAGGTAACGGTCGTCATGTCGGGAGAGGGGGCAGATGAGCTGTTCGGCGGTTATGGGATCTATGGCGAGCCACGCTCGTTGCGGCCTGTCTCATGGCTGCCGGACGGCATGAAGTCGCGGCTGCATCGAATGGTGGAGCGGGTTCCGCTCGCTTTTCGCGGGAAAAACTATTTGTTACGCGGTTTCTCGCCGATTGAGCAGCGTTTTTACGGAAATGCCAAGCTGTTTAATGAAAAAGATAAACAACAAATCACGCTGCTTAATCCGGAACGTTTTGAGGCGATGCAGCCTTCGGCTTCATTAACAAGCGACGTTTATTATAATAGCCGCCATCTAGATGATGTGACTCGAATGCAGTTAATTGATATGAACTTCTGGCTGCCGGGCGATATTTTGATGAAAGCGGATAAAATGAGCATGGCGCATTCGCTGGAGCTGCGCGTTCCTTTTCTCGATAAAGAGGTGTTTGAGGTGGCCCGCAAAATTCCAGCCGAATACAAGCTGGCGAACGGAACGACCAAATACGTGCTGAGGGAAGCGATGCGAGGCATTCTTCCTGAGCCGCTAGTGCAGCGGCCCAAGCTTGGATTTCCAATCCCGCTCCGCAAGTGGCTGCATGGAAAGATTGGAGATCAAATGCTGGAGCAAATTAGCTTTGTGCCGCAGTGGTTTAATGTCCATGCCGCCCGTCTAATGCTGATGCAGCACCGGGAGGGCAAGGGAGATTACTCGCGGAAGCTGTGGGCGCTTTATATATTCGCAGTATGGCATTCCACCTTTATTGGTCAATATTCCTTTGGGCAAGCGCGCACGCAGCAGCTGCAAATAGGCACGAATCGGTTGCATGCTAACGGCATAAAAATATAAGAGGTTTTAGTTGCATCGAGTCGGCAAATATGATAAGATCTTCTTATATGCGGAGAGGTACCCAAGAGGCCCAAGGGGGCTGACTCGAAATCAGCTAGGCGTGTCAAAGCGTGCGTGGGTTCGAATCCCACCTTCTCCGCCATTCTCGCACATATGCGCTGTTACAGCGATTGTAATACTATAGTGTTACCTATGAAAAAGCTGGTTCCTGCTTCAAACGGGAATCAGCTTTTTTTGTTGTGCTTATTATGAAATGAAACCAGTCCCTTAAGGAGCTGGCTTCGCTTCCATCGTTTTTTTGGACAGAATAATAATAATTGCAGCTGCTACGGATAACAGGGTACAGCACGTAAACATGGCAGGGTAAGAGCTGCTTTGCAGTAGAATGCCCATTGCGAATCCGCCAAGGGAAAAACCAAGGTCGTAGGACGATAAAAAAATCGCCATCAGCACATAGCGGGTTTTCTCCGGCAAAATAAAAGAAAGATAGGTCGTCAGCGTTGGATAGAGCAGCGCAACGGCGAAGCCATTAAATACGGCAGACACGTATACAAAAGCACCTACAATGTCCAGCATGGCCAGCAGTTGGCTCCCCAGCGCAGCAGACAGCAGCATCCCAGCCATGAGCCATGTATTCCAGCTGCCATTGGACGGGATTTTTTTGCGCAAAACAAACCGGCAGGTGATGACGACCAGACCCTGTATTGTTAAATATACACCGGCATTCCCTGAGCCGGCTGCTAACATAAACAGCGGAAGAAAGGTCGCGGTTGCCCCAAACACGCAGGAAGCCAGCAGCATAATGATGCTGCTAATGAGCAAGGGTGGACTCGTCCAAATCGTGCCCAGGGAAGCAGCCATATCGCGAAGCGTATAGGTTTTGTCCTGTACAGTCCGTTCCGGAAGCGCCGCGCGGTAGAAGACGAGCAGGGGACCGATAGCCAGCACGATCATCAGCAGGGCGAATAGCAGCTGGCTGTCGCTTTGCCATATTTGTAAAGCGGCGATCGGAATAACGAGTGACGGGACCATTGTAAACAAGGTGTACATGGATAGCCCCTGAGCCCGATCTTTATTTTCCAAAGATTCAACAATTCCCACCTGCATCGTCATGGAGAAAAAAGCCGTTATAGCCCCCTGCAGCGCTCTGAGCCAAATGTATTGCTCCGTTCCGCTAACGGTATAAATGAGCAGGAGGACAGCATGGGCACAAAGCAGCCATTTCATAACGGAAAGCGGGCCAAAACGGCCAATTAGCTGTGCGGCAAAAGGTCTGAAGAGCATACATGTAAACATATAGGCTCCCATAATGAAGCCGATCTCCGCCTGATTCATGAGGGCTGCCTCGCTTCGGAGCGGCAAAATAATCGTTAAAGCCGAATTGGCTGCGAAAAAGAAAAAGGCCAAAACATACAAGCGAATAAATGAAGCAGAGGAAGGATGCTGCTTCGCTGATACAAAATGCAAGATAATACCCACCTTTGTGCAAATCAATTAAGCCATACTCTGATTACTTTACCATGGAACAGGCATTTTATAATATAAAATAAACATACGAAAAAGGAGCTCTTGCGAGCTCCTTCAGGCTGTCGAGAAAGTCTCGACAGCCATCTTTATAAGCATTTGGTTTAACACGACACCGCGTTACTATGGTATAATAAAGATAACTTATACGAACGGAAGGTGTCGCCCTATGCTGCGTTCTAATCGAGATAAACAACAAAGTTACGAGTTCGTTTCCATAGAAGACTTAGTGCCTGTTGATCATATGCTTCGCAAGATCGACAAGTATATTGATTTTTCCTTTATTGATGAAAAGGTTCGACATCTGTATTCACAAGATAACGGGCGTCCAGCCATTGATCCGCTTGTTCTTTTCAAGATGATCTTTCTGGGCTATTTCTACGGGATTCGTTCCGAACGTCAGCTTGAACGCGAAGTGCAAACGAATCTCGCGTATCGTTGGTTTTTAGGACTGGGATTAACGGATCGTGTGCCTGACCATACAACGATTAGTTGGAACCGGCGTACCCGGTTTAAAGATACTTCTGTTTTTCAAGACATCTTTGATGAGATTGTGCTGCAAGCCGTCTCGCATCGCATGGTTGGCGGCCGTGTGCTGGTTTCGGATTCGACCCATGTCAAAGCGAACGCGAACAAAAACAAATACACGAAAGAACAAGTCAAGCAAAACACAAGAGATTATCTCGATGAGCTAAATGCAGCCGTTGAAACGGATCGTCAAACCCAAGGAAAAAAGCACTAAAACCACGGGAGGAGGTGAACGAGGACAAGGAAGTGAAGGTGAGCACAACGGATCCGGACAGCGGATATATGTTTCGGGAAGGCAAGCCAGAAGGCTTCTTTTATTTGGATCATCGCACCGTTGATGTGAAGTACAACCTCATTACCGATGTTTTCGTAACCGCAGGCAACGTCCATGATTCCGTCCCGTATCTCTCTCGATTAGACCGTCAGCGTAAACGTTTTGGTTTTGAGGTAGAAGCCGTTGCTTTAGATTCAGGCTACATGACCACGCCCATTTGCAAAGGGCTGGAAGAACGTAAAATCTTTGGTGTCATCGCGCATCGCAGATTTCATCCCACGCAAGGGTTGTACCCGAAGTGGAAATTCACGTATGAGGCCGAGCGAAACGTGTACCGCTGTCCCGAGCAGCAGGAACTGGTGTACCGCACGACGGATCGTCACGGGTACCGACATTATGCTTCGGATCCGAAGAGGTGTGCCGCTTGTCCTGTCCTGGAAAAATGTACGCGATCTCGCAACAAGCGAAAGATCGTCACGCGGCACATCTGGGAGAATAGTAAGGAGCAAGTGCGATTAAACCGCCTCAGCAAGTCAGGCAAAAGGCTATACCGAAAACGAAAAGAGACGATTGAGCGAAGCTTCGCGGATGCTAAACAGCTCCATGGGTTTCGCTATTGCCGGTTGCGGGGACTGCGCAATGCTACGGAGCAAGCGCTGATGACCACAGCCGTGCAAAACATGAAGAAGATCGCCCTCTATCTTGAAAGGAGGGCGCAATAGAGGAATCCTCCTCCTTTAGCTTCGTTTGGATCCCCAAAACAAAGAGAAACCCAAGCGTCTTGGAACAAGACGTAGGGTTTCTCGACAATCTGAAGGAGCTCTTGCGAGCTCCTTCTCCTGACGGTGTTTGATCGATTGAGTACATTTTCTCACTACTTTACAACAGAAACATGGGAGCAATCACTATTCAATCAGTACCAACGTTTCCGCTGCTGCGTATTCGTTAACTGACCTGTCCATTCTTCTGGCTGGCGGCATATACCGCTTTACTTTTGGAAATGGGCAAGTGTGCGTGTGTTACGGACATTGTCTTTGGCACAACCCTCCGCTTCTAAAGCTCAGTGGACAAATTCCTCTTGTAGCAGCCCTTGCACTATGAAGTCCAACGGAACCACACCTCTCTTCACACCGTCATAAATTAGAATGCCCACGCTGGGCGAAAGCTATACATTCGTTTTGAAATTTAGTGGCCCATTCGCTTCCACTTGCGCTCGTGGTTCGAGTTGTCCGGGAAGCGTTGGCCTTTGCTCAGCTTTACCTTCTGCGGGTTTTGAATGCCTTGATGAAAGGAATTGACGCCATCCTCGATGTAAGTGCCATCATTCGGCGCCTTATCGCCAGCGGAAAACAATGTTCCTTCGCCCATCGTAAATAACCTCCTGTACATGATGTGGATTGCCATTGAAGCCGTTATGACGTCATGACATAAGCCTGCAAGCATAATGAAATCGTCTGCCCGCTACATTAATATGAGCCGAGGGCTGGACGTTCATGAACGCCAGATAACGGGAGGAAATAGAAGCTTGTTTTTGGGCTATATATTTGGTATAGTTAGAGGATGCGAGTAAGAACCTCGCTCCTTGCTCCATTTATGGGGCCGTTAGTCCAAAAGGAGGTGAAACATAATGCGCAAATACGAAGTGATGTACATTGTTCGTCCTGATGTTGAGCAAGAAGCTCTTCAAGCTGTCGTTGAGAAATTTAATGGCATCATCTCCAATGGTGGAGAAGTTACGAAACAAGATGTTAGCGGTAAACGCCGTCTTGCGTATGAGATCAACAAGATTCGTGAGGGATACTACGTTCTGGTTCATTTCAACGGAACTACGGAAGTCGTTAACGAACTTGACCGTATCCTGAAGATTACGGATGAAATTATCCGCTTCTTGGTCGTCAGAGACGTAGCTTAGTTGAAGCCAAGGATTGATCGATTGGGAGGTCAGAGACGATGTTGAATCGTGTAATACTTATTGGTAGATTGACGAGAGATCCAGAATTGCGTTACACGCCTGCTGGCGTTGCAGTAGCGCAATTTACAATAGCAGTTGACCGTCCGTTTACGAGCGGTCAGGGCGAGCGTGAAGCGGATTTCATTCCGGTAGTCACGTGGCGTCAGCTAGCCGAGACATGCGCCAACTACTTACGCAAAGGCCGCTTAACGGCGGTTGAAGGTCGCATTCAGGTTCGGAACTACGAGAACAACGAAGGCAAGCGCGTCTATGTGACGGAAGTAATCGCTGACAACGTCCGTTTCTTGGAATCCAACAAGGATGCGGGCGGAGCGCGTGAAGAGAGCGGTGCCATGAGCGGCGGAGGCGGTTCTTTCGGAGGCGGTTCTTCCTACGGTAACGGTGGAGGAGGCGGAGGCGGCTATAACAGCAACAACAACAACAGTAATAACAATAGCGGCCGCTCCAGTAACAACTCACGTAACGACAACCGTGATCCGTTCTCGGATGATGGTCGACCGATCGATATATCTGAGGATGATTTGCCATTTTAATTGAAAGGATGGATTCGAATGAGCTTTAAGCCAAGAGATGGCGGAGACGGAGAGCGTCCAGAACGCAAATTCGGCGGCCGCAAAGGCGGACGTAACAAACGCCGTAAAGTTTGCTTCTTCACCGTGAACAAGATCACTAAAGTTGATTATAAAGACACGGACCTGCTTAAAAAGTTTATCAGCGAGCGCGGCAAAATTTTGCCACGTCGTGTAACTGGAACAAGCGCGAAGTACCAACGCCTGCTGACTGTTGCGATCAAACGTTCGCGTCAAGTAGCATTGCTGCCGTACACTACAGAATAGATTTTTCTATTCAAAAGAAGTCTGCCTGAGATTCGTCTAGGCAGGCTTCTTTTTTATGCCTATTTATGATGGTTGATTTGGGCAGGCTGAATAAAAGGCAAAAAGAGACCCACAGCAACGGGCTGTGGGTCTAAGCATTTATATTAATTAAAAGGGGGGTTGAGTACTAGTATAGAGGTTGTTTATTAAAACAAGATGAAGAGAACTTTGCAAATACATTACTAATCATTGCAAGTCATTTCACGTTATTTCAAGCTTGTGGGGCGACACTGGGAATGGATGCTTGCTCGTGGCTGCTGGACAGCTTGCGAGAAAGCACAATCAAAATCACAGCAAGCAAAACGCCAAATGAGCCAATCCACGTAATGCTAGGCAAGGAGACTTTGGCGACGATTAGTCCGCCTGCGCTTGCACCAACAGCCATCGCTAGCTGCAGTACGGAAGTATTCAGGCTGAGCATAATGCTCGATGCGCCCGGAGCAAGCGTCAGCAAATTGTATTGCTGTGTAGGTCCGGATGACCAAGCAGCAAATGACCACAGCATAAGCAGCGGGAAGACAATAACAGAAGAGCTGGAGCTGAAGGAAATGAACAGTAGAGCAGCAGCATGAACGAGCATACCTCCCATTAACGTACGCTTCACGCCCCATTTATCTGTGCTGAAGCCGCCTAGCTTGGAGCCAATCAGGCTGGCTACCCCAAAACCGAACAAGGCGATGCTTAGTGTATTTTCGCTCATAGAAGTGACTTGTAGAAGGTAGGGCGAAATGTACGTATAGGGAATCGAATAGCCGGCTATCCATAAGAAAGTGACACCTAAAGCAGCGGCTATTTTTGGAGTTTTGAGCAGAGCTAGCTGCTCCCGCAGCGGTACAGAAGGCTCGCCATCATATCTTGGAATAGCAAATGCAATAATAAGGATGGCAAGCAAACCGAGTACGCCGATGCCACCGAAGACGCTTTTCCAGTCATAAGAGGCTGCTACCATACGGCCAATTGGAATGCCGATGATAAGCGCGGCAGTAAACCCCGTTACGACGGTAGCGAGTGCGCTGGCCTGTTTGCCTGGCGGTGCCATTTTTGTAGCAAGCGTTAGTGATGTTACAACGACGACGCCTGCCCCAAGCGCCATAATGATGCGTGCTGCAATAAAATAGCCAAAGCCTGGAAGAGCGATGGCAAGCAAGTTGCCAAGAACGAAGACGACCATCGCATACATGAGCAGCTTGCGGCGTTCAATCCGTCCCGTCATGGCCATCAGAATAGGGGTGCCAAGCGCGTAAGTAAGCGAGAAGAAGGTGATGAGCTGGCCTGCGGCACTGACTGATACGCCAATATCCTCCGCTATTTTATCCAGTATCCCCGCAATGACGTATTCCGAAGTTCCAACCAAAAAACTAATTAAAGCAAGCAAATAAATTTTCCACGTGTTTGACAGCATGATGATAGAAAGTCCTCTCCACTTATATTTTCATATTTCTAAAAATATAGAAATTAAAATCAAAAAAATTACGCCAGCAAATAAGGAGCGTATTTCTGTATAACGTCCATATCCGGGCTGTAGTAAATAAACGTACCTTCCTTGCGCATTTTTAACAGGCCGCATTCGGACAGCTGCTTCAAATGGTGGGAAAGTGTTGAGCCTGCAACCATCTCTAATTGATGCCCAAGCATGCTGCAGCATTGATCAGGCTGCTTAGCGAGCAGTTGAGCGATTTTAAACCGAGTCGGCTCTCCGAGCGCTTTATAAACTTTTACGGCGGCTTGCGCTGCTTCCTGTTCCTCCACGGTCTAGCCCCTCCTCCAATATTATTTCTATATCTGTGGAAATAAGGCTATCATATTGGTATGTAATAAGTAAAGCTTTAATTTTAAGAAGGAATGAGGTGGGATTTTCTTTACAATAACCCCCTAGGGGGATAAGATGAGGAGAATATGCGGTACAAACGGGAGGCTTGAATTGAAGGGCATGTTCGATCGGTGAAGGAAATGACGGCCGACGGACGCGACTGCTCGGATATTTTGCTGCAGATCGCGGCGGTGCGCAAGGCGCTCGATAATGCGGCCAAGCTGCTGCTTAAGGATCATTTGGAGAGCTGTGTGGTGGATGCGATTCACCATGGGGAGAAGAAGACGCTGGAGGATTTGAATAAGGCGCTAGAGCATTTTATACGCTAGCCAATAACTGCTTACGGGTTACGGAGGGATACGGATACCTGATAAACAGTGAACGGTAACCAGTTAACAGGAAGACAAGCCGTGTTTCTCTGCTGAAGAGAAGCACGGCTTGTTTTATGCCTATTTTTTCTACACGGCTATTCGGTCTTTCTTCGGGTGAACGCCAGCATAAGAAAGGAGATTAGTACAATGGCCATCGTCCAAGCCCATGCCATCGTCATATTTCCCCCGTCTACGGCGACGTAGATCGCAGTTGGTACCGTCTGCGTAACACCTGGAATGTTGCCAGCAATCATGAGCGTAGCGCCGAACTCACCGAGCGCTCTGGCGAAGCCGAGTAGATAAGCGCTGATGAGTGATGGCCATACAAGCGGCAGCGTAATATAGCGAAAAATCTGCCACTCGTTGCCGCCCATGGAGCGGCCCGCATCCTCAAGATGATGATCTACTCCTGAGAAGCCAACCTTCATCGTCTGGTAGACGAGAGGAAAGGCAACGACAATGGAAGCGATAACCGCCGCCCACCAAGTAAAAATGACCGGTGCATGAAACACCCATTCAATCAGCTTGCCCATCCAGCCCCTGCGGCCCAGCAACACAAGCAGCAGGAAACCAACGACTGTAGGCGGCAGCACGAGCGGCAGCATGAATAGCGTTTCAAGCAGCAGCTTGCCTTTAAACTTTGCTTTTGACATCCATTTTGCAATGAGGACTCCAAGCAAAAGGGTTACAACACTCGATAGTAAGGCAACCTGTAGAGAAAGCCGGATCGGCGTCCAAAATGCGGGCCAATCTATGCCTGCCCCAATCATTGCGCTGCGGAGAATCCGTATTTAGTGAATACGTTCATCGCATCGGCTGTTTGCAGGTAAGCGTAAAAAGCTTCTGCTTCGCTTTGATGCTTCGTTTCTTTCACAATACCGATTGGATATACAATGGGGGTGTAAGTTGCCGGGTCAACAGCAGCAGCAATTGTGACTTTATCGGAAGTTAAAGCATCTGTACGATAGACGAAACCAGCGTCTACATTGCCTGTTTCTACATATTGCAGTACTTGGCGCACGTCTTTCGCTTGGACAAGCTTGGATTGCAGGCTATCCCACAGCTTAGCGTTCGTCAAAGCTTCCATTGCATAGTTGCCGGCAGGAACGCTTTCTGGAATACCGATTGCGATTTTGCCAAGGGTATCCTGGCTGAGATCAGCAATCGCGGCTACTTGAACTTTGCTGTCAGCTCTCGTTACAATAACGAGTTCATTGGCTAGCAGCTTCTTTTGCTGGTCTTCGTCAATAAAGCCGCCTTCAACGAGCACCTTCAGGTTTTTGGAAGAAGCCGAAAGGAACAGATCAGCTGGAGCTCCTTGCTCGATTTGCTGTTGCAATGCGCCAGAAGCGCCGAAGTTAAAGTTCAAGGAAATGGATGGATTTGCAGCTTCATATGCTTGCTTGATTTCTTGCAGGGCATCCGTCAAGCTGGCAGCAGCGGAAATCGTTAAAGCTGCGTTTTCAGCGGGTGCGGCAGCTTCGCTCGCTTGCGGCGATGCCGATTCTACAACAGCAGCGCTAGGACTGCTTGTGCTGGTATCTATTGCAGCCGTTCCGGTATTGTTCGCGCCACACGCCGCGCATACTAGCAGCACAGCCAACATGAAAAAAAGCACAGCAGGTTTTTTGAAAGGTTTAAACATAAACTCTCCTCCAAATATAGTTTATTATATCTACTTATAACTAAATATCATTATAGATGGTGTCAATTCTACTGTAAAGGGAGATGGGATGTTTGAAATATATTATGCTACAATTAAGGGTATGAAAATAATGACCAAAATCAGCCCGCAAACTAGGCTGAGCGAGGCTAAGGAGATCCAATATGTCCGCTGACATCTCATATACAACTGAAGAAATCGCCAAGCTATTAAAAATTTCCAAGCTCACGGTATACGATTTAATTAAAAAAGGAGAGCTGCCGTCCTACCGGGTAGGGAAGCAGATGCGAATTGATGCTTCCGATCTGGAAGCATACAAGCTGCGGGCTAAAGGCCTCCAGGCTAATATGCCTGCCAGCAAGTCAACAGCTTCCCAGCATCAAGGTACTCCACACGTGTATGCACAGGACTTATCGGACAGAAGCGCTGCCTCAGCAGCTGCTGGCGGGGGACGGCCTATCGTCATTACCGGACAAGATATGAGCCTAGATATTCTAGCCAAGCATATCGAGCGGGAGGGCTTGGGGCTGCGCCCGCTGCGCTCCTACGTCGGCAGCATGGACAGCCTAGTATCGATGTATAGAGGAGAATCTGACATTGTCAGCACGCATTTGCTGGATGGCGATACAGGGGAATATAACGTTCCCTATATTCGTAAGCTATTAATTGGAGCACCTTATATCGTTGTGCATTTGCTGAAGAGAAGCGCAGGCTTGTTCGTGCAGAAGGGCAATCCGCTTAAGCTGGCAAGCTGGGCCGATTTGGCGAAGCCGGGACTGCGCCTCATCAACCGCGAGCGCGGTGCCGGCGCACGCGTTCTGCTCGATGAGCAGCTGAGGCTGCACCATATTCAGGCAGCCTCCATAACGGGCTATGACCAGGAGCAGACGAATCATCTTGGAGTAGCTGCGCAGATTGCGTCAGGCGAGGCCGATGTGGGTATTGGAACGGAGAGGGCTGCAGCGAACGTTTCCCGCGTTACCTATATTCCGCTTGTTCAGGAGCAATATGACTTGGTTATGTTGAAGAAGCCGGACAATCAAGTTTTCATTAATGCGGTTATTCGCATTTTACAGTCGCAAAGCTTCAAGCAGGAGCTGGGAGCTATCGAAGGGTATGATTTAACCCGTACCGGGGAAATTACCGCGGAAAGCTGAGAACATCAAAAGCAGGAAGAAGGAACAGCGGATGAACCATTTTAAAACAGGAACAGAGCGGTTTGTACAATTTATTTTAAATAATAAATTTGTTATATTTCTGCTCGTGCTGCTTCTGGTAAGTTTGAATATTTTCGTCATGAGCAAAATCTCCTACGTGTTCACGCCGCTCACCGTATTGTTCAAGACGGTGCTGCTGCCGATTATTTTAGCCGGTGTAGCTTATTATTTGCTAAATCCGATTGTTGACTATTTGGAGACGAAGAAGGCTCCGCGCATTTACTCCATTTTTGTAATCTTTGCGGTCATTTTAGGCTTGCTGACGATTTTGCTGACGGTGGTTATTCCAATTGTAAGCACACAGGTCGTAGGTCTGGTCGAAAATTTACCGGGTTATGCGGATCAGCTGCGAACGAAGTTTGATGAGCTGATGCACAGCGGCGACCTGCGGGATATCGAGCGGTGGCTCAATATAAATCCGTCGGATTTGAGCGGCAATATTACGAAGCGGGCAACAGAGCTGCTAAATGGCGTGTGGCAAAGTGTTGGTTCTTTCGTTGGCGCGCTTAAAGATGTTGTGCTTGCAGTCATCACGCTGCCGTTCATTCTATTCTACTTATTAAAGGATGGTAAAAAGCTGCCGGATTATATTGCTACTATACTGCCAACGAACATGAGGACGCATACGAAGCGTATTATGGGCGAAATGAACGGCCAAATCAGCAGCTACATTAGAGGGCAGATTATTGTGAGCTTCTGCATTGGCCTGCTGCTGTATATCGGTTATTTGATTATTGGGCTCGAGTACTCGCTGGTGCTGGCGCTGATCGCTGCTTGTACAGCTATTATTCCGTATCTGGGTCCAGCTATCGCGATTACGCCCGCTCTCATAGTAGCGATGGTAACCTCACCCGTCATGCTGCTTAAAATGATTGTGATCTGGACCATTGTCCAGCTGATTGAAGGAAAGTTTATTTCTCCGCAAATTATGGGGAAAAGCATGAAGATTCATCCCATTACGATTATTTTCGTCATTTTGACCGCTGGAAATTTGTTTGGATTGGGGGGCATTATTTTAGCCGTCCCAGGCTATGCGGTGCTGAAGGTTATCGCAACGAATTTCTTCCATTGGCTGCAGGCGCGTTCCCCGCTTTACGCAGCGGAGGAAGTGAATGCGGATAATGATTTTAAGCTATAATATAAGCATTATAAATCGGAGGACTGCTGGCATAAGCAGTCCTTTTATTAAAATATAATAAAGGATCTAAAAGTTGTAATTGCAGTTTTTGTCGCAAAGGAATAAAATGAACATGAGTGTGGTCAAGTCCCTCTAATTATGCACCCTTATTGTGAAACATTTCACAATTTCAGGCTTTTTTTTCAGAGGCGGCTTGCCGTTGTAACGGCGTTTAACTAATCATGCAACAAACAACGCAAGGGAGGCATTTTTCGTATGTCGGAAACATTAACAGAGCAAGAAGTACAGACGGGATCTGTACGTAGTGAACTGGACGTTCTGGAGCAATTGCTTAAACCGGAAATCCAAAGCTCGCTGAATCAGCTGGTAGAAAGCTTGCCTAAGCTTGCTGAAATGGTTACTTTGATGACCAAAGCTTATGATGTAGCAACAACTGTGGCGAATGATCAAGTGCTTATGGGCGACATGAAGCATGGTATTGAGGAATTCGTTAAGCCGATTACGGACAAGGCTAAAGGCATTGCATCGGCTGCTGTAGAAGCAAATGATCGTGCACAAGCAGAGCCTACGACAATCGGTCTGTTCGGCATTCTCAAAATGCTGAAAGATCCTCAGGTTCAACAAACATTGCGTTTCGCGCAATCGTTCCTGGATGTATTGGCTGAGCGCAACAAACAACGTTAAGATCGGATCAGAATGAGAACGGAGGAACAGTATGTCTAAGCATATTTTGATTTTGGGTGGCGGATATGGTGGTTTGCTGAGCGCATTGACAACTCGCAAACATTTATCCCCCGAGGAAGCAAGCATTACCGTTGTTAACCGTATTCCATCGCACCAAATCGTAACTGAATTGCATCGTCTGGCTGTTGGCGGCGTTCATGAGAACAACGTTGCTTTGCCGCTGACGAAGCTGTTCAAAGATAAATCCATCAATTTAGTTATCGACACTGTCGACAAAATTGATCCGGACCAGAAGCAAGTTCACCTTTCCAGCGGTGCAAAAACTTCCTACGATACGCTTGTTATCGCTCTTGGTGGCGAAACGGCATTTTTCGGCATTCCAGGCCTTGAAGAGAACAGCCTGACGCTGAAATCGGTTGAGGAAGCTAACCGCGTGAGCGCGCACATTCAAGAGCGCCTTGCTGCGTATGCAAAATCGAAAAACAAAGCTGACGCAACGATCGTTGTTGGCGGCGGCGGCCTGACTGGTATTGAGCTGATCGGTGAAATTGCCGACATGCTGCCAAAATGGTGTGAGCAAAGCGGCGTAAACATCAGCGAAGTATCGGTATACAACGTTGAAGCAGGCCCGTCGATCCTGGCTGGTTTCCCTTCAGAGCTTGTTGACCGTGCGAAAGCAAGCCTTGAGAAACGCGGCGTTCAATTGCTGATGGGTATTGCGGTTACAGAAGTGAAAGGCAACGAAGTTATTTTGAAAGACGGTCAAACGCTTGTGGCTAACACATTCGTATGGACGGGCGGCGTTACAGGCAACCCTGTCGTAGCAAACTGCGGTATCGAAGTGAACCGTGGCCGTGCGACAGTGAATGAGTTCCTGCAATCGACTTCGCATCCTGAAGTTTACCTGGCTGGCGACAACGCAGTTGTATTTAGCCCGGATGGCCGTCCATATCCGCCAAGTGCACAAATCGCATGGCAAATGGGCGAAGCAATCGGCTACAACTTGTTCGCGCAATCCAAAGGCTTGCCGCAAAAATCGTTTGAATTCGTTAACTCCGGCGTTCTTGCGAGCCTTGGCCGCAAAGATGCAATCGGAACAATTGGCGCAAGCCAGCTTCGTCTGAGAGGCACTGCAGCTTCCCTGATGAAGGAAGCAAGTAACGTTCGTTACTTGACGCACGTTAACGGCTTGTTCTCGCTCGTTTACTAATTTAATTATGAATAACCATAATAAGTTCTCGTTTAAACGGCAGCAGCTGTTTGGGCGGGAACTTTATTTTTGTTGCTTTAAGATGGTACGATAAAAAGAAAGGGGGACAACGGCTATGGAACATTATGTTGAATATTGCCTGGGCAAGAAGGGCGCTTTTGAAGATTATCCTTTCGGACCGGAAGCGTTGGTTATGAAGGTAGAAGGAAAGATGTTTGCCCTGATTTCAGACGACCGGAAATCGATATCGCTCAAATGCGACCCCATCATTGCGGAAAATTTACGCGAGCAGCATGCGGCGGTTATTCCCGGCTACCATATGAACAAGAAGCACTGGAATACGGTGCTGCTGGACGGCAGCTTGGAGCCGGAAGAGGTCGAGAGCATGATCACCCACTCCTATGAGCTGGTGGTGAAGTCGCTTCCGAAGGCGGTGCGCGAGAGCTTGAGCTGAAGTTAATAGGCTGAAAGTATGGTTTTAGAGGCTCATTTCAGGTATAATAAAAGCATTGAGCTTGT
The DNA here is from genome assembly GCF_038051995.1 of Paenibacillus sp. FSL H8-0537. Classification (NCBI taxonomy): domain Bacteria; kingdom Bacillati; phylum Bacillota; class Bacilli; order Caryophanales; family Paenibacillaceae; genus Paenibacillus; species Paenibacillus sp. FSL H8-0537. Next base: position 6,975,962 of record NZ_CP150290.1, on the reverse strand, counting down.
AATTGAATAAAAAGATGTTTTTTGGAGGAGTCTGTCAACAACGGGATTTCTCTGTCTGCTTGTAAGGAGCCCGTATATATGCGGGCTCCTTCTTTACGTTTTTTTGCTGCAAAAGGAGGAAGATGAAATGGAATTTATTTTAACGTTAATGCTAATTATTGCGGTGTCCAAAATCGCTGGGGCGATCACCGTTAAGCTGGGTCAGCCTGCTGTACTCGGAAAGCTGCTTGCAGGAATAGTCGTCGGTCCCGCTTTGCTTGGCTGGGTCGACAATAGCGACTGGCTCGCTCATTTCTCAGAAATAGGCGTGCTGCTGCTCATGTTTATCGCAGGGCTTGAGACGGATCTGGAGCAGCTGCGTAAAGACTGGAAAGCATCACTTTCAGTGGCGCTGGGGGGCATTATTTTGCCATTCGCCGGTGGATACGGAGCAGCTGTCTTGTTCGGTTTATCCTCTGGGCAGGCGATCTTTCTCGGGCTGCTGCTCTCGGCGACCTCGGTCAGCATTTCGGTCCAAACGTTGAAGGAGATGAACAAGCTCAGCTCCAGAGAGGGCACGACCATACTCGGAGCAGCGGTTGTAGATGACGTGGTGGTCGTTGTTTTGCTGGCTGTTGTCATGAGCTTGCTTGGTTCAGGAGGAGATGTATCTATTCCATTGCTGCTCGGGAAAAAAGTTCTGTTCTTTGCTGTTGTCATCGCTGCGAGCTGGTGGCTGGTGCCCTTCGTCATGAAGCGGCTATCCCGCTTTCCGGTTACAGAGGCGGCGATAAGCGCTGCGCTTGTTATCTGCTTTGGGTTTGCCTACTTCGCAGATGCAATGGGCGTAGCTGGCATTATCGGTGCCTTTGCTGCGGGAATTGCGATTGGGCAAACACCGCTTCGCCATACGGTCGAAACGAAGATTGAGCCTATAGCCTATTCGTTGTTTGTGCCTGTTTTTTTCATCAGCATCGGACTTAACGTTACCTTTGCCGGAATCGGCGAGCAGCTGCTGTTTATCGCCTTGCTTTCCATTGTTGCTATACTGACAAAGCTGTTCGGCGCTGCTGCCGGAGCAAGGCTCACAGGCTTCAATATGCGTTCTTCCATAGGAATTGGTGCGGGAATGATCTCCAGAGGCGAGGTAGCGCTTATTATCGCTGCATCGGGCTTGCAGTCGGCCCTGCTGCCGCAGGCTTATTTTACTCCGGTCGTACTCGTCATTATGGTGACAACGCTGGTTACGCCGCCGCTGATGAAGCAGTTGTTCAAGCGGGAGCAGACAGCAAGCTAATATTAGGACGACGGAGCATGCAGGGGAATATAAATAAATCGGGGCGCCTCTCTATTATAAAGAGAAGCGCCCCGATTTTAACTTATGAGTCCTATGCGGTTGTTACAACCTGTGAATCTATATCATTGGCTTCGATAATCAGCTCGACCTTCTTGATTCTATGCTTGCCGATCTCGCGAATAATAAAGCGCATATTCAGGTGATGGAGCTCCTTGCCGATGCGCGGATCTTGAATTTCACTGTACAGCCAGCCGCCTACCGTATCGACTTCCTCATGCTCCAGGTTGATGCCTGTCAGCTCGCTTAGTTCGTCGAGCGATACTTTGCCGTCTAGCAGGTAGGAGTTGTCCTCCAGCTTCTCAATATCCTTGCGCTCGTCAGCATCAAATTCATCGCGAATTTCGCCAACGATTTCTTCCAAGATATCTTCAATCGTAATAAGGCCGGATGTTCCGCCGTATTCATCCATCAAGATGGCGATATGAACTTGCTCCTGCTGCATGCGCTTAAGCAGCGTTTTGACAGGCAGCACTTCGGAAACCGTAAGTACAGGATGGATCAGCTTTTTGAAATCAAACTCTTTATTATGATGGAATTGCAAAAACATCTGCTTCGTATTAATCATGCCGATAATGTTGTCTTTGCTGTCTTGAGCGACAGGAAAGCGTGTATATTGTTCTTTATGAATAATTTCCATGTTTTCAACTAACGATTTGTTGGAATACAGGCAGATCATATCGGTGCGGGGCACCATAATCTCCTTCGCGAGCATTTCGTCAAAAGCGAAAATGCGGCTCACGTAGCCATATTCCGTGTTGTTGATTTTGCCGCTCTGGTAGCTGTCATTCAGAATAATCTGAATTTCTTCTTCGCTATGAGCATCTTCATGTTCTTTAACGGGCTTCAGACCGAACATGCGCACAAGCGCGTTAGCGGAGCCGTTCAGTACCCAGATGAAAGGATACATAATTTTGTAGAACAAAATGATTGGCTTTGCTACTGTGAAGCTGATAAACTCAGCTTTTTGAATTGCCCACGTCTTCGGAGCAAGCTCACCAATAACAACGTGCAGGAATGTAACGGAAGCGAAAGCAATAATAAAGGACAATATGTGACTGACTTCACTGCTTATACTAAGCTGTTGAAAAAGAGGGAACAGGATTTTCTCCACTGTCGGTTCACCCAGCCAACCTAACCCGAGAGCTGTAATGGTAATACCAAGCTGACAGGCCGACAGATAACCATCCAAATTGCTTGTAACCTGTTGTACGGCAAGAGCGTTTTTCTTGCCTTCAAGCACTAATTGATCGACCCGGCTTGCCCGGAGCCTGATAACAGCAAATTCCGTTGCCACGAAAAAGGCAGTCATCACAATTAATAATGCAATCAATAACAGATTAAGTCCTATACCCATGTCTACTTTTCACTATCCTTTTTAAATGAATTTTAAGTTCTTATGAACTAATATACCGAACTCTAGGGTCAATATGCAATCTCGCCATTCGTTGTTAGCAGGCCATATGAGGCAAATTACAGGCAAAAATGCGAAAAATGTTGATATTATTGGCTATTATCGCGTCTTTACATTCCTATATCGCAGGCGTATGATAAGTTCATTCGAACTTGAAATGGTTCAGTACAAGTAGGAGGAAAGCGATATGGAGTCTTTCACGCTTACTCGAAAAGAAATGGCTTGCCTGCTGATGGCGCTGGATGGACAGGATGGACATCGTCCTCTGCAGGTGCTGCAGGATGCTTGGAAGAAGACGCACCGCGATGCATTGGAAGCCGGAGCTTCTCTGCCCGCCTTCTTATCCACGGCCCTTCCCCCCATTCTGGAGAAGATGATAAAAGGCAATGAGGTGAGAGGCTTCTCACTGCAGGAAATCGCTACGCTCGGCCATATGGTGGAGTATTCCAACATGTCTATTACCTCTATGCAGAATTGGGTGAAGCGCGATTTTAAGGTTTATTTCGATTGTCCAAAAATGGGTAAAAAATATTCATTGAATCAAGCGGCGCTTTTGTTCGTCATTGATGATTTGAAGTCGAATCTCGATTTTGAGTCGATTCGCAAGCTGCTTGAGATTTTATTCATTAAGCCGGAGGATGAATCGGCCGATCTGATTGGTCCGCTTGAGTTGTATGCGTCTTACTCGGCCATGTTTGAAGAGCTTGATGCGAACAATGATCAGCTTCTGGATACATTCGGCCATGTAAAGGGTGGCAGCAAGCAGGATGCATTGACGGAAAATGCGATTAAAGCTTCGGCGGACCGTTTTGCCCGGAAGCTGCCGGATTTGACGAACGATCAGTCGGAGGCGCTTCGCAATATTTTGTTCATTGCGGCAATTTCGATCCAGACGGCGTATTTCCACTCGCTGGCCCGCCGTTATTTGAATGCGACTTTGTTTCTGCATCGGTAACCGTGCAGCAGGAGACATGTCCGATTAGGCTCACAGCGCCTGCTCAGGCTTACGTGCAAGGCGGGTAAACAATAAGGCTCCTATCCTTTAAGCGGATGGGAGCCTTATTTTTCTCGGAATGAAACGCGCCGCGCCGTCAAAGGATGGCGACAGCCGTCTCACCTTGTACCTTTTACTTGAATTGTGCAGCTTGCTTCTCGGCGATGTCGCCAACGTAAGGTAGTTTGAATTGCTTGCCTTGGTAAGCTTGAAGCATTAGGAAGATCCAGAGGACGAACCCAGCAATACCAAGCAACCCGCTAATCAGTGTGCCGATAATCGGAATGATGTTCAGTACCATCATGACCACGAACAAGCCGCCGAATGTAATAATCGATTGCATGGCATGGAATTTCACAAAGCGGCTATTTTTCTCCAATACCAGAAATATAATCCCAGACACGAAGCTCAACACATAACAAAGCAGCGCTGCGACCTTAGGATCGAGCCCAGTTGAGGATTGATCAGGTTGATTGATTTGTTGCATTTGTGAAGGTCATCCTTTCTGATTAGAAAAATGAATGGTGCGTTATACTATATTCTTCCTTACCCACTATTATTCCTGCCAAAACTCGCTAGAATTCATCAATTGGTAGCAAAGTCTTGTAAAAGTTTTGTAACTTATGGCTCAAGGTTGTCGTTTATGATGGTGAGTGTGCTTCTGAAGCACTATAACCTTAATAGTTAGGAGTTAGGGAAATGTCAAATTGGACCAAAAAGAAGAAATGGATATATACGCTGTGCGCAGCGGTGCTCGTGCTTGGAACGGCGGGTTATTTTAATCGCGGAGCGCTTGCTATGCTGGGTTTCAACTGGTTTCTCTCTGATCAGGTTGCTACTGGGCTGGAGCAAACCTATAAACCAATAGAAGGCCGCGAACCTATTAAAGTCGGCAATATGAATACGAATCCGTTCGCACTTATGCTGCTTGGCGTCGACCAGCGCGGCAAGGAAACAGGAAGATCGGATACGATGATCTACACGGTCATACGTCCGAAGGACGGTGCTATTCTCATGGTATCTATCCCTCGTGATACGTATACGGAAATTGTGGGTAAAAATAAAGAGGACAAAATTACGCATGCGTACGCATTTGGTGGTGCCAAGATGGCAATTGAGACGGTCGAAAATCTATTTGATCAGCCTATTAACTATTATGCGGCTATTAATTTTCAGGGTTTTCGTGCTGTTATTGATGCAATGGGAGGGATTTCCCTGCCGATTGCAGAAGATATAGTAAATAAAGATCCCGATCACGAAAAATTTGTCGTGAAAGGCGGTCAGGATGTATATAATGGCAATGATGCGCTGAATTACGTTCGTTACCGTGAAGATGCCGGAGGCGATATGAGCCGTACGGGAAGACATCAAATTTTTCTGAATCAGCTGCTGGATAAAGCATCAGAGGTCGGTCAATGGAGCAAAATCCCTGACCTGATTGACATTATGGGCGAAAACTTCAGTACGGACATCCAGCCTGACCAAATGATTAAGCTGGCGCAGCAGCTGCTGCAACAGGATAACCGCACGATATACAGCCATACGCTGAAAGGCGAGGGACACAGGCTGACGAATGGCGGCGCATGGTATTATTTTGCAGATAAAGACGATTTGTCCAAGACGCAGGCGATGATTGGCAGCTGGCTGAACCCAGATACGGCGAAGCAGGATTTAATCATGCCGGATGAGTACACCTCGAAATTGCAAAAGCCGGTTGGCTCATTGTCCAGCGCAAGCGACGCCGAGTAGACTGCGGGCAGTCTCAGGGCGGTAAGCGAAGGAAGAAATGGAGTTGATTGACGGATGAACATTGCGTTTTTCCTGCTGCCCAAGCAGGAAGTCGTAACGGTAACACATGACGCAACACTTAGGCAGACGCTGGAGAAAATGGAGCATCACCGTTACACAGCCGTACCGATTATTAACGCTGAGGGCGAATATGCAGGTGTTGTCACAGAAGGCGATTTATTATGGTTCATGAAAAATAGGCCGGAGCTGACTTTCGAAATGACGAATAAAGTCAAGCTGGCGGACGTTCCGCTGCGGCTCAGTCACCGCTCGGTTCGAATTGACGCGAACATGGAAGACCTCATTATGCTGGCGAAGGTACAAAACTTTGTGCCGGTCGTTGATGACAGCGAGCATTTTATTGGCATTGTGCGGCGAAGTGAAATTATTGATTATTGTCAGACGATTATGCAAAGCGCAATTGCGATTGAGGCATAGTCTATTTCAAAGAAGGCGGAGAGCAGCGGCTCTCCGCCTTTTATCAATGTAAGGCCATGCCGTTTACGCTTGAAATATGCAAAACAGATTCAGTCTGCTGCTCCTTGATTAGTGCACCGCAGCATATGATTGTGGTGAGATCACTGTTGCTGAGATCAAATAGCCTGGAACGCTTACTTTATTTTGCCGGACTGAGTTTCCGCTATTCCGGCTTTTAATCCAGTTTCAGGACGTAAGCGGACAGGAAAGCCGTTATTGCCCTCATTACCCTGTCAAAGTGGCTAATTGCAGCTCATTAGCTGCTCCTGAGTCCGCAGGCCGTATCCTTACCTCTGATTTTGTTGAAATAACGGCTGCTGTGTCCGCCAAGTTTATCTTTTTTCAGGGCAAGTAGTAGAGGGATGACATTTGACGCTACATTCGATCAGCATCTGGCTCGCTTACGTTGGCATACACGTCCTAACATTTCATCGCGAGACGAGCACGGTCTCCTAAATAGGCTTCTATTTCATCGCGAAACGAGCACGGCCTACAAAGTAAGGCCATGCCGTTTACGCTTGTTGGATGCGGTGAAGCTTATTTGTGATATAATGGGGTCTGGCAAGCATGGCGGCTAGATTTACGAATATACATGTGCAAGAGGTGAACGGTTTGAAGACCGGTATGAAATCTGTTTTATGGAGCGCGGTAGCCCTGCTCCTGTTATTGTCCATAGCTGTACCTGTTCTTAATATTTTGACCATCTTGTGTCTTATGGTTCCTTATGTGGTGTTGTACACAGCGCTTCCCGCGCGTGGGTTCATTCTGCATATGCTGCCGGTATGGGTAGTGTCCTTCCTCATATTAGGAGCTCCAGCGTTAATTATCGGTTTGTTTTTCCTTGTTCCTTCTATAGTGATGGGGCATATGTTCAAGAAGCAGCTGCCTGCACATAAAGTGCTGTCAAGAACGGTTATTACGCTGCTTGTACTGTTTTTGATGGAATTTGCAGCTTTTGAAGTGATTTTAGATTTGTCTCTGACTAGCGAAATGGGCAATTTTGTCCGCTCCGTATTTAGCGATCCACAATTGCAGCCACTGCTTCCTGCGGAATGGAGCGATGAGTATACCGAGATGCTCATTCAAATGATGCTGAATACGATTCCGCTCGCTGTTATTAGCGTATCGTTCTTCTACGCTGTTGTTACCCAATATATTTCGCGGCGTGTGCTTGTATCCTCGGGCATAGAGGTACCGAGAATGCCACTGGCGAAAGATTGGATGCTGCCGCGGGTATTAGTCATTTATTATGTGATTGTTTACATTCTCAGCCTGTTTGTCAGTCCAGACAGCAAGTCATTCTTGGGAGTAGCCGTGCTGAATTTACTGCCGCTGCTGAGGCTCGCTTTTGCAATCCAAGCCGTCGGTTTCTTCTTCTATTTGGCCCATGAGCGCAAATGGAACCCGGCTATACCAGTTCTTATTGCAATACCTGTACTGCTTTTCTCGCCACTGAGCTTAATCGGTGTGCTTGATGCTGCTTTCCCTATCCGTAAGTCATTTACGAAGAAATCCTAGCACAGGAGCGATCAGGAAATGCCAAAGTTTTTAGTTGTTCGCTGGCATGGCATGCATCAGTTGGCGGCTTTCGCTATTATGGCGGTTATGACGACAGCCCTTGCTTGGTTCGAATGGCGAATCGGGCTTATTGCTCTGCTGTTTATGATCGGTTTCAGCGTATATGGTTTTCTAGCGGAGCGGGCGTTCCGCAAAGATTTAAAAACGTATTTAGGTACGATTTCTTACCGGGTAAAGAAGGCCGGCAATGATGTGATTAGCGAGCTTCCTTTCGGTATTATATTGTATAATGAAGACAAGACGGTCGAATGGCATAACCCTTATATTGCTGAGATTTTGGGCCATGATTCTGTCGTAGGGCAGACCATCGCAGAGCTGTTTCCCTCCTTGCACCAGACGAAGGACAAGGAACGCGAGGCAGAGCAGCAGGTTATAGTGGGAAACTATGTTTTTCAGCTGATTTTCAAGCCGGAAGAGCGCATTTTGTACGTGAAAAATATTACCGAGCTGTGGCATCTCTCCAAGAAATATGAAGAGGAGAAGCTGGCACTGGGCATCGTCATGATTGACAGCTTGGATGAAGTAACACAGGGCATGGATGACAACCAGCGCTCGGCGCTGTTGTCCAAGGTTACGACCGAGATTACCGAGTGGGCGCAGCGTTATCAGCTTCATATTAAGCGGCTGACCTCAGACCGGTTTTTGCTCATCACGAACCTCAGGACGCTTAGGCAGCTGGAGCAATCCCGGTTTGTGCTGCTCGACGAAGTTCGCGAGCTGACCTGCGATCAGAAAATCCCGACGACGCTCAGCATCGGCTTTGCTGCTGAGGCAGAGAGCATTGTCGAGCTGGGCCAGTGGGCGCAATCCAGCCTTGATATTGCTCTTGGGCGCGGCGGCGATCAAGCAGCTGTCAAAATCGGCGGCAGGCAGTCCTTCTATGGCGGCAAGTCCAATGCGGTCGAGAAGCGGACCCGTGTTCGGGCTCGCGTCGTGGCGCACGCGCTTAGAGATTTGATTAAGGAAAGCGGCAATATTATCATCATGGGCCACAAGATGCCGGATATGGATGCAATCGGCGCAGCTATTGGGATTACGAAGGCGGCGCAAATGTTCGGCAAGGAAGCTTTCATTGTGCTGGAAGGCATCAACCCTTCCATTCAGAAAATGATGGAGATGCTGCGCGAGGATGAGCGTTTCTCCAAACGGTTCATTACGCCGGAGCAGGCGATGTCCATGACGAACAATAAGACGCTGACGGTTGTCGTCGATACCCACAAGGCGTCGATGGTGAAGGAACCGCGGCTTATTGGAGCACATGGGAAAATCGTCGTCATTGACCATCACCGCCGCAGTGAGGAGTTTATTGCGAATGCGATTCTGGTCTACATGGAGCCCTATGCGTCCTCCACTTGCGAGCTGGTAGCGGAGCTTCTGCAATACATTGCGGATCGCATCGTGCTTGATGTGCGGGAAGCGACTGCGCTGCTTGCTGGCATTACGGTAGATACGAAGAGCTTCTCGCTTCGCACTGGCGCCAGGACGTTTGAGGCAGCATCGTTCCTGCGTCGCAACGGCGCGGATTCCATGCTTGTGCAGCGGATGCTGAAGGAAGATTTGGAAGAGTACGTACGCAAGGCGGAAATTATTAAGCATGCTAGCGTGCATTATGAGCATATCGCGATTGCTGTAACCGATCCGGGCCGCAAGGTAAGCCAGCTGTTAATTGCACAAGCGGCAGATACGCTGCTCAATATGACGGATATTTTGGCATCGTTCGTCGTTGGCGAGCGAACAGACGGCTTAATCGGCATAAGCGCACGTTCGCTTGGCGACATGAACGTGCAGGTCGTGATGGAAAGAATGGGCGGAGGCGGGCATTTAACGAATGCTGCCGCCCAGCTTGAAGGCACCGTTAGTGAAGTAGCGGAGAAGCTTAAAGCGGTACTAAAAGAAATTGATAAGGAAGAGGGGTTATTTGAATGAAAGTAATTTTTTTGGCAGATGTTAAGGGACAAGGGAAAAAAGGCGAGGTTAAAGATGTATCCGAAGGTTATGTGCGTAATTTTTTACTTCCTAAAGGACTGGCAAAACCGGCATCAGACGGCAATCTGAAGACGCTCGAAGTACAAAATGCTTCCGAGCAGAAGCGTAAAGCGCAGGAGAAGGAAGATGCGAAGACGCTTGCGAAGAAGATGGAGGAAATGACGATCGTGCTGAAGACGAAGGCTGGCGAAGGCGGCCGTTTGTTCGGTGCCATCACATCCAAGCAAATCGGAGAGCAGCTGGCTGCACAAGGTGTTAAGGTCGACAAACGTAAAATTGAGCTGGAAGAGCCCATTCGTACACTTGGCATGACGGAAGTGCTTGTGAAGCTGCATCCTGAAGTGAAAGCCAAGCTGCGCGTGCAAACAACTGAGGAATAATAGTTATAGGGGGAAATGATGAGTACAGAGCTGAAGTTTGATCGTGTTCCGCCGCAGAACATGGAGGCGGAGCAAGCCGTTATCGGTGCCGTGCTGCTGCAGGCGGAAGCGCTGATTACAGCTATGGAGCGTCTTCGCAGTGAAGATTTTTACAGCGGCCCCCATCAGCGTATTTATGAAGCGATGATTGAGCTGGCTGAGAATAATCAGCCGATCGATCTGGTTACGCTCACTGCGCATTTGCAGGATCAGCAGCTGCTCGACGAAATTGGCGGCGTGTCTTATTTGGCACGGCTGGCCAGCTCCGTTCCAACGGCAGCGAACGTCGATTATTACGCGCAGATCGTAGAGGAGAAATCCTTGCTGCGTCGTCTGATCCGCACGGCTACGAATATCGTAACCGAAGGTTATGCCGGAACGGAGCAGGTAGGTGCGCTTCTGGGCGATGCGGAGCAGAAAATTCTCGAAATTTCCAATCGGCGCTCCAGCAGCGGGTTTATTTCCATCCGCGATGTGCTGATGGAAGTGTTCGAGAAGGTCGAGCACTTGTATATGAACAAAGGCGGAACGTCAGGCATTCCATCGGGCTTTGTCGATCTGGACAAAATGACGTCCGGCTTCCAACGCAGCGATCTCATTATTGTTGCAGCCCGTCCTTCCGTTGGTAAGACGGCTTTCGCACTGAATATTGCCCAAAATGTCGGTGTTCGCGCACGCGAGACGGTCGCCATATTCAGTCTGGAGATGTCGGCTGCACAGCTTGTGCAGCGGATGATTTGTGCGGAAGCGAATGTGGACGCGGGCCGGATGCGGACAGGCTTTCTGGAGGGTGACGACTGGGAAAAGCTGACGATGGCGATTGGCGCCTTATCCGAGGCGCAGATCTTTATTGATGATACACCCGGCATAACGGTCGCTGAAATTCGTGCGAAATGCCGCCGTCTCAAGAAAGAACGCGGGCTTGGCATGATTTTGATCGATTACCTCCAGCTTATTTCCGGCCGCGGCAAGGCAGGGGAAAATCGGCAGCAGGAAGTATCGGAAATTTCCCGTACACTGAAGCAGATTGCCCGTGAGCTTGAAGTGCCGGTTATTGCGCTTTCGCAGCTCAGCCGGGGCGTTGAGCAGCGTCAGGACAAGCGTCCGATGATGTCCGACCTTCGGGAATCCGGTTCGATTGAGCAGGATGCCGACATTGTATCCTTCCTTTATCGGGATGATTATTACGATAAGGAATCGGAGAAAAAGAATATTATCGAGATTATTATTGCCAAGCAGCGGAATGGACCCGTTGGTACGGTCGAGCTGGTGTTTCTGAAAAATTTCAATAAATTCGTCAGCTTGGACCGTTCTCATGAGGATCCATCGCAGGCATCCTAATGATATCCGAACAATTGTAGAGCTCTTTCTACAATTGTTCGTTTTTAGTTTGACTTCTATTTCGGGTACTGCTACACTAATATTGCTGTCTTCGTGTGTCACCCGTTGTTCTCGTAAGTAAGGGAAAACCGGTGCAATAGAAGAACAGTAAATTTCGGTGTGTCTATACACCGGACGGGGGTATGTTTATGTCTACGGTTGTTGTGGTTGGTACGCAGTGGGGAGACGAAGGAAAAGGCAAAATTACCGATTATCTGGCGGAAGGCGCCGACGTCGTCGCTCGCTATCAAGGCGGTAACAATGCCGGACACACTATTCTCATTGACAATAAGAAATATAAATTAACGATGGTACCTTCGGGTATTTTTAATCACAATAAAGTGTGTGTCATCGGTAATGGTATGGTTATTAACCCTAAAGCGCTAATTGAAGAAATTAACTATATTCAAGAAAACGGGTTTTCGACTGAAAACTTGAAAATCAGCGATCGTGCCCATGTCATTATGCCTTATCATATCGTACTTGATGCATTGGAAGAAACGCGCAAAGGCGATAATAAAATTGGTACAACGGGCAAAGGCATCGGTCCTTGCTACATGGATAAAGCCGCTCGCAACGGCATTCGGATCGCCGACCTGATGGATGCAGAAGAGTTTGAGCAGAAGCTGCGCCGCCTTGTTGTCGAGAAAAACCAAGTGATTGAGCAAGTATTCGGCGGCGAGCCGCTGAATGCCGACAGCATCGTTGAGGAATACCTCGCTTATGCTGAAGTGCTTCGCTCGTATGTAACGGACACATCCGTTGTCCTGAATGATGCGATTGATGCTGGCAACAAGGTGCTGTTTGAAGGCGCGCAAGGCGTTATGCTGGATATTGACCAAGGTACATATCCATTCGTAACTTCGTCCAATCCATCCGCTGGCGGCGTATGTATCGGTTCTGGCGTAGGCCCATCGAAAATCCAGCAAGTTATCGGCGTAGCTAAAGCCTATACAACACGTGTTGGCGATGGTCCATTCCCAACTGAGCAAAACAATGAAATCGGCGATTTGATTCGCGATAAAGGTCACGAGTACGGTACGGTTACTGGCCGTCCGCGCCGTGTAGGCTGGTTCGACAGTGTAGTTGTACGCCATGCTCGCCGTGTTAGCGGAATTACAGGCTTGTCGCTTAACTCGCTCGACGTTATGACAGGCATTGAAACGGTTAAAATTTGCACAGGCTACAAATATAATGGAGAAATCATTACGCACTATCCAGCAAGCCTGAAAATGCTTGCGGATTGCGAAGCGGTATATGAGGAGCTTCCAGGCTGGTCCGAGGATATTTCTGGCGCAAAAACGCTGGATGATCTGCCAGTGAACACGCGCAATTACTTGAACCGCGTTTCGGAGCTGACAGGTATTCCGATTGCGATTTTCTCAGTCGGCCGCAACCGCGAGCAGACAAATCCGGTTGTAGCTATTTACAAATAGACGAATCCGCTAGACGGATAACAAATAAGAAGACAGCTGCGAATGCTGTCTTCTTTCTTTTTTTTCACAATAAATGAAAAGGGATGATGTGGAATGAGCAAGGATATTCAGCTTTTGGCGATTTCGGGAAGCTTGCGTGCGAAGTCTTCCAATACGGCACTTATGAGCGCGATTATCGGACTGGCTGCGGAGCCTGTACGTTTCAGCGTTTACAGCGGGCTGAGCGAGCTTCCGCATTTTAATCCTGATCTGGATGTAGAGGAAGGGCCATCAGCGGTTAGAGAGCTGCGAAAACAGCTAAAGGAGGCAGACGGTGTTCTCATCTGTACACCTGAATACGGGAATGGTGTCCCGGGCTCCTTGAAAAATGCGCTCGACTGGATCGTGTCCTCTGGCGAATTCGTCAACAAAAGAGTGGCGGTTGTCACGGCATCGCCATCACCAATGGGCGGGGATAAAGCCAATGCTTCGCTGCTGCTCACGCTGAATATGATTAATGCGATTATCGTGGATCAAGGCATAGTCATGATTCCGCATATCGCCCTCAAGATGGACAAAGAAGGCGTTATTACGGATGAAGACACGAAGCAGCAGCTGCTCGCTATGCTGGCTAGTCTGGCACAGCCCAATTCTCTTGAATAAAAGGGCCTCTCAGCGCTGAGCAGCGGTTATGTGCCCTTTCTCTTGTCTATAATGGTAAAAGAAACCAATATGCGGATAGGTCAAGCAGGAAGGGCAAGGTGAAGAGCATGTGGAAGATGACAGGGTGGCTGGCGAAAACGGTGGCAGCAGGAATCATTATAAGCTTTTTGTCGATTTGGACGACGGGCTATATTGTGAGCAGTTACGTGGATACGATTTTGAAGCAATATAATTTGCCTTTGGAAGTAAAGCCAATGGCGCTGACTGGATTATGGGGAAAAATGTGGGGCGCTGATCCGCTGATGGCGGATACAGGCGGCTCCAAGGGGCAGTCTGGCGCCTCGCAGGCTGGAAAGGATGGCTCAGGGGCGAGCAGCAGCAGCTCGGCTGAGCAAGGAGAGACGGGAGCTCAGAAGCCCAGCGGAGAGGTTTCCTCAGGCGAGGGCGCAGCGGCAGGGGAAGATTCCCCGCTTGCCATCGATGCTTTCGGTCAGCAATCGGAGCCGCCGCTTACCGATATGGGCATTGGCGGCGGGACGAAAGCGGGCGGCGGTGCGGCCTTAGGTATAGGCGCAGGCGGTACGGAAAGCGGTACAGAGGGTAGTGGTACGACGAACGGCGGTACGGAAGAAGTGGATGGAGAGCAGCCTTTAGTAGAGTCGGAGCCGGGTACAGATGGCTCTTCCATTGACGGTACGGAAACAGCGGTTACGACGGATCAGTTGAACCAGGTCAAAAGCCAAATGAGCGACACGGACAAGACAGAGCTGTTCGGATTATTAATGACCAAGCTGCCCCAAGAAGCTTGGCAGACGATATCCGGCTACATGGAAAATGGCCTTACAGATCAAGAGCTTACAGAGCTTCAACAGGTCATTGCCCAGCATTTGAGCAAGGAAGAATACGAGCAAATTATGAGTATTCTGAAGAAATATTAATATTAGGCGGTATTCGGAGAGGTTGCTCCTCGTGTTAAGGCTATGTTAAAGTAATAGTCGGGTGTTCTAACGGGACAAAGGGCCCTGATATGAATCGGAAGACCTAATTAAGATAGCGGCATTAAGGCGAGAAGGAGACGATCATGACCGATTTTAGGGCAACGGGTCGGATCCGAAAGGCGTGGAATACATCCATTCAGTTCTTTCGGCAATTCCGAACACAAGACTCGAAAGGCATCAATCAGCAACCGACCGCAGCAGTGCAAGCGACATCGACAACAGCAGCAGCTACTAACTATAAGAAACCTATCATCCTTGCAGGCGGAATTATCGCGATTTTGGCAGCAGTCGGAATTGGCGGTATACAATATATTAAGGCTAACACGAATGACTATTATCACTTATATATGAACGGCACCGAAGTAGGGACGGTCGGCAGTCCGCTGGAGGTTGGGGCGCTGCTTGAGCAGAAGGCATCCGAAGCACAGCAGGCAACGCCGGATATTCCAATCTTGTTGGAATCAGGTCAACTTACATATACGAGTACAAGTGCATACAAAGGTGTCCCGAATACGCAGCAGACGCTTGCGAAGCTGGAAGGCCTGCTTACAACCCACGCTGTTGGCGTAGAGGTGAAGGTAAATGGCAAAGTAATCGGTATTGTGAAGAACCAAGAAGCAGCAGATGCCGTACTGGCACGTGTGCAGAGCAAATATGCACCGGAAGAGAAGGCGGAGAAGGAATCAACGAAGGTTCGCGCACTCGCTTTTTCATCAGAGGAAGCAGAGGTGGACAAGAATACACCTAAGGCAGGCAAGGAACTGACGGATGTCGCTTTCGTAGAGAAGGTGGAGACGGATGCGGTATCGACTTCGCTTAGCGACATTGTCTCAGACAATGATATGTACAAGCTGCTCGTAGAGGGCACAATTAAACCAACGAAATATACGGTAGCGCAAGGTGATTGCGTCGGTTGTATCGCTCAGAAATTTGATATTTCACCTCAAGTAATTTATGAGAATAACAAAGGCATTGAAGATGATATGATCAAGGTTGGAGATGTGCTGGATCTTACGGTTCGCCAGCCGGAGCTTTCTGTCCGGACAACCGAGAATTTGACGGAGATCGTAACAATCGACCCGCCAACCGAGGTTCAGAAAAATGATGACATGCGCGTTGGAGAATCCAAGCTGATCAGCGCAGGCGTCAGCGGCTCCAAGAGCCTGACCTACAAAATCGTGAAAGAGAATGGTTACCTAATCAGCGAAGAGCTGGTAGACCAGCAGGTGATTACGGAAGCTATTCCAACCGTTATGATGAAGGGCACGAAGGTCATTTTGGGTGAAGGAACGGGTTTATTCTCTTCTCCAGTATCGAGCTATTCGGTGTCCAGCACGTTCGGACAGCGTTGGGGACGGATGCATAAAGGCATCGACATGACGGGCAGCAAAACGATTACAGCAGCTGACAATGGCGTTGTTAGTTTTGCGGGCACGAAGAACGGCTACGGCAACGTAGTCATTATTGACCATAAGAACGGATATGAAACGCTGTACGGGCATCTTGATTCGATTAGCGTCAGCGTAGGCGATATATTAGAAAAAGGCGATACACTAGGTATTATGGGGAACACGGGACGGTCTTACGGCGTCCACCTTCATTTTGAAATTCATAAAGACGGAGAGCTTCAAAACCCGTTGAAATATTTATAATCGGACTTATACCATCAGGGGGAGTGCAGCCGAAGCGAAAGCTTGCGGGGGCGCTCCTCTTCTTATTTTCTACTCAGGCGCATGAAGGAACTTTAATTGGGAACTGGGTATGGCAGTATGGTAAGATAGTATTGCTATTTCAAACAGATCAGAATTAGGAAGCGACAGGCGGTGTGACGATGCACGGTAAAATTTTAGTGGTCGACGACGAACAGCCGATTGCAGATATATTGAAGTTCAACTTGGAGAAAGAAGGCTACGAGGTTATTTGTGCTTTCGATGGCGGACAGGCTGTGGAGCTTGCTTTTGCAGAGAAACCGGATTTAATGCTGCTCGACCTGATGCTTCCGGTGAAGGATGGCATGGATGTGTGCCGCGAGGTTCGCGCGAAGCTGCATATGCCGATCATTATGCTGACGGCGAAGGATACGGAAATCGATAAGGTGCTGGGCCTTGAGCTTGGTGCGGATGATTATGTGACGAAGCCGTTCAGCACCCGCGAGCTGCTGGCCCGAGTGAAGGCTCATCTAAGACGGCAGCAGAAGTCGGCGGAGGTTACGGTAAGTGCGGGAGGCTCGGATGGAGGACAGGACGAACAGCAGGAGAAGCAGGGCCTGCGTCTGTTTAATTTGTTCATTGATACCGATATGTATGTCGTCTACAAGGACAACCAACCGCTTGATTTGACGCACCGGGAATACGAGCTTGTCTATTATATGGCGCGCAACAGCGGCAAGGTCATGACGCGGGAGCATTTGCTGCAGGCGGTATGGGGCTTTGAATATTTTGGCGACGTGCGGACGGTGGATGTAACAATCCGCAGGCTGCGTGAGAAGATCGAGGATGATCCGAGCAGGCCGGAGTTCATTATGACACGGCGCGGGCTGGGTTATATGATGCGAAGCACGAAGCCGGGAGGTTACGGTTACGTATGATGGTGCGGCGATTTTTTCGCACGATCCAGGTGAAGCTGGTCATTATTTATTTGCTGCTGATTCTGGTGGCGATGCAGTTGATTGGCGTCTATTTCATCAGCACGGTCAAGACGTCGCTGACGGACAGCTTCACGAACAACCTCAAGGAGCAGGCCGATATTTTGTCCAAGCTGGCGGCGCGCCACTTGTCGATCAAGCCAGGCGGCGATCTGGATACGAATGTGGAAAGCGCGGAAGGTCTCAGCCTCGTCGTTCGCAACTTGTTCAGCATAAGCGGCACAGAGGTGCAGGTGCTCGATGCGAATGGCAAGATCGTTGCGACGTCTGTTCAGGTGCCGGAATCGTATGTAGGCAAGAAAAATCCGTCGCTCGCGGTGAGCCGGGCATTGGTCGGCATTCCAGAGAACGAGGAAGAGATCATTGACGAAAATAATGTCCGGAAAAAGATCATTGCGCTGCCGGTAACAGGCAACGACAATGACAATGTGCTCGGCGCGGTCTATATGGTCGCGTCGATGGACAGCCTGTATGACACGGTGAACCGGGTCAATCAGATTTTTTTCTCGGGAACGCTCCTCGCTTTGGGGCTGACGGGGGTGCTCGGCATTTTGCTTGCCCATACGATCACGAGCCCCATTCAAGGACTGACCCGGCAGGCGGCAGCGGTCGCTGAAGGGAAGTTCGATTTCAAGGTGCCGGTGCTGGGCGATGACGAAATTGGGCGGCTCAGCATGGCGTTTAACGATATGACGATCCGGCTGAAGGAGGCGCTGTCGGTCAATGAAGAGGAGAATGAGAAGCTGAATTCCATTCTCTCGAATATGAGCGATGGCGTTATTGCAGCGGATGAGCACGGGAAGGTCATCGTCTGGAATCGGCGGTCGCTGGAAATGCTTGATCGCAAAAGCTGCGAAAATTGCAGCCTGACCGAGCTGCTGTCGCTGCCTCAGCAGCGCTTGGACGAGCTGCGGCAGGGCAAGGAGCA
Source organism: Paenibacillus sp. FSL H8-0537 (assembly GCF_038051995.1). Classification (NCBI taxonomy): domain Bacteria; kingdom Bacillati; phylum Bacillota; class Bacilli; order Caryophanales; family Paenibacillaceae; genus Paenibacillus; species Paenibacillus sp. FSL H8-0537. Next base: position 6,957,945 of record NZ_CP150290.1, on the reverse strand, counting down.
GACGCTCATTCTTGATCGGGGCGAGGAATCGGAAATGGATGAGGCGGAAGGGATAATGCGCGTCACCTTTACGCCTATTCACCGCCGGGATAAAGGGACGACGGGTACCATTGTCGTCTTGCAGGATGTCACCGAGCAGGAGAAGCTGGAGCAGTCGCGCAGGCAGTTCGTTGCGAATGTCTCCCATGAGCTGCGGACGCCGCTGACGACGATCAAGAGCTATGCTGAGGCGCTGAATGACGGGGCGCTAGCCGAGCGGGAGCTGTCAGAGCGTTTCGTCGGCGTTATCAGCAATGAGACGGAGCGAATGATTCGGCTCGTATCCGACCTGCTGCATTTGTCACGGCTGGATTCCAATCAGGCGCCTATGCGGCGCAGGCAGACGAACATCCACGACATGCTCGACGAGGTGGCGGATCGGTTCTCGTTCCAGCTGCGCCAGAAATCGATTCGGGCTTCTATTCAGGTCGATAGCGAGCTGAAAGAGGCTTGGCTGGACCGGGATCAGATTGATCAGGTGCTGGATAATCTTTTTTCCAATGCGATTAAATATACGCTGGACGGCGGCAAAATTCAGCTGAGTGCCCGCAAACAGGAGCAATCGCTAATCGCGATTAGCGTAAAGGATACGGGAATTGGCATTCCGAAACGGGATTTGCAAAAGATCTTCGATCGGTTCTACCGCGTAGACAAGGCCCGCTCGCGCAATATGGGCGGAACAGGGCTCGGCTTGTCCATTGCCCGGGAAATCGTCAAAGCGCATGGCGGCACGATTTCGCTTGATTCGGAGCTGAATGTCGGGACGACGGTTACGTTCACGCTGCCGATGCTGGAAGAGGACGGTGAGCGAAGCTAATGGAACGGGCGAAAACGATGCTATTAATTTTTTTGGTCGCCTTCAGCCTCATACAAAGCTATTTCCTCGCTTACAGCATGCCAGGGCTTGGGGCTACGGTACGGACGGAGCAGGACTACATTAATGCGGAGCCGCTTGGTGAAGAGACGACGGTGGAAAATGTTGTTTTTCCCGATGAGCTGATTATCCACTTTGGCGGGGACAAGCATACGGTGCTGTATCCGGGCATGACCTTCTATAATATGATTCTCAAGGACCGCATACAGGGCCGCGAGTTTAAAGGGTTTCAGCGGAGTCCAATCGATGTCATGGATTGGGAGCAGGTGCGGAAAAAGGATGCGGGTGTGGAGCTGCGCTTCCAAAATGGCGTACCGGTTGATTTGCTGCGCAAGCTGCTGAAGGTGCAGGGCGACATTATGTTTTTGAATGAGACGATTGACCGCATCTGGATTTTCAAAACGAGCAATACGGAAGAGGTGCGAACCTTCTTCTTTAGTGAGGGTGGCGATATTGTCTATGAATCGGTTCAGGCCGATTTGACGGTTCGCGATGTGCAGGATTACGTCGGCTTCGGGGAATATCAGACGAATTTTCAGTATGCGGACGGCGATCTGTATATTCCGGATAAGCCGCTTCAGGCGGTGGAAATCGTGTATCCGTATACGATTTATTCGGCAGATGTGGTGCAGCGCAATCTGTTCTTCGATCCAGGAACGACGAAGGCGCTTAAGGATCGCAGCGGCGCACAAATCTATACCGATGGCAAACGCGGGCTTCAAGTGGAGCAGAGCGGCAACTGGATGATTTATACCGATCCGGCGGCGTCAAAGAGCGCAGATAATATTTTGAGCGATAATGTGTATGCCGCAGTGGAGTTTGTGAATCAGCATGGCGGCTGGGATGGCACGCATCGCTTCGTTAATCCTGTACTGGATGCGGACAGCAAGCTGGGCAGAACGGTGCTGTTCCAGCAGTATTTGGAGCAATATCCGGTTTTGGAGGCGGCTGGCTTTCAGTATGGCTGGATTCGGCTGATTTTGCAGCAGGGCGTGGTGACGGAGTACAATCGTTCGCTGATTACGCTTGGCAATCAGGCAGAAACGCGGGAATCGCGTTATTTGCCGGGTGGCGATGATTTGCGGGTAGCGCTCAAGCATTATGCAAAGCTATCTGAGGTCACAAGTCTGTTCCCGGCACTTCAGGCGGTGCCGAAGGAAGGCAGTAAGCTGGATTTTGTCCCTGTATGGGGTGTGAAGCTTGCGGATGGCACGCAGGAAGTGCTGATGGAGGCTTATCCAACAGGCTACGTTCCGATGGAAGTAACGACCGATGCTGAAGGATCGGCTGGAGCGGCGAAGTAGGAGGTGAGAGGCGTTTGGATTGGAGCAGAGCGAAAAGTGTGCTAATCGGCAGCTTCCTGCTGCTTAATATTTTGCTTGGCTATCAGGTATGGCTGGAGGTGCGGGAGCAGCTGGACATTAACAATCACTCAGCGGAGCTTCCGCCAGACACCGTCGCGGTGATGAAGCAGAAGCGCATCGAGCTGAACGCCAACTTGCCGCTTGAAACGCCAAGCATGCGTGATTTAACCTACCAGCTCAAGTCGCTAAGTCTGGAGAAGCAGGAGATTGTGAAGCTGGAGACGCCAGTGGATAGACGTATCGTCTTCTCGCAAAAGGATTTGCTCGCTGCACTAGGCAATCAAATTCCTGATATTGAACAATACGCTTTCGATCCGCTCGGCAGCAAGGCAGGCGTATTCGTCTTGTACCGGATGGTCGATAACCGGCCGCTGTTCGAGGTCAAGCTGGAGCTGTATTACAGCAATCAGAAAATTACGGGTTTTAAGCAGTCGCGCATTGAGGTGCTGGACAGCAATGATGCGAAGCAGCAGACGGTGCTGCCGGCAGCGAAGGCGGTAGCGCCGTTCATTGAGCGGAATTTGCCGGATGGCTCGGTTATTACCGATATTCAGCTTGGCTATCATGGACAGACGTTTGATACGGACATGCAAGTATCCGCGCCTTATTGGCGAGTACTAGTAGAGGATGCGGACCGCCCTTATTATATCCATGCGGTAAGCGGTGAGGTTGCCCAGGATAAGGAGCAGTAGGTACTTGCCATGCTCAAGAGGGAGAAAGGATAGGACGAGGCGGAAATGGGACTATGGTTTACAGTACTGGCAAGCGGTTCAACGGGGAATGGCACAATTATCAATAATGGCGACAAGATGGTACTCGTCGATGCGGGGCTTAGCGCCAAAAAAATGGAGGAGCTCATGAAGGAGCGCGGAGTGTTCGGCCATCAGCTGGATGCGCTGTTCGTCACGCATGAGCACTCCGATCATATTAAAGGGCTCGGCGCCTTTGCGCGCAAGCACGAGCTGCCTATTTATGCGAATGAAGCGACTTGGGGCGCGATGGAGCGGCATGTTGGCAAAATCGATGCCGATAAGCGCATCGTGATCGAGACAGGAGATACGCTTAATTTTGGATCGCTGCAAGTACAGTCTTTTCCGATTTCGCATGATGCTGCGGAGCCGGTTGGCTATACGTTCGTCGATCAGGGCGTTAAGCTGAGTCTGGCGACCGACCTTGGTTATATGAGCGATAAGGTGAAGCAGGCGATCATCGATTCGGATGTGCTGGTGCTGGAATCCAATCATGATACGGAGATGCTTCGTATGGGGCGTTATCCATGGAATACGAAACGGCGCATTTTAAGCGACGTCGGACATTTATCCAATGTAGCGGCTGGGGAAGCGCTTTGCGAGCTGCTGACTGACCGGACAAAACGGGTGTATTTGGCCCATCTTAGCCTTGATCATAATTTAATGGACTTAGCGATGCTAACCGTTAATAATATATTAGAAGACAACGGGATTTTCTTCAAAAAAGAGGACTTCCCCCTGCGGCATACGTATCACAACAAGCCTACTGAATGGGACGAAGTGAAGAAGAAATAAGCTTCTGAAGCTGTTCATCCATTTGCCCGTCAAGCTGGCTAGTCTTGGCTTGTAATTCCTCTAGTGTGATAATGCCTTTCTCTAGCAGAAGCTCTAGCAAAGCGCTTAAGGTTAGAACGGTACGATAGTGCTCCTCTTTCAGATCTGCGAGCATCGCACCGAGCTGCACATGCTCCCAGGCGGATGGGATGGAGGAAGGTTTTTTCATTAAAATCAGGCTCCTTTGGCTGGTAATCTATTATTATTGTAGTCCAATCTTCCGAAATTATTCCTAGCAGCATGGATTTGGATCGAGAGATATACCAAATAGTCTTGATGTCGGCCGGACATCGAGAGGAGAGATAGATATGGGATTATTCGATGACGATTTCTATTCGACGAAAGTATCCAGACGCACACGCGCCTTTAGCAAGGAGCGGCGCATCTTGTCGAGCAAGCAGACGAGGCGGAATTGGTCCAGCGTGCGCATTGCCTTTATCTCTTCATCTACGAGCGCAATAGCGGCTGTGCTGCTGTTCGGGCTGTTCTTTAATGGTGGAGTTGGCGGCAGTGCCAAAGTGCAGGCGGTTTCCACGGCGAAGATGTCGGGTGACAGCGAATCACTGGAAATAAAGACGATTCAGGCTTCGGCGAAGGTTAGGCCGGCAGTTGTCAGCGTGATTAATGAACAGCGGCAGGTTTTCAGCATGGGCGTTCCGAATGAAGAAGGCGAAGACAGCAAGGCTGAAAGCAAGGACAGCACGGAGAAGAACAGCTTGCAGCAGGCCGGCGTTGGTTCAGGGTTTATTTTCAAAAAAGAAAATGGCAAAGCCTATATTATGACAAACTATCATGTCACCGTCGATGCGGATGCGCTTAAAGTGACGCTCATTAGCGGCGAGCAGCGCGCGGCGAAAATGGTTGGCGAAGATCAAATTTCTGATCTGGCTGTTCTGGAAATCGACGACAAGGGCATTGATACCGTTGCGGAAATCGGCGATTCCTCTGCCCTGCAGCCGGCTGAATTCGTCATTGCCATCGGCAATCCGCTCGGATTGGGCGATTCCTTATCGATGGGTATCGTGAGCAAAACACGTCAAATCGTGCCTGTCTCGCTGAACCAGGATGGCAACTATGATTGGGAGCAAGAGGTTATTCAAGTGGATGCGTCCATCAACCAAGGCAACAGCGGCGGCCCGCTCATTAATCTCGATGGTCAGGTTGTCGGCATCAACAGCATGAAAATCTCCGATATCGGAGTGGAGGGTCTCGGCTTCGCCATTCCGACGAACAATGCGATGCCAATCGTAAGCGATTTGCTCGCAAAAGGCTATGTGCCGCGTCCGTATTTGGGCGTGTACACGATGGACTTGGCGCAATATTTTGCACAGCAGGGCGGCAGCGCTGGAGGTAAAGCGGGCGGTTCGAAGGATGGCAGCGTTGAAGAGGCTGAAGGAGCGGGGCAGCTTATTTTGCCGGAGGATGTCCGTGCTGGCGTCATCGTGCTGGAGGCGGTTGGTCCAGCGAAGGACGCTGGCCTCGTCTTCAACGATGTGATCGTCAAGCTGGATAAGCAGGCCGTTGGCAGTACGATGGAGCTGCGGAAGTACCTTTATTCCAAGAAGCATATCGGCGACAAGGTGGAAGTGACCTTCTACCGGGACGGCAAGCTGACGACGGCGCAATTGGATTTAACCGATAAGGTGGAAGAATAAAAATCGTCATCCTATTAGGGAGAGCGGTCGTGAACAGGGAGGAAGCCTGTTGCGGCGGCTCTTTTTTTTCGGCCCGATAGTGCGGGCTTCACATTATGCAGGTTGTTTGTTATGCTAACTGAAGGCAAAGGGACAACACCCTGATTAAATCAAGTAGAAGAGGAAGCGAACCAACTATGTATTGTGTATGCAAAAAACACGTGGAGCTAGCGATCGATAAGTTCGTTGATGAGTACGAGGACGCGCCGGATATCGTAGATTTGAAGGAAACGGAATTTGCAGACTGGGACCCGCCGCGTAAATGCGATTTATGCGAGGATGGGGCACTGTTTCTTGTCGTATAGCATGAGTTCAATGATCAATTATTGAAAATAGGATGAAAATAAGAGGCGTCCCTCAGTCATACACATGACTCTGGAGACGGCTCTTTTTAATGTTTTTATATTTTTTTTGCGAAATGGCAAACCGAGTTCATCTAGCGGGCGTTATCTCTTAATAGAAACTACTTTTAGATGGGAGAATGATGAAATGAGAAAAGGAAAAAGCTTGATTGTCGCTTTTGTAATTTGTGCATTCCTTGTAATGCCATTTGCCACGGCCACTGCCGCGGAGGAAGGTCAGAAGGCGGGCGAGCAGGTACAGACCTATGCTCAAACGGCGGAGTCGCTAGGCTTACTGGTTGGAGAGGGAAAAGGTGTGAACGCGGCTTATCTGGCCAAAAAGAGCACCCGAATCCAGGCAGCGCTTATTTCGCTTCGTCTGCAAGGTAAGCTTGCGGAAGCGCTCGCCTATAAAGGCAGCCGTACCTTTGCGGATGCCAGTCTGGCAGGAAAGAGCAATCAGCCGGTGCTTGCTTATTTAAAGGATCATCCGCAAGCAGGCTGGTCCGGCTCGGGTGGAGCGAAGTTCGACCCGCTCTCACCGATCAGCTCGCAGCAGTTGTATAAGGCGATATTGGAATCAATGGGCTACAAAGCAGGGAGTGACTTCCAATACAAACTCACCGAATCATTTGCCGCTGGCAAAGGTCTTGTCCAGATTTCCGGAACTGCCGCATTGACCAACAGCCATATCGCTACTGCGTTGATCGAAGCGCTCTCGGCGACTACAGCTCATGGTCATTCGCTGCTCGATATGTTGAAGGCGGAAGGTGTTATTAAGGAAACGGCGCTGGCCAGCAGCGAACAGATTGCCTTGCGCTCAAATGAGAAGCTAGGCACCTATTTCACTGACGGGAAAGGACGCGCCTTGTATTTGTTCACGAAGGATGCGCAGGATTTGAATGCTTGCACAGGCTCATGTATTGAAAATTGGCCTCTATTTACCTCTGAGAATTTGCAAATTCCGACATCTCTTAACGCAGCTGATTTCACTACGCTTACACGCAAGGACGGTACGAAGCAGTGGATGTATAAAGGCTGGCCGTTGTATTACTTCATTAAGGATTCGATGCCGGGCGATGTACAGGGTGAAGCGGTTTCGGATGTTTGGTTTGTAGCCAAGCCGGATTATTCCGTAATGCTTGGAACGAACAGCGTGCTGGGTCATTATTTGACAGATAGCATGGGACGCACGCTGTACTATTTTGACAACGATACTCCGCAGACAAGCGTATGTGAAGGTCAATGTCTTGTTAATTGGCCAGCATACAGCATAGCAGGAGGCAGTGTGCCATCCACCTTGTCCAAAGCTGATTTTGGCTCCATCAAGCGAGTGGACGGAACAACTCAGGCAACCTATAAAGGATATCCGTTATATACGTTTATTGCGGACAAAGCTCATGGCGATACGATGGGGCAAGATGTGAATAACGTCTGGTTCGTAATCGATCCGGCTAAGTTTACAGGTACTACTGCCGGGGAAGCGGCTGCTACAGCTGCATCGACAGCCAAAACGTATCGTGTCGATATTAAGGATTTTTCATTTGGTTCTGGCCCGTTAACGGTTGAGGCAGGATCGACGATCATCTTCACCAATCTGGACGATATGAAGCATAACGCAGTGGCCAAGAACGGAACCTTCGCCATTCCGCTGATTGGCAAAGGTGAATCGGCTTCCATTAAGCTGGATAAGCCAGGAACGTATGATTATTTTTGCGAGCCCCACAAAAGTTTTATGACCGGCCAAATTATTGTAAAGTGAGGGATAGACTATTATAAAGCATATTCGAATGTCAGCCTCTTGGCTGACGGTGGCTGCGATGTTGATTCTAACTGCTTGTGGAAGCTCGAGTACATCTTCGGAATCTGATGCTAATCAGGTGCCAGCAAGCAGCAGCAGTCCTACAATGGAAGCATCATCAGAAGGAAATCAGTCGGGAACAGCAGCTGAGACAAATGTTGAGACTAACACCCAAAACGGCAACGCAGAGATTAAGACGGAGGATCAGCCTCATAAAGAACATGAAGCTAAACCAAGCGATACAGCCCAAACCGATAAACCGGATGAAATAGCTACAGAAAATGCAGACAAGCCGTCAACGGCGAAGAAGGATGAAACAAAGGGAAATGGAAGCGGCACAACATCGGCTCACAAGGACACTAGTGCAAAAGAAACGCCAGCTAAAAGTGGCAATGCAGCAGCATCTGCGAGCCCGCAGGACAAGGTGAGCGTAATTAAGCCAACGGTGACGCCTAAGCCTGTTGCTACACCAGAGGTGAGTTCTAGCAGCTCAACACCGGCATCTTCCAAGCCTACGAAGACACCAGTTGCACAGCCTGCTAGTGTTACACATGTCGTTGAAATTGTAGACTTTGCGTTTTCGATTGCCGAATTGGATATTAAGGTCGGAGACAAGGTGGCGTTTATTAATCGAGATAAAATGAAGCATACAGCAACCGCGAATGATAAATCTTTTGATACGGGTTTGTTGGGTGAAGGTGAAAAAAAGATCATTACCTTTGATAAAGAGGGAGATTTCAGCTATTTCTGCACCCCTCACCCAGGCATGACGGGCTTAATTAAGGTGACGGCCGGCTGACCATTTGCTTTAGTAGAAAGATGAATAATTATAACTATGCCGACTTGGGGGCCCTGCGGTATGCGGAATCATTCCGATTATGAACTGATGCTGCTCGTAAAGCGAAAGCGGCATGATGCTTTGTCCGAGTTATATGACCGTTATGCGGTATTGGTATATTCCTTTGCCCGAAAAGCGGTGAGAAACGAGCAGGCCGCCCGTGAGATTGTACAATCTGTTTTTGTACGGCTGTGGACGACCGAATCGGAGTACCATTCAGAAAAAGGGCAATTTAAGAGCTGGCTGCTTACGATAACCCGCAATCTGGCAACGGATTGGCTGCGTAAGCAGCGCAGGCAGGATGCTGATATCATTTCCTATCTCCCAGAGGAGCTGGAGCAGTTCGTCGATAAACGGGCTGCTTCACCTGAGGAATATGTGGAGCGTGAATCGCTGAAGGCTCAGCTCCAAAGCGCCTATCGCTTTCTGTCGAAACAGCAAATAGAGCTTCTGGAGCATTTTTATTGGCATGGATATAGCCTGAGCGAGTTAGCTGCCCGTTATAAGGAGCCGCTTGGAACAGTCAAAAGCAGATTGCATCAAGCATTAAAAATATTACGCAGACATCTGGCAGTTGAAGGGGAGGGATGACAGTGGAGGAAAAGAAGCTTTGTGATTTGACGCTAGAGGTTCTGTCAGGAACTTGTACCGAGGAGGAGCAGCTTGCCTTTGAACGGCATCTCTCCAGCTGTAAAGCTTGTCAGGTTGAAATGGAAGAGCTGCGTATGGCATGGGAGGCAATTCCTGTCGATATGGAATGGTTGGAGCCACCAATAGATTTGAAGCAGCAGGTTATGGATGCGGTGCTTGCGGCTGAGGAGCAGCAAAGAGCGGAACAAACAAACAAGATGGGCGGGACAAACAGAATAAGCTGGCGTAAGCGAAGGAAAAGATCATATATGGCCGCATCGGCCGTTTTGCTGTTGATCATGCTGACAGCCAGCTTGCTCGGGAATGTATGGTTGTATCAGGAAAAATCAAAGCTTCCGCTGCCCATTGATCAAGCGCTAAGCTTGCCTGCAGCCGAAATACAGCAAATGGTGCTGTTGGAGACGGTGGCGCAGCAGGGGGAGAGCTCAGGCGTAGTATGCGTTGTGGGAAGCGGACAAAATACGCAGTTTGTTGTCTATTTGTTCGGCGCTGCAAAAACAATTGACGATGAGTCTTATCAAGTATGGCTGGTTAAGGATGGCGTTCGTCAAAGCGCCGGAACGATGCGTGTCGCCAACGATCAGGGTGTTGCTGTATTGGCGGTTCCGCTAGCATCGGAGAAGCTGTCATTTGACTCCATCGGTATTACGCTGGAACCGGATGATCAGGGCGCGCAGCCAAGGGGCAAGCAAATATACCGCTCAGTCTAACAAGTAGCAGGCGAGACCGCAGTGAATATAGAGTATGCAGCAAAAGGGGCGCCTCAGAGTCATTTTCATGACTTATGGGGCAGCCCCTTTAAACGGTGACTAGCTTTATTTTTTGAGCAGCAAATAAGCAAAATAAGGTACGCCGATTAGCGAAACCATAATGCCTGCGGCAATGCCGTCCGGATCGACGAGATTGCGTCCGACTGTATCGGCCAGCAGGAGGAGCCAGCCGCCCATCAAGATGGCGACGGGAATAAACAGCTGGTTGCGCGGACCGACAAGCGACTTGGCGATATGCGGCGCCATAAGTCCGACGAAGGCGATGCCGCCGGTCACAGCTACCGCTGAGGCAGCAAGAGCGACAGCGGTCAGCAGCAGGACGAGGCGCTCGCGCTCGACCCGCAGGCCGACGCCAATGGCGGTGGGCTCGCCAAGCCCAAGCAGATTCAGGCGCGTGGATTTGTACAGCGTAAATGGAATCAAGATGGCGAGCCACGGCAGCAGCGACCAAATGAACGGCCAATCGGTCCCCCAAATGCTTCCCGCCAGCCACTGGGCAATAAACGTCACCTTCTGTCGTTCTGCCGCGGAAATAATGACAATCATAATACCGGACAGCGCAAGCGAGAAGCCGACACCGGTCAGAATAAGCTTGACGGGGTTCAGTCCCTCCGAACGGCGGTAGGAGAACAAATAGATCAGCCCCGCTGTTATGACCGCGCCGATAAATGCGACCAGCGGCAAAACATAGACGAATGAGCCGACGTCTATCGGAACATAAAGAAAGAAGATCGCGATGGCGACGCCTGCCCCCGAGTTGATGCCAATAATGCCGGGATCGGCAAGATCGTTGCGCGTAATGCTTTGCAGGATGGAGCCGGACAAGGCTAGTGCCATGCCTGCCAGCAGCGTAATAATAATGCGCGGCATCCGTACTGAGAACAGTACGAAATTTTCTTTAAACACCCCATCGCCGAGCAGGACCGGAATGAGCCGATTATAGGACAGTGACGAAGCGCCTAGGCCCATGCTGACAATGGCAGTCGCAACAATAAGCAGCAAGCTGGACAGGACGATGAGCCGTTGTTTTCGAATAAGAGCAGTTGGAATCATGAGCGTTTTCCCCCTCCTTTATTTACGACAAACAGGAAGAAAGGCAAACCCATCATCGCAACAATGGCAGCAACGGGCGTCTCGTATGGCGCATGAATGGTACGCCCCATCGTATCGGCCAGCAGCATGAAAGAAGCGCCCGTAATGGCGGATAAAGGCATAATGGCACGGTAATCGGTGCCCGCGAAGGTACGGACAATATGCGGAATCATGAGGCCGACAAAGGCAATATTGCCAACAAGGGCGACCGATGCGCCCGTCAGCACAATCACGACAACGAACAACAAAGCTTTAATCAGCACGAGCCGCTGGCCCAAGCTAACGGCCACATCATCGCTGAGGCTCATAATGGTGAGCTGCTTCGAGAGCAGCGTTGCGATTACAACCCCAATAATAATAACGGGAGAAATCGCTTGAACTTGATCCCACGTCGTACCAATTAGCCCTCCAGCCGTCCACATGGATACATCCTTGGATATTTTAAAATAAAGACCGACCGCTTCGGATACGGCGTATAGAAAAGCAGATACCGCCGCACCGGCAAGAATGATTCGGGTAGGGGACAGCTGGCCTCTGCGCATGGCACTAAGCAGCAGGACGAGAGAAGCGCCCAGCGCCGCGCCTAAAAAACAGGCCAGCATAATGCCGAACGTGCCTACGCCTGGAGCAAAAGCAAGGATAAGCGCCAGCGCCATGCTCGCCCCCGAGGACAGGCCAAGCAATCCCGGATCGGCAAGCGGGTTGCGGGTAACGCCCTGCATAATGGTTCCAGCCACAGCGAGCGCGGCTCCTACCAAAATACCGGCTACCTCACGCGGCAGCCGCAGCTCGCGAATGACGAGAATGCTGTCGCTCACCTCATCTGAAGCAATCGCCAGCCATACGTCCTTGGCGGTAGCATCTGCCGCGCCATAAATTTGCGATAGTACAAATAAGACGACAAAGATGAATAGACAGCCAAGCAGTTTGAAAATAAAAGGGATGGAGCGCTTCATGTTCTTCATCAGTATCTCATCCGTTCCTTCCGTCAGCATACAGAAGGAACTCTTGCAGGAAGAGTTCCTTCAACATATATGGATGAAGCATTAGCCCAGCAGGCTCTTAATGAAGAATTCCAGCTGATATTCCAGCGTAATCGGATCGTTGAAGTAGAAGGCTTTCGCATTGACTTCGTAGAGGTGGCCATTTTTCACGGCAGGAATATTTTTATACGTATCGGTGTTCTGGAACGCATTGTCGGCATCGGGATTTTTGCTAAAAATAACATAGTCGCCAGCATATTGCGGCAGCACTTCAGCGGACAAGGCATAATAGCCGTCCTTCAATGCCATTTCTTTTACTTTCTCCGGCATGTTCAGCTTCATTTCCTGATACAGAATTTCAGTGCCGCGTCCCCAGTTGTCGCCAAACACATAAAGCTGCTTATCGAAGCTTTCAATAACGGAAATGGTGGAAGCTGCACCGATTTTCGCTTTAATGTCTTCGCCAGCTTTTTGAGCGCGAGCCTTAAAGTCTTCAACCCAAGCGGCTGCTTCTTTCTCTTTGTTGAGCAGCTTGCCTATTTCGAGCTGCTGTGTCAGGTAGTCCACTTTACCGTAGGTGTAAGTAATTGTTGGGGCGATTTGCTTCAGCTTATCCACGTTTTTGAGGGTGGAAAGGCCGATAATCAGGTCTGGCTGGAGCTCAATGATTTTCTCCAGGCTTTCGTCGGTTACTGCTTCAACATCCTTCAATGTCTCTTCGAAGTTAGGGTTCATCTTGGACCAGTCGTCTACGCCGACGAGGTTTACGCCGAGCGCCATCACGTTACCCGCATAAGAGGAAAGCACGATTACGCGCTGCGGGTTTGCCGGTACCTCGACAGGACCTTGCTCCGATTGGTACGTTATCGTTCCCGTTGCCGCTGGCTCTGTGGAAGCCCCTGCATCGCTGGCTGCTGGTGATTCGGATGGTGCAGTAGATGCCGCTGCATTGCTGGCGTTGCCGTTCGAGGCTGCACCATTGCCACAGGCGCTGATTACGAGCATAAGGACAAGTAAGAATGGAAGAAAAAGCTTTTTCAATGAAATTCTCTCCTTTGTTTTAACGCCGTGGCGTCTGTAAATGATTTTGACGGACTCGAAAAACTTCGAAATACTGTGAATGACTGTAATGCGGCAAGACTTCCAAAGTCTTTAAACCAAATTGATGATAATGATTCTCATCATCACACTTGCAAATTTTAATGCGTGCTGCTCTGCTTGTCAAGATGTCGGTCAATATTAACATTGACATGAACCTGACAGCTCGATATATTGAAGGTAACTTGTTGCAGGGCGAGAGATTATTAAAATCTGTTAATGCGAATCCGTGGATTCGTTAGTGGCGCACTCTTTATCGAAAGGGAGTGTGTTTTTATATTTCACCCGCAAAACGGTAGCTTTGCCGCCAGAGGACGGCGGGTGCGGTTTGCGCTTTTCTGAATTTGATACCTAGGAGAATGAACGTGGACAGTGGAAGTAAGCAGCAGTTTCAGCGGAAAATGCAGGCGCGGCATCTCGTTATGCTCTCGCTTGGCGGTGTTATTGGGACGGGCCTGTTCCTAAGCTCCGGTTACACGATTCAGCAGGCGGGCCCGTTTGGCGCGATTTTGTCCTATCTGGTCGGCGCCATCGCGGTATATCTCGTTATGCTGTGCTTGGGCGAGCTGTCGGTACATATGCCGGAGACGGGAGCGTTTCACAGCTATGCGGCAAAATATCTCGGTCCCGCTACGGGCTACACCGTCGCATGGCTGTACTGGCTCACCTGGACGGTGGCGTTAGGCTCGGAATTTACGGCGGCGGGGCTGCTCATGCAACGCTGGTTTCCTTCGGTTAATGTCTGGATTTGGAGCGCGTTATTCGCTGCGTTAATATTTGTCTTAAATGCACGATCGGTGCGTTTTTTTGCGGAATCGGAATTTTGGTTCTCATCTGTAAAAGTTTTAACGATTGTGCTGTTTATTGTCATAGGAGCAGGAGCGATGTTCGGCATTGTGCCAATGGCGGATTCGGAGCCAGCGCCCTTATTATCCAATATTACGAGCGCAGGTTGGTTTCCAAATGGAGCCTTTGCGATTTTATTGACGATGCTGGCGGTGAATTTCGCCTTCTCCGGCACGGAGCTAATTGGGATTGCAGCGGGAGAATCGGTTAATCCTGAGAAGACGATTCCGAAAGCGATTCGCACGACGCTGTTTCGTCTCGTTATTTTTTTCATTGGAACGATTATTGTGCTGTCAGCCTTGCTGCCTATGTCGGAGGCGGGGGTAACGGAAAGTCCCTTCGTGACGGTAATGGAGCGGGTTGGCGTGCCGTATGCGGCGGATGTGATGAACTTTGTTATTTTGACCGCGATTTTGTCGGCGGCGAACTCCGGATTGTATGCGTCGTCGCGGATGCTGTGGTCGCTGGCCGATAAGAAGACCATTTCGCCTTTGTTCGCAAAATTGTCGAAGCATGGCGTGCCGCTGAATGCTGTCATTCTGAGTATGATGGGTGGCGGGCTTGCGCTGCTTTCCAGTATTGTTGCGCCGGGCACGGTGTATATTGCGCTGGTGTCCATATCCGGGCTGGCAGTTGTCGTCGTGTGGATGAGCATTAGCGCTTCGCAGTTTATGTTCCGCAGGCAGTATCTTCGAGAGGGGAACTCGGTGGACAAGCTGGCGTACCGGACGCCTTGGTATCCTTTTGTGCCGATTGCTTCGTTTCTGTTGTGCTTAGCGTCCTGCATCGGCATCGCGTTTGATCCGACACAGCGGATTGCGCTGTATTGCGGGGTTCCGTTTATTGCGCTGTGCTACGGTAGCTATTATGCGTTTTATCGTGTGAAGAGGTAGCGATTGAGGCAGGACGTGACGTGAAGTGAAGTGACGGGAAGTATAGAGCTGAAAGACAAAGAGATTGATAAATAGTAGGAAAAGGGGAGGGAAAACGTTATGAGAAAGCCTAACGGTACTGCGCACAATGTTATAGAAGATATTTTGCAAAAGCATGAGATTATGGTGCTGGATGGTGCAATGGCGACGGAGCTTGAGCGGCATGGCTGCGATCTCAATGATGCGCTGTGGTCGGCGCAGGTGCTGCTGTCACAGCCTGAGCTGATTTATCAGGTGCATCTGGATTATTACCGCGCAGGAGCGGATTGCGCGACAACGGCGAGCTATCAGGCGACGGTGGATGGTTTTCGCAAGCGCGGGTTTAGCGAAGAGGAAGCTTTGAAGCTGATCAAAAGCACGGTGGAGCTGGCGCGGAAAGCACGTGATGATTATTGGGAGCAAGAGGGTGCAGGTGCTGCTGGTGGTGACCGAGATGGGAATGGTGCTAGTGAGCAGGCGGCATCTTTGCGGGCCGCTAAGTCCGTTAACAGCCCAAAACCGCTTGTAGCTGCCTCTATTGGACCATATGGCGCTTATTTGGCGGATGGCTCGGAGTATGTCGGCAACTATGGCGTGTCGGATGAGGTGCTGACGGAGTTCCATCGTCCAAGAATGGCGGCAGTTATTGAAGCTGGGGCTGACCTGCTCGCGTTCGAGACGGTTCCTTCTCTTCAGGAAGCCAGAGTGCTGGATGCTTTGCTTAAGGAGTTTCCGGGTGTGTATGCGTGGCTGTCGTTCTCATTGAAAAATGAAACGGTAATCAGCGAAGGTACTCCGCTGGAAGAATGCGCGGCTGCTTTTGCTGGTAGCGAGCAGATTGCCGCAATCGGCATGAACTGCGCCCCCGGCGCTGTCGTGACGGAGGCGATTAAGGTGCTTCGCGCTCACTCGCAGAAGCCGATTATTGTTTATCCGAATTCTGGGGAAAGCTATAATCCGGAGACGAAGACTTGGCATGGCGAGGGCAGTTGTCCGAGCTTCCTGGAGGAAGCGGAGGGCTGGTACGAAGCCGGCGCCCGTATTATTGGAGGCTGCTGCCGAACTTCGCCGCAGCAGATTGAAGCGGTGGCGAGGAAATGGCGTGCTTGAGCTGCTTATTTTTGAGTGCTTGAGTTTGATGGAATTTGATGAGTTAGTAAGCCTAATGGACTTGTGAGGATAGAGTCTAGGTTTTTGAATCATAAGGTCAGCCAGAGAAGGTCTGGTTGGCCTTTTTTTATGGGCTTATTAAAGTGTTTTTGCCGCGAGCGGATGGTATGATGGGTAGTAATAGGACAGGCCAATAACCAGGCTGCGAATAAAGGAGAAGTTGTCAGTGCAAATACAGATTATTTCAGTGGGCAAGCTGAAGGAGAAATATTTAACGCAAGGGATTGCGGAATACGCTAAGCGCTTGGCTCCGTATGCAAAGCTCACGCTAATTGAGGTAGCGGATGAGAAAGCGCCAGAGCAGCTTAGCGCGAGTGATGAGCAGCAGGTGAAGGCGAAGGAAGGCGAGCGGATACTGAGCCATATTAAACAGGATACGTACGTTGTCGCAATGGCAATTGAAGGCGAGATGTGGACGTCAGAGCAATTAGCTAAGCATGTCGAGGAGCTCGGTACGTATGGGAAAAGCCAGATCGCTTTTGTCATTGGAGGTAGCTTGGGGCTCGCTGATGAAGTAATGCGCCGCGCTAATATGAAGCTGTCTTTTGGGAGAATTACTTATCCGCATCAGCTGCTCCGCCTTGTTCTGACGGAGCAGGTTTATCGGGTGTTTAAGATTGTGCGGGGGGAACCTTATCATAAATAGTGGCAACGGTTTTTGGTGGAAAGCAGGAAGAGTAAGCTTTCATCAGATATGACAACAAAGCCTGCCCAGTGGCAGGCTTTGTTTAGAGTGGATTTGTTAAACATAAGCTTAAGCTATATGGTCAATTGTTGAGGATCTGCCAATGCGATATGTATATAAGTCCATTGAACATCCCAACAGATCCCAATTTACTTTACATATAATTATTGATGTGGTATGTTTACTTTACATTGATAATGTATAGAAAGAAGGGGTGCCAATTGAGAAATATTCTTTTAGTTAATGATATTCCAGCTAAGCATGTGTTTAAGAAAGAGCTAAGTCCAACTTTACTTAGCCATGTTCATGCTGGGGTTCTTGATGGTTATGAACTTTCGAACTTGGCAATGAGAGATATAGAGTTTATTGGGTCTTATGTTGGAAAAAGAATACGCTCACAGCTTCAAAATGCAGCTGTTGAATTCTCTATAGAGCAACGCATACATAAATTTAAACTCGCTGTGGATATTGTTCAAGCTGACAACTCCGTAAGAACATTTCCTCATTATCAGTTTAAATTTAATTCATCAATGTTTACAGTAAGTCGGACTTCCAGAGCGAGTTCATTGCCTAGAACAGCAATTTTTCGATCTAAGAATGCGGCTCTTAATCATCAAATAAGTTTCTCTATTTCAGAGAATTCATTTGTTCACGAGACCACACCATCACAAAAAATGGTGACCCAGAACTACTTTTTACTGGTGCATGGTGGAAAAACACGCCCTGAGTTTATGCGTATGGGTGTTCCCCATCCTATGATGAAAAATTGGCTGTATCAGTTTGATTTAATGCAAGTGCCAATTTTGATTCAACATGATAAAGTAGAGCGAGAGGAGATTACAGAGAAAACTCTCGTATCTTTCAAAGAGAAGTTAATAAAACGCGAGGATGTGCAAGGAAATGGACCACAAGGTTAATTCCGGTCCTACGGTGAATGGTAAAAAACAGAAGAACTTTATCCCGGATAGGTTGCGTAGGGTTAGATTGGCCCTCGGTTATTCAGTTATTGAATTTGCTGATCGTATTGGCGTGAGTAGACAAGCGCTGTCCCAATTCGAAATTGGAAGGACAAATCCGGGGTATGACACACTGCAACGAATCGAAGAACTAACCAGATATCCAGTCGCATATTTCTTTATGCCGATGGAAAACACCGTAGAAGGACCTTTTCTTTTTCGTGCTCAGAGTAGTGCCTCTAAGCGAATGAAAGAAATTCCAAGATTCGTAATAAGTGAAATGCAGGACATTTACAACTATCTCGACGGATTTATGGATTTTGCTAAAGTGAATGTTCCAAATGAGTTAGAATTCAGTGTATACAGTGATATTGAAGAAATAGAGGATATCACTCTTAGGATTAGAAGACACTGGGGCTTGGGACTAGGGCCAATTAGCAATATTACAAGGCTATTAGAACAAAACGGTTTTCTAGTAAGTAAGTTATCAAATCATATTGAAAAGATTGATGCATGCTCACAATGGCGAAATGGACGTCCGTATCTCTTTGCTGGTTCTAATGAAATTTCTGCATCTAGATTACGCTTTAATGTGGCACATGAAGCAGGACACTCATTTCTTCATAACGAAAGGGATTTAGAGATTGAAAATGAGAAAAGTAAAGAGTTCCATAACTTGCTTGAAAAACAAGCACACCGTTTTGCAAGTTCCTTATTGATGCCAAGAGAAACTTTTTTAGATGAAATGTACTCAACTTCCTTCTCTCACCTCATAGAGATGAAGCGTCGTTGGGGGGTATCGATTGCTGCGATTATTTACAGGTGCCATGATCTGGGGATTCTTACTGACGGCCGATACGAGATGTTAATACGCCAAGTTAGAAAATATGGCAAGAATGAACCTCTAGATTTAGAAATCGAGCAGGAGTCTCCAAATTCATTCCGACAAGCTTTTGAGTTGCTTGTAGAGCACGGTGTTAAAACGAGGGATGATATACTGAGGGAGTTACCATTTCCTTCAGATAGATTGGAAACGTTAGCTGGTCTTGAACCGGGATTTTTTACTGAAAAGACAGACACGACAAATGTAGTTTTCTTACGTCCCCAAAAGTGAAACCAGACAAAGGAATTATTATGATTGGAAAACCAAGAGGCTATAGAGTAGAGGGTTTTTTGAATAGATAGGTAGGATTACCAACTAAGAAATGGTGATACACAGAATTCTCTATATAATGGTTGAAGAATGGGTTAGTGAATGTCTTGATTCGGACGATGGGAAGGGAATTTGCACTGTAGTGCAAGAGTTATTATCCTATGTTCGAAGGGCTTTAGCTAGAAAATAGCTAAGGCCCTTTTTTAGCATAATTATATGTAATTTTAACTTGTTGTTACAGATAGGGCGGCGTAACAGTATCACAAGTGACGGAAACTACATAATCCCATTGGTTCGCCTTTACTAGTCGCTCCTTTATTTCACTAACCGATGATCATATGTAGCATTATACTCAAAATGACTCTTTATAAGTTTAAACTACAGGGGTGTTTTATGGAAAATCTAATTGATTTACTATTTGGACAACCAAATGATGAGTTCTATAAATCTAGTAAAGGTTACAAGATGAGTGAGAAAGCATTCTTGGACACCTGGAAGAAGCACGGTTCTCCAGACCAGCTTTTTGGTAATGAAAGTTGCTACTCATTTCTTAAAGATTTGCATGAAAATACAGAAGGATTATTTATTGTAGACCACTTCTCACTATATAATTACGATAATATTTTTAATATTGAGCATAATGGTGATTACATTCATTTTATTTGGAAGGATTTTGAGAAAGTTCCTCCACCAAGAGGATTTGAAAGTATGACTATGGAGTTATACAATGCCCATTATATTTTTTCGCTGTGTAATATTCAAAGAATCCAATTTTTTGATTTGAATGGTCACATGTACGCGATAGTTATGCCAATAATTGCGGAGATAAAAGAAGTAAAGAAGTATTTGGGGATAGATAAGTTAGATTCAACCAAAGTCCGAATTGATGAAAATCTGGAAAAACTATTTACGACTATCCGATACATAAAAGATAACAAAATTAATGAATGCATACTGCATAATCTTCCTTTTTTTAGTTTCTTACTTCAACCTAAAGAGAAAGCAAGAGATGCAGGGTTTTCACAGAATATCCTGATGTACGCAACACTTGATTATGTGAATAATCGTCTTGAGAAAGTGAAGTCAAAAACAAATGTAGTTGACCAGTATGATTTTGATGAGATACGAGCATCAGGTAACATTATTAGAACGATTTTAGAGTCATTAGTTAAATACTATAGTATCTATCACGGTTACTCTCTTCCAGAAGACCACTATGGTAATAATCTATTAGGTAAGCTGAAGAAAAATCTTAAAGATGATGATTTAATGGTTCAGTATTTAAAACAAGAGATGATCAATCTTGCAAATGAATTCTCGCATGATACTGGTAAGGCGTGTAGCAAAGTGGATTTGATTAAATTGAATGATTATGCAATAGGGCTTCTAGAGGCAATTCAAGAGAAAATGAAAATTAATGATGATGATGAGAACGACGAGGATGTTGATCAGGGGAACTAAAAATTATTGTATATATTATTTGATACTCTCAACGAAAGGTTATCCATCAAGGATATTCTTTCGTTGAGGGAGGTTTTTAGCTGTTAAAGAGATGCTAGAGTATTTGACATCCCAACTCGTAATATAATCCGGTTAATTTTCCTGTCTTGAGTAACTGATATTTCCTTAATCAACGTATGCACAAGTTGCTTGCGATTTTCATGGCTGATTTTTCCGAAAATAGTGTTGAAGGATGCTAGTAGTCCTCTAACCATTTCAGCAGATACGGGAGATGTATTTTCCATAATAAGCTGCTTCTGTATAACTGCATGTCGCTGCTCCAGTCGCAGCCTTGTTTCGGATAACCCATTGATCTTTACTTTTAGGTCGATTGGCTCCAATACATCTTCTTCGTACAACTTGTAATACTTGTCTTTTATACGGTTAGTATCAGTCAGTTCCCTCTCCAGTCGCTGTAGCTCTTGCTCAAGCGGCTTTTTGTTAATTGCCCGCTTACCATTCATGGATGCCGTCAAATCATTAATCAGCTTAGGATTTTCTAGTAGCCGCTGAACACGGTTCATAATTTCCCGCTCCGTATAGTCGGCACGTACACTATTTGCTCTACATACAGACGAACCTTTATTAGTAAATTGCCCGCACTGGTAGTATGGCGTATACTTGACCTCGCCAGTTTTCTTACTCTTACGAGTCGCTCTTTGAGCTACCATTCCGTGACCACATTGGGGGCAACGCATAACGCCTGTAAAAGGTAAGCTCCCGTAGTATACCCTTGCTGGATGCTTGTTTGCATTTGCATAGCGAGCCTGTACCTTGTCCCAAAGCTCTTGAGAAATAATTGCTGCATGCTGTCCATCAACAATAATAGGATCAGGATTTGTGCCCTTACGTCTTTTTGTATTCCAGTCTTGTTGCTTATTAAAGCGAACTTTGCCAATGTACAAGGGATTCGACAAAATGCCCTTAACCGTTGTTATGCTGAACGGACTGCCCATTTTGGTCTTATACCCCATATAATTAAGATCATTGGTAATAGATTTAAAACCTTTTCCTTCCGCATATTTATGAAAAATAAGGCGAACAACAGCAGCCTCTGACTCAACAATCTCTAATCGTGTTTCTTTGCGTTTACGGTTTGTACTGCCTTCAATCTCAATACTGGCATAACCAATTGTTTGCCCGCCATTCCATTTACCCTGCTTCGCCCTCTGCCTCATGCCTAGCTTTACATTATCTACAATGGTATTTCGCTCTAGCTCCGCAACGGCCCCCATCATCTGCATTAGAAACTTCCCAGCAGCATTGCCTGTATCAAACGGCTCGGAAAAGCTTTTAAAAGCCACACCATGCTCTTCCAGCTTGCCGGAAATATAAAGCAAATCGGCCATAGAACGAGATATGCGATTGACCTTCCAAACCATAGCTTCATCAAACTGTCCCTTTTTGGCATCTGCCAGCAATCGGTTAAGCTCAGGACGATTTTCAATAAGTTTACCTGATATTCCCTCATCTACGTATTCATCAAAAATGATGTATTGATGTAGCCTTGCATAAGCACGCAGCGTCTCCAATTGAGCCTGTATCGAAAAGCCCTCATCCACCTGCTCCTCAGTAGATACCCTCACATAGATAGCAATTGTTTTTACGTTCATATTTGTATGCCTCCTTAAAGTACGGGAACGACCTGTTCCGTTGCCGATGGTTGAAACAAAACCGATTTTTTTCCGGCAACGGAAGACTCTCAAGCCTGAGACGAGGACGTTCCTTATACATAAAAGAAGCGAGAACTACAAAGTTAACTCCTAATTGCCTGCTAAAGAAATGGAGATGATTACGCTTTAGCCAACGCGCAGTTGATCCATCGACAATTGAACATTTTTCTGCTTCCCATGGATTTTTACTTGTAATTAAAGGAATGGGGGAGTTAAGCGTGGCATTTAAAAAGACAAAACAGCGATTTTTTAGATCGCTATATCGAGATTGTTTTGTATGGAGTAGGCAAATTGATTTTCTATATTTTTGTACTGCGGTATATGTCCAGCAACGATTTCGGTTAAAGGTTAGGAAGAATACTTATGTCAAAAGTTAAGGCCAGACTTGAGCAGGCGAAAAAGCAGATTCAGCGTATAGAAAATCAACATAGAGATGCGATGTCTATTCGTATCCAGAGGTTGGGATACGACTCAAATGAGGTTTTAGAAGCCTTTTCTTATAAACATAAAGCAGGTAATGCTAGGCTTATGGTGTGGTTGGAGTATCAGGAAATTAATCTGGAATGTCCGATGGAGTTAATTGCAGAAGTAGAGTATGCGGGCTCCTTTTATCCAGAAATTATTCTGAACTATTTGCATTATTTACTGGATGAAGTAGGTGTACCGCCACTTGAGGAGATTGACATATATAAAGCGGTTATCTTGAAAAGTCATTCCGAACTAGCGATGAATATGTACCAGTTGGAGCATAAATGGAGACAGTACTCTGAGGAGAGTATACGGGGTACGCAATAAGTAATGTAGAAGTGAAATAGAAAAATTTCGTTGTTTGCGCATTTTAATAGGTTTCTCGCTAAAAGAAATCTGTCTTTTTAGGTACAAGGGAGGTCAAAAGGAACCAAAGACACCCACCTCACCCTGTGGCGAACTGGATAGAGAGAGCATTGCAGATTTTTGGATTAGCAAAATGCCCCCCATTTAAAAAAAGATACGAAGAAGCTTCATTTTACACAGTCACGCTATTCAAACGCTAGGAGGAAAGGGATATGAATAACCTAGTTCAAATCCATAATAATAATGATTTAAAGTCGAGAAAGCGTAATATACATGTACAGGATGCTGGAGATGTTAAGCGATTGATGAACAAGGTGATAAACGAATTGCGACACGGAGAGATTGACAGTAAGAGCGCTAATGCAATTGGTTATTTGGCAAATATAATTTTAAAGACGATTGAAGTAGGTGAGATGAAGGAACAGTTAGAAATGCTTGAAAAAAAATTAGAAGAGCAGAGTGAGATGTAGTAAATGGAAGGAATCTCGCGATTTTACTATGAGAAAAAATTTTTCTCCACACACTTTATATAAAAATGGCCGAATATGGCCGAATTTGATATTCAGAGTATTGAAACAAGGAGTAAACTTTGAACTTCGTACTTTATTTATAGTGAGCGAGAAAATTGCTTAGTGAAAAAATAATATCTAAATAGAAGGAGTGTTTGTTTTGGATTTAAAGAAGCTAATGTTTGAAGAGGAAATTTTGCCTCCAGAAGGAGAATATGAGGCGATAATTTTAGAAGCATGTTTTAGGAATTATAATAGTGGTAATGAAGGTATAGGTGTCACATTAATGATTAGAAATGATATCGAGCAAGAATGTCAAGACATGGAACTTACAGATCAATTGGTGAAAACGAAAGCAGCTATTTATAAATTTAGAATGATTCGCAATGCCATACCAAAAGTAATTGAGCATCCATGGGAGAATTTGCAAGAGCTTGCTAAACTAATAGTTGCCCAGCCAGTTCGAATTTATGTAAAGCACCGAGAAGATGTATACGGTCAAACAGTGGCGAGTATATCCTCATACAAGAAAGGTGAGCCATTTGAACTGGATGAAGAATATAAATAGTAGAGCAAGCTGCTGTCTAAGTGAATATAGTTCATGTAAAGAACTATGGGAAGGATTGGTGAAAAAGGGGCTGCAAGCCCCTGCCGCGCAGCGGCAGTATAAAGGGCCTTGTAATTTCTTTTATATGTTCTTATAAGGGTTCTTTTAAAGTTCTTTTAGTCATAGTTAACAAGCTTCCCAGTAGAAGAAAATGGGATGGGTTCCGCTTAACGCCTACATTATCCCGCTCAACTCTCTCCACAAACCGCTTAATGTCCCCCATGCTCCGCTTAATCCCATTGAATGGAGAAGGAGCATGTTAAGCGGGGAAGGAAATGAGCGATTTTTTTATCGGAGGTGATTGGATGGGAAAGCATAAAGAGGACAGTCTGCTTTTATACAGTGAACGAGCCCTGGATACTTTGTGCTTATGTGGCATACGTGGACGGCCATCACAGGGTAATCTGAACCCGATAAGAACTTATCATTCATTAAATAGTTCAACAGTTACTATACAGCGACCGGTGTTTAATGAAATGGTAGAAGATATTACACAGGCTGATATGGATATTCTTCGGGCGGTCATAACACAATACGTCTTTGAGCAGGGTTATGATTCTACAAGCTCGGATGCGTCAATACAAGATGAGGATGAGCTGCTGCTTGTTATAGCGCCAAAAAATATCCGCTCATTGCTCAAGGTAAGTCGGCATGATTTACCTACCCAAGCCATAACTAAATCGTTAAAAAAACTGAGCGACTTGAAAATAGAAGCAGAATACCATGTGAGGACAGCTAACGGATCTAATTTATGCTCAGTCACAGGATCGTTATTTAGATTGGGAACTAGTTATTCATCAGGCAAACGTGTGTATGACTATGCTTTGGATTTTAATACGCCATGGGGTCAAGCATTTATGCATAATGTACACTGTGGAAACTTTATCATAATTAGAGACATACCGTATCGGCAGTTGGACAATGGTATGAAAAACTTAATGTATATGAGTATGGTAATGAAAAATTCATTTTTCTATCGTAAACAGGATAATCTACTTCGTTTAATAAACAACAAGGACGATCAGAACAAGCCAAGAGCGATTCAAAGGATGGAGGGTTATCTTAATCAGCTTTCAATTCTGGGAATGATGACATGGTGGTTAAAGGGCGATGTGTATTATATTCAACGCGTATACGATCCAATCAAGGGCACTCTTCATAAGGGTTTAGGGTTGGGACAACGACAAGTATTAACAGACAATGAGGGTCTGAAGGAAGAGGAACAAGGTATACTAGCCGAAACGTCTATAGCTGTAAATACCGAGCAGCAAACAAACGAGGAGGATTCATGGCTTAATCAAATGGAGCAGTCTCTAATTAAACTCATCAATAAGCCATTGCGGTCGGAGTGGGAAGAAATTCAGCATGAGATTGTGCAGTCCATTCTACAGATGCAAGAGAAAACAGAGGGTTTCAAAAATTCCGAATCTAGAAAAGGTTACAAAAAGGCAGTCTTGCGTAGGGAGTGGGAGGATTATTCACCTTATTATATATGGACACAGGTAGAGATTCGTGAACGGTTATTTGCGGATACAGGGCAAGCAAAATATAATTCAAAATATGTTCAGCTACAAGAGATTTTTAAACAAATTGAAGGTAGTAAACGTCTGCAAGATGATTTAAAGGAGTGGGTTATAGCTGTTGAGAAATTTTGTGAACTACGCCTAACTTCCTCGCTCACATAAATATAGCAGTTTCAGGCGTTAACTTTAACCGAGCCTGCTTTATTTATATAGAACTAGTTAGGGGGAGTAAGGTTGCCACAAAATAATGAGCATGCCTATAAAGCCTTTATTGATCTGTTAGCGGATATATTGTTGGAATATATGGATGCAGCAGAATCGGAGACGGAACAGGACAGATCGAATTTTTGAACCAACAGGGCGGGACTTTGCGAAGAATCCCGCCTATCATCTCTTAGGCCAAAAATCGCTTCCGTGTTCAAAATCAGATTGAAACTGCTGTCCCAGTTGCGTGAGCAAACTGGGGTATAAGATGTCTAGAAAATTAGTTAATTTGTAATTGAATACTACGGTAGTGCTTGAATTTGAGTTAGCACATTATCTACTGCTTTAATAACGGTATCGGGGTTATCAGTCATAACGTAATGGCCAGACTTTTTGTCAACTACACGAACAGCGATATCTGATAGACTAGCAATGTCTTTTTGCATGTTGTTCCATATTTTCATAGTTTCCGTATCAAATGCTTTTTTACCCGCAGTAACCACATAGATAGGAAGGTCTCGTAGAGGATCAAGGGGTCTGGATGTGCGAGCTACTTGACCATATGTGATATTAAGGTCTATCCAGTCACCCTCCTCAACCATCTCAGTCTTATATCTTCGTACAAGTTCATCCATTTCATCAGGAAATAATGTTTGCTCTTGAAATTCATAAGAAGGGTCTAAAAAGACTACTCCTGACACCTCATCTTGGTACAATGCAGCATACATACGCACATTCAATCCAGATATGCCATGAGTAACGAATAGATAAGGTGGAGGCACATTCAGACCCTTAAGTAGCTTATGAAGCTGAATAGATTGATCCAGAGCCGTATGAGTCGAGCCCATGCTTTGTTGACTCCAACCTATTCCAGCTCTATCGTAAAGGACGGTTTGAGTCTGTTTTCTTACCGTGGGTTCTACCTTGTCCCATATTGTGTAAGAATCTCCGTATCCAGCATCAAATACTACTGTAGGGTATTTTCCCTTAGTTCCATTTACTTCACCGTATAGCTTAAATCCACCTACATCAACTTTGTAGCCTGTGAGCGTGTCTGGCAAGCCTTCTTTGTCAGGTTTAGCAAAAACATTCCCCGTCATAGTAGTCAGAAAAACCAGCGTAGCACACAGTAGAATAAATTTTCTTCTCATTCAAATATACCCTCACTTTACTATTGGTAAGATATCACTGCTTGTAAAGGTATGTAATTCATCCCACGAATTGAAGTATTCATGACGCAAGCCTTCTTTGGAATGAAAGCAGGCAATGCCCTGATTATGGTAAACGTCAACAGGAACGCAAGCAAATGAGTTATCCAATAGATTGTAGCCGATAATAAAATCAACATGCTGTAGTGTAATGGAATCATGCTTTCCGTTTGGAAAGGCTTTTATTTTATATACCTGATAAGGCAAAAGAGAATTTTTATAACATTCATCAAATTGCAGATGTTTAATGAGCAACCGAGCATTTACATTATTTTTATTTGCTGTCAAGTGGTAGCCCGATTCGAGTGAGGAGGCGCGCGCGACTACAAAGCCCTGTTCAAGAAGTAGGGCGGAAACAATCGGTTCGGCAGCTTGGTGAGTGTACCTTTTGATCATAAATTATGCCTCCTATAGAAACAGTTTAGATCAAGCTTATTCGGTAGGGT
This sequence comes from Paenibacillus sp. FSL H8-0537, assembly GCF_038051995.1. Classification (NCBI taxonomy): domain Bacteria; kingdom Bacillati; phylum Bacillota; class Bacilli; order Caryophanales; family Paenibacillaceae; genus Paenibacillus; species Paenibacillus sp. FSL H8-0537. Next base: position 6,930,592 of record NZ_CP150290.1, on the reverse strand, counting down.
CGTCTTCTTGCTTTTGTCCAAAATACTTCCCCCCAGTCATCATCCATAATGTCCTTATGAAATTCATAATCTGAACCGGTATGTGGATTTAAGCCCTCTCTACTGTCCAAATTATACTTGGCCTGAAAAATGTTCTTCCAATGCACATCGTCTTCGCCTCTTAGTAAGCAGTTGCTGCTTCTTACATATTCCAATGAGGGCAGGGTAACGGCGATAGAAGTTTTTAGCGGTATTTAATGCTTCTTCCCATGATACTTCTACATTACCACTGAATAGGCTGTTTTGAAGACGAGCAATATCCTGCGCTACCTCTTGTTCAAAATGAATAGGTTCTGTAGCTGTAGTTTTGCGCTGCGGCTGATTCTTGGGCTCGAATATGAAGATGTTCCCCATTTATTGAAGCTCCTCTCAAGATTCATGAATTAGCATGATTACCGTAAAGTTTGCTAAGGTGCATAGTTAGGCTGGAGCAGCGCTTGAATCTCTGGGAATCCTTGAGCCATCTCCATTGCTGTGAGGCCGTTGTCTTCCTCTAATGAGGGATCAGCACCAGCAGCCAGCAGCACTTTTACCAAATCAGTGTTTCCTCTTACTATAGCATTGCCTAAAGCGCTATCCCTTTGTGGATTAGTTGGAATATTGGGGTCGGCTCCGGCTTCTATAAGTAATTGCACAATATTATTAAACATGTAATCATTTCTGTCTGTACTAAAATAGGATACGGATAAGGGAGTGAGACCACCAGTATCACTAGCGTTGGGGTTAGCGCCTTGATTAAGTAGCTCCTTTACTTGTTCTTCATCCGCATTGGAAGCTGCATCAAGAAGCTTTTGGTTCAATTCTGTTTGATTAGTGGAGCTTGCTATATCGAAGTTGTCTATTAATTGAACTTGAACGAGTTCCTTATATACAAAGTAATTGGACATTTTTGGCATTTTTAATTGAAGCTGTACTAAGCCGATTTGAGGGGCATAATAAGCCTTCCAATATCCTACGACCTTTTCCTTAAGATAGGTTTCTTGAGTAATTTCAATACAGTTGTAATAGGTACCTGATGGGGTAACAATTTCAGAATTTGTTCCTGTCAGAGTGTACACCGTTCCTTCATTATCAACCCAATTCTGCTTATTAGTCAGTATCGTACGGGGATCGTTTCGAGTCGTGCCAAGCAAATTATTACTTGATTGGCTCTCAATCACCGCCGTTGATGAAATATCATAATAGGTTTGCATATTTCGTGTGGGCTCATGCAGAGAATCCGTTCCAACAATGTCGATTAAAAAAGTTGAGTTATCACCATTTGCGCTAACGAATTTTGTAGTTGCATAGTCAATAAGCAGCGTTTTTCCATCATTAGAGTAGGAGTTATATGTGCGAACCATAGTGGTATCTGTTGGGAAATAGTCTTTGGCTACGATTGAAGCGTTATATGTATTCGTGGCTTGGGTGACAGGAGAATCAGGTTTGTATGATGTGCAGGATGAAGTAAGCAGGGTAATTAAAATTAAACTCACAACTGTAAGGATGCATTTTGAATGGTTCAATTTTAAGGATTTTTTGTGCTTGTTGTTAATGCCAAAATGAAATAAAAGCACTACTGTTGGATTCATATAATCCTCCTTGAATGGGTGGTTCAGATAATGAAGTAACTATAACCACTATAAATTTGATTGGATTTACATATATTATCTATTAATGTTATTCGTCAGTCAAGTAACACTTATAGTTTGTTAAGTAATTCTATAACCTCATTTAAGCTTGTATTGAGGTGGTTATATGGCAGACCTTATTAATAGGCTGGGAGATCGCATACGGCTATTGAGAAAAGATCAGCAATTAAGCCAGGAACAGCTCGGTGAATTAGCTGGCTTACATACAAACTATATTGGGCAAGTCGAACGTGGTGAGAAGAATGTTACTGTCGAGAGCCTTGAGAAAATTGCCTCTGGTCTCGGGGTTTCTATGGAAGACCTATTTCGTTTTATAGATCCAGCGAAGCGGGAGGACAAACTCAGTCAGATTCAGCAGCTTTTATCCTCCCGCTCATCCCAAGATCATGCTATGGTACTTAAAATCCTCCAAAATATATTTGAATGGGAATCAGCAAAGTATGAATAGCTGGTTTCACACTGGTTCTTTTGGAGGTTCGGGTGATGAAACTCCCAAATTTGAAGAATAATTATGATTATGGGCTAAAAGGCTTTTTTCTAATCTTACATGAATAAGCTCGGTTTGTAGGTCTTGTTGTATATGGTGTATAGACAGCATTACTTCCTCAACAGTTAACATATCCAGTTCGGGGCCGTGTTTGTGAACGGTATGCAGAATGTAAGATTGAATAATATTCAGTGTTTCAATGCGCCTGCATAACTGATTTTCTTCTGTTACGAATTGTTCGTACATTTTTAATACTTCACTCATCTTCTATCACCTCCCGAGGACAAATCAGTTTTCTTGTCTCTCGGGTTTATTTTTTTCGTGACAAATTCAGATTTCAACAGGTAAGCAGTCTAATTACTAAACTTAAGTAAAAAAGGAGTCAATATGAGAAGGTATTTTGTTGATGCATCAACACTACAGTTTGATGAATGGTTAAGAATTATTCTTTCAAACGAATTCGATCAGCTTATAAATGGTAAGTCATTTCCGTCCGATCAAGTAATGGATCAATTCATAAGTGTGATTCATTCCTTAACCGAAGAACAAATAAAAACAGTGCTACGAAGATTTCTAGTAAGAACTGGAGAGTCTGAACGTGATGCTAATAAGTTAAATGGATACCAAGCAACTAATGGAGAATTTTATGGAGACTTAGTTGGTACAGAGTACTTAAGGCGACTAACTTCGAGTGATAATTATGCATGGGAAGGTATCACGTGGATATTAGATTTACTGCCATACTACCCCTTGAGGGCAATAGATGCAATTAGCTCATATATTTCAGCGCACATAATGATATTGCATGATCTTGAAATCAATGGGCTGAGCGATGCCGTTTCGGTTATAAAAGCTAGATATATTGATAAAGAGCATCCAAAAGAGTATTTCTTGCGCTTACATCCTAGACAGTTTGAGTACCTAGTTGGAGTATTATTTGAAAAAATGGGATACGAGACAACAGTAACTCCTTATTCTAACGATGGAGGCAAGGATGTAATTGCAATATCGCAAGAGTTGGGCAGGAAAGAAAAGATTTACATAGAGTGCAAGAACTCAACCTCAAAAGTTGGTCCAGAAGTGATTTGGGCGTTAATAGGTGTGGTAACAGCAGATCGGGCGACAAAAGGCATTGTAGTATGTGCCTCCGATTTTACTCGGAAGTCCAAAGAAGAAGCCGGACGGAACGGAATTGAACTTATTAATAATACGGATCTCTCTAAACTACTTAACTCTTACTACGGAACAAATTGGCCTGTCTCTATAGATAAAGCAATCTTCTATAAGGAAAAAGAGGATAAACAAGGATTATAGAGCCAATCTCAGAAACATTTTCGTTGCCGAAGCACCAAACGCGGTGAACCTTATCATAAATAGCCGCAAACGAATTTTTGTTAGAAAGAGCCTCAATATCTTAAGGCTCAAATACTAACGTTATTCTTTGTAACGTTTTCTGTTTAGTGGTATTACCATCTTTAACGGTAATACTATCAATTAATGAGTGAAGGAGTCTTTTTTTTAAAACTCTAAATTCACATCTTCAAATACATGCAGAAAGTTTTGGAGTATTGCATGGATATAGTCGGGTTCAATCAAACTCTGAGATTTGATATGTTCTATTTCGTTTTTGATTTTTGTTGCTTTTACGTTAAGTTCCTTTTCCCTAGTGTCCAAAAACTCCATTCTTTGCATTAATAGGTTAAGCGATATTTTATTACTTAATTCGAGTTGTAGACTTTCTTCTTTTTTGGCTTGAACATTGTTAAGCTCTCTTGTGATCTCATCCAGTTCTTTAATCATTGGTCTTGTATCGATTGAACTATTTATTTTGAGCTTGTTTACAATAGAATTTACTAGCTCTGGAGTATTGATAAGTTGGGTTATCTCATTTAATACGTATTGCTCCGCATAATCGGCGTTAACTAAGTTCGTAGGGCAGGAAGCCTTACCCTTATTAGCGTGGTTTCAGCACATGTAGTAGCGATGATATTCTCCTGGTTTTTTATACTTCTTAGTTCTATGAGAAACCATTGATGAACCACATAGGGGGCACTTTAACAATCCAGTTATACATGCTGTTGTCTTTTTTGCTGTAGATCCTGATGAGATTTATATGACGACACATCTGGAGAAGGAGAAAACATTTTTCCTTCCATTTAATAAAGGTAACAATGGTGGAAAAGGAAATCCAGTAGTCGCCTCTGATTACAGAACTTCATATCTATGGCGTGAGATTTGGCTCAAAGACAGTTTGGTTGAAATTCTGTTCCGCTTCGTTTTCTTTAAACAAGATGATATACGGGACAGCACAGGTGAAATCATCGATAAGAAAGAGACGGTTATGGATTTTATGTTTGAGGAAATCTATAACGGGTTACAAAATTGGGTTTCATGATGAATAGATGTTTTGGATGTTCACTAAGATGGTTAAGATGACTCTGACTCTTTGGGAAGAAAATGTAAGTTTTTGCGATGGCATTGTGAGGAGTTAAAAGAAGAACAGAGCCACTGCGGCTCTGTTCTTCAAAGGCCAATTTCTAATAAGTTTTATGGGGGTCTTTTGGTCTAATAGTGGCATAACCGCTTTTAGTTTTTCCTAATGTATGATTATCCCTCATGTCTACAACTTTTGCCTTTGAGTATCTGGATTGTATACCATCATTTAAAAAGGGATTGGCTTTATGTGCTTGAGACAAATTTTGATTTTTGATTTTTTCAAACTTCCTCATATGCACACCTCCCTTTACTTAATTATACGACAAATTGTAAAGAGGAACAAGCGTTCTCCACTATGTGTCGATTAACTGCTCAATAACACTATATGCTTGATCTAAAGAATTGTTTGTAGTAAACCAGTTACGAATGCGTGTGGTGTTACCTGAAACTTTAGTTATTTTATGCCCTTCGGTTTTCCATAATCCGTTGTCTTGGAATAACCTTAGTGTTTTTGTATTGTTTTCAGTATCCTCAATCCAAGTATGGACATTATTCGTATTATCAATACTAAATGTCCAGTTGAGATTTTCTTTCACTTCTGCAAGATCATTCATCAAATGAATTATTGTCTTATAACGTTGGTCAAGGTTTACTTTTAGTGCCTTCTTAACTACTTTCCTGAGTGAATCTGGGATATGAGGGAGGAATATATTTCGATTTGGAAATACCCCTCTTACAACCTCATTTTCGGTGACACCACCTTGTTGCAACTTATCATCAAATTCATTATTTCCGTTACACATTCTATACAATGTTAGTCCAGCCTGGTACACATCATATTGAACACTAAAATCACCAGCCTGAAACCATTCAGGTGTTAAATGTGTGGGATACGCCATTTGAGCTTGTGCAAAACCAAGTCTATTTGTCAAACTGGAAAGGCCGAAATCGGTCAATAAAGCTTTTCCAGCATCATTGATGATTATATTGCTAGGTTTAACATCGAAATGGATTAGTCCCTTTGAATGGATAAAGTGTAGAGCACTTAGAAAATCCAAACCATAATGGACGATTTCAGGTATAGTCAAATATTTATTGTTAATAAGTGCATTTAATGATCCCTTACTGTGATATGGCATAGCCAAATATATATTATCGTTATCTTGACTCGCGTAATGTATTTCCATTACATTAGGATGCCTGGAGGCATACAGATGTCTAGCTTCGGTAAAGTAATCAGTATTGCTAGGGATACTGGCTTTTTCAATTTCTTTTATAACAAGAGTTGCATCGAGTTGAATATCTCTGGCTAAATGAGTTTTAGAGTTTAGCCCCTCAGCCCCAATTTCATTCAATAACTCGAAACTTATTTCGCTGACTCTCATATCCATATTATTCACCTCTACAATTCTAATGATGCAAGAGCAGTAAGGAGACTTTCACGCTTTTCCAAATGGCTTCTTGGTATATTAGGGAAATTTTTAAATTCAGTTCGTCCTTCAAAATAATCGGTAATCTCTGAGGTTGGCGTTTCTAATAGTCTAGCTATAGAGTTCTTTGTCCCTAAAAAGTATTTGTCTACTGAACTATCAACAAATAATTCCTGGACAATTCCCTCAAGGTACACTCTAAAAGTGCTTATATTGAGAGCAGTGTTTTCGGTAGTCCTGATTCCAGCATTCGAAATATCAAATTGCATAATAATAGATAAGAGATTATTCCTGATGTAAGATAACTTGTGAGCATTGTCCAGTGCTTCAGGTATGTTAAGTTTATCAATCAATTTTGTTTGTACACTTCCGTCAGGCAAAAGAGCCAATACAGAAAAGTGAACCGCTTTAGAACCAACACGTATCCCAATGCCAACAGTCATTAGCTTACCTCGCTTTCTGTTATAAAAAAATAGCTAAAATTTCAATAAAAACCCACTATAAATATAATAGCATACATGAGTAAGGTTAGAAAAACAAAAAAACGCCAATTTTAACTAGTTATATTGGGGTGGCTTTACTTTTGTGAGTATGAGTTGGTGTTGGGTAAACACTATAGCATCTCAATTATATAAACGCTTTCTAGGATTAACAGAATGGGGCAGTTACAGGAATACAAAGCCGAATTTCATGGAGATTCTGAGGATAAGGCACATCGTCCTTATCCTCACTCCTGTAGTAGTAATGATCAAATTTCAATTTTAATTACCTTAGTTCGTTTGCTCCTTACTACACCACGGTGAACCGTATCATAAATAGGGCAGGTTTAAGTTGTAAGAGGTTAAATCCCCCAAACGTCGTAATACTTTCACCCTGTTGGCATGGGGTCAGGTATGGGATGATGGGTACATCAAAGGTTTGGAGTTACGGCTTCTGAACGTTGATCTTTAGGCTATTGCGATCCTTCCTTCTACATCATTGGCGAAATTAGGGTCGCAGCTTTCCTAATGTACTTCAATCACGAGAGGAGGCGTCTAGGCTATCATATTCCTTCCTACCTTCCTTTTACCCATATGATATTAGGGATATGGCTTTCCTGGACACTTTGTTTGATGAACAATACCATTTATCTGCGCAGAGCAAACAAACTGATTGTAGACGAAGGCGAGAGGCTGGATCGGCTCCCGAAGGCTTATTTGGCAACAGCCCTAAAAAACATCGAAGTTCTTGGATTTACGTTCTCACCGTCCTTGATCCGCGCTTTGTACACTTTATCCAAAGAGCAGTTCAAAGATTTGTATGATGAAATAATTGCAGCTTTAAAGGCAATGGTAGGCGCACATGTGAAATACTGTCCGATGTACCCCGATTTCCCGATGCAGGTGATGCAGGCGGATGATGTGGAGCTGTATCTGAATGCTATGTATCACTACCATACCTTAGATTTGCCTAGGTATGAGACGGCCGACAGACCTCCATTCCTGGATAGGGTAAATCTGAAAGTAATCGGTCTTGGAAGCAAAGCGGAGCTTCACACCATGATGCGTCAGCTTATACAGGCCAAAGGATCGATCTCCGATACAGACAAAAAGGACATCGATACAGTTCTGGAGTTCACAGATCTGGAGGCAATACATGAGATTCTCCCGTCCGAGATTCCATTCAAGGAGAATGCCGGATTCGTAGTTGCTTCATTACTGAAGCATGAGAAGGCTAATCTAGAACAAATCGGGCACTATTTCACAACCGCTATGGATGTGCTTCGTCTGGCTGTGGCTTGGTCAAATGGCGATGTCAGTCTGGCTAAAGCGACAAGGTTTCGTAAATTCAAGCGGCGTGAAAGACGGTTGCTACTCGGACTACTGGAACGCTGTTACCCTATTACAGAGGATATGCTGAGATACAAGGAACGCTGGATACGGTTAGGAGAAATCCTGCACCCCTCTGAATATAAGCACCGGTATATACGCTGCGAGGAAGCGTTTGATATTTTACGCAATAATAAACCCTTTACGACCTTTAACGGAAGTGTAGAGCTTGCATTCAAGTATTGTCAGATCTGGACGCTGATCGATCTGTTGCTGCAGCGTCCTGGTGAATTTGCCAGACGATTGGATCAATTATTGCGGTCAACTGAACACACGGAGTATGTCGTGCTCGCCTTTGGCGAAGTGGCCAACCAAGTATCGACGCCTGTACTGCTTCAAGTGAAGAATCATTTTACCCATCGCCATGAACCGCATGAGCTGCGTGTCTTTTTCCCAAAAGGAAATGTTGCCAAGGCCTTTGCTGTTTCCAATACCCTTCCGGATATTGATAAAGCGGCATGCGAAGACATTGTGCAGGGTTGTGAACGGGTGCTTATGGAGCGATTCTCCGTACTCCCATCTTTGGGAAAGACATATGTCGATCAACGATTGCAGAATTATCTTGTGCCATTCTCTCAAAGATCGGCAAGCAAAGCTCTGCAAACGATAGTCCGGGGGAGTCGTGTACCGATAATGGAAGGGGACACCATACGCTTCTTTAGCTGGTGGAAAGAGGGAATGGTGAACGATAAGCCTACAGGCCGAGTGGATATTGATCTGTCCGCTGTCTTGTATAATCACAATTGGCAGTATGTTGAGCATATCTCTTACACCAATCTGCGGTCCTCCAAATATAAAGCCGTCCACAGCGGAGATATTGTATCTGCTCCTCAGGGCGCATGCGAATTTATTGATTTGCATATTCCCTCCATTGTGGATTATGGCGGACGATATATTGTGGCGACTCTCCACTCCTTCACCAACCAGCCCTACTGCGACCTGCCGGAGTGCTTTGTGGGCTGGATGATGCGTAAGAACCCCGGTTCCGGTGAGATCTTTGAGCCTTCTACAGTCAGCAATAAAATCGACGTTACCGCTGATACGGAAATTGCCGTTCCCGTTATCCTGGATCTGGTGGAGCGCAAGATCATCTGGACTGATCTGTCTCTGACCAGACATCCGAATTACTACAATAATATAGAGGGACACCAAAAAGGTATGGTCTTAATAGGTAAGGCTATGACGGATTTACGGAAACCGAACCTCTACGATTTGTTTAACCTCCATGCCAAGGCAAGAGGGGAACTAGTAGATACAGCGGAACAGGCTGATGTGATATTTTCGGTAGAAGAAGGCACTACGCCATTCGATATCGAGCTGATTATGGCTGATTATGTGGTTTGAGCGCAACGAGCTCAATTAAACTTTTAGAGATATAAAAATACTTAGGCTATTAAGCTTATGCTTGATGTGCAGGATGGATTTACGCCAAAACGTGGATCTTGTTATTTAAAAAATCAAATTAGCGAAGAATGTTTGTTAAATTCAAAGAGAAGGCTATCCCGCAAGCTATGGCCTAAAACTTGCCGTTACAGACGGGCGGCGAACCGTATCATAAGTGACGGCAACGGTTATAAACTGAGGGCCGCAATTAATTAAGAAGAGGACTGAGCATATGGGCAAAAATAAGCCAAGGAAACGAGTCAAGAAGCGCCTTCGTGATATCGATAGTATGAAAAATTTATCTAATACAGCTAAGGGGATAATGGATCTAAAAGAGGCTATGCCCCTTCTGGGACCGATCCTTAAAGAAGCTGGTGTAGATGTTAATAAAATGGAAGACGCTTTTCAAAAAGCAGATAGTATGGCAAAACAAACAAAAGAACTGGTAAGTATACCTGATAGATTCAATAACTTTTTTGCTGATCAGGGTTGGATAATGTACAGCATGATGAGCCTTGAGGTTGCAAGAGAAGCTGTATTAAAAGCAGAATCGGGTGATTTTCAGGGAGCACAGGAAATAATTCTTAGATATTATGACGTTAAAACGGTGGGGTTACAGTTAAGAAGCTTAAATGCAATAAAAGCATTTAAACCAAGAATGGACTTAGCTTTAAAAGGATTGAATGACTATGAAGAGAAACGGTACCATGCATGTATTCCAGTTATACTGGCTTTAACAGATGGTTTAGTAAATGAGCTTCATGAAGATCATAAGGGCTTCTCTGCTGGAACAACACAACTAGAGGCGTGGGACTCTATAGCTGCTCATAGTCAGGGACTAGGGAAGTTAGTGAGAATTCTGCGAAAAGGTCGCCGTAAGACAACAACAGAAAAAATTAACCTTCCTTATAGAAACGGAATTTTACACGGAACAGATTTAGGTTATGACAATGAGATAGTCGCAGCAAAAACATGGGCAGTTCTTTTTGCTGTTGGTGAGTGGGCAGCAAAGGTGGAGCGGGGAGAAACGAAAGCTCCTGAGGAAAAGCCAAAGGAGTCTATAACTGAAATATTAACAAAGGCTCATGCAACTGAACAATTCAAGAGAGAGATATCGGAGTGGAAGCCTAGAAATATAATACCAATGAATCCAGAGTCATTTGTTCTAGGCTCACCAGAGTATGCTTTGAATGAATTCTTATCGTTCTGGATTGGAAAAAATTATGGTGGAATGACCAATATACTACCTCACAAGATAATTGATACAAAGGCAGCACCATCAAAAATAAGAAAGCATTTTAAGGATAAATTACTTAAATCATTTGAGTTTGTTTCAATTGTTGATATAGCCCTTTCTAATACAACCCTGGAGGTTCTTTTGCAGATTGAAGAGGATGGAAGACAAAGCGAAAAGATTAGTAAATTTGTAATGATAATGGAGGATACAGAAGGACGTCCTGTTGGTAGAACTCAAGTAAATTCAAAATGGGTAAGTCACACTTGGAAGGTATACTGAGAGATTATTCTTTGATACGGAGTGGGTTAATAAGTTTGAGCGACTTTGCTAAGGCACTAAAAACATAAGAAGCCCACAATATAGAGAGTAAATGCTACTATCAGCTTTTGCTACACGAATTGTAGAAGAACGTATCACAAGTGGCGGTAATGATTTGAAAAAGATCTAAGCTATTAGCCCCTAGAGAACTTGGACACTAAGAGAGTGTATGAAGCACACTACTAGTGACATGGGATGATGGAATTGAAACGAATTAAAATTGAATGAAGACGAAGGAAATAGTTATTAGACGAATTGAGCGAAAAACGTCTGAATTCTCCCGAAAAGCGAATGGAATAGCACCTTAACCTTGGTGACTCCTTTGATAAAGGACAACTCCTGCTCCATCGCGTCTAGGGGTTCGGAGATGGGAGGGAGACGGATGCAAATCTTCCGATGACGTAGCCGCAAGTTTTTTTGCATAGTGTTGTCAATCAGTAAAGTTTGAGGGAAGAAAGATTATAGGATAGGTTCATTTCGCTTGCATCCAATAGATGGGTAAAATCGAAGGAGAAGAACGTTGGCTACCGACTTGTAAGATGATCTGTTTGCTTATTTCTGAGCACGGATATCGTCGCCCACCTATAGGAGGACTGTAGGCTCGTGTTGGTTGAGACTACGCCGTCAGCCTCTCTTTTTGATTCACTTTATGAAAATATCAAACTCTATTGTTTTTCATTCTCTAATGTCGCAACATGTTGAAAGAAATTGGAAATTGTATTATACTAAAGATGCCTCATGTGTAGACATGAGGGAATAGGATTGCTGTCAACAGGCGGGCAAATATTCCAATTCGGAATAGTGTCTCAGTTGATAGCCGCTGAGTTAACATGACTGTAACTAACCAACTTACAAGCATGATGACGAAGCCTCCCTTATCTTCAATCTTACAATGATTGAGTATTGAGCAAATCTTGGGCAGCTGGATTCATAATGTATAAAAACTAAATGAGTTCACGTGGGTTGCACTCGGTTGTAACCTGGTTATGCCTGTTAGCTTAGGGATGCTGCCCCCCATGTTGACAGGCATTACGCCATTATTAGGGGGTATAATTTTGAACCTTGATGAATGGAAAGAAAGACATAGGGCTAGACGGAACCTTGCCCACTTCGATACAAAAGTTTCTTTAGCTCAGGTCTGGGACTATGTTAGTGATCCAGAGAAGATTGCAACGCATGGTTTTTACCCTTTCATCAACTATACCTTATCAGTTCGTAAATATGATGAATCTAGCGACAATAAGACTAAAGTGAAGGATCGCGAAATCTGTTACTCTGCTCATATTGATCGATATATTTATCAGTATTATGGTTTTCTACTGAACCAGCACTATAACAAACGAGCTGAAGATGATGGAATAGAAGAAGCCTCCATTGCCTACCGAGACAAACTACATAGAAATAACATTCGTTTCGCTAAGAGAGCGATAGACTTTATAAAAAGTAAGCCCGAATGTTACATAATTATTGGTGATTTTGCGAAGTTTTTTGATAGTTTAGACCATGAATACTTGAAAAGAAAGCTATGCGACCTACTTGATGAAAAAAGGCTCTCAGCCGATTACTATGCTGTCTATAAGAATATAACAAAATACTCGACATGGAGCCGTGAACATCTGCTGTCTCACAACATGTTAGGGATTAAAAAGAAGGATATTATTGCATTCAATAAATTAGATCGAGCTATTTCTGTGGAGCAGTTTAAAAAATTAAAAAAGCTGCTGGTCAAACCGCACAAAGAGAACTGCGGGATACCACAAGGTTCCGCAATAAGTGCTGTTTTTTCAAATATATATATGTTGGACTTCGATAAATCAATCAATAATTATGTTTTAGAAAATGATGGACTATACATGAGATATTCCGATGATTTTATCATCGTTTTACCAAAATCAACTTCAGAAAATTTCAAAACGCAATATCAACAGATTCGTTTATTGATCGAGTCGATACCTAGGGTTGAATTAGAATTAGAGAAAACACAGTTATTTGAATTTAGTGGTGGGACTATAAAAAGCTGTAACGAAGATGTACTAGAGAATGTCCCGAATGGGCCAAGTTTCATGAATTATCTCGGGTTTACATTCGATGGTAAATCCGTATCCATACGAGCAAAAACAACTTCAAGATACTATAATAAATTGTATCGTAAGATTCGTACTGTGACGAAGAACAAAGGTGTCACAAAAAAGGGAGAAAGACTGAGCTGTAAAAATCTTTATTCAACTTATTCGATTAAAGGAGCTTTTCTTGGGAATAACCATGAGGATGGAAACTTCATTACTTATGCTAAGAGGGCCGAGAGTATCTTCTACGATGAACCAGCGGTAGCATTAGTGAGTAAGAGGCATATGCAGAAAATTCGGAAAAAATTGAAGAAAGTAGCTCGGAAGCAATAGGCACATCCTTGCTACCCAGATCAATGGCAGCAACAATAAAATTTACAAGTTGGAGGGCTTAAAATGGCAAGAAAAGTTCGGAGTGATTGTACAGTTGGCACGTTTGAGAAAAAGAATGGTCTTCCCCCAGGTACAATTAGAAATCCCGATGGCAGAGACACGCGAAGCGACAAGCTCATAGGAACAATCAGAAAACAAGCCGAGAAACATGGTAAATGAATGATGGAGTAAATCGAGACATTAAGCTTTGGAGCAAACGCGGCAAAGTTTGAAGCAAATATCGTCGTTAACCAACTAATGATAGCTATGGTGCCATCTAAGCAAATACTTATTTTAAGTTAAGTGACGTTGAGAAGATCATCAATCATTTTCGAAATCGGGACTGGATTTGTTTCTACGGATCTATGGAAAATACAGTTTCTGGAGGGCTCCATCATTTCTTTAAAACAGAACTGCAACGTCTTCCCAAATTTGCGAGCCATGTAGCAGCTTGGATGGGTACATAAAGGGCACCTTGAACGTCTATATGCGTGTTATTCAGTGATAGTTATAGTCAAAAGCGATGATGATTCATTTATTGACTGTGGAGACCGCAGCATGGTTTGCAGCATATGTGGCGGTGACAGCGATTTGTTTCATACACTGGATCACATTCTTGAGGAAAATGATTGGGAAGATTCATACGATCCAGACTAACAGGACTTAGGAAACAGAGCACTGAATATAAGGTGCTCTGTTTTCTATTAACAAACTAGAAACAAACCTTGAGAAAATATGTTTTTTAGAAGCGTTACCCCCTCACCAAACATCTTAATCATCACACTGTAGCGAATTGTGGTTTATAATTAATTGAGATAATCGGAGGATTTAAATGTGAGTAATTACACTGTTGTTCAAGAATATATTAATAAGCTTATTCGCAATTCAGAAATGTGTAACAGGTTTGAATCCGATAATGAGGGTTATAGAATGACCTTCTTCAATGGAAAGGAAGAAATCATTTTCAAAGCAAATCATGAATCAGAGACTATTAATATCAAAATAGATAGAAAACATATAGATCAAGATATTAGAGTGAACCACAAAGTTAAAATTCAATTTAAAGGTAATGAGATAAGAGCAAGTATTCAATCAATGAATTATGATTTTTCTAATTCAAAAGCTACTGTACATAATAGTGGGAAATTCGGGGAATATTTTTACAAGGCTCTTAAAAAGCAAATTGAAGTGGCATATTTTAATGTAGAGTTATTAACTGGAAATAAGGATATCACATAATACAGATCAAATTTATTTTATGGCTCCCATAAGGGTAATCCCCATATCCTTAGCGCAGTGAATTTTCTATGTTACTCTTTCCAAACATCCGCACAAAATGCGGTGGCAGTTTGCAGATTTGTCATGCCAAAAAATGCCAATTTGACCTCCTTTTCATGAATTTTGGGCACCCATTACTGAGGTGCCCTGAAAATTTTTGTTTTAGAGATGATACGCTGAACCATACCATCGATAGTGGTAAAGCATAAAATCGAATTGAAGGCGGAAGCAGCGCTGCTGAATTGGCAGATTGAGGTCTATGAACACACCCTATGTATGTGGAAATGGTTGTGTCGCACACGATTGGCCTTCACTGTTAAGTATCATTCTCGTTCTTGTTGTATATACTAAGTGTATACGAAGGGGTGGAGGTGTGATAGAATGAATCAAAAAGCTTCAAAACAAGGAGGGTTTTTCATGTCGACTACTGTGCAGAAATGGGGAAACAGTCTAGGTATTCGAATTCCAAGTCATATTGCTGAAAAAATTGAGATTTGCCAAGGAACCGAAGTTGATTTGATCGTAGGTGATAATCATACACTGACCATAGTACGTAAAAAGCAAAAGCCAACCTTGGAACAATTGCTAGAGCAATGCAAACCGGAAAATCGCCACGAAGAAATCGATTTTGGCAGAGAAGGGAAGGAATTATTTTAAATGAGTGCAGATCGGGGAGATCTAGTCTGGATCAATTTTAATCCTCAAGCCGGTCACGAACAGTCAGGAAGAAGATCTGCCATTGTGTTGTCACCAGCAGCATTCAATCAGACAACAGGTTTTGTTTCGGTTTGTCCTATCACACATACAGTCAGAGGATGGGGATTTGAAGTATTGTTGCCAGATGGATTAGTTTTTGACGGGGTCATTTTAACGGATCAAATTAAAAATCTGGATTGGCGAGCTCGGCGTATAGATGTCGTTGGCAGAGCGCCCGATGAAGTAGTCAATGAATGTCTGGATAAAATACGCACATTCCTATAAATCGGTTATATTTTGTTGGTATTGGCTTATTGCGTAATCATGTGTTTAAATAAATTCGCCGTTTACACCGATTTCAGTGTAATAAATACTTCTAATTATTTTCTGCATATTTTTGAAAGCGGTTTACCGTTATAATAGAACTTTAATCTATCTTTTATGAAGGAGGGTTGCAGATGACTGGTTTTTTAGCAATCTGCTCTATGCGAAGTCTAGACTACATACAACGGCGGTTGTTGTATAGAGCGAATGAATCATTTACCGCCTGACATCATGGCATGATGAAGCTATTTGTAGGATAGACTTTGCTTCCTTAAAACTTAAAAATTATTTTAAGGGGCAGAGCTATTATGAAATATGTAAATGCCGATATTATCCTTCCTGAAAGCTTACTAAAGGAAGTGCAGAAGTATGTCCAAGGCGGAATGATATACATACCTACTCCTGAGCAGTCGCGTAAAAAATGGGGCGAATGCTCCGGGGGCCGAACATACTTAAACCAAAGAAATGACGAAATACGCAAAAACTTTTCAGCTGGTGCAAAAATTGATCAACTATCCGAACAATTTTGCCTTTCTTGCGATAGCATTAAGAAAATCGTGTATTCAAAAAAATAATCTCGCAAAGTCACATCGGAAGGAATTCCTGTGTGGCTTTTTTCATTTTCTTTATTCAGCAGCCCTTAAGCAATAAATGGTTTCTAAGTATTTATTATATATATTTAAGCTTCTGGCATGGTTACTATAGGGATAAAAACAAAGTAATTATTATTTGATCTACAATAAGGAGATTATTCAATGATTGATGTTTTTGCTGTGGCGGACATTATTGTTAAACATATAAAGACCTATTACCCTGAGGATGTTGCAATTGTCGGCTACTACGGATCATACCTGCAGGGTCGAGCGACCAAGCGATCGGATTTAGATTTCTTCTTTATTCCGGCCACAGCGAGAGGGAGACAAGCAGGGTGTCAGTTTATAATCGACGGCATTAGCTTTGATTTCTGGCCAATTGGGTGGGATCGTGCAGAGAGAATGGCAGCATTCGAGGAGTGGAATACGACGATTATAGCAGACTGTGAGCTGTTATATGTTCGATCAGAAGGTGATCTTGCGAGGTTTATGGATCTTCGTGAGACCATATCCAACATGGGCAGTGAGTCCAAAGCAACTGAATTGACGATCAAAGCCGAATCAGTAGTAAAGGATTGCTTTTTCTACATGGCTAAAATGCAGCTTGCTGGCAACTCCAAGGAGTTGTCGTATTGTCGAACTCAGGCTCAGATGATTATGGTTAAAATATTTAAGTCTCTTGGCTTCTTGAACCAAATTTACTATAGGCGCATGTGGGGCTACTATCGCGAGCAAGTCAGAAGCCTCTCCATTAAGCCGGATCAACTGGATCAATATCTTGATACTATCATGTTCAGTCGTACCCCGGACGAAGTGATATTAGCTTGTGAAAAACTAATTACGGCTACCCTTAGCCTTATATCGGAGCGACAAAACAGTCAAGAAAAGCTTCGCTCTTATACTATGCAAATGAAGGGGTATTATGAAGAGGAAAAAGGGATGCTGAATAAACTTTTAACCGCATGCGAAAAGGGTCATTACGAAACAGCCTTTTTTGTTGCTATCGGTGTGCAGGACGGGTTAGCCCGAAATTTGTATGCGGCGGAAAAAGGATGTTGGCCCAGCAATGTTGACTTAGGCGAGCATCGCGAGTTCTATGTCCAATATGGGTATCCGGATCTTGTCGCGTTGCTAAATCCAACAGATTTTGAGCCGTTGCGATTAGCCGTTCTGCAGCTTACTGAGAAGTTAGAAAATCACCTCAAAGCAGAAGGTGTTCCTGTAAATCAGTTCGACACTGTGGCTGAATTCGAGTCATTTTATACAAATAAAGTCTAAGGCGATAAAGGAGAATTGAAATGAGACTTCGCAATAAAGTTGTTTTTGTTACTGGTGTTTCGGGAACCATAGGAGACAAGATTGTCACAAAATGCCTCAGTGAGGGCGCAAAAGTGAAAGGGCTTATACGAAGCAAAGAGCAAGTTCTCCTTTGTGATAATCTTGGCATTGTCCCTATAATCGGAGACCTAACGGATAGAAGCGTCATAAAGGAAGCTCTTACAGATGTAGATGTCATCATTCACGCTGCAGCGTATCTCGGTAGTGATAGGACCATGGCTGAGAAATCTAATATTCACGGGGTCGAAAGTCTGGTTGATGAGGCAATATGGGCAGGAGTTAAACGCCTCGTACATCTTTCCACTGTATCCGTTTATGGTCATCTGGAAGGCGAGGTGGAGCTGGATGAAGCCAGTGAATTAGCATACGGTCATTCTGAGGTGTACACTTCAACAAAATGCGAATCGGAACGGATTGTACAAGCTGCAATGGCTGATGGGTTAGGCTGCGTCATTTTGCGTCCAGGCATTATATGTGCTGAAAATAACTCCCACTGGGGCGACAGGCTGATTGCCAAGCTTGCTGCGGCAGATAATATAGATTGGATACATCCTGACGATTTAACACCCTGGGTGCATGCGGATAACTTAGCTGAGATGTGCGTATTAGCAGCAACGCATGCTGCGGCAGTCAATCTGACCTATAATGCGGTGGACGGAAACTATACAGAAGGTGAGTTTAGTGTACGTATTGTGCATGCTCTAAATAAAACGCTCATCATACCCGATGGCAGCCCAATAAGAATGGCCTATAGCTGTAATAAAATAAGAAACGAGTTGGGCTACCGATCAATAAAAAATTTTGAAGAGACAGTTGCTCATTTAGAGGAGCAAGCTCGCTCATTGCAATATCCGATCTAATGGCTCTAAATACGGGTATTCAGGTTTAACAAATCGATAATTTCGAACACTGATTTAATCTCCTCATAGGTATTGTGAACCGCGCCGTTAGTCAGAGGTCTCAATCCGTTCGTTTCGAACAAATCGACATTATGGATGGCCAAGGCCAGCATGCCATTATGCAGGCAGATTGAGATTCTTTTGCCGGGAAATTTAGTACACAAAGCGAGCAGTCGTTTTAACATATGGTCAGACAGCAAATAGCGAGTTGTTTTTTCATCGGTGGTTAATACCTGAAATAGACGGTCAAATGTGTCGTCCGCAGTCTTCATCTTGGAGCCAATGGACACCTTTAGAGCCGTGTATCTTCCTTTTCTTGATTGAATAACGGTCGTGCCTTCAAAATGCTTGTTGAAATGAGCTAGAAACACGAGCCCTGAGAATTTAATGCTCTTACTTTTGCTTTCCAGATCCTCTGTCACTTCCCAAACCTTAATATTGGCAAATTGAAAGTCCGTCACACCCAGCGTGCCGACAAACAAATCCTCGCCCTTCCATTTGTCTGAGCTTTTGATAACGTTAAACAGGGGAAAAGCTTGCAATTGCTCCAACGGAATACCCTCGTTAATTTTGTACTGGCAAGTGTATCGGGCATTTGCAATATTCGTCGAATACGATGCCTGTGCAATGAGGTTTGTGACGAGCTCAGGAACAACTAGCTTCTTGTAATGATAGCTAAATTTTTTGTGCATCTTTTGGTTGCCCCGCCATATGACATAGACACCTAGCAACACAATCATAAAGAAAGCGAACGCGGCGTAGATTGCGCCCTCTGGATCATCCTCTGGGGCGTCTAGATTTGCGAGAAAAAACACCCAAAACAACCAGAGGCCAAATAGGGAGATGGCAATTCCGGCTATCCATACTAGATTGCGGAGCTTGATGTAGAAATTGCGTTTCTCCTCTAGCTGATGCCAAGCATTTGTTTCCGCTATTTGCTTTGAAACTTCCTCATAAGTTGGGAGCATAATCAACCGTCCTTCTTTAGGTTTCTGTAAGAAATCCCCTCACCTTAAACTACGCATATAAAGGAAAAAACTCACATAAGGGAATATCTTTATTCTATTAAATCAGATATCCAAATAGAAAGGTACCACTTTAGGGAGATATCTCAAAATTAATGCAAGGTTAGGAAGTCATGATTACAATCAATATTTATCGTTTTGAATCCTGTAAGCGGTTGTTTTTTACTGATTTTTGCAAGAGGGAGGAAATTTTTCACATTGTAGAGATTTTGTAGAGGCTAAGTTTTTAAACTAAGAAAGAAAGTGTCGAAATTTGGGTGAAAGTATATTAGTAGTTTTGGGAATGGAGGAGAAGTGTGTCTTGAAACGAAAACGCAGCATAGGTAAAGCAATACTCTCTTTCTGCCTGGCAATTATGCTCGTCCTGCAGACGGTGGCATTCTCTGTCCCTGCATATGCGGAAAGCACGTCGAGCGCAGACGAACCGCAATCAGTAACTGAGGCGGTATACAATGTGCCGAACAAATCCATAATGATGACGGCAGCCGTGACGGACAAAACGGTGGTGTTTATGGATGAAAATGCTACCTTTCCGCTGAAGGTGACGCAGGGAACTGAAATTGCTCCAGGCGGTACAATTCAGGGCCGACAGGCATTTACCCTCAAATCAGAGGGCCTCAAGGTGCCGGTGAAGGGGGATTATGCAAATACCCCGGATGAAAATGACACGACCAAGTACATTCAGAAGGGAGACTCGATTGAGCTAAAAAGGGATCCCTACTTCAAGGAAGTGGTGCTGCCAACGGCTACCAAATCCTTGATGGCCACAACTGAATTCGGAGCGAAACAGCTTGGTACCGCTTATTTCACCCCGAATAGCATCAAGATTGTATTTAATGGCGACGATTGGTTTTTCAATGGTATCGGAAGAGCAGTTACCTTCGGCTTTGAAACCACTGCCAATTCGGATGTAACGGGCATGAATTACGGCGATACCAAGCCTATCTCGATTTTCGGGGGAGCGTATGAGCTAAAGAACCCGGATGTTACGCCGGCGTACAGCATCAACTTGGCAGGAAACAACTGGCCTAAAAATGGGAGCTGGACTTGGTGGTATGTGACCGTACCAGCCTATCAGGATGGTTTTCTGACCATCCAGTCTACTCCATCCTCTTTTGATGTGCTAGATACAACAATCAAGCTGCCACTAGATGGGATGACGTTCTATACAAAGCCTTCCGATTACCGTATGGTCTATGTACCGGGATCCTTCAAGGTAAACGGCACTACGGTAGAGCCAACCATTGGTGCAGATGGCGAGCTGAGCTACATTTTCCCGGCAGATACCGGGGTAGATCCAAAAGTTGAGTATCAAGCGTGGTTTAACAAGGATGTGTATTATAAAGAGTATCGGGGCGTGGCACTCGATCCCGGTCGATCTGGCGGACAGCGTTTTGATCCAAAGGTTGAGCTGAGGGATGCGGGGGCTAGTGTAAAAGCCACTGCAGTGCGGGAAACGTGGGTAGCACCCGACTGGATCCAAGCATCCGCCTCCTATGACCATCCAAATGAAACGATTACCTGGAAAGTAACCGTTAACCAATATAATAAAAAAGGGTTAAAGGACTTTTCTATAACAAATGTATTACCTGCTGGGCTGGAATTTGAATCGGCGACATGGCAGACAACGGTAGATGGTACTGTATCTGAAGCAACACAAATTGCACCAGATTCGAACGGACTTTATTCCTTTGGGGATATTAACGGTAAAGTAGAATTAGTAATTAAGAGCAAGGTGAAAAGCGGTTCCAGCTTTAGAATCGATCCTCGTGCCAACTGGAATTTGGATACACCAAATGGCATTCAAAACAACGATGTCATGACTGGTACAAGACCTAACGCAGTGACTGATGAGGCGATTGTCACCGTCGGGGCGCACACTTTTACAAAAACAGGCGCTATTACGATGGAGGATTATAACCTGGGCAGCGTTACATGGACCGTTAATTTAACGCCACAGTATGCCTTGCCAAATGCAGCGGTATACGATGTGTTGGTGCATGGCGGAGATCTTAACGTCTTGGACAACGCTGTGGATGAAACGGGCGAGGTTAGTGCGGAAACGATTGCGAAAATCAAGGGCAACGTCAATTCTGCGCAGCTTTGGAAGCAATATCAGGCGGGAACTCTAAAGACTAATGCAACCAGCCTGACCATAAAAAATATTCCTTTAACCGTGGACGGTAAAGTGGTGGCGGATTTGATCAAGGTGACCGGATACACCGACGAAGCTTCATCCTTCAGCTTCCGTGCACTTGAGACCAACACAGACATCCTCTTCAGACAGGATATTAACGAAGGGAAAACAATCTGGAATCGGGCTTTGCTCATTGACGGCGAAACCGTAAAACAAGCGCAAAACAGCGCCAACCTTCACCTGCGTATGCTGAACAAGGATATGCTTGCGGCATCCTATCCGATTAAGGGGGATGGGACGGCTGACACCTGGTATACGCCGAACAACGTTCAACGCTATATCGGTTATGACAGCTCCTCAAGCAGCGACGCATATACCTTTGCTGGTTATGACCGGATAACTAAGACGGTCACCTTCCGCCTAGCCGTCAATATGCCGGGCTACAACACAGTCGAAATGGCGAAAGACGGCGGAAGTCGGGTCATCACCAATGTGAAGCTGGTGGACACCTTGCCGGAAGGTTGGGAATTCGTTCCTTATGGAGATGGAAAGGACTATGAGCTTTATAAGGGCTACTCAGATAATGTCAGCGGCACTGGCTATGGGTTTCGAAACAACGCCGTGTCCATTATTGAGCCAAACGACCCTGCTCATGTGGCGAGTTTCTCCCATAGTGGCAGAGAAGGCACATTCACCTTCTCCAAGTTGGAAAGCCCTTATGTCATTCTGGTAAAGGCAAGACCTTCCAATGCAGCTCTGGAGAAATATTTAGAGGAGTACACCACCAACGGCACAGACAAGCAGGTGCTGTATAACAAAGCCGACCTTCATATGACATGGGGCGGAGAAGAGAAGGTTCTCACTGAACAGCGCAAAGTTATTGTACCTATTCAGACTCTGGGCAAGTCGGTAACTAAACCAGTTCCAGGGGTGCTGGAGTGGACGGTAAACTATACCCCGCCATTCAACATGGAGCAGGGCGTTTATTTACAGGATACCCTAGGTGCAGGTATGAATCTACGCTATGAAGGAGACGGGAAGCTTGTGCTGACAGTGCCTAGTATGGCGGTCTATCCTGCTAAACTGACTGCTGGCGGCGCTCTGGAACGAGACGGTGCTGCACTGAATCTCAGCGACCCGAATTCTGAAGTTCGGGTGGAAGCTGGGCCCGGTGAGGACGGCACTACGGTTCTACTATTTAAAATGGACAACCCTAATAAGTTTTACCAGTTTGTGTACCAAACCGAGGTTGACCCTTCTAAAGCGAGAGCTGGCGACAAAATGGGCAACGAGGTAAAGCTGATGGGCGATGATAAGCTGAAATCTGTCAGTGCCAAAAGTGAAAGCACGCTGGATAATTCAGACGTAGCCGGCAGTTCAAACTCCAATGCTCTGCTGCCTCTGAAAAAGGTAGATCCGGGCAACAATCCGCTAAAAGATGTAGAGTTCACGCTCTATAAGAAAGGCGACGGAACTCAAGTCGCTAAAGGAACAACCGATAGCGGAGGGAAACTTAATCTGCTATTCCCAGATCCAGGGTATTATGAGCTGAAGGAAACTTATATTGACACAACGACATGGTTGCCAACTACAAGAATTTATCAGGTATACGTAGGGAATACGCCTGGAAAGCCTATCTGGGTAGACGGCGTGAAAGTAACCTCTGATATTCCGCTGGTGGTGCCTACGCCGGCTCAAGGAAAGCTGACCATCAGCAATAAGGTGGAAGGAAACGGCAGCGACTCTTCCAAGGATTTTGAATACACTGTGACCTTCACTGGTGAAGGCAAGGATGGAGAGTACGTCTATCAGAAGTCGGATAATACGACGGGCACGATTAAGAGCGGAGACAAGATTACCCTTAAGCACGGAGAATCTGTGACACTCCCGGCATTACCTGCGGATCTGGTCTATACCGTAACGGAGGCCGATTATACGACCGTTGATGGTTATATCACCACGCCGGAGACGAGAGAGCTGTCTGAAACAATCGTGAATAAAGGCGACCACAAGGCGGACTTCATCAATGAGCGAAACGTTAACAAGCTGACCGTCAGCAATACGGTCATGGGCAATGGCGGCAACAAGACGAAGGAGTTCGAGTACACGGTCCTCTTTGAGGATGCAGGCAAGGATGGAAGCTACTCTTACTTGAAGTCGGGCGGCGGAACAGGTACGATCAAGTCCCGCGATACCTTCAAGCTCAAGGATGGAGAGACACTGGATATTTTGGATCTGCCTAAGGATCTGAAATATACAATTACCCAGAAGGAATACACAGCCGACGAATACGTGACCATTCCTGAGGAACGGTATTATACCGGAGTCATGGAGGGCAAAGATGAAGAGGCCCCATTTACGAACTTGCGAGTTTTGAAGGGCGGCCTGCTAATCAGCAACACGGTTAAAGGCAAAGACGAAGACAAACAGCTGCCGTTTAAGTACACGGTTACCTTCACAGGCGAGGGAGCAAGCGAATCCTACTCCTATGAGAAGTCGGACGGCAGCAAGGGCACGATCAGGAGCGGAGAGACCTTCGAGCTTACACATGGCCAGACGCTCGTTGTGCAAGGACTTCCGACGTATCTCCAGTATAAGGTGACCCAAGATGATTATACGAATGAAGGCTATGTGACGGATCCTGAAAGTCTCGTTCGCACAGGCACCATTCCGGAGAAAAAAGTGGCTGAAGCACACTTTGTCAATACACGCCCGTATCTGGAAGGCGTGCTGCGTGACAACAACACAGGAGAAGTCATTCCGAATGCACCCATTACGGTGACCGATCTGAAGACAGGCAAGGAGCTTCAGGTGGAGACGAATGAGAAGGGTGAATATTCAGTCCCAGTCACAGCGGATACCGACTATACGATCACATATACGAAGAGGTATCAGGTAGGCGGGAAGGATGTCCCTGTAGAATTCACGCAAAAAGCAAATGTGGACGGCAGCGTGACAGGCG
The DNA here is from genome assembly GCF_038051995.1 of Paenibacillus sp. FSL H8-0537. Classification (NCBI taxonomy): domain Bacteria; kingdom Bacillati; phylum Bacillota; class Bacilli; order Caryophanales; family Paenibacillaceae; genus Paenibacillus; species Paenibacillus sp. FSL H8-0537. The sequence continues at coordinate 6,906,073 of NZ_CP150290.1, read as the reverse complement.
AGACCGTTCCGGCGGACATTACGGCGGTAGGGATCGTTCTGTTCAAGCAACTGGATGGAGCAACAGAGCTATTCAACAATTCGTTTACCAGCCAGATGCATATCTATTTGAAGGACCAGGATGGCCATTATATTACAGAGAACGGTCGTCCCAAGGCATTTCCGATGGCTTCGAACGGAACTTTCTCCGTTGAAGGGCTAAGCGAGCAGAAGTACACAATGGAAATTCGCTATACAGCTGTGACCGGCGAGGAACTGCTCTTCAAGGTGACGCAGCTGGACGTAAAGGCTAACGGAGAGCTGAATATTTCCGAGGAATTGGTCGATCCTTACGGTACGGTTTATGATGAAACGACAGGAGATGCCATTACTGGCAAGAAAATTGACGGAGCCAAAGTTACATTGTATTATGCGGATACGCAGCGCAATAGAGATAAAGGCCGCGTTCCGGATACAAAAGTAACGCTTCCTGCAGTTCCAAATTTTCCACCGCACGATAACGAGAGCCCGGAGCAGGATAGCGACGCAAATGGCTTCTATGCGTATATGGTGTTTCCTGAAGCGGATTACTATCTGATCGTAACGAAGGACGGATACGAGACGCACAGGAGTGATACGATTTCTGTCGATTTTGACATTGTAAAATACGATGTGCCAATGAAGCCGATCAGTTCCGGTGGCAACCCTGGCAACGGCAACGGCGGAACCGGCAACGGCAACGGCGGAACCGACAACGGCAACGGCGGAACCGACAACGGCAACGGCGGAACCGACAACGGCAACGGCGGAACCGACAACGGTAACGGCGGAACTGACAACGGTAACGGCGGAACCGACAACGGTAACGGCGGAACTGACAACGGTAACGGCGGAACTGACAACGGTAACGGCGGAACCGACAACGGTAACGGCGGAACCGACAACGGAAACGGTGGAACCGACAACGGCAACGGCGGAACCGACAACGGCAACGGCGGAACCGACAACGGCAACGGTGGAACCGACAACGGCAACGGTGGAACCGACAACGGCAACGGCGGAACCGACAACGGTAACAACGAGCTGGACGATGCTCCGGAAACCGGAGACAACAGCGTACCGCCAATCTTCTATATGGCTTTGGCGCTGATGTCCTTGATGACGATTGGGTTCTGTCTACTCGGTAACAAGAAGAAAAAGTACATCCAGTGACCGGAAAGGCGGTAAGAAAATGAGCAAAACTAAGAAATTTCTTATCGCCGTTTCCTTCCTTGTGTTGGTATTTTCCCTCGTTAGTATTTCGAGAACTCTCCTGCGGGATTATGCTGAGCAGCAGAAAATCAAAGAGCTGACAAAAGTTTGGGAGGAAGGGTCTGACAAAGTCGGAGGGGATGCATTCCCCTCCCTTTTGTCCAATAAGGCGAATGAGCCGGTCATGCTTCCCGAATTTCGAGAGCTTTACGAGAGGAACCCGGACATCGTGGGCTGGCTGAAGATTGACGGCACCCGAATTGAGTACCCAGTCATGCAGAATCTACAGGATGCGGAGTACTATCTCAATCATGATTTCGATAAAAAGGAAAATAAAGGCGGCCTCCCTTTTTTGGACGCGCATAGTCGGACCGACGGTTCGGACATTTTGCTAATTCATGGACATCACATGAAAAGCGGCTGGATGTTTAAAGATTTAATGAAGTACAAGAACGAAAGCTTTTATAAAGAGCATGATACATTCCAGTTCAGCACGCTTTACGAAAAGGAAGAGTATGAAATTGTTGCCGTTCTGCTTTCAAAAGTTTATCGCAAATCGGACGACGTATTTAAATACTACCAGATTGAGAATGCAAGTACGCCCGCCGAGTTCGATTCGTATGTTCAAAATATCAAAGAACTCGCTCTTTATGACACTGGCGTAACAGCCCGGTATGGCGACAAGCTTATTGTGCTGTCCACATGCGAGTACTCGACCGAAAACGGCCGGTTAGCGGTGGTCGCCCGAAAGCGTTCATGACGATGCTGAAACACGAATCAATTTGCTTCATATCGCGTTCTCCACTTGGAGGACGCGATTTTTTTGCCTCCGAAACTCTGTGGCGTTATATCCTTGTCCATCAAATATATCATAAGAAAAATTGTGAAAAAATTACCGTTACAGATAGCGCGTAGAACTGTATCATAAATATCAGCAAGTTTTTTTGGAAACTGCATAATCTCAGGGAGGAATTCCAGTGCAAGCTATTGAAACTAATCGACTGATATTAAGAAATTTTGCTGCGGCAGACGCTCCAGGACTTCTAGAATACTCGGCTAATCCCAGAGTAAATTGCTTTCTTCAGGATAGTATTTCAACTCTGGAAGAAGCGGCTTTAGAGGTTCAAAAAAAAGGCAGTGAAGACTCTCATATTGCGGTGTGTCTCAAAGAAAGTGACCATATTATTGGAGAACTGTTTTGCCTGAAGCAAGAGCCTGACACGTATAGTATCGGGTGGAATTTTAACGCTAAATTCGAAGGAGTGGGATATGCAACTGAAAGCGCGGAGGCCTTATTAAAGTATCTTTTTATACAAGAAGAAGCAAGAAGGTTATATGCGTATGTCGAGGATGATAATTTCAGATCACAAAAGCTATGTGAAAAACTAGGTATGCGTAAAGAAGGCTGTTTTATGGAATTCATTTCATTTACAAATTACGCTGATGGAACGCCGAAATACGAAAATACTTTTCAATACGCTTTGCTAAAAAAAGAGTGGGTCAAAAATGGCTTGAACTAGAATTGATACGCAAAAAAGCTGGACGGAAAACGTCACGGTTTTCGTCCAGCTTTCACTTTATGGGCTCACAGGACAGTCCTGTGAGCTTATGCTACGTAAGAAGCGCGCAATCGCTATCGTTTTATTTACTTAAAGATGCGTTGCGAAAATTGATACAGCCCGCTGCTCCAAACTTTCCCTTCATGTCCGCCCACATCTAGATACCACATGTGCGGGATATTCATGGTGTTCAAGCTATTATGGAAGTTTTGGCTGACCCACAGCAGACCGTCCGATGCGCCGCATGACAGCCAAAGCAGCTTCAGTTGACTGGCAACCTGAAGCGGATTGGAGATAAGCTGCGATGCCGACTTCGTATTAGGAGCGGATGAGAACGCGCCAATCCAAGCAAATTTGTTCAGATGGGTTAGTCCGAAGTTCAGGGTTTGTCCGCCTCCCATCGATAAGCCGGCTAACGCGCGATTCTGCCGATTGGTATACACCGGATAATGGGAGTCGATGTAAGGAATGAGATCATTGATCAGATCAAACTCAAATCTTTCGAAGGCGGCTACCTTGTCCGGAGCAAAAATATCGCCTACTGGGCGATCATCCCACATTGCGCGACCGTTCGGGAATACTACAATCATTGGCTCCAGTTTGTTCTCGGAGTATAGGTTGTCGAGAATATTCCTCGGATTCATATTATTGAGCCATTCATTCTGATCCCCGCCAATACCGTGCAGCAAGTAGAGGACATTATATTTTTTTGAAGTTGAATAGCCCGGAGGCGTATACACCATCGCATTCCTCGACTTGCCTACTGTTGAGGAATAATAGGAAATCTGCTGAACGTTTCCGTGCGGAATATTTGCGCGATAATTGGTATATCCCTGCGGAGCCGGGATTATAGGTCCGCTGGCAGCCGTGACAGCAGGGCTGCTCTGGTTTTGTGTCTGGGACGCAGCATAAGACATCGTCGGCACCATTAACGCCGTGACCAAAGCTAGACTAAAAATGCGAGATAAGGTTTTCTTCATTTCAATTATCCTCCTTGAATAAATTTGTGAATGCTCTTGGCCTTGCTAGTTCGAGTGGACCCTAATTCACTCTGTTCTATTACTCTCTTTAGAAGCTACTCTCCTTTTACTATCTGATTGCAAACCCCTTTAATTTGGAATGGCCGCCCCCCTCTCCCGACCCGCAGTAATATCCAAACCCGAGAATCAAATCCATGCGTGGTCATAAATGTAAACGCATTCAAGGTGATGGTACCATATTTAGAATATTATGTAAATCACAAATTTCGCAATCTGCTCACGGCACAATACAATACATATCTATTAGATATACTCGAAACCTCGTGTGGGCTCACAAATCTCCCTTCGGTTGTATGAAGGGAGATTATTAGTCGCGCCTCAGCTCGGGCGATATGGATTAGGTAACATGAGACTTCTAATCAGTCTTATAGATATAAAATAATAAAAAAGGCGATTGCTAGGGCGAACCGATAATAGGCAAACCATGACAATCTCAACTTTTTGACCAGGTTCAGGAAAGTTATAATCGCAATCATGGCGACGGTAAACGCCGCAACCAGACCGATGAGAAATAACGGAATATCGGCGGAGGTCAAGAAGTCTCTGCTCTTATAGAGATCGTAGGCAGTAGCTCCGAACATAATCGGAACGGAGACGATAAACGTGAATTCAGCTGCCGCCTTTTGGCTTGTCCCAAGCAGCATCCCTCCGGAAATCGTTGATCCGGATCTCGAGAACCCGGGCCATACGGCCAAGCATTGAAATAAGCCGATTCCGAAAGCCTGTTTATATGAAATGTCATCCATTGTCTCCGCATTGACTTTTCCTCTATACCTGTCTGCGAGAACCATGAGAACACCTCCGGCGACAAGTCCGATAAGCACGGGCGCAGGACCGAATAATCGCTCCTTTATAAAGCCGTGGATTGTGAAACCGGTAATGACGAAGGGGATCATTGCGATAATGACATGGATTATATTAATGCCCGGTCGCTTCAACGCTGCGGGGGTCACCTTTAAAAATCCGAGAAACCTTTTCCAATAAAGAACTAGCACGGCGAGAACCGCCCCAAGCTGAATAACGATCTTAAAAGTATCGGCAACAGCCCCTTCAAAGTCCAGCAAGCGCCCCGCCAGTATCATATGGCCTGTAGACGATACAGGCAGAAATTCGGTTAGCCCTTCAATCATCCCCATGATGACGGCCTTAACGTATTCGCTTATCTCGTTCAATCCAATAACCTCCCCATTTCAATCCTTACTCGATTATAGTTAACAAGCAATCCAGGAATCTATGAATTTAGATTACAAAATCAAGCTTCTTCCTTACAAATTTGTAAGAGAGAAGAGCTGCATAATCAAAAAGAACAAGAAAGCCGGCTTCTTCCATGCGGGAACATATTTTGACAAATCGATAATTCAGGTGAAAAGGAGGTAGACTCTGGAAAAACAATCAATATAATAAAAGTAACAGACGTCATTTTACCTAGGAGGGATTGTGTTGCAGCAGCTTTTTAACGATCTGATTAAGCAGGATGTAAAGCCGTTCCTTGCTCAGCATGGCTTTACAAAGAAGAGTTTAAATTTCAGTAAAGCAACAGAAGGTCTCATCTACATGTTCAATTTCCAAAAATCCTCGGGCAATTCGGCGGACAATGTTATGTTTTATGTGAACTGCGGCATTTATGCGGCGGAGTTGGCGCAAATTCAATCGAAAGAGACTTTGACGGAGCCTAAGGAGGCGGAGTGTCACTTTAGAGCAAGAATCGAGGGGATTGCCCGGGCTGTTCCGGCTCGCTTTTCCATTTCTCCAGATACGGATAGGGATGAGTTGAAAAAAACGCTGTTAAGCGGATTGGAAGAAGTTATTCATTTCTATGATACGATGACCAGTGCGAGGTCTGTTGTGGACTATTACATATCAGGTCCATTTTTGCATCTGGGCGAGGAGAGCTTTCATTTGCTGTTGCAATCCAACGATGAAGCAGCGGCAAAAAAATATTTAAAGGCTTTGCAGGAGAAGTATGGAGCAGAGAATCGATGGACCATATTTGAAAATAAGTACGAGGCCATCTTCAATAAATACGGAGTAGAAGTTAAATAAAGGGGGATTTTAATGAGGCTTCGCGATAAGGTTGTTTTTGTTACAGGTATATCTGGAACTGCAGGGGACAAAATTGCCACAAAGTGTCTCAGAGAGGGTGCAAGGGTAAAAGGACTTATACGTAATAAAGAGCAAGTTCCCTTTTGTAATAAACTTGGCATAACACCTATAATCGGAGACTTAACGGATAGGGAAGCGATGAAGGAAGCGCTCAAAGATGTAGACATCGTCATTCACGCTGCAGCGTATCTCGGTGGCGATAGAACCACTGCTGAGCAATCTAATATTCAAGGGGTCCAAAGTCTGGTTGATGGGGCTATAACAGCTGGTGCTAAACGCTTCGTACATATTTCCACGGTATCTGTTTATGGTCATTTTGAAGGAGAGGTTGAGCTGGATGAAGCAAGCGATCTAGCATACGGTCACTCTGAGGTGTACACTTCAACGAAATGTGAATCGGAACGGATTTTACAAGATGCAAGGGATAATGGACTAAAATGTGTTATTTTGCGCCCAGGCATTATCTGTGCCGAAAATAACTCTCACTGGGGCGACAGGCTGATCGCAAAGCTTGCTGCGGCAGAAAAGGTGGATTGGATTCATCCTGAGGATTTGACACCATGGGTGCATGCGGATAATCTAGCTGAGATGTGTGTATTAGCAGCGACGCATTCTGCGGCAGTAAACCAGATCTACAACGCTGTGGACGGAAACTATACAGAAAATGAGTTTACTGTACGTATTGCGCGTGCAATGAACAAAACGCTAATCATACCCGATGGGAACCCAATAAGAATGACGTATAACTGCAACAAAATCAGAAACGACTTGGGCTACCGTCCAATAAATAATTTTGAGGAGACCGTTGCTCAATTGGAGGAACAGGCCCAATACCGTGTTTAGAGAAATACTACTGGGTTGATGATAAGCATGAAAATTCAATCTGTGAGGTATGGATTCCGGTTAGCAAAAGGTTGTAATAGCTTATCATTAGCTTTTGGCCACCCATTAGGTGGCCATTTTTCTGATAGGGGTGTATGTAAAAGAAGTGGAAAAGGATTTGCATGGCAGGAGGCAAATGAATATCCATACTTGGAGGGAGAGAGGGATCAAGTGAAAAAAATTCTTGTAATTGATGATGAAGCGGCACTTAGAGACTTAATTGAGCTTGTGCTCAAAAGAGAAAACTTTCGGGTGCAGACCGCAGAGAATGGCAGTATGGGACTTAAAATGTTAGATACCTTTCAGCCGGATTTGGTCGTACTGGATTTAATGCTGCCGGACTACTCCGGCTATGATCTATGCAAGGAAATGATTAAGAAGCAAGCGATTCCAGTCATTATGCTATCGGCAAAAAATGAAATCATAGATAAAGTTTTAGGTCTTGAGCTTGGGGCAGAAGATTACATGACCAAACCATTTGATAACCGGGAGCTCATTGCGAGAATCAAAGTTGTGCTTAGAAGATATGAGAACATCGATCCGACAAAAAGTGACGAAGAAACTCGGATTACTCATCAAGAGCTGGCGTTTGATCTGGAAACCAGGATGGTGCTGAAAAACGGAATCCCAATTTCGCTGACAGCAAAAGAATTTAAAATTTTGGAAACGCTGCTGAGAAGACCAAGGAAAATCTTCACAAGGGATGAACTGCTGGAGATCGTATGGGGATATGATTTTTTGGGGGACAGCCGCAGCGTTGATATGACGATCATGCGGTTAAGGAAGAAGCTGGAGGATGATGCTGAAAGTCCAAAATACGTGAAAACCATTTACGGATTTGGTTATCAGCTTGGAGGTGGCTCCACCTGAAATATGCAACCCGGCTTTTGTTGAATTATTTATTTTTTTCGGTATTGTCCTTTGCCGTTATTATTATTTCAGTCAATAAAGCGATTGATTACTTCAGCTTCGCGACCATAGAAAAGCAAATGATGGAAAAAGCGGATTTGAACGAGTTGTCATTTAGAGAGATACTGGCAAAGCATGAAAAAGCATCTGTGGAGGGGCAGGTCTCGGATTTGCCAAGAAGCGCTCTGGAAAGGTTAAAGGCTTCAGGCAAGGAAGTGCGGATCTATGACAGTAATCAGAAGCTGTTGGGACTAGCGGTGGATGGAATCATCATTAATGACGGGGAACCTCTGATTTTTCCGGTGAATATCCAAAATGCCCTAAAGGGGAATTATTCTTACACGGTCACTGACAATCATTTGCTGTATTTCTCTATACCCATTCAGGATATGTATTATCAGAATGTTTTTGTGTTCGAGTTCGTGGAGGACATCTCTTACTTTTATGATATCATGGACAAAATTCGTTATATCCTCTTTGCTGGCGCAGGTGGATTTCTTGTTCTGACCACTCTTTCCAGTTTATTCATTGCCCGTAATACAACAAAACCGATTAAATATCTGCTTGGTGCCACCGAGAGCTTCTCCAAGCAACAGTTTCAGCAGGTGCAATTGAACAGAAAAGACGAGCTTGGGATGCTTGCAGCAGGATTAAACCGGATGGGTATTCAACTGAGCGACTATATACAGTATCAGAAGCAGTTTGTCTCCAACGTATCTCATGAATTGAAAACACCGCTCGCTGCTATCCGAGGGTTCTCCCAATATTTATATGAGGGTGAAAATGAGGATAAGGATTTGCAAAAAATCTATTCTCATCTTGTAAATGAATCAGATCGGCTTACTCTGCTCATCAATGAGTTATTGATGCTATCCCGGTTTGACAAGGCAGGCCCGGAGGAGATTGGCACGGAAAAGACCGATTTAACTAAATTAGTTGACCAAATGGCAGCAGATATGAGAGCAAAAGCCGAAAATAAGGATATAGAGTTGGACATTAAGCTGGGCAAATCGGCTATCGTATATGTAAATCAAATTTTGATGTCACACGCCATTGCGAATATTCTAGACAACGCCATAAAGTATTCCAATCCTAACACGCAGATAAGAATGGAAACGTTTATCCGGCAGAATGAAGCGGTCATAAAAATAAGCGATCAGGGTATAGGAATTGATGAGGATGAGATTGCACGGGTCCAAGAAAGGTTCTACAGAGCCAGAAATTCAAATGCTGCCAAAGGATCGGGACTTGGCCTATCCATGTGCAAAGAAATAGCTGAGAAGTTCAACGGGCATTTGAGCATTGAGAGCAAAATGAATGTAGGAACCACCGTTTCTATCGTTCTTCCGTTGCTGTGAAGTTACAAGAATGATACATGTTTGTTATTACATTAATAAACGGTTTTCCTATAATAACCCCATAAGATGAAATAACCTAATTCATGGAGGGGTAAAAATGAAAGCATTAAGAAAATCAACAGCCTTGATGTTGCTGGTCGTAATGCGTACGACACTTTTGGCAGGCTGCCAGACCAATCAGAATAATTCGCAGGCGGCTGCCTCCACTGCTACTTCGACCAGTCCAACACCCGGGAATTCAGCTGGCAATAGCTCTGGTTTCGAGGTAATCAAGGAGGGCATCATTCAAAAGGACGGGAATGTAGTTCTAAAGGAGCTTGCCTTTGTCTATAACGACCACACCGTCGCTATTTCTGACATTGTTGATGATGAAAAGCTTAAAAGCATGCTGGGAAATGCGGTCGAGAAAAAATCCCACACCTATTCCAAATACGATGATCTAAATATGGACAGACTGCTTGGTTCTACCGAGAAGCGATATAAATTTTCAGGGCTTGAGATAAAAACCATTGATGCGACTGAGGGCAAAAAGTTCTTTATATTCCATATTAAAATGACCGACTCCAAATATTCCACGGTTAGAAATATCAAAGTCGGCGATAGTGTCAAGAAGCTAAGGGAAGCCTATCCCGAAGGTCATCTGTTTGGAAACGGAACACCTGGTGAAGAGGCTGTTTTTCAGTATGAAACGGCGAATTATGCGGAAGTTATGACATTTTACATAAAAGATGCCAAGGTTGAAAATATTCTAATGTACTCGCTTCTGAACTAAACTCTGCAATCAGAACGTAAAATGATTCCCTAAACGCTAAACGAGCCCTAGAAGAGATTTCAGGGGCTCGTTTTTTGTTTTTTGGCAAAGGTTGTTGCATGTCTGATTTTGGCTGCAGAGCAATTAACCTCACCTTGAAAAGATACTTGACAAAGGGGATTGTTTGTAACTATAATAATTACAACATAACCTGTAACTTTAATTGTTACATTAGTGAAGTGTGTAAGGAATATTTAGTTTGTAAAGAGAGGGAGTTTTGTAAATGTTAAGCAAGAAATCATCAATTGGAGTTATTTTGTTAGTTTGTTTTATGTTCATACTTAGCGCATGCTCGGGTACAGCAAGTACGGCGAATACTGAAACGAATGCTGCGACGGCTACCACGAACACCGCGAGCGAAGAAAATAAAGCACCGGCGGTGGATCTTAAGATTACGACATTCAATCCAGGAGAAAGCAGTATTTTCCCTGTCTCTTCAAGCCTTATCGAAGGGCCGAATGAATTGGTGCTCGTCGATGCCCAATTCCAAAAGAACGATGCTGAGCAATTGGTCAAAATGATTCGAGACACCGGAAAGAAACTGACTACAGTCTATATCAGCCATAAGGACCCAGATTACTACTTTGGTCTGTCGGAGATCCGTTCCGCATTCCCTGATGTAAAGATCGTCGCTACACCAGCCACTGTGGAAGGAATTAAAGCAACGATTCAGATCAAGAACGACTATTGGAATCCTCTCCTGAAAGAAAACGCCCCGACCGCGCAGATTATTCCTGATGTCCTTGATGGGAATCAGCTAACTGTAGATGGCGAAGCTGTACAGGTGATTGGCTTGGACGGTTCAGATCCGTCTCATACGGTTCTTTGGGTACCTTCCAAAAAGACGGTCCTTGGCGGTGCTCCAATTTACGAAAACGTGCATGTGTGGATGGCAGACAACCAGACTCCAGAGAGTCGTGATCACTGGCGCGAGCTTTTGGACCAAATTGTTGCATTGAATCCGGAACGGGTGATCCCTGGTCATTACCTAGGTGAGAGCTCCGGAGATGCAGCCAGTGTAACCTTTACCCGAAACTATATTGCAGAATTTGAAGCTGCGGCAGAGAAGGCCAAAGATTCTAAAGAGCTGATTGCGGCGATGGAAAAGGCTCATCCAGACTTCAAAAATACAGGTGACTTGGAAACGAGCGCTCAGGTAATCAAAGGTGAAATTTCCTGGCCATAAGTTAACGCTAAACGCCCCCAAACAACATCCTTTTCCGTTAATATTCGGATGGGATGTTGTTTTTATTTGATAGAACGACTACCTAAAAACGACTGATCGCAACGAATACAGCGAATGCGAAAAAGACAAGGTTCACGCTAATTTCTCGATATTCCTTACGCTTCATGTGAAAGAGGGCACCGAAGAGAACAACTACGGCAAGTGTTGTTGCGGCAATTGGCGTCAGCACCGGTGAGGTATTTGTCGCTTGAGGCAGAATGATTCCAATTGCACCGAGTAATTCTGCTAATCCAATAAAAACGACAAACCCTTTTGAAACGTCCTTTACCCATCCCCAAGAAGCCTTGGCTTTTTCGTACTGAAATGCCTTCAACCATCCTGAGTAAACAAAACCCAGTGCTGCTAGACCTTGAACGATCCATAACGCGATATTCATGAATAATGCTGCCTCCTAACTACTTTTTCGCTACTTGCTAAAGGTATAATAGACCTTGGTCAATGATTTAAGGAAGTAGGCACTTTATCTAAACATAGTTAACAAAAGGTTACCTTAACCAAACATAACCAAGCATAAGGAAATGAGGAAATGGGGGGCTTTTAATGAAATCATATTGCAAGTTTGAATCGGCACTGGATATTTTAGTGGGGAAATGGAAGTCAGTCATTCTGCTTCAGCTTATTTCGAACGGCATCATGAGATTCAGCGAGCTGCAAAGAGCAATAACGGATATCAATAAAAAGATGCTCACGCAGCAATTAAGAGAACTTGAATATAACGATATCGTTTATCGCAAGGTGTATAACCAAATTCCGCCGAAAGTGGAATACTCCATTTCAGAATACGGCAAAGGCTTAAGCACGGTGTTACAGGCACTTAACGATTGGGGAGAGACCCATAGCCAGCATATGATTGAGCTGCACGGGGAAGATCGTTCAGGGGATTAAGTTGGGTGAAAAACGATGGCGGGTGGCGGTTATATAAGCCCGGCAAGCGTTAAATAATGCCGAGGGGGCACCTGTTAAGGTGTTCAAAAACTTGCTGTTACAGATAGAGTTTGGTAATCCGTACTATTAAGTGACAGCAAGTTGAGTAGATTGTGCTACATTGTAGAATCATAAACCTATTTTTGATATAATTCCATTAGAAGTAATTAAGAAAAGGAAATACTGTAAGTAGTTTATTTTAAAGAAAGAGACCTAATAGCTTTATATTAAATTCTACTACAGTTTTCATATGGTTCTTTGCATCTATAGAAACACTTACAATTATTGTATCGACATTTTCCTCATTGAATATCACGTTTATTATCTAACTTCTCCCTACTAATAAAAATTATAATAACTCTAATATAGGGAAATATAGATATTTTGCGCCATTTCAAAGAAAAATCCTGGTTATTAGTGTGGGGTATGAAGTTGAAGAAATTGTTATCTTGGAAAAGTTATCGCCAATAATGTATTCTACCTTACTTACATTGATATAATAATGAGAAGACTATCATAGGAAGAGGTAAACAGTAATGAATATAAACCCTCAAATTATTGATGCTATTCAGAAAAATAAGCTAGTTTTTTTTATTGGTTCCGGCTTTTCAAAACCTCTAGGCTTTCCTAACTGGAGTGAATTAATAGTAGAATTTCTAAAGGACTTATCACAGTATGATCCAAAATATAACCAAATGATTGAAGTACTTAAAAATAAGTTTTTTACGGAAATTGAAGTATTGGAAAAAATTAAAGATAAAAAAAGAGAGATATTTGGTGTGCTTAATAGAGTATTTGATGGACAGTTTAGTGATTTAAGCAAACTAAGTGCACACGAAAAAATAGGTAAAATCTCAGAAAAAATTATTACAACTAACTACGACAGAGCGTTGGAGACAGCAACAGGTTTTAAAAAAATCCAATTCGACAATAACTATCATATAGCGAATTTATCGAATCTATCCAATTATATTTTTAAGTTGCATGGCTGTATAGAAGACCCAGGGAAATGCATCCTATTTAAAGATGATTACGAAGATTTGTATGGAAATAATGGAGCTGCTATTGAAAGATTAAAAACTATAATATCTGATCAAACAATTATTTTTATAGGATTTAGTTTTTCGGATCCATATGTAAAGCAACAATTTGAGTATATAAGTACAGTATACAAGGGATTAACAGGAAATCACTATATTGTAACTACAGAGAATGAAGGATTTGAAGAATATGGAGTTGAATCAATAAAGATAATGGATTGGGAGTCAGGGCTAACTAGCTTTTTAGATAGTTTATTGGTACAAAAAGATTCATTTTCTCGAGTCAGTGCGAGTGTAACAGAAGAGATTGATAATATAGAAAAAATTCAATTTGATACAGGTTTAATGAAAGTTGCAATATTAATCGCTTCACCTATTGATATTGCTTGTGGCTTTTCATTTGACAAAATAGTTAATCATTTCAGTAAGTTCGAAATGCAAGTTGACCTTTACTACTTATCTGAAGAAAACCTTCGTGATTTAGAGGAATATGACTACATATTTATATTCACTAAGTTAATGCAAAATAAGCATGTAGTAGAGGACGTATATTTAAAAAGTAAGTTTATGACTTTAGAAGAGATTGAACAGAATTTAGTGTTATACGAAAAACTAAAGGGGGTGTTTATTTACACTGATAAGGCACCCAAAAAAAATCAGGAGATAGTTACTTATCCTATCGTAAGAGTTTGGGGCACAGATTTAAGCAGTTTAATTTTTAAAGTTTTTCGAAAAGGGAAAATAGATGAGATTGAAAACTGTATTATATATAACCCGAACAAAATAATAATTATGAAGGCAGAAAAGGGTAAGGCGAAAATTAATATAAAAAATGGACAGGATAAGAGTAAACTATCCGAATTCATTGACTCAAAAAATTTAATTAGTTTTGTTGGTAGAACCACTGACTTAGAGGATATCATTCGTAAAGTACTTGAGACTAATGAGAGAATATTAACTATAAAAGGTTCTGGAGGTATTGGGAAAACTACAATAATTAAAAAAGCAGCAATCGAAATGTTCAATAGAAATCATTTCAGAGATGGGATTTATTTTATTGATTGCGAATTTATTGATAATTATAAAACATTTGAGTATAAAATTGCTCAATGTTTTGGGTTAGATAGTTCTATTAATCTTAAAGAACATGTTATTCAAAATCAGATGAAAATGAATGCATTAATTATACTGGATAATTTTGAGCCGATGCTTTATATTGAACAATCAGAGCAAATAAAAGATATTATAAATTTTATTTGTGAGTATTCTGTAGTTGTAGTAACTTCAAGAGAGTGGATTGGATTTGAATATGAGCAACGTCATGAATTGAGAGCGTTTACGTCGGAAGAGGCTCTTGAGCTTTTTCAAACATTTTACTTGTCTCCGATAAGTGATTTTGATTTGAAGATTTTAAAAGAGGATATTCTTGGAGATCTATTAAACAATAACCCTTTAGCCATAAAAATTGTTGCTAGAGTTATTCCTAAAGGGAAAAATTTGCCCATTCTCAAAACGGAGTTAGTTGATGACTTTTTTAATATTACTGACTCTGAATATACAGATATATTTGATGGGTTGACGGATAAAAATATCGAAAGATCAAAGTCACTGTTTCAGTCTATCTCCTACTCTTACAAAAGGTTAACTTCTAAGGAGAAAATACTATTTGAAATCCTTTCGTTGTTTCCGGATGGAATTCATATGCAAAATATCAAGACATTCTTTGAAAAAGACGAGTTTAAAATGGATAAGAATAAAATTACTGACAAAGAGATTAATGGTCTTGAGAATAAATCTCTTATAGAAATAAATAAAGGGTTTATTAAACTTCAGTCTATACTCGGCAGATTTGCCGAATATCAGTTTAATAATAGAACCGCAGAAGAGAAATCTGGTTATTATAAACGAGCATTTCAGTTGAATGAAGTTTTAATAATGTTTTTAAGTAATTTCTCAGAAGAAAATCGAAAAAATACTCTTTTAATCTTTGATAAGAATTCAGAGAATTTTCTGAAAAATATAAGTTATATAGATAAATTTGAAGAAGATAAAATGAGAAAAATATTATTTATTGAATCATTAGTATTTTTCTTTAGTAAAATAGAACATACTGAAAATCTTTGCGTAGAACTAAATAAAGTGAAGAACCATTTCGATAATATTGTAAATGGGAAATTATATATTGATATAATAACTGAAGGTTCGAGGTATTACAGGGGTTATTTTGAAGAATCTTATATGTTCTTAAATGAATTATTACCGATTGATAAATTAAGAAGTATCGATTTGAGTTCTGAAATAGGATTTTTATTAATAAAACATGCACTAGCAGTATATCGATATAAAAATGGGTACTCAATAATAGAATATTTAATAGATACAAATTTTTATGAATATCGTACCCGAATTATGGAGGAGTTATTATTTTCTCTTGGAGAATATAAGTTAATGATGAGCGTGAATAGGGAAATTGATTTTTTTACTTTTGAGGTCTCATTAAATTTAGGTACATTAAATATTAGTGAATTAGATGAATTTATTAATAGTTTATATAAGAAAGAATACATGGAAATTATGCAAACTAATTATATCAAAGCGAAATGGGGGTTTGTAGATAATGAAACTATAAATAAATTAGTAGTTACTAATCCTTATACATTAGGTTTGAAGAGCTTAATGCAAGCGTTTATTGAGAATGATGAAGATAAAGCGGTAAAGTTTTACAAAAAAGCAATAGAGAAACTAGAGCACATTAGTTACTATTATGTAGAAGCAATTTATTTTTACACTAAGTATTTGAGAGATATTAATTCATCAGAAATGAATGATTGGTTTAATAAAGGATTAATTTTAGCAAAAGAGCACAAATATAAATTTCAAGTATTTCAATTTAATAGTTTAATAAATAGTGTTAAGCAGAAATATGATGATGACCTAATGGATTTTCCGCTTAAAACTCAAGCGGAATGGTACTTACATGAATATAAAGAGAGATATATACACTAAAAATAGTTATTTTCGGTTTTGGCGTGTTTGACGGGCAGTGGGGCTCTTATTGCGGGAGAATGGGAAAGTTTAATGGCCATGGCTGTTGGCGGATTGTTTGTACCTAAATTGGCTGTAGCATTAGGCATATGGTCGGGCAATGGCAAGCTGTTTCAAGTGTTATCTGGGTCCCTATAACAAATGGAATGTTTTTGACATTATAGTATCCACACCGGAAAGTTTAGAGCGAGGGGTATATGTGTACTACCAACTGGCCATCGTTGGCAGATTACGTCAAGCAAAAATAAATAGTTAGTAGTAGTTTAAGCGTCAAAGCACAGAGCTGTGTTTTTGACGCTTTTTTAGTCTGCTTTTCTGTTTTCATGCAAGGGTCAAAAAAGGAAGGAGGGGCTGGTGTTAATGACCAGCCCATTCGATGAAGGGTTTGGGCAGCCAGTTGAACAGCCAGCACGCTTCCTATGTTGTCTGCGAAATATTGCTTTTCGTTTACCGCTGGTCCATTAATTTTTTAGCTTCAAAATAAAGCACTTGAATGAACTTCTTGGTGTTTTGGCGGATCAAGCTGGCGGAATCAGCTTCTTCATTCTCCAAATCCTTCATCCGTTTGCGGATATCGCTCAAATCAAAAAACTTGTTCGCGTATTGCTCGAACTTTGGATTCGCATAATCAAGCAACCCTAAAGAGGCCAAATGGGTTAACGCCTGATTCACCGTCCGCCGTACCCGCTGCTCGGCGGCTTTGCCCTCTTTTTTCAAGTAGGGTGCAGAAGCGGCAGAGCCTAGCTTCTTCTGGGCGAGCTGCTGGTAGGTTTCTTGAAGCGAAGGGAAGCCCTGCTCCAATGGATGATCGCGATCATAACGGAACAAATAATCGAGCATCTCCAGCAGATCCTTGCAGCCGGCTTCGCCGATTAGCCCAAGGTCCGATAAAACGTAGTTTCCGCAAGTGATGATGCTTTTATCATTGGATGACGGGTCTTTCTCTGTTAATGCGCCGCCTAAGCCTAGAGAACTGAGCGATTTTTGAATATCTCGAAGCGATTGATGCAGACGCAGCAGCTCAGAAACTTTGCGGATAACCGAAATGAATTCCAAACGGTTGACGGGCTTGGTGATATAATGTTCAATTCCGAAGGAATAGGCTTTGCCGATCATATCCTTCGATTCCACTTGAGATAGCATGATGATTTTTCCCTTGAAGCTGCTTGATATGGCTCGAACGGTTTCTATGCCGTCACGAATGGGCATCAGCAAATCGATCAGCACAATATCCACTTGCTTGAGGTCGAGCAAAGTATGATCGACATGCGCCCCGTCTTCCGCTTCGCCTACAACACTTCCTAAATCCTCATCCTCAATCATTTGCTCCAGCATGGAGCGTACGGCCGGATCATCATCAATAATAAAGAAACGCATCGTTCTACTCCTCCTTTCCTATTTGATCGACAGGCAGTGTGATCGTGAAAATAGTATCCTCTCCATCGCTGCCAGCTTGAACTCGGACGGTTCCGAGCAGACGCTCTGTCTCTTGCTTGACGTAAGCAAGGCCGATGCCCGTAGAGGGAGTGCCGGCTTCATCGTATTTCGTCGTATATCCGGGCATAAAGATTTTCTCCTGATACTTGGGTGCAATGCCCGGGCCACTATCGGCTACGCTGAAAACAACGGATTCCTGTTTCCGCTTAACTTCGATTCGAATAGTGCCTGTTTCATTCAATGCTTCAACGGCATTCACGACTAGGTTATTGAGCAAGGACAAAGAAACATATACGTGACACAAAGGAAAGACTCCCTCCGTGTGCAATGAGAAATCGATCTGCTTGCCGAGCGAGCGGGCATATTTCTGATTGGATCGTAGAACAATATCGACTAAGGCTTCCACCCGCATATATTCGCTTTCGTGCGTGATTAAGCCGGACAGTCCGGCATAAATGCGTTGGTTGTCCTTTTTGATATCATGAACCTGTCCCGCAATTTGTAGAGCCTTTTGAGCCAGCTCTTCAAGCGGCGCGGGATGTTCAGCTTTTAACGATTGATAGAGTCCGTAGCTGTCCCGAGCGATATTCTCGGCATTGTGCAGCGTTTTCTTCAATTGAATGGATTCCTCATACAGCTCCGATATGAGCAGCAGCATCTTCTCATTTTCCTTGCGCGTCAGCTCTTCGGCCGCCTTCGACTGCCGCAGCATGACGAGATTGAATAAGGAAAGCACAAAGAAGCTTCTAAAAATCCCGATGAGTAAAATTTGATTCCAAGTAGAGAAGCTCACGACCTGCTCCGTAACTGAATAGCGTATCAGCAGCTCTGTGAGCGATGCAGCAATTTCAATCGTCACGCCTAATAAACCGAGAATAATGGGGCGATTATGATAACGATTCAGTCGTACAGCTCTAAATGCCACCGCATAGGTCAAATAATAGAAGAATACCGGATAGTGGTGCAGAAAAGCAGCGTCCCAGCTTCTGGCCGGTTCGATGGCCACCTCAAGCCCGGTGCGAAAAAAGGTAACCGCGGCGCCGACAAGCAGGCCGGAGACAAAAGGGGAAGGAAACCTTAGCCAGAGTAAAAACAGAAAGAAGGCTGGTGTTCCCAGACTGACCCGAAAATCATTATGAAACGGATAAAAATTCAATTCCCCCGCAAGCGGCACCGAAACAACCATGAGCAGAAGCAAAAGCCATTTGTCTCTCAATGCTGCATCCCAGCCCCCTTTCTTGCATGACGTAACAGACATTCGACATCATTTCCCATTTTCCTTCGTGAAAAGAACCCTTCTGTCTCCTCATTATGCCGAAATTTATAAATTCTTATAACGAATTTGTAGATTCGAATAGATTTGTGTAGCTTGCCTGTACAATGAGACCATTCAAAGAAACACCGAAACTACACAAAATGAAAGCGCTTAATAACTATAGAAAAGGGGAAGCAGAATGAAAAAATTTGGTTTGGCTTTTCAAATTTTAGTCGGCCTTATATTAGGGGTGACTGTAGGGGCCATTTTTTATGGCAACCCAACCATCGAAAGCTACTTGCAGCCAGCGGGAGATGTTTTCATTCGTTTGATTAAAATGATTGTCGTGCCGATTGTCGTCTCCTCCTTGGTTGTCGGAATAGCGGGTGTAGGGGATATTAAAAAGCTCGGCAGGCTGGGCGGAAAAACGATTCTTTATTTTGAAATCGTCACGACGGCCGCTATTGTTTTTGGCCTGATCATCGCGAACATCTTTCAGCCTGGGGCTGGGGTTAATATGGATAGGCTAGCCAAATCGGACATTACGAAATATGTGGAAGCGACTGAAAAGGTGACCAGCCA
This sequence comes from Paenibacillus sp. FSL H8-0537, assembly GCF_038051995.1. Classification (NCBI taxonomy): domain Bacteria; kingdom Bacillati; phylum Bacillota; class Bacilli; order Caryophanales; family Paenibacillaceae; genus Paenibacillus; species Paenibacillus sp. FSL H8-0537. Next base: position 6,886,653 of record NZ_CP150290.1, on the reverse strand, counting down.
CAGCTTTATGGATACATTCGTAAATATCGTTCCGAAAAACATTTTTGAATCATTAGTAGCCGGTGACATGCTTGCCATCATATTCTTCTCGGTATTTTTAGGCTTGGGTATTGCTGCTATCGGTGAAAAAGGGAAGCCAGTTTTAGCTTTTTTTCAAGGACTCGCCGAATCGATGTTTTGGGTAACGAACCAAATTATGAAATTTGCTCCAATTGGGGTTTTTGGATTAATCGGCATGACGGTATCCAAATTTGGCATCGCCTCTTTGCTTCCTTTGGGGAAGCTGGTACTGGCCGTGTATGTTGGAATGTTTCTTTTTGTAGTGCTTATTCTAGGCCTGATTGCGAAGCTGTGCGGAACCAGTCTAATGTCATTCGTTCGCATCTTGAAAGATGAACTCATATTAGCTTACTCAACTGCAAGCTCTGAAACTGCGCTTCCTAAAATGATGGAAAAAATGGAGAAGTTCGGTGTGCCGAAAGCGATCACCTCTTTTGTCGTACCTACTGGATATTCGTTCAATTTGGATGGGTCTACCTTATATCAAGCGATAACCGCCATGTTTATTGCGCAAATGTACGGCATCCACATGCCGCTCAGCTCTCAAATTATGCTGGTGTTTGTTCTGATGCTAACCTCGAAGGGCATTGCCGGGGTGCCGGGCGCTTCGTTCGTTGTTTTGCTAGCCACTCTTGGATCTGTAGGCATTCCGCTCGAAGGTCTTGCGTTTATCGCAGGTATTGACCGGATTCTGGATATGGCCCGGACCGTCGTCAATGTTATCGGCAATTCCATCGCTACGGTTGTAATGGCGAAATGGGAGAAACAATATGATCGAGATAAAGGGCAGCGATATTTAGAGTCAATTAAAAAGGGTTCATAAGCTCATAACAAGGGGGAACGTCCAATGTCAGCTCATTTCAGAATCGAAAAAGATTTTCTTGGCTCTAAAGAAGTGCCGGAAGACGCCTATTATGGTATTCAAACGATGCGAGCGGTAGAAAACTTTCCAATTACCGGCTACCGCATTCATGAAGAGTTGATTCGTGCGATGGCCATCGTTAAGCATGCGGCGGTTGCAGCAAACATGGAGATTAGACAGCTGAACCCGGACACTGGAAGAGCGATTATGCAAGCAGCGAAGGAAGTGATGGACGGCAAATGGCATGAGCAATTTATCGTTGATCCGATACAGGGCGGAGCGGGCACGTCCATTAATATGAATGCCAATGAGGTCATCGCCAATAGGGCGATCGAGCTGCTTGGAGGAATCAAAGGCGATTATTTTAAAGTCAGCCCCAATACGCATGTGAATATGTCCCAATCGACCAACGATGCTTTTCCAACGGCCATTCATATTGCAACGCTTGTTTTAATTGAGAAGCTGCTTGCGACGATGGAGGAAATGCTGGCGACTTTTCGAAAAAAGGCTGTGCAGTTCGACGGCATTATCAAGATGGGACGAACACATCTTCAGGATGGCGTACCTATTCGTCTTGGGCAGGAGTTTGAGGCATACAGCCGTGTTCTGGAGCGTGATATTAAAAGGATTAAGCAAACCCGCGGCCATTTGTACGAGGTCAATATGGGAGCAACAGCTGTCGGAACCGGCCTCAATGCTGATCCCCGCTATATTAAGCGGGTCGTTGAATCGCTTGCCGAGCTTAGCGGATTGCCGCTTACTAATGCAGAACACTTAGTCGATGCTACGCAAAATACAGATGCATATACGGAGGTATCCGCTGCGCTCAAAGTATGCATGATCAACATGTCCAAGATCGCCAACGACTTGCGCTTGATGGCTTCCGGGCCGCGTGCCGGATTCGGGGAATTGAATTTGCCTGCCCGCCAGCCGGGCTCGTCCATTATGCCGGGCAAGGTCAATCCGGTTATGGCGGAGGTCGTTAATCAGGTGGCGTTCCAGGTCATCGGCAATGATCATACGATTTGTTTGGCCTCTGAAGCCGGGCAGCTGGAGCTTAACGTCATGGAGCCTGTGCTTGTATTTAATTTGCTGCAATCTCTCAGCATGATGAATCAAGTATTCAAAGTTTTCAGGGCCCATTGCTTGGAGGAAATCGAAGCGAATGTGGAGCGCTGCAAAGAGTATGTGGAGAAAAGCGTCGGGGTTATCACTGCGCTCAACCCGCATCTTGGCTATGAGGTCGTAGCCCGAATTGCGCGCGAAGCGATTTTGACAGGCCGTCCGGTTCGTGAGCTATGCCTGCTTTACAATGTGCTGACGGAAGAGGAGCTCCAAATCATACTCGATCCGTATGAGATGACAAACCCCGGCATTGCGGGAGTCGAGCTGTTGGACCAGAGATAAAAAAGCCATTTTCATAAATAGAGTGACCAAAAAAGGAGAGAGCGACATGTCCGTAACAAATGGTGCCAGCACCTATATGATATTTCGGCTGCAAATTGATAAACAACTAACTTCTCTTGGCGATATCGCCGCCGCGATTGAAAGGATAAGCGGGGATATCGTGGGAATTGACGTTATCTCGTCGAGCCGTACGAGCACCGTCCGCGATATTACCGTTAACGTATCCGATCAGGCACACAGCAAGCAGATTGTCGAATCGCTTGAGAAGCTGCAAGGCGTTAAAGTCATTCATGTGTCGGACCGGACCTTCCTTGTGCACTTGGGCGGTAAAATTGAGATTACCTCCAAAATTCCGGTGAAAAACCGTGATGATTTATCGCGGGTATATACCCCCGGTGTCGCCCAAGTTTGTACAGCGATTGCGGAACAGCCGAATAAGGCCTACTCGCTGACGATCAAACGCAATATGATCGCCGTTGTTTCTGACGGAACGGCCGTACTTGGGCTTGGTGACATCGGGCCGATGGCGGCCATGCCGGTGATGGAGGGCAAGGCCATGCTGTTCAAAGAATTTGCTGGTGTGGACGCTTTTCCGATATGCCTGGATACGAAGGACACCGAAGAAATTATCCGCATCGTAAAGGCCATTGCTCCGGCATTCGGAGGCATCAATTTGGAAGACATTTCGTCACCTCGCTGCTTTGAAATCGAGGAGCGTTTGAAGCGGGAGCTGGACATCCCCGTGTTTCACGATGACCAGCATGGAACGGCTGTAGTCATCCTGGCCGGGCTGCTCAATGCGCTCAAGATTACCGGCAAGCAAATGTCGGATATTAAGGTCATTGTGAATGGTATCGGCGCAGCGGGCATTGCTTGCTCGAAGATGCTTTTGGCCGCAGGCGTGCGCAATTTAATTGGTGTGGACCGCGAAGGCGCCATTAATCGGAGCATCTCGTATGGCAATCCTCATTGGACGGCATTTGCCGAGCTAACGAATCCGCATCTGGAAACAGGCAGCTTGTCTGAAGTGATCAAGGGCGCGGATGTATTTATTGGCGTATCGGCTCCGAATATTCTCAAGGTCGAAGACGTCCAGTCCATGGCGCAGGACCCAATCGTCTTTGCAATGGCTAACCCCGTACCGGAGATCGATCCGGAGCTGGCCGAGCCTTACGTTCGAGTTATGGCGACAGGGCGGTCCGACAAGCCGAATCAGATCAATAACGTGCTGTGCTTTCCGGGCATTTTCCGCGGCGCCTTGGATTGCCGGGCGAGTGAAATCAATGAAGCGATGAAGCTTGCGGCCGCTCAGGCGATTGCATCCGTTGTGACGGATGAAGAATTGAGCGAAACGTATATTATTCCGAGCGTATTCAACCAGAAGGTAGTGGAGAAGGTAAGAGAGGCGGTTATAGAAGCGGCCTATAATACCGGAGTTGCCCGAAAAAGATTGAGAGACTCCAATAAAGAGTAAATTCTGCCACTGTTACTGCCACTGTTACGGTGCGTTGCGAAGCTTACTCATACGAGCAGTTATCACAAAAGCGTTCTTTTGTGATAACTGCTTTTTATCGTTTATCGTTTAGCCAGTAAAAACGGGTTCACCCAGATCATGCAGACCCGTTTTCAAAATCTACCTTGTACCCTGCCGCAGCTTTTCCTTCAAAATCTCAATGATAGTTTTATCGGGAGTGCAGAGACCTACAGCTACAGAAAGCACTGTGACGGAGACCACGCAGTTTTGGAAGCTCATTCCTTTTTCGGCGGACTGAGCTTCCGCTATTCCAGCTCTTAATCCCATTTCAGGTCGTAAGCGGACAGGAGATTCGCTATTGCTCTCACATTCCACTCAAAATGAAGGTAGGCAGCACATTAGCTGTTCCTGTGTCCGCAGCCTTTACCCAAACCAGTGATTCGGTTGAAATAGCGGCTGATGTGTCCTCCAAGTTATGCCACTCCCGATAGTAGAGGTTTGAAGTTTAAACGCTGGCTTCTTTCGGGACCTAGCCAAAAGTCTTTCATTATTCTTTCACGGGGATTTGTTAAAATTTCAACAAGGGAATTTCAACCAAAATTTTTGGCATGAAAGAAGGTGTACATATTGTTATTTAATCAAGCAAGAAAGATGGTTTACCCTGTACTTATCCTCGTGCTGTTAATGGGATTGCTTACACCCTATGGGCAGAATACCGTTAATGCAGCACAAGAGGGCATGCGAAGCGTGAAGGGAGTACAGATTTCCGCAGGAGCTAACCATTCCGTCATGTTAAAAGCGGATGGTACCGTCGTCGCATGGGGACACAATAATGTGGGCCAAACGAATGTGCCGATCGGCCTTGCCCATGTCATCTCTGTTGCAGCTGGGAGTGATCATTCGCTCGCCCTAAAAGCAGATGGCACAGTCGTCGGATGGGGAAACAATAACGGAGGGGAAACGACAATTCCGAATGAATTAGCAGCGGGGGGGGTAAAAGCCATTGCTGCAGGAGGAGGCTCTTCGCTCGCCTTGAAAGCGGATGGTACGGTCGTGGTGTGGGGCAATAATGCCTATGATCATTTGAGCATACCCCCAGAAGCACAGACTGATGTGGTCTCAATCGCTGCCGGAAAAGAGGCTTCGTTCGTATTAAAGACGAATGGCACGGTTGTTGCATGGGGGAATAATCCCACATCGAATGTCCCTGCTGGTCTGAGTAACGTAGTGTCCATCGCCGCAGGAGCCTTTTTTGCGATAGCATTAAAATCGGATGGATCGATCGTCGCATGGGGACTTAATTCAAGCGGTCAAGCGGCAATACCCACTGATGCAGCAGATGGTAAAGTAGTATCGATCTCTGCAAACAGGTCGACTGCAATGGCCCTGAAAGCGGATGGGACTGTTGTTGCATGGGGAGAAAATGGTGCAGGACAGGCGGATGTACCTGCGGGACTGAATGATGTGGTTGCAATTACTAACGGCTGGTTTCATTCACTTGCTCTGAAAGCAGATGGCACAGTCGTTGCGTGGGGTTCTAATGGGAATGGACAGAAGAACATTCCGGCAGGCTATGCTTCCCCCATTAAAGGAAGCAGAATTGCTGCGGGCGGGTCCCATACGCTCGCCTTGAAATCGAATGGAACTCTCTCCGCATGGGGAGACAATGGCGATAGTCAAAGTGCGATACCGGCTGGACTGGGAAGTGTGGAGTCGATCGCTGGAGGAGCTAGTCATTCGCTCGCGCTGAAATCGAACGGCACCGTCGCTGCATGGGGAAGCAACAGCGATGGTCAAAGTACCGTTCCTGTCGGACTTGAAAATGTAACATCGATTGCGGCAGGAGCCAATCATTCACTTGCGCTGAAAGTGGACCGCACGATTACCGCATGGGGCAGCAATGTTTATAGTGAAAGCACGGTCCCGATTGGATTAGATAATGTGTTTGCTATTGCCGGAGGAGAATTCCACTCGCTCGCCTTGAAAGCGGACCATACGGTCATTGCATGGGGAAGAGATAATGATGGTCAAAGCACGGTGCCAGCTGGAGTGGATCAAGTCATGTCCATTGCTGCTGGGGACAACCATTCGCTAGCCTTGAAATTGGATAGCACGGTCGTTGCCTGGGGGAATAATGATAGTGGTCAAAGCACAGTTCCGGCTGGAGTGGACCAAGTCGTGTCCATTGCTGCTGGAGCTGACCATTCACTTGCCTTAAAAGCGGACGGAACCGTCGTCGCTTGGGGAAGCAATGCTAGCGGTCAGATTAGCGTACCGGCTGGCCTCCAAAATGTGGTGTCCATCGCTGCTGGAGCTGAGCATTCACTTGCCATAAAAGCAGATGGAAGCGTCATTGCCTGGGGGAACGACGATTATGGGCAAAGCACCGTACCGGGCAAGCTGATTGATTTGAAGCTGCAAGAAGGGGATTTTACGGAAGCCTTTGACGTTTCCGTCACATCGTACACCTATTATTATGATGGGCAATCGATATCCAGTGCCCATATAACGCCAACGATGACAGATCCAGATGAAATTTTGGTCTATGTGAATAATCAATCTATAACGAGCGGCAATGCGGCAACAATCAATGTGGCGGGAGCAATAGCGTATACAATTATTCCTGTTCGCGTCGAGCCTTATTTCTATCCTAACCAAGCGTACAAGATTACGGTAGAAATCGATTCATCTCCACCAGAGGTAGCATTCAGCATAAATGGAGGATTAACGCCAGCAGGAAGCGCCTCAAGCAAAGTCACAGTGAGTGATACGCAAAGCGGCGTGGAGCCTTCCTCGCTGCTGTATGCGTGGACGCAAGGCACAGCTGTTCCGACCGGAGGCTGGACGGCTTTCAGCAACGAGGATACATTAAGCCAGACCAATGGTAATGGCGACTGGTACTTGCACATTCGAGCCTTAGACAAAGTAGGCAATGTGGTCGATGCCGTATCTAATCCCTTTATACAGGATAATAACTCGAAACCCGTCGTTGCATTCAGTGGCTTTAACGATCAGCAGTCATTCGTTGTGCCGCCAGCCCAAGTCTCCGTGACTGTGAGCGAGTCGGTATATTGGATCCGTGATGGCGCTCTGCTTACTTCTGCAAATGCGCAGCCTCTGATCAGCATGACGAAGGAAGGGCAAGCCTTTTCCTCTTATACGACAACGTATGATGAGTCTTTGCTAACCTACACGTTGACGTTTAACAGCACGCTTAACACTGGCTTGTACAGCGTGCATGTGGCTGGGGGCGAGGTGGAAAATGAATATGGAAATGTGCTTGATGCAGCAGCTGCAAGCTTTAGCGTAGTGAGCGCAGCAACCACACCAACGTCACCTACCTCACCATCCGTAACGCGCTCTAGCAATGCAAATCTGGCGTACTTAAACGTTTTTGCAGGCGGTAAGGCTGTAGAGTTATCGCCAATATTTGCACCCGTGACTACGGAGTATATAACGAGTACGAATGCCAAAGAAGTCGAGCTGCAGATGGCACCTGCTCATGCCATGGCAACAGCTAGGCTGCTGGGAGAACTCGTAATTAAGACAAAGACTGTTCCTTTAGCAGTGGGAGAAAATAGTATCGCCATCACGGTTCAAGCTGAGGATGGAACGATAAAAACGTATACGTTAAAGATTAATCGCATTTCCGATAATGGGAACGCAGGCAATTCATGTACCTTTGAAGATATTAATAATCATTGGGCTTCATCAAATATTTGCGAAGCAGCGAAGCTTGGAATTGTGGAGGGTATGAGTGCCGAAACCTTCGTGCCTAATGGCTACGTAACTCGGACAGAGTTTGCTCTAATGCTGCTTCGCACCCTTCAAATCCCAGTGGGCAATGAAACGATTACGATGCCCTTTAGCGATAAGGACAGTATTCCAGTCTGGGCCCAACAGGCGGTTCAGACAGCAGTAGCTGAGGGCATACTCGAAGGGTATTCCGACGGGACACTAAGGCCGCAGCAAACGGTAAGCCGGGCCGAAATGGCCGCCATGGTCTCCCGGGCAATGAAGTGGGAGATTGACACTCAGGAAGGTGCTTCCTTTACCGATGATGCAAGCATTCCGGCCTGGGTTAAAGCACATGTTTACAATGCCCGTGCGAATGGGCTGATAGAGGGCCGGGAAGGCAATAAATTTGTGCCAGCCGGTTTGACAACTAGAGCCGAAGCTACTGCCTTGCTGTTGCGGCTTTGGAACATTCTTTATTAATCAAACAAATCTTTATTTAATAGGCTGCAGTACTCATCCCCCGATGCTGCAGTGCCCATCCCCCGATTTATAAATTAGATTGGCTGGGCCTATCATTAATTAATGATAGGCTCGGCCAGTCTTTTTTTGACTTTCTATATACGCTGAGGCCTCAGACCCCATCCCGTGCTGTCGAATAATTGGTTTATTTGTTGAAATAGGAGACGGCATATATTGCGCTCTATGGTTTCGTATTCGTATACTGTATGAAGAGAGTAGAAATTCATTATTCTATCTATGTCAAATATAGAAGGAACTTCCATATGGATTCCACAATAGAGCTAGTCTCTATGATTGCTTCATTGATAATGATGGGAATTATTTTATTATCGGAGTATGGTTTTAGAAGAGTGCGCGGAGTGGGCTATCTCATCGGTTTGACGGTATGCCGAATGATTTACTCTGGTGCTATCATTTTGGAGCAGAACCGTTCCCTCTTACTGGAAAAGCTGGTTTTTCGTAATATTCAGCATACGATGCTTAATTTAATGGTGCCTTTCTTAGTTTTATTTGTGTATTATTTAATCGGCTCCGACAAGGTTATTAAGCTTCGATGGAAAATGCTGCTGTTCACGGTATTCGTGCTATGGTCGCTGCTGGTATGGTTCGACCCCGAGCTTCACTTGATTTTTCGCACGATTGAGCTCTATAATGGCGAATTAATAACGACAAAAACCATTTATTCCATCCTATTTACGCTCTTTTGTTACAGCATCGTGGCTGTATGTATTTATTTTTTAATTCATTATGTGCGAAATATTCGAGATGATTTTCGCAAGCCAGGCATGTGGGTTCTAGGTCTAGGATCATTGCCGCTGGTGCTTGAGATTATTAAATTCGTGAATCCGGAAATGTCGTCATGGCTGCTAAGGCTCTCGGTTTATTGTGGATTTACAGGTATGATCATGATGATCATTGCCATGCGGTATAAGTTTTTCTCTATTGTTCCTTATGCCAGGGATGCCGTGCTCGATACGCTTCAGGAAAGTATATTGATTGCGAATGCTTCAGGAAAGATTATCGACAGCAATAAAAAGGCTGTTCAGTGGTTTTTTGAGCTGGGTCATGCCGAGATTTATGACCGGGGAATGGCGGAGCTGCTAGCACCATGGCCGCAATGGCAGAAGTTATGCATGTCTATGCAGCAGGGCAGTGTGGAGATTGACACTTGGCTCAATGGCGAGAGGAGAATTTACAGCATAAACGTATATCCGCTGCAAAAGCAGAGCAAGCATACGCAGGGCAGTATTTCCCTTATCTTCGATATAACAGAGAAGCAGCGCCATTTGGAACAGATCGCACAGCTTAACCAGCTGAAGGATCAACTGTTTACAATCGTCTCGCATGATATTCGCAGTCCACTGGCCTTGCAATTTCAACTAGTGGAGCTTCTAGAAGAAGACAGAAGCAGAATGGAGAGCGATCACCGGGAAATCGTTGAGGCGCTGGGTGGCCAGATCCGTAATACACTCGGCATAGCCAATAATTTGCTGGAGTGGTTTCGCAGCCAGCGGGAAGACGTGACCCTCCGGCCACAGCTGCTGGAGCTGTCTGAGATTGTAGAGGAATGCTTCCATCTGCTGCATATTACTAGCGAGGCTAAACAAATAAATGTACATCACACCATTGCTGCAGAGACTTATGTATATGCTGATCAACAGGTGCTTGGCTTAGTTATCCGCAATTTGTTATCCAACGCAATTAAATTTACTGGGCTGGGCGGGTCCGTTCATATAGGGGCCGAGTTATCGGAGGATATGGTGATCATTTCAGTCCGCGATGATGGAGTTGGAATGGATGAGGATCAGGTTCACAGGCTGCTTAGTGAGCAGCAGCTGGACTCATTGACGGGCACTTTAGGAGAAAAGGGAGCGGGATTAGGGCTGCTTGTAAGCCGGCAGTTTGTCAAATTAGGCGGGGGAAACTTATGGGTGGATAGTAAATTAGGACAAGGAAGCCTATTTCAATTCAGCGTGAGAGGCGGAACAGAGCGATGAAGGTGGTTATCGTTGACGATGAGCCGGCCATGCTGCTTGCTATGAAGCGGCTGTTGTCTACTATGGACGACGTAGAGCTTGTGGGAAGCTTCCAGAAGGCTGCTGAGGCGCTGGACTTCGTTCGGGCAAATGACGTAGAACTGGCATTTTTAGATATCAGGATAGCTGGGGATGACGGTCTCGAGCTCGCCCATAGCTTGCGTTCGCTTCGTGCTAAGCTGGATATTGTATTTACGACATCCCACTCTGAATTTGCCATTGAAGCTTACGATGTTTATCCATTGGACTATATGGTTAAGCCAATTTCCCGAAAGCGCTTGGCCAAGACCATTACACAAGCGGCTAGAAGACAGGACGCTTCTTCCCATCCTGCGGAGGATCTTACGACTAATCAACTAGTGGTTCGCGGCTTAGGGTGTTTCGAGGTAAGCAGCAGGCAAGAAGGTGACGTAAGATGGATTTCTAAAAAGAGCATGGAATTATTCGCTTATTTGCTCATCAATCATGGCCGCAGCACCTCTAAAACCCGTATTTTAGAGGATGTGTTCCCGGAAATGCCTCTTAAAAATGCAGAAACGTATCTCCGTACAGCGGCATACCAGCTTAGAAAAGTCTTGTCACCGCATGGGTTGAAAGAGGTGGTCATCTCAGCGCAAGAGCAGTATCGGGTTGATTTGGATCATGCCGATGTCGATTTTATCCAGTTTGAGCAGCAGGCGAAGGCTTTATATGAAATTCATGCTTCCAATGCAGAGACGGCTATAGAGCTGGAGAAGCAATTTGCTGGCGATTTGTTTGATGATAAATCCTTTGAGTGGGCAGCTGTGGAGCGGGAGAGACTAGCCATTATCTATGATTCCTTGGCTAAGCGCCTTGCAAGCTGGCTGCTGGACCAGAAGCGATTTAGAGAAGCGGCGCAAATAACGAGAAGAATCGTAGCGCGCAATGAATTTGAAGAGGAATCAAATCTGCTGCTGCTGAAAATTCTCGTGGCTATGGGGGATCGGCAGTCCATAAGCAGCTATTATGAGCACTATACGCAATTGTTGTTTAATGAGCTTGGCCTGCAGCCTTCAGAGGAATTTCTTCAGATTTATAAATGGTATCAGTGATCGCCTCCTCATCTATTGAGGGGGTCTTTTTTTATGGAAAAATACACGTAAAAAAAGGGCTGCTGGAAAATATCCCCACAGCCCTCTCCTCCCGAAATTCCTCAAAACGAGCTTAAAAACATATTAGGCTTGCTTCCCCTTAGGGCTGTTCAGCCACTTGTAAGCGGCAACGGCCAGTACCGAGCCGGCAAGCGGGGCAATAAGAAACACCCACACTTGGGATAACGCTTCGCCGCCAAGCAGCAATGCCGGGCCCAAGCTTCTTGCCGGATTGACGGACGTTCCGGTTAAGGCGATGCCAAGAATATGCACAAATGCGAGCGTCAGTCCGATAACGAGGCCTGTTACATTTCCATTGCCTTCAGTGGAGGTGACGCCCAGTATCGTATAAATAAATACAAAGGTTAAGATGATTTCGACTATGAATGCCATCAGCGCTGAAATCCCGATTCCGTATCCAGGGCCAAAGCCATTCTGACCAAGCCCCGTTGTGGGCAGGCCTGCGGACACAATAATTGCGTACAAAATGGCAGAGCCAGCAAGAGCACCAGCGATTTGCGAAACCACATACCCAATGAAATCCGCCCCCGTTAGCTTGCGGCTAATAAGCATGGCAAGTGAAACCGCGGGGTTAATATGACACCCGGATATCGGACCGATGACATAGGCCATTGCCACAATAGACAGACCGAATGCCAATGCAATGCCCAAATAGCCAAGCTCACCTCCCGCTGTAGCGGCACTGCCGCAGCCGAACAGAACAAGTACGAATGTTCCAAAGAATTCGGCAGCATACTTTTTGAATGACGCGTTCATCAACTTACCTCCCAATGATTAAATATCCTTTTGATTATAAAGGAGGCATATTTACAAAAACTGAACATCGAGCGGGAAAGGCAGAGCTCCCTATTTTCTCATATACAACCAAAGACGGTGCCTTATTTCATCCATGAGATGGATTTGGAATACTCGGCAGTGGAGTATTATGGAATAGGGGATATTAATTGAGGAGGGCTTTAAATATCTGTTACCTACCTTGACAATAAGCTGGAGCTGCCCTTCTATTTTGATAAGTGGATGGCGGATACCTTTCTAAAGTTAGAAAAATAACGAATAGGCTCCCCTTGCGGCAGACAGGTTTGTCATAAAACCTGTTGCTGTAGGGGGAGCTAAAGTCATATTGCCAATAACGTCTAGCCTTTAACCGCTCCAGCGGTCAAGCCTTTCATGAACGTTTTGGAACCAAGGATAAATAAAATCAGGACGGGAATCGTCGTCATTGTAAGTGCGGTCATTCGTGCCGCGTAATCAGTCCGATGCACGATGCCTAAATTCGAGATGAAAATCGGGAGCGTGTACCATTCGGATTTGTTGATTGTGACGAGAGGCAGCAAGTAGTTGTTCCACGACCATAGGAACACCAGTGTTGCCAGCGTTGCCAAACCCGGCTTCATAATGGGCAGCACGATGCGGACGAAGATACCAGGCTCCGAGCAGCCGTCAATGCGCGCGCATTCCAGCAGGTCGTTCGGAATCGAATCGCGCATGAATTGGATCATGAAAAATGCACCGAACGGGAATGCTGCCCATACGAGAATGACCGGCCACAGTGTATTGCCGACGCCGAGATGTCTCATTTCGATAATATAACCGATCAATCCAACCTGGGTCGGCACCATCATGGTGATGATAACGAAGGTCTGGAGCAGCTTGCGTCCGCGAAATTCAAACTTCGCCACGGCGTAGCCGATCAGTGTGCTTGTAAATGTCGCTAGCACGACGGATACAATGGATACGATTAAGCTGTTTCCGTATACTTTGATAAAGTCGGCCTGCAGTACCGTCTTCAGATTTTCCCCCAAATAGCTGCCTGGAAGGATAGGAATCCCTTTGAATAGATCCTCGCTGTAATGGGTTCCCATTACGATCATAATATAGAACGGAAATAGCGAGAGCAGGGAGATGACAATTAGACAAAACCACATGCTGGCTGCTTTCATCGTTTGTCCTCCTTAGGTGCGGTAAGTTTGTAGCTTAGAATGGAGAATAAGACGATTAGCAAGAACAGCGAGTAGGCAATAGCTGAAGCGTAGCCGAAACGCGTATTGGAACCGAATGACTCATCCACAAATTTCCAAATAATGGTTAGTGCTGTATTGTCAGGACCACCGACCTGGGCCGAGCCTGACCATCCGCCATAAAGCAGCTTCGGTTCATCGAATAATTGCAAGCCGTTAATAACGGATGTAACGACGAGAAATACGATAATGTTCCGAAGCAGAGGCATTGTAATTTTACGGAAGGTATGAAGCCCTGTAGAGCCGTCCATCTTAGCGGCTTCGTATACGTCTTGCGGAATGACCGTCATGCCGGCCATGAAAATAATCATAAAATACCCGAGATTGCGCCATATGACCATTAGAGCGATAATCGCTCTGGAGCCCCATGGGTCCTGAAGCCAGTAAAACGCTTCGTCCAGTAGTCCGACTTTCGTAAGGAGCAGGTTCACGATTCCCGTTTGCCAGTCGAACAAATAAGAGAAAATAAAGCCGATGGCTACCGGTGTCGTAATATATGGTAATACATTGATTGTCTGAAATAATCTCTTGCCACGCGTCAAATGGAAAGTCCAATACGCCAGCGTGAGCCCTAGAATCAAGGTTACTGGAATAAACATAGCCATCATGATCAAGGTGTTCCACAAGGATTTAATAAACAAAGGGTCATTCGTCCAAAGCTGTACATAGTTTTTAAAGCCGACATACGTCTTCTCACCTATGCCATTCCAGTCATGCAGACTGAGCACGAATGAGTAAAGGACTGGATACAATTGAAATGCCGCATACGTCAGCACGAAAGGCAGGGCGAAAAGATAGGGCCACATGCGTGGCCCCCATCTGCGTTTGCTGGATGCGGCGGAAGTCTTAATTATGCGTTCCGCATTCACGGTCATCCCTCGTTTTCCCAAAGTTTACTTAACGGTCGCGTCGGACGCTTTATTCTTCGTTTCCTGGATGAACTTCTGCAGCGCGGAGTCGGCAGTAACCGATCCGTCCTTCATCCACAGCGGGTACAGAGCGTTAAATACAGAGTCTACGACGGAATCGTATTTGGATTGTGCCTCGCCTTTCATATCGGGAACGATATTTTCGACAAAATATTTCGCGAGGTTTTGGCCACCGAAAAACTCGTCGTAAGGTCCTGGCGCGTCGATGAGCGCTTTTTGAGTTTCATAGAATGACTTGGAGCTGGTCATATTGCCGAATGTCTTAAAATTGAATGCGGAGCCTTCTTCGGACAAGTAGGCGTATTGGATGAATGCCCAAGCCGCATCCTTAACCTTGCTGTCCTTGTAGATACCGATCGCTGTTCCACCGCGGGTGAATCCGCCTTCTGGCGCTTTGAGGAGACCCCAGCGTCCCGAACCATCGGGATCATTCGCTGAAATATGCCATTTGGCTCCCCATGGTGCCATTGGATAGAACATGAACTCGCCTTTCGCCATGGAAGCCGACCAAGCGGGTGTCCACAATTCATTTTTGCCAATAATGCCAGCGTCGCGCATCTCAAACAAGCGGTTCAAAGGCTTTTGCAGCTTGCTAGTCAAATCGATTTCTGTGCCGTTTACGTAGGAACCAAAATTCTGTCCTTTTAAAGCAAGAAAGGCGTCGCCAAGACCAGGGAACATGAGCACCTTGTCAGCACTCTTCTCTTTAAGCTCCTTGCCGGCAGCGATGAAATCATCCCAGGTTGAAATCTTTTTCTCTAGCTCAGCTGGGTCGTCCGTGCCCCAATATTGCTTCGCCAAATCTCTCCGGTAAGCGAAGCCTGCGGGCGTTAGCGATTGATCAACGGCAATGACTTCGCCCTTGGAATTAGAGACGTAAGGCACGACGTAATCTAAAATAGTGCTTTTATCGAAGTTATAAGGCGCCGCTTCAAGGTTGTCGAGCACACCAAGATCAAACAGCTTGCCGCGGTAGGCCGACTCTCCAAGAATGACGTCGGGAACGTCAGAGCCGGAAGCGATGCCGCTTTGCAGCTTCTGCAAGTAATCGTTCGGATTAACGACGGTTACTTCGACTTTGATGTTCGGATATTTTTTATTAAATTCTACGATCATGCCCTTCTGGAACGCTTCATCCCAATCCCAGACTTTAACGGTGCCGCTAATCTGCGTCGGATCGGTGCTGGCCGCAGTCGACGCCGCAGGAGCAGCAGTGCTTCCGTTGTTGCCCGTACCGTTGTCTACAGTGGTGTTGTTGCCGCCGCAGGCTGCGAGCAGCCCAGTCAGCATCATCACAGATACGAAACCGCCCACCCATTTGCTCTTCTTTTTGATGTTCACGTTGGTGAGTCCCCCTAAAATAATTTTGTAAGTGCTTACACTGCTATCGTAACTCAGGACCCTATTAGCCGGTAATCAGCCAAAACGGCGATTTCGTATAAAATCCGGTGATCCCCTCAATTTCTACACGAAACGGAAGCTGTGCCGCCAGAGGATGGCGACAGCCGTTTACGCTTGAAATATAGGAGAGGATATGATGATTCCATCCTTTCTCTATATTTCTACGCGAAACGGAAGCTGTGCCGCCAAGGGATGGCGACAGCCGTTTACGCTTGCTCCGTCCAAGGAAGCTTAATTCGTATAAGGGTGCCTTGGCCCCATTCACTAGATACTTCCAGACGCGCTGATGCGCCAAAATGGGTTTGCAGCCGCTCTTGGATATTGGACAAGCCAATTCCTCTTGTACGCTCCGGTTCTTGTCCCACCTGCCCCATGTGCATCCTCCAGCCTTCTTCGGGAACCGTCATGCCTTGTCCGTCGTCCTCCACTTCCAAGACAAGCTGTTCTCCGTCCCGGTAAGCCCGCACAATAATCGTGCCCTCCTCTAGATCCGACGGAATGATGCCGTGCACAATCGCGTTCTCCACGAGCGGCTGAAGCGCCATTCGGGGAACCGAACGGTCAAGCAGTGCTTCGTCGATCTCCCAGATGAGCCGGAATTGGCCAGGATAACGCGTCTGCTGGATGACCGTATATTTGTCGATGATCCGTTTCTCCTCCGACAGAGGTGCGCGTACAGCTCCTTCCCCCGTCTTAATCGTATTTTGCAAAATGGAGATGAGCGCCTGCGTCACTTCGGCCGCTTCGGTCCCGCGATTGGCATGGGACAAGTAAATGACCGTATTTAAGGAGTTGTACAAAAAATGCGGATTGATCTGGGCCATCAATAAATCGATTTGCATTTGCCGTTTCACGGTTTCGTTCTGGACGGCAGTGTCCATCAGGCCTTTCAAGTCTCTGACCATCCGATTGAAGCCTGTGCCTATAATCTCAAGCTCGTCCCCACTGCGAATATGGACGCTTGTCCCGAGATCGCCGACCGCGACGCGCTTCATCGCATTCGTCAGCCGGATCAATGGCTTCATCAGATTGACAATAATGGGCAGCATGACGACCAGTGTTACAATAATCGCGGTAACAATGATGATGATATAGAAAAAGAACACGCGATTAATTTTCATAAATAATTTGCTCTTAGACAGCAAAGCCGCCTGTTTCCAGCCCTGGTTCATAGCATCGTCCATCAACACGATCGTGCGGGCATCCTCCGCGAACGGCTCGCCAGATTGCAAGACGCTCGTCATGAATGACCGATCTGCCTCCGGCAGCTTATCATTGGCCTCAAGCAGCAGGGCGCCTGAGCCGGTGAACAGCTCGATTTGCTCGAAATCCTGCGCGCTTTGCAAAAAGACGTTTGCTAATTCGGAATAGGCGATATCGATGACAAGATAGCTTTCCGCGTCCAATTCCTGCCCGAGGGGGCGATATTTCAACACATAACTAAAGACCTGACGGTTGCCGCTAATAAAAAAGAACGGATGCGGCTCGCTGTAGGCAGCGCGTGAATTTTTCATTTTCACAAACCAATCCTGCTTCAAGTACTCGGAGAAATAGTCCTCGTAACCGCTATAGTTGGAATAGGTTTCCTCCTTCGGCGTAACGATCACGACGTTCAGAATGAAGTTGCTGAGCGCCACAAACCGCCCGAGCTTCTCCTGCACCGCTTGCTTGCGGAAGTAATTCACCTCAATATCCTCGCTTGCTGGCGCGTTAATGAGAGCTGTTATTTCCTCGTCGGATACGATGTACTCCGCTGTCTTAACGACCTGCTCTTGAATCTTATTGAGCTGAAACGAAATTTGCGCGAGCTTCGTCCGGCTGTCCTTGATCGACTGCTCGCGAATAATATCCTTGGCGTAGTCGTAGATAAAAAAGCCGCTAAGAATAAGCGAAATGGAAACGACGAGAACGGTGCTGGCGATTATCTTGGTGCGTATCCTCATGCGCATTGTAAGGTCACCTGCGTTTCTCCATATATTCGAGCGGGGTCATGCCCGTCAGCTTGCGGAAAACTTGGCTGAAATACTGCCCATTGCGGAAGCCGACCCGGTCGGCGATTTCATAAACCTTGAGGTTTCCCTCATCCAGCAGCTGCTTGGCCTTCTCCATTCGGATTTCTGTAAGTCGGTCGAGCGCTGTCTTGCCTGTCTCGAGCTTGAACAAGTGGCGGAAGTGGTCGCGTGAAATGCCGAGCTGCCTTGCAAGCGTATCTGCGTCGAGCTCGGGATCGCCGTAATGTCGCTCCATCTGCTCCAGCGCTTGGCGCACCTTGCGGGATACTGTGGGCAGTCCGGCTGACATTTGTGCAAGCGTATCCAACTCTTGCAAAAACCAATCGCGAATACCCGCAAGCGAGGACCAATCTGCTCTCGTGCCTGGGCCAGCCGCCCAAGTCTCCGTTAGAGATGGCAGTCCACAAGTTGCGCGATAGCGGTTCAGCAGGTTGACCAGCTGTCGACACAAGTCCGTGAATCCGCTGACATCCTTTGCCACCAATGCTAGCGAAAATAAGGCCGAAACCTCGCGCGCAGCTTCTTCATATTGGCTATCCGACAGCCGTTCCTTCGTCTTCCCGAGGCCTTCTTCCCACTCCAGATGTGAGGGGGGCTTCTCGTCTTCACGCTGAAGCTCGTTCAATCGAAACAGGTGATTAGGGCTATGAATATGAAACATCGCCTGTGACAGCCATTTCAAAGCTTCAGCCAGTTTTCCGGGAACATCCGCCCGATTTGGCAAACCGTACGCCATCGCCATGGATGCAGGGTGGCCCGTCAGCTGTTCGATCGTACGCCGTGCCTCGGCCGCCTTTTCCTCAAGCAGCTCTCGCATCTTGCTCTCGCCCTTGATGCTCTTATCCCCGTAAATGAGAACAAAGCAGCTTTCTAGAAAGGGGATCGCCGCTAGCAGGCTGGAATCTCTCATATCGGGCCACTCCGTCGGCCATTCCGGTTTAATCGGCATCACACCGGGCAGCAGGGGCATTATACGAACAGGCTCGAGCACCAGCAGATGAAGCCGATCAAACGCTTCGACCATGCCCGCTGTCGCCGTCCTCCACTGCGTTTCCGACAGAGGTCTTCCGCCGAGCCAATCAACGAGCAGTCTGCCGCGATCATTTTTCTGGAGCCGCCTATCGGTCTCAATGTCCTCCCTTAAGCCGCCGAGCTCTCGCTTGACCGTTTCCGCATCCATCTCATGCTTAATCCAATAGTTGGACACGCCCAGCTTGAGCGCTTCTTTGGCGTACTCAAATTCCTTATGGGAGGTAAGCAGCACGATTTTCAGCGCCAGTCCCTCTGCCAGCAGCTCCTTGCTAAGCGCCAGCCCATCCTTGCCGGGCATGACGATATCCAGAATAATCAAGTCTGGGCGATGCTCTCTCGCCAATCTTATGACCTGAGACGGCTTGTTCGCCGTGCAGACGATCTCGTAACCGAGCTGCTGCCACGAAATTAGATTTTTCATATGCTCAATCGCCAGTACTTCATCATCCACGAGCATCACTTTAACCCAGTTCATCTGCTTCGTGCCTCCATATTCTTATTGCTTTCAATTTATTATTCTTTTGCGCCATGTATCTAAATACAACTGAGCCGGTCTTTTTCAATAAATGACAGATGATTTGAGAACCCAAAGGTGTTCTTAGAGATGGACTAACTTTCGCCAAGTATACGACGAAAACCTGAATATTTGTATTTTTTATATGACCGTTCCTCACCTGATTCTTTTCTGTCACTACCATCTCCGACAAATAAACCAATGATACGTCTTATATTTTGTCGGCTAGCCGACTTTTTTTGTTTTAACCTATGATTTATAATTGTAAATACCGATAGGTAAACTTTGAATTAGCCAACAGCTAGAGAAGGGTGGAACGACGATGGACCAAGAGGGTATGTCCTCCTATTGGGAAGAAACCGTAACGGATAACGGTGAAGCCGAGCAACTCGCGTTAGCGAAGCTCTTCCAGGAATTTGGCTCTTCTCGTGGCATGAAGAAGAACTCCTTTATTTTCAGGAGCGAGGAAGAAAGTCAGGAGATCTATTTCGTCCAGGACGGACTGGTGAAGATCTCGCAGTTTGCGCAAGAGGGCCAGAGCATTACCTTGTTCCTGAGGCACAAGGGCGAGGTGTTCGGTGCGGCCGAGGTTCTGACGGGGCAGAAGAGACAACGCTATGCGCGATGCATCACGGACAGCTTGATTCTCTCGATTCCGACTTCCCAATTCACCAGCTTGCTGAAGAGACATCCCAATGCCCTTTACGCGCTAACGGTGGTCAACGCCCGTCGTCTGCTGCAGACACAGCGTTACGTAGAGACGCTCATCTCACGGCCGGTTGCCTGGAGGCTGGCTCAGCTGCTAATGCAGCTCGGAGTTCGTGTGGGGAAGGAGACGGTCGTCACGCTTTCGCTTACCCATGAGGAGATCTCCTATGTCATCGGCTGCAGCAGGCAGACGGTTACGGAGACATTGGGTCGATGGCGGGAGGAAGGCATCATTCGCTATGAGAAGAAAATAGTTGTCATTCACGATACCAACGAGTTCCAACAGCACTTGTAACGATGTGGAAAGCCATGGGGGGCGGGAGCATGATACGGGTAGAAGGAGTAGGTAAGACGTTCGCGCAACGGGGTAGAGCGGGCTATACTGCGTTGGAAGACATTGACTTCGAGATAGGAAAGGGAGAGTTCGTCTCGATCCTCGGTCCTTCCGGCTGCGGCAAGTCCACACTGCTTAACTTGGTAGCAGGTCTGGAGCGGGCGGATCACGGCCGAGTAGAAGCGAATGGCAAGGAAGTCGCGGCCCCAGGGCCTGATCGAATCGTCGTATTCCAAGACCATGCACTGTATCCTTGGCTTAGCGTGCTGGAGAACGTCGCATTCGGTCTCAAGCAAAAGGGAATCAAAAAGAAGGAGCGCCGCGAGCGAGCCATGGAGCAGATCCGGGCTGTCCATTTGGGGAAGTTTGCGGACCGCTACCCCCACGAGCTGTCGGGCGGGATGAAGCAGAGGGTGGCGATAGCGCGGGCGCTCGTTATGGACCCGGAGATTCTGCTCATGGATGAGCCGTTCGCTGCACTGGACGAACAGACTAGGCTGCTGCTGCATAAGGAATTGGAGCAAATATGGCTGAACACGCGGAAGACCATTCTATTCATCACGCATAATATCCGGGAGGCGGTCATACTGTCGGACAGAGTGCTCGTCATGTCTACACGGCCGGGGCGGATTAAGAAGGAGTTCCGCGTACAGGCGGCACGGCCGCGGGAGCCTGGCGATTCACTTCTGCACCATATCGAGAGTCAGATTATGGATACGTTGGCTGCTGAACTGGAGAAGGTGGCGAAGGAGGAATATGGCAATGACTACACTTTGGAGAAAAGCCCTCTTTCTCATTCTACTGCTAATAATCTGGGAGACGGCATATAGGACAATGCATTGGGGCTGGCGCTTTCCATCGGCGCTGCAGACGATGCAGACATTCTACGATGGGATGGCAAATGGGCAACTACTAGAAGCGACGCTTAGCAGCTTGAGGCGAATCCTCATCGCGTTCGTCCTCTCATGCGGCATCGGCATGACACTCGGCGTCTTGTTCGCTCGGAGCCGGCTGCTGGACGAGACGTTCGGATTTGTCGTCGTCGCTCTGCAGACGGTGCCGAGCATCGCATGGTTACCTTTCGCTATCATATGGTTCGGGCTGAACGACTTCGCCGTTGTGTTCATCACGACGATTGGGGCGACATGGACGATGACGATTGCGAGTCGGAGTGGGATCAAGAACATTCCTCCAATCTATCTGTTGTCGGCGGAGATGTTTGGAACAGGCCGCGGGTTCCGACTCTTTTACCAAGTGATGATCCCTGCAGCCATACCACAGCTCATTACGGGCATGCGCATGGCCTGGGCGTTCGCCTGGCGGGCACTCGTCTCCGGTGAGCTCATTGCGCGCGGCATCGGTTTGGGGCAGCTGCTGGAGGAGGGGCGAAGTCTCGGCGACACCTCTCTTATGCTCTGCATCGTACTCGTGATCGCGATTCTCGGTACAATCTCCGACCACCTCGTCTTCAAGCGCATAGAGGAACGGATCTGGACCCAGTACGGTCTGAATGCTGCCAAAACGTAAGCTTAACCAGGAAAAGGGGAATGATGCATGTTTAGAAAAGTGGCTTATTCGAGTCTTATGATCGTCTTGATTCTGACTCTGCTTTCCGGCTGCGGGACCTCTGGCTCGCGGAGTAACGGAAGCTCCAAGTCGGTCGACCCCATTACGGTGAGGATCGGCTTGCTCAAGAACGTGACCCATGCTCCGGCCTTCGTATCGATCAAGAAGGGCTATCTGCAAGACCGTCTTGGCGCTAATGTGAAGATCGAAGTACAGGGCTTTAACAACGGCTCGGATTTCTCGACTGCATTGGCGACAGGCCAGATCGACATCGGCTACGTCGGGCCAAGCCCGATAATCAACCAATATACAAGGAGCAAGAATATCAAGATTCTGTCAGGAGCGAACAACGGCGGCGCCGTGCTAGTGACGAGGAAGGGCTCGGGCGTGACGAGCGTCAAGGACTTGGCGGGCAAGCTGGTCGCCATCCCGACAAAGGGGAGCACGAATGAGATCTCTCTGCGTCTGCTTCTTCAGGAGCATGGCCTGGAGGTGTCGGCGGATAATAGCGGGGTTCAGCTTATTGCGATGGCTCCGGCGGATACGCTGACGGCCATGAAGCAAGGCCAGGTAGAAGCGGCGTTATTGCCGGAGCCATGGGGGACGCAGATCGAGAACGAAGGCATCGGTAATATCGCCGTCGAGTGGGATCAGATTCCGCCGAACAAGGGGAATTATCCACTTACAATTATCGTAACTAGCGACGACTTCCTGAAGGAACACCGGAATTTGGCCAAATCCGTTCTTTTGGCCAACGAGGACGCAATCAAGTTTATCAAGGATAGTCCAGGCGACACGTATTCTCTCGTTAGCGACGAGTTGAAGGAACTGACGGGCAAGGGCTTGGACACCGAATTGATCAAGGCCACACTGTCTCATCTAAATCTGACGATGAACATCGACCAAGATTCCTTGAAGATAATGGCGCAGGTGGCGGTCGATGCCGGCTATATTAAGGGAGTTGGAGCAGATGGCTTGGATCTGGCAGGCTTGTACGATCTGTCGCTGCTGAAGGAGACGCAGGAAGGCAAATAAAACGAAGATGAGAGGGTTGACAGCGATGTATATCCAGCCACAAATGAATTTGAGGCCAGACTACCACCCAGATCTGACCGTCGTTCTGCTTGGGACGGGTTCTCCCCGTGCCTTTTATGGGCGAGCGAAGCCCGGTGCCGCGGTGCTCGCGGGAGACAAGACGTTCCTCGTTGATTGCGGGGGCTCTACGGTGGACCAACTAATCAAAGCGGGCATCATGCCTCAAAGGATATCCGATGTCCTGTTTACCCATCACCATTACGACCATAACGGAGGATTCTTCGACGTGTTCATCACGAGTTGGCGCACGCATATTACCGCAGAACGTGTCTTCGAAGGTCGTTCAGTGCCCATGCAAGTGTACGGACCAGAGACGACGAAGGAGATTATCGGTAAAATGCGGGAGTCCTTCGAGTTCGACGTCAAGCTCCGAATCAGCTATAATCTGTCGGATGAAGCGGGCTCGCTAATCGAGTATACGGAATGCAACGAGGGTGTTGTGTACGACAAGGACGGCATCCGAATTACTGCCTTCGAAGTGGACCATCGCCCTGTCTATCCGGCTATCGCTTACAAGTTCGAGTATAACGGCAAGACGGTCGTTATATCAGGCGATACGATTCCTGTGGCCAATATGGAGAAGCAAGCGACCGGGGCAGATCTGCTCGTTCACGAAGCGTACAACAAGTCGTGGCTGGATTCCTTGACCGCGCAATATCCGAAGCACGAGAAGGCGCTGTCAAACCCCGCGAAGTATCATACGACGACGCTGGAAGCGGCTGCAATCGCGCAACGGGCGGGAGTCAAGCATCTCGTGCTCACGCATCACATTCCCGCGCCAGAGGCGAATCCAGAGGCCGAGCAAGCGTATATTGAGGGGATGGCTGGCATTTACGCCGGTCCGATCACAGTAGGTCGCGACTTGATGGTCTTTGAATTAAAGTAGCGGACAAAGGGCTCCCTACCGAGATTTAAAGAAAGTCGGACTTATTGAATCTGAATAATAAATCTATCCGTTTAGAGTGGGGCGCCGGTTTGGGCGCCCTTTTTTTGTATGACAATCGGACTATCGATTGTTGTTGTGGCTATTCCCTGAGCAGGTTGCAACGGCGTACTTGTAAGGGATGTGCTATCATAAAAAGGGATATTATGAAAATAAGTCATGTGCAGGCAAGTAAGCTGGCATACAACGTAACGCATTAACTTTCAGAAGGCAGGATTCATATAAATGACCGTTAACCACACACAGCGCTATCGCTTTAGTGAAGCTCCTATATGGCATCTCCAAAGGGAATATTTCGAAGAAGAAGGCATGAAGGCCTGGAATAATGATCAAGTCCCTCAGTATATAACGAGTAATCCCGTGATTGCTTCGGCCTATGCCGAAATGATATTTGGGCTGCTTCAAGATCGGGCAAATCAGGGGAATTGCTCAGAGCCTGTATTTATTGTGGAGCTTGGGGCAGGAGCGGGCCGTCTCGCCTACCATGTGCTGCATGAGCTGTGCCAGTTGAGAGACTATGCGGGGATATCCCTTCCCCCTTTCCGCTATATTATGACCGATTTGGCCATGAAAAATGTTCTGGCCTGGCAGGAGCATCCTGCCCTGCAAGCTTTTATCGCCGAGGGCTTGCTGGATTTTGCGCGATTTGATGCGGTTCATGATACGTCGTTAAGCCTCGCCGTGTCTGGTACAACCATTAGAGAACAGGAATTAGAGCAACCATTGATCATTGTCGCCAACTACTTTTTTGACAGTATTCCACAAGAGCTGATTTATGTAGGCGACGGCCAAATATACGAGGCGGATGTTTTTGTCGAATATCCTGACAATCGGGATGCCCTTAAACCAGCCGAGCTATTAGATCAAATCGCTTTGCATTATGAGCACAGGCGGGCGCCCGAGTATGAGCAAGCCGACTATCCTTACCGCGATGTCATTGCCGTATATCAGGAACAGCTGGAGGATTCGCATATTTTATTTCCTGCCGCTGGTCTAACCTGCTTGGAGCGCTTGAAGCAATTGTCTCAGGCAGGGTTTCTATTGATAACCGCTGACAAAGGCGACCACCTGCTCGATAACTGGAAATTTGCCGAGCCGCCGGAGCTGTTCCTGCATGGCAGCTTTTCATTGACCGCCAACTACCATGCGATTCAGCATGTTTTTGAACAAAGAGGGGCTCAGGCGTTATTTCCACCCCATCATTATAAAAATATAAATGTCGGCTGTATTCTCCATATGGATCAACCGCTGGCCTACTCGAATACCAGATTGGCCTACCGCCGTTTTGTTGAGCGTTTTGGCCCGGATGAGTTTTTCAGCATGAAAATGTGGGTCGACCGCAATCTCGCCAGCATGGAGCTGCAACCATTGCTCGGCTTTTGGCGTTTGGGTGGATATGATGCGGAGTTTTTCATTCAGAGCACGAAGCAAATAGCCAGCCTGCTGCCAGATGCGAATG
Organism: Paenibacillus sp. FSL H8-0537; assembly: GCF_038051995.1. Taxonomy (NCBI): domain Bacteria; kingdom Bacillati; phylum Bacillota; class Bacilli; order Caryophanales; family Paenibacillaceae; genus Paenibacillus; species Paenibacillus sp. FSL H8-0537. The sequence goes on along the minus strand of NZ_CP150290.1, from coordinate 6,861,413 downwards.
ATGAAGAAATGCAGGACCTGCTAAGAGGCATTCAGCTGATGTGGTCATCGTATTACGTCATGGAGCAGCGTTATGACCTGGCACTTGATGCAGGCTTGCTGCTGTTTGAGATGGAAATGTACGAAGAGTCCAAGCAGTTTCTAGAAATATCGGTGCAGCAAGAGCAGGATGAGGTTGTTTCGACCGTATTTTATTGTCTCGCTATTAGCTGTTTTGAGCTGGAGCTGGACGAGCAGGCATTGGGCTATATTCAGCAATTCCTGGAGCTTGAGCCGGATCATGAAGAGGCATTGGCGCTGCTGGGCAGATTTGAATAACACTGAACCATGGTGCTACAGACTTTTCATTAATGAGTTTTTAAACTGAAACGTACAATCTAACTTTATATTTGTTTAGGAGACATTGGATCATCAAGTGTAACTATAATATATTACTGGCGAGTTGATATTCAGTTTTTCGTATTAAATATCATTTCATAAACACTTCGATCAATAAGCAACATAACACTAAATAGTAAAACAAAAAGTAAGAAGAAGATAGTTTTTTTGATGAATGCTAATGTCTTTTGATACTCCATATCATCATAGTGAAAATAAGTGATCTTATTAGTTATTTGTATAAAGTTTTGTCTATTTTCTTTGTCAACACTACTGCTACTACGATTTTTAGGTAGTAATATAATGTAATTATTACCGGCGGAATAGCCTTTGTAGAGATTGAAAAAAAAGAAAATTATTGGATTGATAAGCAAATTCCCGCTCCTATATAGAAATAAAGTCAGCATAAGAAAAATAAAGGTTATTTCAACTAATTGTTGTTTTATAGAATTTGAAGAGGTTAAATTGAACGTGAAAAAAGGAAGTAAAAAAAACGAAAAGAATTCACTCATTGTGTTATTAGCCAAGTTATCTGATTCAATATGAATATTGGATGAAGGTCTTTTTTTTAGAAGTAGTCGATTCTTTGTGAAGAATAATAAAATTACTAGTAGAGAAATGGAGAGTATGAAAAGGTAAATAAAAAGAGTATATGTAGAGGAACTATTTCTAACTATTAAAAGTAGAAAAAGGGGGAATTGAGCAGCTATAAGATAAAAAAAGTAAAATATAAAGTACATATACTCTTCCCCCTTTAATCAATCTAAGTATATGTAATTATACCATGACTAGAAATCAATGCAACAAAAAAAGAACGTATGTTCTATTTGTTTAATTTTTGTTCAAACGATTGAATGTTTTATAGTAAACCAAATCTCCAAGTATGTTTTGTGCGACTCTTTCTGAAAAAAGGTAGGTAATAAAAAGAGGAGCAATTGTTTCATCTGTAACAGTGAAAGTGTTTGTAGAGGAGTCGAATGCTACTCCAACTTTAAAATCTCTACAATAACTTGATATGACTTTTTTGTTTCTAGAAATAAACTGGGGTATTTCGCTACCACTTAAAGCAATTTTAGCAACCGAACGAGCCATATAACCTTTGTTTAATTCAGGCACAATTTTTTCAAGACCAATAATTGTTTGTGATTCGAAAAGAGATTCCATAGCTTGTGCTTTTTTTAGTTTTGTGTAATTTTCAAATGAGAATATTTTTTCGAAATAGGATATGTCTATTATGAAGTAATTTTTAGGGGATATTATGAAAGAAATATTGTTGTTGATTTTATATAGTTTTTCTTTTTCGACTATGGTTAATTTGTTATTTAAAATTGTTTTTAATGAAGTTTTCGATAATGATGTTCTGAGTTGATTGCAGAATACTAAAAAATCGGACTTATAATAACTCAATTTATGAACTATTAAGTTAACCTCATCGTTTGGGGGATAGCTGCTCCCATCGTAATTTAAAATTTTTAGATCTGTATGTGGATTTTTATCCGTAGATTCAACTTGATTTGTAATTGGGGTTACTAAAATATCTTTACTACTAGACAAAGGTATGACTCCATTAATAAAATAATCATTTATTTGATTTGTGATGGGTAACAATCCCGCAATATTATATCTATATATAAACTCTGGGTCACGATCCTCTGTTTTGAATTCATCTACATATGTTTCAAAATGGGCTCTTAAGTTTTTAATTAAATCAATTTGATCTATATCGGCCATTTCAATATTCTTTACTGTCCATTTTGTATTGTTTTGAGTGAGACTTACAAAATACGAAGTGATATATTCTAATTGAGGTTTTTCCTGCTCAACAGAATCTAGTAAAACACTGCAATCAGCATGTAATTCTTGTATTAATTTTTCCATGGGTGCCCTCCAAGAGTATGCCTTTATTTCATATTACTTTGTAATTGTCAATAAATCTACTTTTTTATATATTTTTATAATCAATTAGAAATTTTTATTCTATCCTTAGAGGTAGTGATTACAATTTTGCAAATATGGAATATAAAAATTCTTATCTTTATTATAATAGAAGGGCAAGATACTCTGCTGATCTCAACAATAAAAGACTTTTAGTTTTGTTTAATGTTTTTTTGTGAATATAAAATAAATTGATTTCCAACTGTGTTAATTTTGTGGGAATATATCTAATTTGGAAAGCTACCTTCTAAGAGGTATTTGACCTTTTGGATTTTTTGTGAAAAAAGTTCTATTAACTTCTAGAAATGAAGAGAGTTCTTTTAATTAACGCTAATTAAAAATAATAATTATTGTTATACTGTAATTATGTTTTGGGTTTGTGCAATCTCATTCCGATAAAGTTTGGAATCAATAATGAAAATGTTATATTGATGTTCATTCCTTTCAGGCATAACAGTTAGGGGGAGAAGTTTTGAGGCGTATTACGATTTTGGTCGCAGATGATGAGGTGGAAATCGCGGATCTGGTGGCCTTGCACCTGCAAAAAGAAGGTTATTACATTATAAAAGCATCCGATGGGAAGGCAGCTATGCAAGCTGTGCAATCGCAGACGATTGATTTGGCTATTTTGGATATTATGATGCCGGAAATGGACGGGTACGAGGTGACTCGTAAAATTCGGGAGCAATACCATCTGCCGATTATTTTCTTGAGCGCCAAAACCTCCGATCTGGACAAGATCACAGGGCTTGTTATGGGAGCGGACGATTACATGACCAAGCCATTCAACCCAATGGAGTTGGTGGCGCGTGTCAATTCGCAGCTTCGCAGGTCGCTGCAATTCAATCAGCCAGCCGTCATGAATAAAGCGGTGCTGGAGCTAGGTGGACTCGTGATTTCACCCGACCAGCATAAAATCACCTTGTACGGCGAGGGCGTCGAATTAACGCCGAAGGAGTTCGACATTTTATATTTGCTAGCGAGCCACCCGAAGCAGGTGTTTAGCGCGGAAAGCATTTTTAAACAGGTGTGGGGCGAGGCCTACTATGAGAGCGGCAATACGGTTATGGTCCATATCCGTACCCTGCGCAAAAAACTGGGAGAAGATACGACCAAGCGGAAATTCATCAAGACGATCTGGGGCGTGGGGTACACGTTCAATGATTAAAAGCAGAAGAAGCTTTCGGACCACGATGATAATGCTGCTGGGCTTAAGCATGCTGTTATCCGGTGCGATTACATACGGCATTTATAAGCTGCTGCAGCTTTATTATGTCGATGTCCGCGAAGGGGATCGATTGGCCCTGTACCGGAGGATGATGAGGGAGGTGGGGGATATATATGTGTTCCTCATTATTTTTATCCCGCTGGCTATTGTCTTTTTCTTCTGGTTTACGAAGCGATATGGGACTTATTTCAATGAAATTTCCAAGGGAATCCGCCATCTGGCTAATGGGGAATTTGATAATCGGGTCCTGATATCCTCAAACGATGAGTTCAGCAGCATTGCGGAGGATTTGAATTTGGCCAGCGAAAAGCTGCAAGCGGCGGTTGAAAAAGGGGATTTTGCTGAAAATAGCAAGGATCAGCTGGTTGTGAATTTGGCGCATGATCTTCGAACGCCGCTTACCTCAATATTGGGGTATTTGGATTTGATGATGAAGGATAATCAGCTAACCGATGAGCAGATCAAGCATTACACCATGATTGCCTTCAACAAATCGCAGCGTCTGGAGAAGCTGATTGATGGACTATTCGACATTACGCGCATGAACTATGGCAAGCTGCCCGTTGAGAAAGAGCCTATCGACCTCAGCGAGCTGCTCAGGCAGCTGAACGAGGAGCTGTATCCTGTTTTTGAGAAAAATCATTTAGCAGCCCGAATGGATGTGGCTCCCGAGCTGTATATTTATGGCGACGGGGAGCTGCTGGCCCGAGTATTTGAGAACTTGTTGACCAATGCCGCCAGGCACGGCAAAGAAGGTCTATACGTGGATATTAATGGGCGACTTGATACGGGGCATGTGGTCATTCAAGTCGCTAATTATGGAGGAGAGATTCCTCCTGAGGATTTGCCGCATATTTTCGAAATGTATTATACCGGCGACCGATCTCGGGCGCATCAAGAGGGCGGCACGGGCCTAGGCCTGTTCATAGCCAGAAATATTGTAGAGCAGCATGAGGGAACCCTCACGGCCGAGAGCAATGTGGTGCGGACGGTATTTGAGGTGCGATTGCCTGTACGCTCATAATTTAAGAAAAACTTTAAATTTGTCCCACTTTTTTTTAACTAGTTTTCTCTATCCTAGAAGTATAAGGAAAGGGGAGGACGCGTTAATGACGAAGTGGGGCATTTTTATATGCTTGGTTCTGCTGGGCTATGCAGCGACGGACAGAGAGCTTTATAAATAGAACGGCGAGATTATGACGATAAAGGAGGATGCCATTTGGAACAGAGGGCAAATAAAACGAATAAGTGGGAGCTTTTTATAGGATCGGCGTTTGTTGTGTATTTGTTTTTATTATTCAAAATCATTTTGCTCAAATGGAACTCCATTGGTCTCGATGCTTGGTGGTATCATTTCAAAACGTTTTTGTACCACCCGTATCTTATTTACGAGCGCCAAGCGAATCTAAAGCTATTCGATGAAATTTCAAGGGGGATTGATGGATTAGCGATCTCTGGCTCGATGCTGTTTACCAATTTAATTGGCAATACGCTGATCTTTATTCCGTTGGGTGTTTTTATCGCGGAGTTAAGCAGATCCCGAGGGGGATTAGGCATAAAAATATTCGTGTTTTCCCTGCTGTTAAGCTTATTTTTTGAAGGCAACCAGTTTTTTCTCGGTATTGGCATCTTTGATGTGGATGATTTGCTGTTAAACACCGTTGGCGGAATGATCGGGTACATAGCTTGGAAAATGGTTACGGTTGGCGTGAGAGTACTCCAGCCCGCAACGGCGAGAGGATTAAAGAGCACTTCTCATACATGAGCTGGGAAAAGCCGGGGACCTACAGGGGTTCCTGGCTTTTATGCGTCGAATTTTGCTTAAGTAAGGGCTCGTGTTCTACGAGCTGTCTACATTTGATCGGAATGGAGCCATAAGCAATAGCTGCTTGGCAAGAAAGGCAGGCGTATAGGGCATATCGTTGCGCAGCCATAAAACAATCGTGCCAAGAAAGGCTGAGGAGCCATACCAGGCTGCAATATCATTCGGAATTTCCGGCGTAATGGCTTTGGATGACGTATGGTGACTACTCATTTTACTTTTAATATAGTCCATCATAAGCACAGAAAGACGCTCCGTAAATAGGGGCAGACGCCTGGAGCCGAGCAGTATTTTGTAGGAGGTTGAATGATCGGAAAAATGCTGAATAAGCTTGACCAGCTCGGGCCATTCATGATCAGTCGAACCGGACGGTTCATGATCATTTTCTAGCAGATTACGAATATGCGTGTTCATATTGTCCGCCATCTGATTCAGCATATCCGGGATATCCTTGTAATGAAGATAGAAGGTAACCCGATTAATGGTCGCCCGCTCCGCAAGTCGATTCACTGTGATTTTCTCTAAATCGTACTCCTGAATCAGCTCAAGAAAAGCTTCTCGAATCAATTGGCGTGTGCGTTTAACACGCGGATCCATTTTTGGTGATTTTGCCTGCATGCAAACACCGATCCTTTCCATTTTCAAATCAATTGTCTATACGACGGTTTTAAGTGGATTTGTAGATTATCACGAAGTAAAACGACAGATTATAGATAGTTGTAAACTAATAAACAGTAATGAAAAAGGTGTCGCTTGTAATCATAAAACGAGACGCCTATAATCTTTTACATTAAGTAAATTATACTACAGACTGTCTATTAGTTGAAGTCGAAAGGATTGAGTAAGATTAGTACAAACCCTGTATTTGACAGCAGCTCAATTAAGAAAGGACCCCTATTGTTCGTTTTAATCGTAGGGGCATTTGTCGCCGTATTAAATCAGACCATTATGAGTGTCGCGCTTCCCCATTTAATGGTCGAGTTTTCAATTGAGGCTGCCGTAGCTCAATGGCTGACCACCGGGTATATGCTGGTTAATGGCGTGCTCATTCCGATTACGGCCTATCTCATGCAGCGTTTTACGACACGCGAGCTTTTTCAATCGGCCATGGTTATTTTTCTCGGAGGAACCATACTGGCAGCGATAGCGAATTCGTTTGAAATATTGCTCGTTGGACGGCTGATTCAAGCGGCTGGGGCCGGTATTATCATGCCGTTGTTGATGAATGTAATCCTTACCATCTTCCCTCCAGACAAACGCGGGGTTGCGATGGGAGTCGTTGGTTTAGCTATTGTTTTTGCACCTGCTGTTGGCCCTGCTATCACGGGTTATGTAATGGAGGAATACAGCTGGCGCACGATGTTCCAGGCGATTATTCCTGTTGCTGCTTTAGTCATTATTCTTGCTCATTTTTATTTGAAAAATGTAGCTGAGCGCTTGTTCCCTAAGCTCGACATTTGGGGAATGATTTTCTCAACCATCGGTTTTGGAATGGTGATTTATGGGTTCAGCAAGGCGGGCAGCCTAGGGTGGTCCAACACGGAAGTTATGATTTCGCTAACAGTGGGGATTGTTTCCTTGGCCGTGTTTACGTGGCAGCAGCTGCGATCTAGCAGTCCGCTGCTTGATCTCAGGGCATTCAAATATAATATGTTTTCCTTAACGACCATTATCAATATCGCTGTCACTATGGTGATGTATGCTGATATGATGCTGCTTCCTCTGTATTTGCAAAATGCGCGTGGATATACAGCACTTGAATCGGGCATGCTTATGCTGCCTGGCGCTCTGCTTATGGCACTGATGATGCCCGTATCCGGGAAGCTGTTTGACCGCTTTGGTGCAAAGTGGCTGTCGATTGTGGGCATGATCATTACAATCGGAACTACGATTGGATTTGTGAATTTGACGGACGCAACCAGCTATAACTACTTGCTGCTGATGTCTACGGGACGACGGATCGGGATGGCACTGTTCCTGATGCCTATTACTACAGCGGGCCTGAACCAGCTTCCTGCCAGACTGAATGCGCACGGAACGGCTATCTCTAATACGATTAAGCAGGTGGCTGGCGCGATTGGTACCTCCTTGCTCGTAACCGTCATGACGTCGAGCACCAAAACCCATCTGACAGATACGATGGTGAGTAGCGGCACACAGACGGCTTCCAAGGAAATGATGATACACGCTAACATTCAAGGCATTAATGACGCCTATCTTGTTATCGTTGGAATTGGCCTCATTGGACTTGTGCTTTCGTTCTTTATTAAACGGGTCAAGCAAAGTGAAGAGGAAGGCGTTAAGTTGCCGGTAATGAATAAAGTGCCAGTTGGATTGGCGCACCCGAAAGAACTGAAAAACACCTAATAGAAGAGAAAATCTTCTTATGGGTGAGAGGCATGTCATGCAAAAAAAAGGCCGGGAACCCACTGAGGGGTTTCCGGCCTTTCTGCGTACATCTTGCTTCCATTAAATCTAAACTCCTGCAGGCTGATCAGGAGATGGCGTTGGTGCGGAAGGTACCGTTGGTGGCACAACTGGCGTTGGCATTAGAACGGCTGCCGAAGGATCGGACAAGGCATTCGCACCGCTATTGGCTGCGGAAAGCACATATACACGATAGTTGGTGTCAAACGCTAGTGGCTGTCCGCTCACATCGAGTGTGCTTTTGGATAGCGTTAAGATAGCTTCAGCTGGCGACAACGTATAGTTGCCCGATGCACTCGCCGCAGCGAGGTTGAAGCTGCCAGCATCAGCGTCTTTAACGATAAATACGCGATATTGTGAGATATTTCGCCCATCAGCTGGTTTTGTGAAGGATACTTGAATATCCTGACCGCTTGCGAGCAGGGTTGCATTAACCGCTGTTGCTGCTGCTGCCGGAGGCAGCGGTACAGGCAGTGTAATAGGCGCAGAAGCGGAAGACAGCGCATTGGTGCCTGCTGAGCTGCCGCCGCCAATGGACAATACAAACACTTGATAGCTGACGCCAGCTTGGATGAACTCCCCGCCTGTATCGCGTGTGTTGCGAGTAAGCACTTTGCTTGGTGTATCGCTTTTATTGACTGCTGTAAAATAATCAGGCTGAGTAATCCGGTTCGCCGTGGTCAGATCAAAACCGCCAGCATTCGCACTTTTGACGATGAAAATCCGGTAATGATCAATATTCGTTTCATCCGCAGGTTTTGCGAAATCAACCTTGATATCTTGACCGCTATTGTATTCAACTGCAACGACATTAGCTGCCGCAGATACGCTCTTAGTAGTCGTCAGGGTAATAGCTGCTGAACCGAGGGACAGCGCATTGGTGCCAGCAGAGCTGCCGCCGCCAACGGACAATACAAATACTTGATAGCTGACACTATTTTGAATGAGATCGCCGTTAATATCTCGGGCAGTTGCAGCGAGCACTTGGCTAATATTGCCGCCTGTCTTAGCTACGGTCGTGTAGTTATTGGCGTTGCTCACGGCGTTAGCCGCCGCCAGATTGAAGCTGGCTGCATTAGCAGCCTTAACTACGAACACACGGTAGTGGTTCAGGTTGGTTTCATCAGCTGCTTTAGTGAAAGCAACGAGCAAATCCTGTCCATTGTTAAGCTCGTTTACGTCACTGACAGCAACATTCGCTGCTGCTGTTACAGCGCTAGCTGACAGCGTAATTGCTATCGAGCTGCTGGAAAGAGCATTATTGCTGGTCGAGCTGCCATTTCCAACCGACAAAACGAATACCTGATAGCTGACGCCATTTTGGATAAGCGCCCCATTAACGTCGCGCGCTGTCGCAGGCAATACTTGATTTATATTGCTGCCTGTTTTGGAAACGGTCGTATAATAGCTGGAATTCGATATACTGTTCGCTGCCGCTAGATTAAAGCTGCTTGCATTTGCCGTCCTAACGACGAAGATACGGTAATGGTTTAAGCTGCTCTCATCGCCAGCTCTCGTGAACGAAACGCGTAAATCCTGACCATTGTTATAGTCGCTCACGTCGTTTACGCCAACATTGGTTACACTGCTAACCCCTGTACTATAAAGAGCAATACTGGAGGAGGCAGTGGACAAGGTGCTGGAATTGGTGGAGCTGTTATTCGTAACACCCATAACGAACACGCGGTAGGCAACGCCATTAATAATGGAATTTCCCTTCACGTCTCTTGCGCTGGAAGAGAGGATTTGACTGTAGCTGCTGCTTCCATTTCTAGAAACATCGGTATATCTTCCCGACGCTACGTTATTCGCCTCTGATAAATTAAAGCTGCCATAATCGGCCTCTCTTACTACGAAGATCCGGTAATAGCTAATCCGGGACTCATCCGATGCCCGATTAAAGTTAACGCGCAAATCGCGCCCGTCCCCAAAGTTGCTCACATCGGTTACGCTCGTAATGGCCGGCGTGTATCCGGAGGAAGAAGCAAGCGTCACAGACGAAGAAGCCGAGGACAAGGTATTAGAAGTCGTGCCGACGCTGCTGCTCATGGAAAGCACATAAGCCGTATAGGCAACGCCATTTTTAATAAATTCCCCCGAACTGTCTCTTGCCGAGGAGCTGAAGCCTGTACTCATCGTACTGCTGCCGGTTTTGGAAACGGTCGTGTAATAGGAGCTGTTAAGCGTATTTGCTGCTGCCAAATCAAATTTGGACGCATTAGCGGTTTTCACAATGATAACGCGGTAGCTGGAAATGTTACTTTCATTGGAGGCCCGGTTAAAGCTGACCGAAAGGTCACGGCCATCGCCGAAGTCGCCAACATCGCTAATCCGTACATTCGATGCAGCATCAACCGTCGATTTGACGCTCAGGGTGATGGATGCGGAAGCGCTGGATAGCGCATAACGATCGTTATTGCCAACGGTCAAAATAAATACTTTATAAGGCAGATTAGAGCGAAGGAGCGCCCCGTCTGTATCTCTCGTTTGAGCCGTTAGTACATTGTTTTGGTACGCGGACGATGTAGGAAGTGCCGTATAATTCGTACTGCCTACAATTTGCGCCTTAGCCAAATTAAAGGACGCAGCTTTATCTGCCGGAACGACGAGTATGCGGTAGCTGTTCACATTCGTCATGTCGGATGGAGGTGTGAAATTAACTTGCAAATCTCTTCCGTCGCCATTTTGGCTAACCGTGGACACGCTCACCGAAGTAGCTGCGCCAACACTTACGGATGCAGCTGTAGTAATGCGTACACTTCTTGTTTTTGAATCCCATTTGACATCTTCGCCAAGCGACTCGCTGACGAAGCGGACAGGGACGACGGTTCTTCCTTTAATGGAACGGGCTGGGGCGTCCAGTGTAACGGTTGTATTGTTAATCGTAGCCGTTCTTGCACCCAGTTTAAGAACAACGGTCGTATCGCCTTTCGTGGCGGTTACCGTTTTGGTTTTTTGACTCCATAATACTTTGGCATCTAAAGCTTCAAAAATCCCGCGCAAGGGCACAAAGGTGCTGCCTGAAATAATAATAGCGGGTTGATCGGTTTGCAGCACTTGCCCATCGATATAAATTTTAATATCGGTTGTTGCTGCCTGCGCTACAGGCTGAAGTAACACCAAAAACAGCGTTGCAAAAGCAGCTAGAGCGGAAACCATTTTTCTCATAACGTTCATATCCCCTCTGGATCGTTCTTCCATCATTTTCTGGATCGATAATAAGACGTAGCAAGAAGGGTAAAAGTTTCTACTTATTCATATTTTGTTCATAAAAAGTCTGGAGCTGAGAATAACGGAAGTATGAGAGATTTGAGAGGTTTCACTTAGATAATGTTTTTTTGTCGGAGTTTGTCATTTTGCTGTCATTGGGGTGGATTATACTAAGCTGGAATCGTGAGCAGGAAGGTTGCTCATTGAACAGCATGTCGAAAACGAGAAAACACAGGGGAGTGAAAGATTCATGTTAAAAGGTTGGTTTAAAGTAAAAGCGCAAGGGAAATCTAGCTTCACCGTATTGTTTATGATGTTGGCGCTGGTCGTAGCGCTGTCTGTTGTGCCGAACGCGGCTTTGGCTGCACCAAATACGGTTCCGGTGGGCCAAGTTCTTAGTTCAGCTACCTTGGAGACAAACAACGGAATTGTTACACAGGGTAAAGTGAAAGTGACGGGCGTTAGTAATAGTACGGTCGTGTGGTCGACCTATGGAAAGGCGAGTGCAGAGGCGACACCTGAAGTAGGAACGTCGTTTAGCACGCTTGCCGATGTTTATACTTATAAGCTGAGTGACAATTTGTTTGTACCGGCTGCTGCTGGCGATACCATTTCCATGGTTGAAGTAAACGCTCTAAGCGGAGAAGTTGTAGGTTATAAGTCGCTAACGGTTGGAGCTAATCATATTGGTACGGTGACTCCAATGGTTGATCTGAACTATGTTTTCCCTGTAACAACAGTTGGTAATAATCAAATTGTGTATGGTCCCAGTATTTACAGTTCACCCTCTGGAGTAACGGTTAGCAATATCACAAGCTCAAATCCGGCTATAGCAACTATAAACAACCAAGGCTATTATTATTTTTATCTACAAGGTAGTAGTAAGGGCACTGCTACTGTAAGCTTCGATATTGCAGATAATCTGACAGGGGATAAGATAAGAATAACCATGCCTGTTTCGGTTGTGTCAAATCGCCAGCCATACCTAGGTAGTGATAATGAAGATTACTATTTTACTGGAAGGGCCTTAACAATAAGTGTTAATCCTCCAACCGCAGACTGGGTACCGGATTCCATTGAGGTAAATGGCGTGACTGTGCCAAGTGAAAGCTATACTTACACACCGCCTGGGGTTTTTGGTCAAGATAACGGCCAAATGGTGCTGCAAGCAGGCGTGCTATCGGAGGGCGAAAATAAAATTGTTGTGAAATCTTATGATACGATGGATGGCAGATACGAGATTACTCTTCATCAATCCGAACATTCCTATTATATGAGCGAGCCTCTTATTGACAGAGCGAGCGGCGGACTAACCGCATCCGTCAAATTCGTAAGATACATCACTAACAATAGTTATAATGATCAAGCGACAGTCATTTTTCAGCTTATGAATGGCGATGTACCTGTGGACACCGTTTCGGTGACGACTGACAGGTTGAATAGCTATCAGACGAATCGCGCACATTTCAATTTAGCGGATGCGGCAACAAACCCGAACTACGCGGTACGCGTATTTCTCATTACAGGAGACAATGCTGATCCGAGCAACCTGGGCTATAATCTTGTAACAGAAGTGGATGCAACTGAGTTTGAGCAGCGTTACCAAGAATGGCGCAACTGGGATTAATAAGGGATAGGAAGAGCGAGCAGCCGTTATTTTAATTGAATAGAAAAGAGGTATGTCTGAAGTGAGAATACGTACATGGAGCTTAACTTTAATCATAGGTCTATGCCTATCGCTGTTTCCCAGCTCCTTATGGGCTGCTGTCTCGGTAAATCCGGTAGCAGGCAGCATCCATCCGGGCAGCCCAATTAACATTACAGGAACCTCAGACCTGTCCGAGGTTATTATTAAAGTGTACCGTCCGGACCGCAGCATTCTGTACTTCAATGTTGCTAAGGTGAACAACGGCACGTACAACGATACTATTACGCTCGGTACAAATGAGGTAGTTGGAACGTATGAAATTAACGTTGGACAAGCCGACCAGATTTCATCGACTAATGTGGTGGTAACAGAAAGCCAAACGACGGCTAGCCCTGTGGCAAACCCAGCAAGTGGAGCGGTTGCAGCGGGAACAGGCGTGACGCTGAGCAGCTCAACAGCAGACGCGGCTATTTATTACACGACGAATGGCAGTCAACCAACGACAAGCAGTACGTTGTACAGCGGGCCCATTGTCGTTAGTAGCGCACTGACGATTAAAGCGATTGCGATTGCTGCGGGCAAAATAAATAGCGAAGTAATGAGTGCAAGCTACACGATTGCCGAATCCCCGAACACGGGCGGCGGTGGCGCTGTTGGTGGCGGCGGCTCGACGGCTGTACCTGGCACGGACAAGGTCATTTCTACAAACGGCAATTTGACGCTTCCAGTAGGCAGAACGGGCGAGGTTAGCTTGAATAGCGAAGTAATCGTCTCGATTCCAGCAAATGCGTCAGCGAAGGAACTGAAAATTACGATTGAAAAGCTGCAAAATGTACAAGGCCTGCTGACAAACCAAGAGGTATTGGCTAGCTCGGTCTTTGAAATTCTGAAAAACTTCACGGAGAACTTCAGCAATCCGGTTACATTGACGTTTACTTTCAACAAAGCCAGTCTGAAGAGCGGTCAGAAGGCTTCCGTATTCTATTTTGACGAAGGGAAGAAAACATGGGTAGAGGTTGGCGGAACAGTTAGCGGCAACCAGATTACAGCAAAGGTGGATCATTTCACGAAGTATGCGGTTATGGCTGTAGCTCAGCCTATCGTCGATCCTGTGAATCCAGCTCAGGAATTCAATGATATTGCTGGCCACTGGGCGGAAGCAAACATTAAGAAAGCGATAGGCGCAGGCATCGTCAGCGGCTATCCGGACGGCAGCTTTAAGCCGAATGCAACGGTAACGCGTGCAGAATTTGCAGTCATGCTGATGAACACGCTGAAGCCGGAAGCGGAAGGCGCGCCGCTGACCTTCACGGACACAGCGACCATTGGCGCATGGGCGCAAAAAGCAGTCGCGCAAGCGGTGCAGGCTGGCATTACGAAAGGCTATGCCGATGGCGGATTCCATCCGAATGCTCAAATTACGCGTGCGGAAATGGTAGCGATGCTGGCAAATGCAGCAGGCATTCCTGCTGATGTTAATGCGGCAACTAGCTTTGCAGATGATCAAGACATTCCAGCATGGGCAAAAAGCGGTGTGGCTTATGCGAAGCAAGCCGGCATTGTACAGGGGAAAGGCGATAACCAATTCGCGCCTCAAGCCAATACAACAAGAGCGGAAGCAGTAACGGTTTTGCTGAATATTTTGGCGTTGCAAAGCAAATAACGTGATTGAAGCCATAACATGTTAACAAGCAAGCAAGCAAGCAAACAAGCAAGCAAGCAAGCAAACAAGCAAGCAAGCACACAAACAAATAAGGCAGTCCCTCATATAGGGGCTGCCTTTTCTATTGGAATGGCAATACCTAAAGGTCATTAATCAACGGAAATTTGGATAATAGGGTTCAAAATCCGTTCAGAGCGGTTTGTTAATATTAGTTTAGCTGGAAGCTTATAGGCTTTTAAAGCTGGGAAAATGATTTGTTAATTGTATTAGCATAGCTTTCTGTAACTTAAAAAAAATTCAAGGAGGCGAAGGGATTGGCAACTGAAACAAATAACATAAGTGGAGACAAGCCTGTTCAAGAGCATGTCGAACGTAATTGGACAGCAAACCAAATGCAGTATTCGGACGTCCAGCGCGTACAGAAAGGAGAGACGGTTTACTTAACAGCTAATGATTTTACTTTAACCTCGCAATATTTATATGATTCGTCTGTCCACTACTTCATTCATGCGGATACTATTCACTTAGCGGGCAAGCTTGAGGTGAAGGGAAGAAATATTATAATTAATGCTCGTATGATTTCATCGGATGGGGAAGTCATTATTGATACATCGGCCGATAAGACGATACGGGTAGATGATTTTAAGCCAGGAGCAATTTTAGTTGAGAAATCTCAAGGTCTAGGTGAACATGGCAATAGTGGCTCCAATGGACGAAACGGCGGGCAGGGCCCGTCTGCTGGCTCTATTTCATTAGCAGCAGAGAAGTTCAATTTGGGCGGCCAGCTAAAACTCATTGCCAACGGTGGCAACGGCGGTCGTGGACAGGATGGCGGAGGCGGGGGCGAAGGAGCAGAAGGCTCAGAGGGAGCGGATGGCAAGGCAGGTTTTTCTGCTGAAGATGCCGCCGTAGGAGGTAATGGTGGCCATGGTGGTAATGGTGGAGATGCAGGCAAATCAGGTAATGGAGGCCATGGAGGAACTATTTTTGTAGGCTATGTCATTCCATCCAAAGAGCATTTCATTACAATGGAGAGCAAGGGCGGATTGGCTGGCGAGCTAGCAACTCCGGGAAAGGGAAACGTAGGGGGCAAGGGTGGTATAGGCGGCCGTAAATTGCGTTTGCCTCCTGCAATGGAGGAGAATAAGGATTTTTGGAATTCTTTGCCTCTACCAGCTTTTTCAAAATATATTCTAGGTAATGAACGCGAATCAAGCGGAAAGGAAGGAAAAGTAGGAAAGGATGGACAGCCTGCTGTTCCCGCTTCAGATGGACAACCAGGACTTTGCGGCATCAAAAATGATGGACAGCCTGCCGCTATTCAATACAAGCATTTCTATGGAGCTGTTGAAGCCGCGCAGCTGCTAGAGAGTAGTCCACATGTGGATCATCTTGAGCCTGAGCTGCAACCCATACGTTTAATGGATCAGCGTTTATTCGGGACATTGGAACAAAAAACACTTACCCTGCATACGGCTGGCATAGCGTATTTAGCGGGGAATGAAGATAAAATTGAAGAGTCAGCCACGCTGCTCGACTGGTTGCTAAAAACGCTTCCGGATGCCGCATGGTTTGATAAGCTTCAATATGTTATGGAGCAAGAGGAATTGAAAACAGAGCATGATGAGGAGAGCAAGTCATTCATTCATTTTGGTAAACAAATGCAGTCCACCTCACTCCAGTGGCTTGTATTGCGCAACAAGACCTCCCTTTTAGTGGCCCAGCTCAGTCAAGGTCTCGATTATTTTGGGCACCCATGGAACTGGGTTCCCCTGATGCCGCTTGACCGCTATTTGTTGCTGGGTAATAATCTCATTACTGCGGCTCAGCAGTCGGAGGATTTATACAAGGATTATTTGCGGTTCCAGTCTAGTCAGGACAGTCGGGTTGCTATTATAAAAAAAGCGCTGGATACCTCCATTAAAAAATATAAGGAGATAGAGAACCGCAGAGAGGAACTCGTTAATGAGCGAGAGAAGCTCAAGCGGGATATAGATACAAAGCTGGCTGATGTAAAAAGCAAAGGCGAAGCTCTCCAGAAGACCGCGACCGATTTTGTTGAGGCTTTGCGCAGAGAACTGCGATTGGATTCGTTAAAGCTCACAGTGGAATTAATCATAACGGGAGTCGCGCTGGCGACGGGTGCTGCTCCTGTAGTAGTCGCTCTAAAGTCTGGCGGAGCAATTGCCTCTGCTATTAGCAATTTGGGGAATGAAGGCAAGGCTACTGTCATTAATGAAGGCGATAAGAGTGATAGGGCTAGGGCAATCAAGAAAGAGAAAAAAGAGCAAGAGAAGGAGCTTTCGAAAGCGCTTGGCAATGTTAAAAAGACGGCGGCTGCCGGGTATGCGTTATATAAGCAGGGCGGAGGCCTTATAGATCTGTCCAATCAAATAGATGGCGCGAAGAAGGCGTTTGGATACAACTCAACCTTAATAGCAATGTCCCGTGAGGAATTCGAGGAAATGCTTGCGCCGGTATACAGCAAGGTTCCGAATGCTGCCGGACAGTATCGTAAGGATTTTAATGAATTTCTGAATGTAGTAGAGGATTATCAAAGCAAGGTGCTTGCGTACAATGGGCTTTATTTGGAGGATCAGAGGCTTGCAACGGAGCTAATTAGAATTCATGCCGAAGACGAGCGCTTACGCCAGAGGCTAGGGGACAATGACGACGAGAGCCTGCAGCTGTTCCATTCGTTTATTTATGACTTGTACAGTCAGGCTAAGCTTGCCTTAATTGATTTCCTCTATCAGGAGTATCAAGCTTACAGGTATATGGTGCTTAGCAATGTCCGCTTTCCTGAGATCAAGGGTAGTCATGTTGCGGAGCTAAGCATGGCCCATGCCGAGATTACTAGCCAATTAACAAAAGCACTCAATGCCTCGGAAGGCCCAACGCAGCCCTTTACCGATATCAAATTCATTTTTAACGAGGATAACTTCCCTGAGCAATTTCAAGCTTTGCGCGAGGGGAAAGCGGCGGTCTTCTCCATCTCGCTTAATAACCAGATCATTCGGGAAAAAATAGCTGGAAAAGCGCATTTGGTAGTGAGCGATTGCTCAATTGAGCTGCCAGGAGCACGCCTATCCCAAGGCGATGTGCATGTCCAATACACACACTCCGGCTCGACTGCATTCTTGGATCGGTACGCTAAGCGTCATGATTTTATTCATAATAGTACCCTCGGTTTCTACGAATACGAGGTTTCCTTTCAGAAGGGGCGCGGCGCAGGCGGTATGGTGGAAAAATATAAACCTAAAGCTGGAGGTGTAGTCGGGGACGATAAAAACCGAATTTTGCCGGGGCTGCTATCGGTGTGGTCCATTAAGGTGCCTACGATCGATTTGGCTAATATGCCGATGAATGAAGGGGTCAATCTGGACAACGTCAAAAAAATCGAGATGACGCTGAAGGGTAAATCAGAAGCTTATTCAGATAAAGCGCCGAATAACCGTTTGCGCGCATTTGAGCTTCCAGCTAAGCCAATACAAACGGTTCCTGATCATGATCTCTTTGCAGTGACCAATGTTCACGAGCAAGCTGACGAATGTATTGTAATTGAGCTATAAGGGGTAAGACACAAGCCAGCCCGTTCGCGGACTGGCTCTTTTTTTATATTCTTTTTCCGAGTCTTCTGATAAGATATGAAGTGCACCATAAATGAATAATCTGCTACGGGGGCATTCAGCCATGCACAACAACTTGTACTTATCCGCCATGCTCTTGGCAGCCACCTGCTGTTCGCTCATTATCTGCTATCTTTGCTTCAAAAGAAGAGAGCTTCCCATTGCCATTAGCTATGGACTAGGGATGGTGACGGGTACCTTGTACACCTTCGGCTATGCTTTTGAAATTGTCAGCGATTCTTTGGAGGATATCCGGTTTTGGCTGCATATTGAATACATCGGTATTCCTTTCGGTACCATCTTGTGGTTTATTATGGTTCTGCAATATACCGGTCGCCAAGCGCTGGTTACCAAAAAACTCGTCATCCTTCTTCTATTCATACCCTTCATTAATTTTCTAGCCCACCATACCAATGAATGGCATCACCTCTTTTATACAAGCATGACCCTAGATCTTTCGGAAGGCTTCCCGCTAGTTGTTTTGGAAAAAGGGCCGTTTTATAAGCTTCATGTCGTATACGCCTATTCGTTTTTTATTGTTGGCATGATTCTCTTAATTCAAATGTTTCTTAAAGCCGCTTCGCGCATGAAAAAACAAATCGCGCTCATGTTTATTGGATCGTGGGGGCCTTACGGCTTCACTCTCGTTTATTTAAGCGGTATTCTTAACATCCCGTATGATATTTCTCCATTTGGATTTCTGGTCTCCGGCCTATTCTATATGTGGGGCATTTACCAGTTTAATATGTTGAGGCTTGCTCCGCTTGCGCTGCAAAAGGTTTTCGCCTCCATGCAGGATGCCGTCATGGTCTTCGATCTGGATAACTCGCTAACCAGCTTTAATGAATCGGCAAAAAAAGTCATAACCGGCCTCCACAATAGCTGGATTGGACAGCCGGCCACCTACATATTCGCACAGTACCCCATTCTACTGGAAAAAATAGCTCAAGGCCCCGCTGTTGATCCTAAAGTCCAGCTTGCCAGGGAGGGCGATGAACGGTTTTATAACCTCCATCTCTCCTTCATACACGATAACCGGCGCAGACCTGCCGGCAAAATGCTGTTATTAAGTGATGTGACCGAAAGCGTCCGCAACGAGGAGCGTCTGCAAGAAAATGCAAAACAGCTTCAGGAACTTAATACGTTCAAGGATAAAATGTTCAGCGTAGTTGCCCATGATATTCGTGATCCGCTCGCCGTATCGCTGAATCTAGTGGAGCTGATGGAGGATGAGCTGCAGGAATACGGGGGCAAGCATGATGAAATCGTTCAGGAGATGGGACAGCAAATTCAGAAGACGTTTGCTCTCGTAGAGAGTCTGCTCGAATGGTTTCGCAGCCAGCGGGGCGGCATGGTGTTTAATCCGGTGGTGCGGGATCTTCACCAGACGGTACAGCTGAATGCGCGTCTCTTGCAGGTTCGCAGTGAAAGCAAAAGCATTCACATTATATCGGAAATTCCGCAGGAGACGTTCATTTTCGCCGATAAGGAAATGCTTGATCTCATTATAAGAAATCTGCTGTCCAATGCGATTAAGTTTACGGATTACGGAGGCAGCATTCGTTTAAGAGCGGAGCCGGCAGAGGGCAAAATAGTCGTCTCGGTTAGCGATACAGGTGCGGGAGTGCCAATGGAGCAGGTGGATTCGCTATTGCAGCAGGATGCCTATCCTGTGCCTTCGATAGGAACCGCGGGTGAGCGTGGCGTTGGATTAGGCCTTACTTTATGCCGGGAGTTCGTTCACTTGAACGGGGGCGAGATTTGGTTCGACACTGCGCCTCAGCAGGGGAGTACTTTTTATTTTTCATTGCCTCTACCTCCACTAGCACCAGCTTATCCCCATAAACAGTCGGAAAGGAGAGGGACAGGATGAAGGTCATCATTATTGATGACGAACTAGCCATGCATCTGATTATGAACAGAATGCTGGGCAAAATTGATGAAGTAGAAATTATGGGCAGCTTTCAGGAGACATCTGCGGCGTTTTCTTTTTTGCAGAATCAAGACATCGATATGATTTTTATGGACATTAGTATGCCAAAGGAGAGCGGGCTGGAGTTTGCTCAGCGGTTAAGGGAGCAAGGCTCGCGGGCGAAGCTGGTTTTTGTAACCTCGCATAAGGAATATGCACTACCTGCGTTCAGCGTCTACGCTTACGACTATATGGTGAAGCCTGTGGTACAGGAGAGGCTTAGACAGACCATCCACAAAGCATTGTCCGAAGGTACTTCAGTTGTGCTGCCCGAGGAACAGAACACCGTCACGGTCAAAGTACTGTTTAATTGTCTCGGTAGAATGGAAATTCGCAGCGCCAACGAGGAAATTATAAAATGGAAGACGAGCAAAAGCACGGAGCTGTTCGGCTATTTAGCGCTGCATAAAGGCCGGCTCGTTTCGAGGGCACGGCTAATTGAGGATATTTTTGGCGATATGCCCCGAAAAAATGCCGAAAGCTACTTGAACACAACCGCCTACCAGCTGCGCAAGCTGCTTGAAGCGAATGGACTTAAGGGGAGCTTGCACTCCGATGGTGTTCACTATGGTCTGAATTTGAATGAGGCGCGCTTCGATATGTTCAGCTTTGAAGAAGGCTGTAAGCAAATGGTGCTGATTCATGAAGGAAATATGGAGGAGGCGCTTGAGCTGGAGCAGCTTTATGTCGGGGATTTGTTCGGGGATCGAGCCTATCCTTGGGCATGGAGTGAGATTGAACGTTTTTCACAAATGTATATCGCCTTCTCCCAGCGGCTGTGCAGTGCCTTGCTCCATCGGGGAGATACGGCGTCAGCCATTCGGTTGTTAACCAAACAGACCGTTATGAATGAGCTGGAAGAGGAGACGATAAAGCTGCTGATGCGCGCCCACGCTATGCAGAAAAACAAAGAAGGATTAGTCCATCAATATATTAAATTTGTGGATATGCTGAAACGTGAAATGGGTGTCAGCCCGTCACTTGAGATAACTATGCTTTATGAGCGGCTGCTGAGGGAGCTGAACACCTACAGGAAGCAGCATAATGGAAAGGATATATAGAGAAAAATCTGAATTTTTTGTATAGATTGGAAGACGGTGTATTCATTGTGTGATACAATAAATCACTAAGCTGACCAAATTTATCTTGATTTATAAGAGGGGTATACAAATGAAAAATTTTGCTGATGTGCTCATTGAAGAAATCATACATAAAAACTCTGTATTAGTAGCAGGGTTAGATCCCGATTTGCAATACTTCCCGGATTATTTGTTGGATAGCGGTGAGGTGAGCGACCAAAAGGCTGGTGAGGCCATTTATCATTATAATCGAATTGTAATTGATGCAGTGGCCGAACATGTAGTAGCTGTAAAGCCACAGCTAGCTTATTATGAGGTTTATGGAAGCGAGGGAATTCGTGCATTAGAGAAAACGATTGCCTACGCCAAATCGAAAAATTTAATCGTCATCAATGATGCAAAACGTGGAGACATAGGCTCCACTTCAAGTGCATATGCAAAGGCATTCCTCGGGAATGGCTCCCTTGCAGGGGACATGGTTACCGTTAACCCCTTTCTGGGCAGCGATGGTTACCTTCCTTTCATAGAGGAAGCTGGAAGAAACGGAAAAGGATTATTTTTACTAGTGAAAACCTCTAATCCCTCTTCGCATGAAGTACAAGATGTAAGGCTGGAAAGTGGAGAATTGCTCTATATTAAAATGGCTGATGATATAAACAAATTAGCGCAGCAAACACTGGGAGAAAATAATTACTCCTTTATTGGTGCGGTTGTTGGGGCAACTTACCCAATGGATGCTGTGAAGGTGCGGAAAGCATTGCCGAGTTCTATTTTTCTAGTTCCAGGTTTTGGTGCACAAGGCGGAACAGCTAATGATTTAAAGCCCTTTTTTGATGCAAAAGGTTTAGGTGCCTTGGTTTCCTCATCTAGAGGCATCATCTATAACGGTGCTAAGGAAGAGAAGAAAACAGACGCGATCCTCTATGAATTTATTGCGAAGGCTGCTAGAGAGTCTAAAGATAAAATCAACGAGGTACGGCTTAGCCATTAATTATTTAGATGCTTATTAAATTTTATTATGAATTAAAGTGCAAGGACTTTGTCTCGGAAGCGGAGATAAAGTCCTTTTTTTGTTCATTAAAATACACCATAGGAAATCCTGTTAAATTGACCACTAATAAACATATGAAATATTAACCAATTGTAAAGGTATCTGTTTACATATTTTACGAATTATAATATTAAGAGTCATTTGGTGGAATAATCAGCGAAGAAGGGGTGAAGAATCGTGGTCAGTCATATTGTAATTAATCATGTAGTCAAAGGGAAGATTCATACCATCTTTGGAACGATGGACTTGTATCGTTTTAGTATAACAGATCTTTTGCAAGCGCCTTCACAATCCGTTGAACACCTAGCAGTAGTAAAACGCAATGGAGTAGATTGGGAAGGTCCAGTGTTATGTCGTTTTAACTCGGCTTGTATAACAAGCGAAGTGTTTAATTGCACTCGATGTGATT
Organism: Paenibacillus sp. FSL H8-0537; assembly: GCF_038051995.1. Lineage (NCBI taxonomy): Bacteria > Bacillati > Bacillota > Bacilli > Caryophanales > Paenibacillaceae > Paenibacillus > Paenibacillus sp. FSL H8-0537. Next base: position 6,838,963 of record NZ_CP150290.1, on the reverse strand, counting down.
GTAAATGGCAGCTGGACAAGGCTATGGAGTTAATAAGTGCTGAAGGACAAGGGATTATTACCTATCATGCCTCTCATGAAGGACGAGGCTTTGGTCTGGCCACGAAGCTTCTTTCTTACAATAAGATGGATGAAGGACTTGATACGGTCGAGTCGTATTCCCAATTGGGAACGGGGATGGAGGATGCTAGAAATTACAGAGCGTCTATCGCAATACTCAATCATTTTAACATAACTGAGGTTAGGCTTATAGGGAATAATAGAAAGAAATACGAGGCCACACGCAACGCAGGTATTCAAGTCGTTGATAGATTTGCTTTAGTTTATGACGGAACCGATCAGAAAGTTCTTAAATACTTGAATAATAAGTCGAAAGAGCCTGAGCAAGATTTATTAAGAGATAGAATGAAAATAAATGTATAAGGGTGATATATTGGAAAAAATTTTAATAACGGGTTCTGGAGGGGGCATAGCTTCAGAGCTAATAAGGCAGTTAAAAGAGCGGGACGTTCAAGTAGTTGGTATTGATTTGAAGACTGGCTGTACAGCGGTGGACATTCCTATACATTGCGATCTAAGTGATGAGCAGCAAATAAGGAAAGCATTCGATTTATATAAAGATGATTTAAAAAACATAACGGGTATTGTTCATTTGGCAGGAATATATCCTAACCTCAGTCTTTCACAATACGATTTATCATTATGGCAGAAGGTTCACGCTGTGAATGTAACCTCTTTATTTATTATCGTGCAATTATTGCTAGAGCAAGGCTGTGATCGTTTACGCAACATTATTTGCACCTCAAGTACAGCTGCTAAAGTGGGAAGTCGCGACCCTGCATATGCCTCATCGAAAGCGGCACTTCTTGGTCTCTCAAAAAGCCTGAGCCTTTCGCTTGCTCCGAAGGGAATAAGAGTTAACTCCATATTGCCTGGAATTATAGATACAGATATGTCGAAGGTGCAAACCTCAGAGAGGCGCGACTATCATCGAAAAAAAACCTTGTCAAGCACAATTGGCAGACCTGAAGAGGTTGCTAATGTAATCGCTTTCTTACTTGGCGACTCCTCCTCCTATATATGGGGGGCTTCAATAGATATTAATGGAGGAATGACATTTTGAGTGGACTATTAATTGCAATGTGCGGGTTGGACGGGGCAGGGAAGACGACACAAATCGGTATGCTTACTAATTGGTTTAAACATAACAATGTGCAATTGTACAACACAAAGCAACCAACTGATCAATATAGAAATGATCCAAGAGTACGGTCCTATCTTGATAATGGGCAGGTCCATGACATGCGAGTGATTGCGATGCTGTCTGCTGCTGATCGAATAACCCATATGCATGATTTGGAGCAGCGTTTGGACTCGGGCGTTAATATTATATCTGACCGCTATATTTACAGTTCTTATGCCTATTTCAAAGTTCGGGGTATGGATATAAATGATATTAAAAACCTTTATGGTTCAATACGCAAGCCAGATTTAACTGTTTTTTTAGATATTAAGCCGGAAATAACCATTAAGCGAATACAGGCCCGAGATGGGCATCTAAAATATGAAGAAAAAGACCCTTCTATTTTTATTAATGTAAGGGAGGCTTTTCAAACGGTATTGCCTGAAGATGCTTTAATTATTGACGGGGAAAGAGATCCCCAAGATATTCATTCTGAAATTGTATTAAATGTAAAAGCAATGATTAGCGCAAAGGGAGGATATTCGTATGGAGTTAAATAAATTTGTTGAAGTTGTAGACCGTTCATTTACCTTAGAAAGCAAAACGGAATTAGAGCTAATGTGCGGCTTGCTAAAGGAACAGGTGAATCTACAGAAAGTTACAGAATGGCTTTCAGAATTGCGTCAAGAATCTGAGGATCAATTAGGCAATTTAGCGTCACTCATGGAAATTCATCCTTTGGGATTTGAAAAATATGTACTATGGAACAGCGAAGATTCCGGAATTCGTGGTCGCTTGCATTACTGGCCGCAAAATAAATGGCCTTTTGAAAGTATACATGATCATAGGTTTAATTTTGCAGTCATCCTATTATGCGGTGAATATACCCACGAAGAATATAAGGTCACGGAGCTTGAGATGGATAAAGTAGAGATTGAATTAACTCGCAGCTCTAAGGTAATAGAGGGTGACACTTATTTTTTTGAAGCTGGCAGCTTTCATCGCGTCATTCCAAGCAATGAAATGACGCTTTCCTTAATCGTTAGAAGCAAGGCGATATTACCTTTTTCAAGGGTAATAAACCCAGACGATTTAAAAATGAGAAAAGCTTATGGCAATGTGAAAAAGTTTAAAGATAGACTTCTAACCCTTGAAAACGCCCTAATATGACGGAGGAAATATGAAATTAACTAGAGAGCAAGCGGCATTATTAGAAGTGTCAAAAAGTGTGATAAATAATCAGCAACTAGCGGCTGATCATTTTCAGGATATAGATTGGACTATTTTAATAAATTTGTTACAGCAGCATAAAATTTTTGCCTTAACCTATGAAATTATAGCTCCTATCCTACCTGATAGCTTTAAAGAATTGTGTGAAACCATATACCAAAGCCATGTGGAAATTATCGATGAGAGAATGAATGAGATTAAATTATTATTTGATAAAGCCAGAGAAATGGAAGTGAATATTGTATTAAACAAAGGCATCGCTTTATCAATCCTCATCTATGACGATGCTTATAAGAGGGACTCTCGGGACATCGACTTACTCATTGATGAAAACGAGATGGATGAAATTAATGAGCTGTTAAATGTATGCGGCTTTTATTGTGCCATAGGAAATAAAAACACGTATCACATAAACAGGAAGGACCCAGACGATTTCTTTTATTTGGATAAGCCTATATTGAAAGCTCCGGATAGTCATGAATTTTTCGAGTTTTGGAAGCAGACCTATTCTGGAAGATACGTTGTACTAGAGACGGGAAGGCATTTGCATCAATCTATAAAAGAGATTACTTCCTTTCTGGAATCCACTCAATTTATTCATGTCCAGGGCAATGAAAATGTAAAAACCCTAGATCTCGAGCATAGCTGTATTGCATTGCTTGAAAATGCATTTAATGATGCCGAGGGGTTCGATGAGCGTATTCCAGCCCTTAAGAATTATATCGATATTGTCATGTTTATGAAAAAATATGAGCAAGCAATGAATGGGGATAACTTAAATAGATGGTTGGCTAAGTATGAATTGAACAGAGAGTCTGCTCTAGTTATAAGGCAAATTAAAGAGATATTTGCTGGCACCGATCTTTCATTTCTTGATTGTATAAAAATAGACGAGGCCATCCATCATAATCAATCCTTTTATGAATGGGATATCAGCATAACAGAGAGACTATTTCTTGATGCAGAGCAGCGTAAGAAAAAGATCGCTTTAATGAGTAAAAAAGCAGCTTTTAGCGGTCATAATAAAAATTATTGCGGGCCCATAAAAACAAACGATCAGCAGTGGCGACAGTTATTAGTAAACGATAATAAATTTGATCTGCACTATACCTTTGAATATGAGGAAAATCAACTTATACTCCGTTTGAACCTTTCCGAAGCAACATTAAATAGCCTTACTGAAAATCAGGAAATAATGATTTTTCTTATAAATCCGAATCCGGAATGCTCAGATTATTTCACCCATCAAGTTATTATTCGCAAAGAAAATAATAGGCTTCAACCCGTTGAAAGATCTAAATTTGCCCATGTGGGAGAAAAAGATGTTCTACAAGGCTGTTCTAATTTTCAAAGTGATAACGGGAGCTTGATCATTTATTTGCCTTATGACAACCTTGGAAGTGGCGATTATATTGGATATATTATAGGGGTCATAGATAATTTGCTAGGCAGAATCCCGCATTGGCAAACGGCACCGCCGTACCAGAAGGATTTTTGGACCCATATGCCCGTTTTAGAGGTTGTGAATCATTAAGTGGAAAAATGGGGGCGTAATAGTGGTATGGATATTATTTCTGTAAATGATATCACCAAAACTTATCGTCAGTATAGAAGATTCCCGGGGCTCCTTGGTTCCGTTAGGAGCTTATTTACGCGTGAGTATATAGAAGAAACGGCAGTTCGTCATCTTAGTTTTTCTATTAAAGAAGGCGAAGCGGTAGGTTATTTGGGTCCTAATGGTGCGGGGAAATCAACAATGATTAAGATGATGACCGGAATTTTGGTGCCTACTGCTGGAGAGCTGCGAGTACTTGGCAGCGTGCCTCATCAAGCGCGTAAAGATAACTCCCGGCATATTGGAGTGGTCTTCGGACAGCGAAGCCAACTATGGTGGGATCTTCCGGTCAAGGACTCCTTTGATCTGCATAAGTACATTTATAAGATACCTCCGATAACGTTTGAAAAGAATTTGGAATTTTGCGTTGAATTGCTAGCCATTAAGGATTTTATTCAAAAACCAGTGAGACAATTAAGTCTAGGGCAGCGGATGCGCGTCGAAATTGCAATGGCGCTCTTACATGAACCTAAAATTCTGTTTCTTGACGAGCCTACAATTGGCCTGGATGTGATCGCCAAGGACCAAATTCGGCAGTTTTTGCGTACTGTAAATCGTGATAAAAGAGTAACCATCGTTTTAACGACACATGATATGAAAGATATAGAGGAAATCTGTCCGAGAATGATTGTGGTGAATAAAGGGAGCGTCGTTTACGACGGGTCCGTTGTGGAGCTCCGCAATAGACTAGGGAATGAACGCCAAGTTGTTATTGATTTTCGGGAAGAACCAGGTTTAATAGATATGCCAGGCATAACACTGCTTCAAGAGGAAGGGTTAAGACGAACCTATTCTTTTGCAAAAAGTGATGCAAGCGTATTTGAGCTTGTGAGTCGAATTGCGGCTAAATATCCCGTTGAGGACGCTTCAATTGAAAGTGCGGATATCGATTCTGTTATCCGTAGGCTCTATCAACAACTGGCTGAAGCGGATTTAAAACGCCAAATTGGTTAAGGTGGATTAGGAATGAGAATGTATCTTATGTTCACAATGAAAGCTTTTTCTAACCAGCTAGCTTACCGTTCGGAGGTTTGGCTCCGTTTACTGGGCAACTTTGTCACGATTCTGATCCAGGTTGAAATCTGGCGAGCCGTTATTGGAAACGGCAGCGTAGCGGGTATTAAGGCCGAACAAATGATTACATACAGCATTATCAATACCCTGCTTTTTGCCCTGTTGTTAAATGGGGTAAGCAGTAAAGTAGATGGAAGCTTAAAATCGGGAGGGATTGCCTCTGAATTAATCAAGCCGCTATCGTACCCGTTATATTTACTTTTTGACGGGCTAGGCAACTCGCTCTATCAGCTAGCCTTCACCGTTGCACCGTCTCTCCTTATAGCGGGGCTGTTTTTCGGAATACTTCCACCTGCTACATCAACCAACTTTTTCGCTTTTTTATTGGCATTGATTTTAGCTCTTATTATTTCATTTCTTCTTGGTTATTTGATCTCTTTACTCGCGTTTTGGTTTATGAATCATTTTGCTCTTAGTTGGATGATGGGAGGCCTAATTACTATCTTCTCTGGCTCTTTTTTGCCCATTTGGTTTTTCCCCCCTACATGGGCTTCTGTAGCGAAAATGCTGCCATTTCAGTACATGGGTTATGTCCCGGCTGCCATATATTTAGGCAATATAACGAGCAGCGAGCTATGGCAGGTACTTGCCATTGGGGTAGGATGGATCGTTGGATTACTTGTCCTCGTTCAATGGCTTTGGACTAGAGCCGTGCGTCGCTTAGTTGTGCAGGGCGGATAAAGAGGAAGGCGGAAATTCATGACACTGCAGTTGTTTGGCAAGCTAGTTCGTTTATTATTAAAAGAAAGAATGGAGTATCGGGCTGATTTCATCCTTTCCGCTTTTGCTCAAATCATCGCATATGCCGGAGACTATATTATAATCTGGTTGTTTATCCAAAGGTTTAACACAATAGCTGGGTGGACTTGGCCTGAAATAGCCCTTTTGTATAGCATTGGTCTCTTTACATATGCATTAGGGGCATCCTTTTCTTTTGTACAGATGCGTGAATTGGAAAGCCAGGTTAGACAGGGCACGTTTGATATTTTGCTTATAAAACCTGTAAATCCTTATCTATACTTAGTAAGCAGAGGCTTCAACTTAGGGTACATCGCCCATATTTTAATCTCCGGTTCTGTTTTGATTTGGTCCATCTCGAAGTTGAATATGCAATGGACGCTGAGCGAGTACATATACTTAATGCTAGTCGTTGTCAGCGGTGCTATGATTTATGCTGGAATCCTCACCATCATCGGTGCTGTTTCTTTTATATGGATTAGAACTAATTTTATGTTCACCCTGTTTTTTAAATTAAAAGATTTTATTGCGTACCCTTTGCCGATATTCGGAACGTTTATTCAGTTATTGCTTACTGCCCTTGTACCACTGGCATTTGTTAGCTTTTATCCAGCGGCATTCCTTTTATCTAATGATGCCACCCTTTTGCCACAATGGGCAATGTGGATGGTGCCAATTGTCGGTCCCCTTTGTTATTGGGCAGGCTATAGGTTCTGGATGTATGGTGCGAACAAGTATCAAGGTGCCGGCGGCTGAGTTGTTGACCATGATGACATTTGTTTTAACATATACCAAGAAACGAGTAAAAGCAGTCCTTCCTTCGGAAAGGCTGCTTTTGCTCGTTCGAAGGGCCTTTTTTTTTTGAGGATTGCCGTGTCTCTATCGGATTTGCATACTCCTTGTCGGAGTTTGTCATTTTGCTGTCATTGGGTAGAGTTATACTTATTTATTAGTAGGAATAAAGAACCAATCAATAGTGAAGAAGAATTATTAGGAGGACTATCGTGAAGAACAAACTAGTCAAAAAGCTTGTATCATCAGCAGTTGCAGCATGTCTATTGTTGTCGTCGTTTGGTATGGCATTTGGTGCCACAGCAGCAGCGGCAACCCCAGCCGATATTGAAGGGCATTGGGCACAAAGCCAAGTTTCAGAGTGGATCGGCAAAGGGCTGATCACAGGCTATGAGGATGGCAGCTTTAAGCCGGAAAATCAAATTACAAGAGCTGAATTTATAACACTGGTTAATCGTGCATTCGGTTTTACCGAGCAAACGGAAATTTCGTTTAGTGATGTGCCATCTACAAACTGGGCTTATGCAGATATCGCGAAAGCGGTGAAAGCAGGCTACATTTCCGGCTATGCGGATGGAACAATCGGAGCCTTCAAGCCGATTAGCCGTCAAGAGGCTGCGGTAATTGTCATCCGTCTTCTGAAAATTAATCCGGCATCCAGCACTACGGCAGCAGCTTTCACAGATGCGAATCAGTTTGCCAGCTGGAGCAAGGATGCGATTGGCACAGTCGTGGCTGAGGAGATTATGAAAGGCTACAGCGCGGACAATACGTTCAAGCCAGCAGCCTTTATTACTCGCGCAGAAGCGGTAGTAACGCTGAACCGGGCAATGGAGTCGCAAGCTACCGTTTATGATACGGCGGGAACTTATGGTCCAGCTACTGGAGTTGAGACGGTTAATAAAGATGTCGTTGTTAGCACAGGCGGTGTGACGCTGCAAAACATGGTCATTAATGGCGACCTGTTATTGGGCGAAGGCATCGGCAACGGTGATGCGTTTTTGAATAACGTCAAAGTAACGGGAACAGTCACCGTTCAAGGCGGCGGCGAGAACAGTATCCATTTTAACGACTCGGTGCTTATTGATATTGTTATCGACAAAAAATCAGGCACGGGAACCGTACGTATCGTGTCGGAAGGCTCAACAACCGTTGCGCTTGTTATGATTAATTCATCTGCCATTATTCAGGAATCTGGCTCAGCAACGGGCTTTGGCAATGTAAACGTAAATGCTGCACTGCCAGCAGGCTCGAAAGTAACCTTGCAAGGCTCGTTCAACACGGTCAATGTCAGCGCTCAGCAAATTCAAGTTGACCTGCCGACAGGCACTGTTCAGCAGTTGAATGTCCAGTCAGGAGCAACAGGCTCGACAGTTAACCTTGGCCAAGCCAGCAGGGTTAACACGCTTGTGCTGGATACGGTTGTGAAAATGTTAGGCCAAGGTACAATCGTACTGGCTACAATTAATACGGGAGGCGCGGGGACGACTTTTGAAAATCCTCCAGCTACTCCAGCTCCAACAGCAACTACAACAACGGGATCAACTGGATCGTCAACAGCAACACCGACACCAAGCGCAACGCCGACGGCTACTGCAACGCCAGAGCCAACAGCAACAGCAACGCCGGAGCCGAGCGCAACAGCAACACCAGAGCCAACAGCAACGCCTGAACCGACAGCAACACCAGTGCCACAGGCTCCAACGGCATCCGATGTTTTTATTAGCGGGGCAGCGACTGTTGGGGAAACGCTAACGGGCAACTACACTTACCAAGATGCAGATGGCGACTTGGAAGATGGGACAGCTTACGGATGGTATCGTTCGGATGATGAGAATGGATCGAACTATACGCAAATTGACGGAGCAAATGACTCAACCTATGTGCTCAGCGAGGAAGATGCGGGGTATTATATCACCTTCGAGGTTACGCCAGCGAATGCAGCAGAACCAACAATTGGAGATACCGTTAAAAGTACAATTACGGGCGCAGTGAAAAACGCTCCCGTTGCTCCATACGTAGAAGGAGTTCAAGTTACAGGTGTACTTGCAGTAGGCCAAACGTTAACAGGGAATTATTACTACTGGGATACCGATGGGGATGCAGAAGAGGGAACAACCTATCAGTGGTATCGCTCAGATGACTACGAACAGACCATTCATTATACAGCAATTGATGGAGCGACAAGCTTAACGTATGTGCTTGGCAGCGAAGATGCTGGCAAATTTATTACTTTTGAAGTGACGCCGAAAAATGCAGCGGCTCCTACAACAGGACAGGCAGCGAAAGCTGTAAGTCAAGAAAGCGTAATGGGGCAGCCTGTTATTTCAGTAGACGGTTCGTATTCGAACCACTTGCCAATGATTACGATTGGCGAACTGACTGCTGGCAGCGTGGTGACGGTTTACGACACAGATGGAACAACAATTCTGGCCTCTGGCACGGCAACTACGGATACTCTGACGCTTGCACTGAATGCTTTAGCGCCGGGAACACATACGATAACCGCAAATGCAGCAGATTCATTGCGGGAAGCGAGTCTGGACTCTGAGGAACTGGAGTATGAAGTGAATGATATTGCTATTTTGCCGCAAAATCATTTCTCATTAGGATCGAACCATGCCATTGTGTTGGACGCGATAGGCCAAGTGCTCACATGGGGTGCTAACTGGAATGCGCAAATTGGCAATGGGACGACGACAGCTTCTCCTAACCGATTTACAGTGCCTAACTTGCCAAGTGATATTATTGCGGTACAAGCTGGCTTTGGCCATTCCCTGATTCTGACCTCGAAAGGCGACGTATGGCAATGGGGCCGGGGCTCAAACAACACACCAGTTAAAGTGAACGGGATTGATCATGCTATTGCGATTTCAGCAGAAGGCGGCACTAACTCACTTGTATTGAAAAGTGATGGAACGGTATGGACATGGGGAGATTATTCACCGCTTGTTCAAGTACCAGGCTTGGATCATGTGCTCGAAATCCAGGCTAGATACGCTTCCTCCTATGTTTTAAAAGCTGATGGAACCGTCTGGGCTTGGGGCGACAATACAAATGGTCAGCTAGGCAACGGCACGACAACAAGCAGCAATGTTCCGGTTCAAGTATCGGGACTAACTAATATTGTTTCCATGAAGATGGGCAACCAGCATGCTCTTGCCTTAAGCGTGACAGGAAGTGTATATGCTTGGGGCTTTAATCAAATGGGCCAAGTAGGCAACGGAACAAATGCCAATCAATTGGTTCCAGTTGAACTTGAGGATCTGCCGAAAATTACTCTGCTCGGTGCAGGGAATTATCAATCTTTTGCACAAGATGAAGCTGGAAATGTATATGCATGGGGCAGCAACCAAAGCGGCAAGCTAGGTTTTGGCCATACCAATAATACAAACACTCCCGGCATTGTTGGTGGCATTTCAAATGTCATCGCGATCAACGGAGGGGGCAGTAATACAACATATGCTCTAAAAGCAGATGGCAGCTTATGGGCTTGGGGCGACGGTGCTGACGGCATGCTTGGTGAAGGTGGCAGTGGTGAGCGCTATACACCTGGAATCGTCAATAATTTGAATTTGCTGTTTACACCATAAAAAGGAAAAAAGATACATGCAGGCTGCCTCGTGGCAGCCTGTTTTTTTTATATCCTTTGCAGGGAGAATATGGTTCATAATCCGTTCAGAGCGATTTGATAAGATGAATTTAGTGAAAGCTTACAAGCTTTTACAGGAATGTAGCCGATAGAAGGATGGAAGTAATCTGGTTTTTCGCTATTTTATGAGGAAAATACAGGGAGGCGAAGGAATGCCCACAACAGAAAGTAATATTGGTGAGAATAGACTTACGCAGCAGAATATGGAGCGGGAATGGCTCGCTAGTCAATTAAAGTATTCGAATGTTCAGCGCGGCAAGAGGGGAAATACGATTTATTTAACGGCTGCTGATTTTACTTTGACTTCTGAATATTTAAAGGATACGACATGCGATTATGTTATTCATGCGGATACCGTTTGCTTGTCGGGCAAGCTTGAGACAAAAGGAAAAGATATTACCATTAATGCCCGTATCATCTCCTCTGAGGGAGAGGCTGTAATCGATGCATCAGGTGAACAACCCGCAATCAACTTTACTAAGACTGACCATGCTGAAGAAGGTACAGGGGCAACCAATCCTGGCCAGCCAGGCGGGGATGGTACAGCTGGAAAATCTGGATCAAATGGCTACAATGGCGGCGCTATTACATTGGCGGCAGAGAGCTTCGAGCTGAAGGGTGAATTAAAGCTGATCGCTAACGGCGGCCAAGGCGGGCGAGGGGAGAATGGCGGAGACGGAGGCAAAGGCAAAGGCGGTAATAAGGGAGTAGACTACCAGGTTGGTATTTTCTTTGACGACGATCCAACGCCAGGCACCAATGGCAGCAACGGAGGCCGAGGTGGGAATGCTGGAGCATCTGGAGCTGGCGGCAACGGAGGGGATATTATAGTCGGATACGTCATCTCCGCCAATGAGCACTACATTACGATGGAGAACGAGGCGGGCAAGGCCGGTGAGCAGGCAAAGCCGGGCATGGGAGCAGCCGGTGGAAAAGGCGGTCAAGGCGGCTGGTTTTTTGAGACTGAAACTGTGCGAATGTACATGACAACTAGCAAAAGATATTACAAAAGTGAAACGCGTAGGGCGAAAGACGGAATAGATGGAACAAACGGCAACGATGGCGAGTATAAGGCAGCTGCGGCAGACGGCAGGCCGGGACGCTGTGGAATGAAAAATGACGGCAGACCTGCGCCTATTGAATATACCGACTTCTTTGGCAGCTTTAATGTAGTTCATCGGTCAGACGCTTCCAAACTGCTCGTTTTCGATCAGCGGCTGATGGGTTCCCTAGAGCAGAAAAGCCTCACGCTGCACAAAGCCAGCATTGCTTATCTGGCTTCGAGCGAGGAGCGTTTGGAAGAAGCGGCAGTTCTTCTGAGTTGGCTGCTTAAAACAATGCCGAATGCAGATTGGTTCGAAGAGCTTCGCTACGCGGTGCTGCATGAGGTGCATGATAATGAGGTGCATCGGTTTGAAGATTTCAAAAGCCGTATGCTGGAGGTTTCGCTTCAGTGGTTGGCTCTGCGTAACAAAGCGGCTATCCTGATTGCCCAGCTCAGCCAAGGGCTTGATTATTTCGGGCATCCTTGGAACTGGGTTCCGCTCATGCCGTTCGACCGCTATTTGGAGCTTGGCGGCAACTTAATAACGGCGGCTCAGCAAGCGGAGGATTTATATAAGGATTATTTAAACGTGCAGGGCAACCAAGACAGCCAGGTACGGGTCATAAAGGACGCCCTCGCTCAATCCTCGGACAAAGCAGCGGAAATGGAGAAACGCCGAGAATTGCTCGTTAAAGAGAGAAACGAGCTTAAGCATTATATCGACGCGATGCTGAAGGATGTAAACAGCAAAGGCGAGGAGCTGCAAACGAAAGCGACTGCGTTTGTCGAGGCGTTGAAAAACGAGCTGCGTGTGGAGTCGCTGAAGATAACCGTAGATATCGTTGTTACATGTGTTGCTTTGGCTACGGGTGTAGCTCCTGTAGTTGGAGCGCTTAGAGCTGGCGGTGCTTTGGCATCGGCGATTAGCAACCTGGCGACTGAGGGCAAGACGATTGTCATAGACGAAACCTTCAAGAGCGATAAGAGCATTAAGAAGGAGAAGAAAGAGAAGGAGAAGGAGCTGTCCAAATCGCTGGATTCGGTCAAGAAGACTGCGGCAGCCGGCCGTGCGCTGTGGGAGAAGGGCGGCGGCTTGATCGACCTGACGAAGCAGATCAACAACGCACAAGATCATTTCGGATATAATACGACCCTGATGACGATGTCGCGGGAGGAATTTGAGGAAATGCTGAAGCCGGTTTACAATAAGGTTCCCGAAAAAGCGGGGGAATACCGGAAGACATTTTATGAATTCCTTAATGTTGTCGAGGATTATCAGAATAAATCGTCAGCCTACAGTGCGTATTTCCTAGAGGACGAGAAGCTGTCGGCTGAACTGATTGAGCTTCATGCCAATGAGGATCGCTTGCGCCAAAACCTTGGTGATGGCATGGATGCAAGCTTGCCGCTGTTCCATAATTATATTTTTGAACGCTTCAGTCAGGCTAGGCTTGCCTTGATCGACTTCCTCTATCAGGAATATCAGGCATTCCGCTATATGACTTTGGGAGATGATCGCTTCCCGAAAATCAAAGACAGCCATGTCGCAGAGCTGAGCGGTATCCATGCCGATGTGGTCGTCAAGCTGAAAAATATGCTGAATGCCGCAGATAGCGCCATTCAGCCGTTTGAAAATATTAAGTTTATTTTTAAGGAGGAAACGTTCCCGGAGCAGTTTGCAGCGCTGCGCGCAGGCGACGCGGCTGTATTCTCTCTATCCCTTGACAACCTTCTCATCCGGAGCAAAATCGCCGGAAAAGCACATATGATGGTGAGCGGCTGCCGGGTTGTGCTGCCTGGAGCGCGTGAGACGGACGGGGAAGTATATGTTGATTTTATGCACTCTGGCTCTTCCACCTTCCTTGATCGGGAAGCGAGGCGCCATGATTTTATTCATAAAAGCAGCTTAGGCTTGTATCAATATGAAGTGAACCTTCAGCCCGAAGGAGAGAAGCGCAGCTTTATGGCAGGCGGCGTCGTAGGTGATGGCCGTACCCGAATTATGCCAGGACTGTTATCCGTCTGGTCTATTAAGGTTCCTACCGTTGATTTGGCGGGCATGTCAATTAACGATGGCGTTAATTTGCACAACGTCAACAGAATTGAGATGATGGTTGAAGGCAAGGCAGAGGCATACGCCTCGCAGCGGACAAATGACCGTTTGAAGGGATTTGTAGTATCCAAGCCAAATGTGGATAATGCGGGTGATTCCGAGCTGTTTGCAGCAGCTTCGGTCGAGGAGCAAGAGATTCGCTATACGGTCATCGAGCTGTAAGCGGCATTTAAAATGCAGGCATGAAATAGATGACTTATAGATTGTGAATGATTGTTGGGGCCAGCTCACGGATGAGCTGGCCTATTTATTTTTTCGAAGGGCATAATGATAAAAGGGGTAATAATAAGATGTAACACATGTGAAAAGGCAAAGGAGTGGGCTTATGTATAAGGTCGGAAACTTAGGATGGATGGTTTTGGTTGCAATCACGCTCATGATGACGGCCTGTGCAGTTGCGCCAAACACGGCTCCGAAGGCAGAAGAGACAGCTGCACCACAAGTGCAGCCGACAGTTGAACAGCTCCCCGAGCAGGGGCAGCCCCAGCAAGAGCAGGGGCAGGAACAGGAGCCAGTGGAGGGGCAGCCTCCGACAGCGCGGGAAGCGGCAGCGACCGTCATGAGGGCGATTAAGAATAGTGATATGCAAACCGTTGCAGCTTGGGTACATGCAAAGAAGGGAATTCGCTTTTCACCCTATGCTTACGTTGACGTAGAATCAGACCTTACCTTTAAGCAAGATACGCTAAACGGTTTAATGGAGGATTCCAAAACATACGTCTGGGGGACGTCTGCTGGATCAGGCGAGCCGATTCATTTGACCTATGCAGATTATTATAAACAATTTGTTTATGATGCGGATTTTGCAAAGGATGGCACAATCTCGCTGAACGAAGTCCAGGGGAAAAGCACAACGACCAATAATCTGAACGAAGTGTATCCGAAGGAAAGCTATGACTTCGTGGAATATTATATTGACGGTATTGATCCGGCAGTTGAGGGGATGGACTGGCGCAGCCTGCGTCTCGTGTTCGAGAAAATAGGGGATGATCGCGCACTTGTTGGCATTATTCACGATCAATGGACGCCGTAAGAAGGAGCTGCGGCAGATCATGGAAGTGCATAATCATAACGGGCTGTGTGGTCTCCACTTTGTTTGGGTTGTCCTCGTTAAGGGGAATAATATTGCAGCAACGGCTTGCAGTGTGTAATATCACTAACTAGTTAGAACGAGGAGAGCTGCCTGCAAGGATATGATCAAACTTGGAAGGGGTGCTTCACATGTCAAAATTAACGGTTGGATCTGAAAATAATGCTCCGATTGAGCTTTTTTATGAGGATCGGGGGACTGGAAAACCGGTGGTGCTCATTCACGGCTGGCCGCTGAGCGGACGCTCGTGGGAGTATCAGGTGCCAGCGCTGATCGACGCTGGCTATCGTGTCATTACCTATGACCGCCGCGGATTTGGACAATCCTCTCAGCCATGGGAAGGCTACGACTATGACACCTTTGCTGCAGATTTGCATAAGCTGCTTGAACATCTTGACCTGAAAGAGGCTGCACTCGTGGGGTTCTCAATGGGCGGTGGCGAGGTTGCCCGCTACATGGGCACTTATGGAACGGATCGGATTCAAAAAGTCGTCTTGGCGGCAGCTGTCCCGCCATACCTATATAAAACCGAGGGCAATCCAGAGGGCGGTGTCGACGATGCCCTGATCAAAGAGTTTGAGGACGGGGTAAAGCAAGACCGCCTGGCCTTCCTTGATGGATTTACTAAAAACTTTTTCGCCGCTGGGGACAAGTCGGATCTAGTAAGTGAGCCGGCTCGCTTATACAGCCGCGATATCGCCGCTTTTGCCTCCCCGAAAGGGACGCTAGA
Source organism: Paenibacillus sp. FSL H8-0537 (assembly GCF_038051995.1). Lineage (NCBI taxonomy): Bacteria > Bacillati > Bacillota > Bacilli > Caryophanales > Paenibacillaceae > Paenibacillus > Paenibacillus sp. FSL H8-0537. The sequence continues at coordinate 6,823,702 of NZ_CP150290.1, read as the reverse complement.
TTGCATCAAAGCGTTTGGATTCACCGATTTCCGTGATGATTTAGCAAAAATAAATGTGCCGACACTCATCATTCACGGGGATTCGGATGCTATTGTGCCATTTGAAGTCAGCGGAAAACGGTCGCACGAAGCCATTCCAGGCAGCCGGCTTGCTTTAATTAAAGGCGGCCCGCATGGCTTAAATGCGACGCATCCCGAAGCCTTCAATAAAGCCTTGATTGCTTTTCTGAACGAGTAACAATAACAATAAGAATTAGGATTAGGATACGGTCTAGCACATAAAAACCGCTGAAAACCAACCAGCCCGTATAAGAGCTCGCTCTAGGCAGGTTGTGCGGACTGAGATTTCGCTATTCTTGCTTTTGATACGATTTTAGGCCGTAAGCGGACAGGAAATTCGTTATAGCCCTCCTCATCCCGGCAAAATGACGATTTGCAGCACATTAGCAGCGCCTGAGTCCGCAGCCTGCTGCATAACCCGTGATTTTATTGAAATAGGGTCTGCTGTGTCCGTCAAATTTATTTTTGTACAGGGAGCAGTCCTATGAAACGAGAAGCATACAACGAAAAGCAGGAAGCTGCCTTGCTTCAAGTTTTCATGTGATAGAGTAAATGGTATAATTTAGCTATAATGTGGATGAGGAGGATGGTGTGATCAAGATGAAAGCCTTGAAGGAGATTGGCAGCTGGGTAAGCACTTTCGGCATAGCAGTTGTACTTTCATTAATTATTGGTGTATTTGTTATTCAGCCTTATAAGGTTGATGGTCATTCTATGGACCCAACCTTGCAGGATAAGGAGCGAATTTACGTATCGAAAATCTCGCATACGTTGTCCAAGCTTCCGGAATATGGCGATGTGGTCGTGATCGACAGCCGAGTGAGCAGAGAACGGCATTTGACGGATGATCTAATGGAGCATCCGCTGCTTCAGCTATTTATGAAAAATAAAACGAATGATAACGCAGTATTTTATGTGAAAAGGGTGCTTGGCAAACCCGGCGATGTGCTGGAGTTTAAGGAGCATAAAACCTATCGCAATGGCGTGGCGCTGGACGAGCCTTATCTGAATGAAACGATGAATTTTGTTTCAGATAAACAATGGACTGTTCCTGAGGGGCATATTTTCGTCATGGGCGATAATCGCAATCATAGCAGTGACAGCAGGGAAATTGGATACATTCCGCTTAATCATGTGATGGGAGTTAAAAAGTTTCCTTAATTTTTTGTTTAGATCCTCTTCCTAATCGTTTAGCATCCATAACATAACTCTAAGGGCCCTCAAAGTGAGGGTTCTTTGCGATCTCCAAGACTTTGTCATTTTCCTGTCATTGGCAAGGGCTATACTAGAGCTAATGGGCATTTATCAAAATGATAAGGAATGAGGGAAAGCAATGAAAAAAGGTTCAATCATGAAATTAGGTTTGATTTTAACTTTGACTCTCAGTTTGTTAAGCGGTTGTATCACTTCGTCCAGCTCCATAACGGTCTCCTATAGTAATGGGCTGCCAGATACCTCGGAGCATGTATTTATACGTTATTCCGATGGAACGGTCACACAGGTACCGGATGTTAACGTAGGGGCAGCATCTGTAGCTGTAAATACCTATGCCAATAAAACCATGATGGGTGGTTATGTGACTGATGGTCAGGTTAGCTGGATTCCCACTCGTTCATATGGCAGCCAATCCATAACGTTATCAAACATTAGTACGTATAAACCGACAGAGGCCGTCGATTATATGACTCTGGCTGAGCCCCTGCATGCGGACGTCAATTTTCCGGATTATACAAGCGTCACTTTTTCTGTTTATGATGCGAATGATACGCTTGTGACGGGACGGACAGAAATATTTATTCAGACAAGCAATCCGAACTTCGTTTTTGTTGATATGGATACTGATCGTGCCTCAAGCGATACAACAACTGGAGGGATGTCCTCTAATACGACTAACGGACTTGTGAAGTTTTTAATTAAAAATAACAATGTTAATGTTCCTGTGAATTCGGCACAATTAGCGGTATACTCGGGTCCGAAATTGATTACGGACAACTTTTTTCATGTCGTAACAGATATTCAGGTCAGTGGGTCTGGAGGTATTGATTCAGTCGATGTGGGTCAATCCTTAGCGTTAAATGCGACAGTCCTTCCAGTCGATGCAGCTAATTCAGCGTTCGTCTGGTCTGTTGAGGACGGCACAGGCTCAGCGACGATTGATGCAAACGGGCTGTTGACGGCCGTATCGTCTGGAACAGTTACAGCGATAGCAACTGCCGTTGACGGTACAGGTATTGTAGGAAGCATGGACGTAACGATAAATGTGCCTGCAACACCGACGCCAACCCCAACCCCGACGCCGACACCAGAACCGACGCCAACAGCGACGCCTGTTCTGGTATCGACTATAGCTTTGACGGGGGAAGCCGTTGTTCAGACTGGCGGAAGCATTCAATTGGCAGCAGAAATTGCGCCTGTGGATGCAGCGGACAAATCGATCGTTTGGTCGGTTGAAAATGGTACAGGCACCGCAACCATTAATGCCAGCGGCTTATTGACGGGCGTGTCCGCAGGTACGGTTACTGCGAAAGCGACAGCGGCCGATGGCTCGGCTGTATATGGCTCGCATGCGGTTGTTATTCAAGCACCATCGAGCGGCGGAAGCAGTGGAGGCGGCTCTTCGACTACACCTGCAGCGACAGCAACTCCTACAGCCACGCCAGTGCCGACACCGGTGCCAGCACCTCAAATAAAGTTCAATGATAAAATCGTTAAGATTGATGATGTTATCACCAGCCTTACGAAGCAGGTAGAGGAAGTTAAAGCTAACCCAACAACCGTCCAATTTACGGATACGGGCTCCCACTGGGCCAACAAGACGGTAAACATTTTTGCTAAGCTTGGCATCGTTAAGGGCTATGAGAACAATGCCTTCCGTCCGAATGCAAGCATTACCCGGGCTGAATTTGCGACTATCATTTCCAAACTATTTGGCATAAATGGGCCTGCCTCAGGCAGCAGCGAGTTAAGCGATGTTGCGGGCCACTGGGCGGAAACAGCGATTGGAAGCCTGCAAGCGTCAGGCGTGATTTCGGGCTACAAGGACGGCACATTTAAGCCGAATCAGGAAATTAGCCGCGCCGAAATTATCGCAATCCTTGCTAAAATTATTGACCTTGATCGTGTGAATGCAGCAAATGCGCCGGCTTTCACCGACATTAATCAAGTGTGGAATAAGGAGCAAATTGAGAAAGCTGCGGCAGCTGGAATCGTCAGCGGGGCTGGCAACGGAACGTTCCAGCCGAATAATCAAGCGTCCCGCGCGGAAGCTTTGACGATGGTGCTGCATGTATTGCAATTGAATCCCGAGCTTAAAGCGCTTCTGGAAACCTTGTAGTTTATATATTAAAAAAGAAACCAAGCAGCGCGTGCCGATCCTGGATCAGCACGCGCTGTTTGCATGCGTAATAAGTGGGCGCAGCGATTTTCCTGTTGACCAAAGCCCTAGTTTCACTATATATTTGTAATACAGAACTTTAATTCTTATTACTAATATTTTGAGGAGGGTTATTATGAACCCCGCTTATCATTATGACGTTCACCTGCCAAAGCATGCGAGTGCAGGCCAAACATACCCTGTTATTTTCACCCTTCATGGGAAAGGTTCGAATGAGGCAAACATGCATGGACTTGTAGCACCTTTAGCGAACCAGTTCATCATCATTAATATCCGAGGCGACCTTAGGCTGGGTGCCGGATACCAATATTATGAGCTGAAGAGCCTAGGCAACCCGATTCGGGACATTTTTGACCGGGCGGTGCAGCAGCTTGAAGCATTTATTGAGTATGCGACGGAAAAATACCCGATAGATGCGAGCCAGCGTTATTTGCTGGGCTTTAGCCAAGGGGCGATTTTATCGATGACGCTTGCGCTTACGATGGGTAACAGGTTGAAAGGCATTGTTGCGCTGAACGGCTATGTGCCTGAGTTCGTCAAAACCGAATATGTGCTGCAATCGCTGACAGACGTCTCGGTTTTTGTGTCGCATGGGGAATTTGATTCCGTGTTTCCGATTCGGATTGGGCACGAAACAGCAGATTATTTTCAAGCGGTGACGCCGCATTTGACCTTTAAGACGTATCCGACCGACCATGGCGTATCGGAACAAAATCAACTGGATTTTCTAGGCTGGCTAACTAACGATAAGGGAGAACAAACACTATGATGCCTGCCTATTTTTTCGCCCATGGCGCACCGTCCATTGTATTAGAGAATAATGGCTATACGGCTTTGTTGAAAAGCTTTAAGGAGCAGACGCCAAAGCCAAAAGCAATTGTTCTTTTCTCTGCCCATTGGGAGCAGGCGGTACAGACAGTTGGCGCTGCCCCAGTGTACAGCACGATTTATGACTTTTCTGGCTTTCAGGATGAGCTGTATCAAATGACGTATCCGGCAGAAGGCAAGCGCCAGCTCAGCGAGGATATTCAAGCCTTGTTCGCTGAGCATGGCATTTCAAGTGTGCTGGATGAGGAAAGAGGGCTTGATCACGGCGCTTGGGCTGTACTTAAGCTTCTTTATCCGGATGCGGATATTCCCGTCATTGCGCTTTCGGTCAACCGCCATTTAAACAATGAGCAGCAATACGAAATCGGCAAGGCATTAGCTGCGCTTAGAGAGCAGGATGTGCTCTTAATTGGAAGCGGCGGCACCGTCCACAATCTCAGAAGGCTGAATTGGCAGTCGGAGGGGATTGACGAATGGGCAGAATCATTCGATAATTGGCTGCAGAGCAAGCTTGAGGCATGGGATCTCCCGGCGCTTTTCAACTATAGGGAACAGGCTCCCTTTGCGCAGGAGGCTGTGCCGACGAACGAGCATTTTATCCCGCTCCTGCTGGCTATGGGTTCGGGCGACAAGTTGCGTCAAGCATCCCTAATTCACCGCAGCTACCAGTTCGGCAATTTAAGCTTGAGCTGTTGGAAGTTTAACTAGAAAGCAGAAGCAGAAGAGAAGGCGAAGGTCATGACGGTTGGGACAAAGGCAGTGATCGACAGAGCGGTTATTTTCGCTCTCGCTGCCGTTTTTATTTTTCAGCAGCTTACACACTTTGAGCCGCTAGTTTATGTGCTGGGCGGACTTTCCTTTTTGGCGGTGCTCCTGCTGCTGCCTAAGCTTAAGGGAGTAGCCCTGTGGCTTACTCTCTTTTTTATGACTGGCGGAATGGCTCTAATGCTGGTGCAGCATCAGGCTGCCGCCTATTGGTTTAAAGCCGCGAGCATGAATGCGACGTTGGTGACCTTATTCGTATTTGCCCCCTTGTTCGGCATTCCAGTAAGGCTGCCGGACTATGTCGCAGCGCTGAAACGCTTCTATGAAACGCGTATGCGCAGCCATACAGCCCTGTTCATCGGCACACAGCTTATGACGCACATAATGGGCGGGTTCATTAACGTCGGATCTATTCCCGTCGTCTATCACTTGGTGTTCGTTAAGCCGCGTTCAGGGCGCTTATCCGGGCTGCTGGCGAATGCTTTAAATCGCGGCTTTGGAGGCGCGATTTGCTGGTCGCCCTATTTTGCCGCAATGGCGCTAGTTACCTCGGCGCTCCGGCTCAACTGGTCAGCGCTCCTGCCCTATTTAATAGGGCTGTCGCTGATCAGCCTGCTGGTAAGTGTGGTTGTTGATTTCAAGCGGCTGCGAGCGAAGGATGAGGTAAGCGAGCTTGTGGCTGCGGAAGCAGGAGAGTGGAGCAAGGAAGCCACGGAGGTGGTCGAGAGTCAGAATGGACAGAGCAGCGAGAAGGATAACGGCAGGCGGGCGTTCTTTCCGATTGGGCTCGGCATCTATTTGCTGCTGGCGACGGCGGCAATCCTTCTGCTGGAGCAGCTAATTGATCTTCCGATGGTGCTGATTACGTGCATGGCGGCGGTCGTTTTTCCGCTGCTCTGGTGCCTTGCGAAAGGCGCTCTGCCGACATTCCGGCAGGGACTGAAGAACCATTTAACCGTCACGCTGCCCGCTTTGCAAAAGGAGATTACGCTGTTTTTAGCCGCCGGCTTTTTCAGCGGATCGATCAGCGCTACAGGCTTTGGGAATGTGATTCCCTCCCTACTTGGGCATATCCCGCTCCCGATCGCATTATCGTTCACGATTTTCACAATCGTTCTGATTGCTTCGACCTCGTTAATTGGCCTTCATCCGATTGTATTAGTGACGATTCTCGTGAACAGCATCGATCCGGCCGCTGTACAGATTAGCCCGATTTATTTCGCCGTATTGCTGCTGGGAAGTTGGGGGCTGTCCAATCCGATTTCTCCCGCTTCGGCGGTGAATAATTTGCTGGCGGGGCTTTTCAATAAGTCGGTATTCGAGCTGGCGAGGCCGAATTATATATTTGCCGCGATTATGGGGCTGGCGCTGCTCCTGTATTTAATGATGATTTGAATGAAATAAGGCTTGAGACAATTTTTGAAGGAATAGCCTAGCGGAGCTGCTACTCCTTCAAAATCAACCCAAACAGTGCCACAAACACATAAGCCTGCTCCCGAGAAATAGTGCAATCCTTCAAATCCTCGGGGGCTACGGCAATCCCATTGAATTCGCAGGTGCTCAAATCAAGGCCAGCCAGCTTCGTATTTGAAAATTGGGCTTGGTCAATTTGGCATTGGGAAAGCTCAAGTTTTTGCAGCTTTGCAAAGCTGAAATCGCTTTTGCCCATCGAGCTATCCTGAAACGATACCTGCTTCATATCGGACATTCTAAAATTGGCGTAATCGGCCAAATTATCCTTCCAGACCATGTTTCGCAGCGTAGCGCCAGTCAAATTGATGCCGATCATTTTGCAATTTTTGAACACGGTCCGGTGGATAATGGCATCGCTAAAGTCGGCATTCGACAAATCGCATTTGTCGAAAATCACATCCGTCAATTCGACCTCGTTCAGCGCAGTCTCGGTAAAAGTGACATTTTTGAAAATGATTTTGTCGAAAATCACCTTGCGAGCCTGCTGCCCATCCCATACGCAATCCTGGATCATGCCCATTTCAAAAAAAGCATGAGATTGCAGCTCAGTCTGCTCCAGCACAGGCAGTTCAGCCGGCAGGATCGGTGCCTCAATCGCCATCGCTTTTTTCTTTTTACTCATACGATCATCTCCTAAACTTCTTCCAGCTGGTTTGTCCATATTCAACCTTTAAATATTCAATGGTGTCGAGTATAAAATATTGCGATAATCACTCGGCGTCATGCCCTCATAGTGCTTGAAGGTTCGCAGAAACAGCTTATAATCGGAAAAACCGCATTCTCCGGCAATTTCCTTTACGCTCAAATTTGTGTTCAGAAGCTTCAGCTTCGCCCGGCTGATGCGCTGCGTCAAAATATAAGCTTTAATGCCCAGCCCTTTCTCCCGCTTTACAACCTTCGAGATGTAATCCTTATTAAAGTTGAACACCTCTGCAATTTTACGGACATTAATGTCCAGATGCAAATGGGCATCAATCCATTTGCAAATGTTATCGACGATGGCGTGTGGGGCATGATTTTGCTGGTCAATCGTCCGTGTAAGCTCATTCAATAATAACAATAACGCGGCAGTTGCCTCCTCAGCCGAAAAAGAAGAAACATGCAGCAGCTGCTTAAACAGCTGATTAATCTTCGAAGGCCCTTCAATGGGCACATGGGTTGGATAGCTCCGATATTGCTCCACCATCGTACCGTAATGCACCCAATAAAAGCTGACAGGCGATTCGCTTTTCCGGTACCCATAATGAGTCAAGCCGTGTCTTAGAAGCAGCATATCTCCCGGACGGACGATATACTCCCTGTCTTCCTCGGCGATGTACATTTCGCCCTCCAGCATCATAATAACCTCATCATGGAGCGTATTTCGTCTCATGTGCGACCAGTTGCCTTCGGATATGAATTTACCGCATAGGTAGTGACTCAGCTTTTCATTCATATAGACTGATTTATCCACCTTTTCTTTGATTATGAGCCTGATTATTTCGATTTTTATTTGATAAGATACTACCATGAATGGTTCGTAAAGAATAGCAAATAGCTGATTTTAGGTCTAGGGAGGACTCGTAAATATGACAAAAATAAATCAAGGCTTCGTCAGCCAAAGCAACGTAAAGCTGCTTGACGGACTTTTTAAAACGTCACAAGAGGTTGGCGAGCGTTACCTGCACGCGCTTGATATCGACCGCTTCCTCGCCCCATGTTATGAGGCGCATGGTTTGACGCCCAAGCAGCCGCGGTACGAAGGCTGGGAAGCCAGAACGATCAGCGGGCATTCGCTCGGGCATTATATGTCGGCACTTGCCGTCACCTACCAGGCGACAGGCAACAAGACGCTTAAAGTGAAGCTGGATTATGCCGTATCGGAGCTTGCAGGCATTCAAGCAGCGACCGGAAGCGGATATGTTGGAGGCTTGGTCGAAACGCCTTTTATCGAAGCCTTTAAAGGAACGGATATTGGCGGTTTTAGCATGAATGGGTATTGGGTGCCATGGTATAGCGTGCATAAAATTTATCAGGGCTTAATCGATGCTTGCACATTGACGGGAAATGAGGAGGCTTTGCGCGTTGTCAAAGCCTTTGCCGATTGGGCGGTCGAGGGACTATCGCAATTATCGGAGGAACAAATCCAGCATATGCTGGAATGCGAGCATGGCGGCATGAATGAGGTGTTTGCACAGCTGTATGGCCTCACAGGACAAGACATCTATTTGGATGCCGCAGTTCAATTTACGCATAAAGCTATCATTTCGCCGCTGGAGCAGGAGCGGGACGAACTGCAGGGCAGGCATGCCAATACGCAAATTCCGAAGGTCATCGGTGTGGCTGGAATTTATGAACAGAACAAGAATTATACCAGCTATCGCACAGCAGCCGAGTTTTTCTGGCATACGGTGGCCGGCAGGCGCTCCTATGTTTTTGGCGGGAGCAGCCTCTCGGAGCATTATGAAGCGATGGATATGGAAAGCTTGGGCATTAAATCGGCAGAGTCCTGCTGTACGCATAATATGCTGGAGCTGACCCAATATTTATTTGGCTGGGAGCAAGACAGCGCGTATATGGATTATTATGAAAATGCCTTGTACAATCACATCCTCGGCGCGCAGGACCCGGATAACGGCAATAAAACCTATTTTGCCTCGACGCTGCCGGGCCATTTCAAAATTTACGGCACCCACGACTCCGCTTGGTGGTGCTGTACGGGATCGGGCATGGAAAACCCGGGGAAATATGCCGAGGCGATTTATTTTGAAAATCAGGATGATCTGTATGTGAACTTATATATCGCCTCCGAGCTGGAATGGAAAGCCAAAGAGCTAGTCATCAGGCAGGAAACAAGCTTTCCGTATTCGGACACAGTGAAGCTTGTTATTGCTGAGGGAACGGCAGAGGCTAATCTTAAGCTGCGCGTGCCATCCTGGCTTTCGGGTGAGATGGTAGCGGTCGTCAACGGTGAACGCAAATATGTTGAAAATCAAGCCGGCTACTTGACCATCAGTGGCACATGGAGCAAGGGGGACCAAATCATTCTCACGCTGCCGATGGCACTGAGAAAGTACACCGCCAAGGATAGCGCAAGCAAGATTGCCTTTCTTTATGGGCCAATCGTGCTTGCGGGCAAGTTTGGCAATGAGGGTCTTCCGCAGGATACAATCGTGGATGAGACGGCGTTAAGCACGAAGACGGCGGATGTGCCCGTGCTATGGACGGAAAGTGAAAATTTATCCGATTTCATCACCCTGCGGGATGCTGCTACGCTAACGTTTGATATAGCGAAAGAAGTGACCTCCGATGGAAAAGGGGCTACGCTTATTCCTTTCTATGCCTTGCATCATGAGTTTTATACGCTGTATTGGAACTTGAATGACGAGGGCGATGCGTTCGAGAAGAAGCTCAATGAGGTGACCATCGATAGCGTAGAGCCAGACGGTCAGCAGGATGAGATCGGGCATCAGCTTCAAGGCAACTGCTTGACGAGTGCCTATAATGGATCATTCACGGATAATCAGAACAAACTGCATATGTGGAGAGAAGCGTTTGGCGTAAGCGATGCATACTTCAGCTACCGCCTCGCGGTTGATGGCGCGAACAAAAATCATCTTTGCGTAGCTTATTGGGGCGGCGATTATTTCAGATTCGAGCATGAAGGAAAGTCGTATAATCGTGAGTTTGAGGTGCTGGTCGATGATGAGATCGTCGGAGAGCAGACGATCCATTGCAACAAAATCGGCCATATTTTTTATGTAACCTATGAAATAGCAGAGGCGCTTACACGAGAGAAGACCAGTGTCATTGTCACGTTTAAAGCAAAGTCGGCTGTGAGCTGTGCGGGCCGCGTTGCGGGAGTTAGAACGACAAGTGCGGTAGTCAGCCCATAAGGCTGCGGTACAAAAGCAAGTCAAGCAACCGGCGCCATAGGAGGCTCCGGTTGTTTTGTCGTTTTCAATGATTGGATCATAGATAAGCTAATTGTGAAAATAGCTCAGTGGAAACAGTTCGATGTAATTCGAACATTGAAACTTCGCCACCAGTATGTTATTTTCTTTATTACAACTACAGCTTTGTTAAGCAAAATTTTTATTGTAGCTCGGGCTACACGAATGCCGCCCGTTAAAATGGATATATTATTTTAAAACGAGGAAGAAGGTTTTCGGATCATGAACCAAACTTTAAATAACCAGATGATCGTTTTGGCAGCAAGGCCTGAGGGCATGCCGACAGAGCAGCATTTTTCGATGAAGGACGCAGCGGTGGAACAACCGGCAGAAGGGCAGGTTATCGTACGCAGCCTGTATTTATCTGTTGATCCGTATATGCGGGGACGAATGAATGACAGCAAGTCGTACATCCCTCCATTTGCCTTGGGCGAGCCGATTGTAGGCGGTGTTGTGGGCGAGATTGTCGAATCGAACTCCGAGCAGCTTGCAGTTGGGGACAAGGTGCTCGGCATGCTGGGCTGGAAGCTGTACAATGTCGTGGATGCCGCCAGCGTTCGCAAGGTGGATGATCAAGTAGCGCCATTATCGGCCTATTTAAGCGTTTTGGGGCTTACAGGGCTGACGGCCTATTTCGGTCTGCTGGATATTGGACAGCCTAAGGCGGGAGAAACCGTCGTCGTATCTGGCGCTGCAGGCGCAGTCGGCATGATTGTTGGGCAAATTGCAAAGCTCAAGGGCGCTCGTGTCGTCGGCATCGCGGGAACGGATGAGAAGACCAGCTATTTGAAGCAGGAGCTTGGCTTTGACGAAACGATTAACTACAAAACGGTCGGCGATCTAGGCAAAGCGCTGGAAGCGGCATGTCCGAATGGAGTCGACGTTTATTTCGATAACGTAGGCGGCGACATCTCCGATCAGGTGATGCTTCTGCTGAACACGCATGCGCGTATTCCGCTATGTGGAGCAATTTCCTCTTACAATAGCAAATCGGGCGACATTGGCCCCCGGATACAGACGCAGTTGATTAAGACGCGCTCGCTTATTAAAGGCTTTGTGCTTGGCGACTACGCCGACCGCACGGCGGAGGGCATTCAGGCGCTAGGACAGTGGCTTGGCGAAGGCAAGCTGAAATACGAGGAGACGATTGTCGAAGGCTTCGACAAAGTGCCTCAAGCGTTTCTGCAGCTGTTTGAAGGCAAGAATATGGGGAAAATGCTGGTTAAGATTCCTTAGGAAAAGCAGTGATCTATTAAAATGATGCATAAGCAGGCTTATCAAGCTCCGAAAAAGGCACTGCCAACGTATCGACAAGGCATCGACAGAAATGTCGGTGCTTTTGTTTAAGTTTTTTTCTTCGTCACGGTCTATTATGGGTAAATTTTACCTATAGGGGGGACGCTATGAGTTTAGTGTTAGCATTAATAGTCTCTATTTTGTATCCAGTACTAATTTTTAAATTGTTTGGTCTAGTCCAAACAAAGCTGAGCCTTAGACTACCCTGATGGGTTATTTCCGGGATACTTAGCATGTATAACTCTCTGAAAACAGCTGGAATATCCAGGATGGCAACACCGATGTTATCGTCACATTTGCAAATGGGACAAGCTGGGTCGCCTCTTTTTACACTTACGAAAGAACGCTCAGCCGTAGTATTCACACTTGCCCCATGCTATCATGAAGAAGAAAAGAAGCACTTATACAGCAATACCATACTAACGGAGGTGTTTTATGAAAGCGCTATTTATTGGAGGAACGGGCACGATTAGTTCTGCCATTACGAAGCAGTTAGTAGAGAGTGGATGCGAGCTTTATCTTTTGAACCGGGGAACTAGAAATGCTGATTTGCCGGCAGGTGTACATAGCATTAAAGCCGATATTAATAATGAGGAACAGGTAGCCGCGCTTATTGCCGATCTTTCATTTGATGTAGTAGCGGATTTCATCGCCTTTAAGCCTGAGCAACTGGAGCGCGATTACCGCTTATTCAAGGGGAAAACCAAGCAGTTTATGTTCATCAGCTCCGCTTCAGCCTACCAGACACCGTTGTCGGATTATCGCATCACCGAAGGAACGCCATTATCCAATCCCTATTGGGAATATTCCCGCAATAAAATAGCATGTGAGGAGTATTTGACCAAGCAGTACCGAGAGCATGGCTTTCCAATCACGATTGTAAGGCCAAGCCATACGTATGACGAGCGCTCGATACCGCTGGGCGTGCATGGCAATAACGGAAGCTGGCAGGTCGCAAGGCGTATGCTTGAAAATAAACCGGTCATCATCCATGGCGACGGCACTTCCCTTTGGACGATGACGCATAACAGCGATTTTGCCAAAGGCTTCATCGGCCTGATGGGCAATATTCATGCCATTGGCGAAGCCATTCATATTACGTCGGATGAGTCGGTTACCTGGAATCAAATTTATGAAATCATCGCGGATGCGCTCGGCGTGAAGCTGAATGCGGTGCATGTGTCTTCTGATTTTCTGTCTGCGAGCAGCAAGTATGATTTCCGAGGCGGCTTGCTGGGCGACAAGGCGAACTCCGTCGTCTTTGACAATGCGAAGCTGAAAAGACTCGTTCCTGAATTTGTAGCTACGACGCGGCTTGATCAAGGCATCAAGCAGACGGTTGCCCACATTCTGGCCAATCCTGAGCATCAGAAGGAAGACGAGGAATTCGATCTCTGGTGCGATAAAGTAGTGAATGCTCTGGCTGCTGCCGAGAAGGCTCTAGCCGAATAGCTCAATTGAAGCGGCTGCTTCAGCATGATGCTTGTTTCTCATGCTGGAGCAGCCAATTTTTTCGAGTTAGTCCGCCTCCGTAGCCGCCCAATTCACCGTTTGAATTAATAACGCGATGGCAGGGGATGAGGATGGCCAGCTGATTGGCTCCATTGGCCTGAGCGACCGCACGAAAGGCTGTCGGCTTTCCAAGTGCGACGGAAATGTCAGCGTAGGAGCGGGTTTCACCCGGCGGTATCTGCACCAGCTGTGCCCATACGCTTTGCTGAAACGGCGAGCCTAATAAAAATAGCGGCGTCTTAAATTCCGTCAATTTCCCGTCAAAATAAAGCGCCAGCTCCCGTTCAATAGACTGAATGGATGCTGTAATGCCGGGAATGATCGCGGATTTGGTTCTTTTGCGGAGCCGCTCGACCTCGCGCTCAAGGCCTCTCCGATCGACAAACTCCAATAAATACAAGTGCTGCTCGTCGCCAATGGCCATCATTGGACCGAGCCGTGTATCGATCCAAGCCGCTTTCAGCACCTTGCCATCCTCCAACAAAGTAGGAGCAGCCCCCATAATGCGGGAAAAAGCATCGCGAAAGCCGCTGCTGGATTCATAGCCGGCGTTAAGCTGCGTATCCATAACCGATTGGCCAGATCTAATGTTCTTCAAGGCGATTCCCATACGGCGGGCGCGGGCATATTCGACGAAGGTCATGCCGAAGCGCTGCTTAAATTGGCGGCGCGCTGTTGATTCATCGACGGATAAGTTTTTGAAATCTTGACCCTTCCAGCGTTTTTCTGGGTTTTGTTCTACCGCCTCAACGAGCAGGCGAACAACATCTGACACCTGATTCGGATGGGAAAGCGGCTGGCAGCGCTGGCAAGGACGGAAAGATGCAAGCAGCGCCTGCTGCGCCGTTTCATAAAACTCGCAGTTTTCAAACTTGGGCTTGCGAGCCGGGCAGGTTGGCCGGCAAAATACTCCGGTCGTTTTGACGCCAACATAAAAAACACCCTCATATTCAGTATTTTTCTCCACTAAGGCCTGATAGCATTCGGGATAACGTTCAACAGGTATCATGGCGCTCGCCCCTCCCTTTTCTGATGGATTTTATTATATAGCTTCAAGGCAGCTGTTGCAGCCGAAAATCAGGCATTGATTTTTCTATGCAGAGGTGCAGCATGGTTTTTTGAAATATAAGCATTTATAAGTTGTAGCTTATAAATAGGACTTATATTTCACCGCGAAACGGCAGCTTTACCGCCGGAGGATGGCGTCAGCCGTTTACGCTTGCTATTTTCCCGTTTATAATAAAACTTCAAGGTAAAGTCGTAACGATTATAGTAACAGGAATGGAGGGCATGAATACATGTCTAGCTTGCCAAATTGTCCACAGTGTCAGTCAGAATATACATATGAGGATGGGCTGATGCTCGTTTGCCCGGAATGCGCGCATGAATGGAATGAGAATGCACAGGATAATGCCAGTGAAGATGAGAAGGTTGTAAAGGACTCGAACGGCAATGTGCTGAGCGATGGTGATTCAGTCACGGTCATTAAAGATTTGAAGGTAAAAGGCAGCTCGCTCGTTGTCAAAATTGGCACCAAGGTCAAAAACATCCGTCTCGTCGACGGCGATCATGATATTGATTGCAAAATTGACGGTTTTGGCGCAATGAAGCTGAAATCGGAGTTTGTTAAAAAAATATAGAGTGGAAGCAGGAGGGATCTTACGATGGAAATAGGGATTAGTACGTTTGTTGAAACCTCGCCCGATGTAGAAACAGGAGAGGTGATGAGCCATGCCCAGCGTATACGCGAAGTCGTTGAAGAAATCGTGCTTGCGGATCAGGTGGGGCTTGATGTTTATGGAGTAGGGGAGCATCATCGCGAGGATTATGCGGCCTCCTCTCCAGCCGTTATTTTGGCTGCAGCTGCCGCACAAACGAAGCAGATTCGTTTGACGAGCGCGGTTACGGTGCTGTCTTCTGCTGATCCTGTGCGCGTATTTCAGGATTTTGCTACGCTGGACGGCATTTCAAATGGTCGTGCGGAAATTATGGCGGGACGCGGCTCCTTCATTGAATCGTTCCCGCTGTTCGGCTATGATCTGGACCACTACAATGAGCTGTTTGATGAAAAGCTGGCGCTGCTGCTGAAAATTCGCGAATCCGAGAAGGTCACCTGGGCAGGTGGGCATCGCCCAGCCATTAACAATCTGGGCGTTTACCCGCGCCCTGTTCAGAACCCGTTGCCCGTGTGGATTGGCAGCGGCGGCAACCAGGAATCGGTTGTCCGTGCCGGCCTGCTCGGCCTGCCGCTGGTTCTCGCTATTATCGGAGGCAGTCCGATGAATTTTGCGCCGCTGGTGCAGCTGTATAAGAGAGCCGCTACTCATGCGGGGCATGATGCCTCGAAGCTGCCTATCGCTTCGCATTCGCATGGCTTTATTGCGGAGACGACGCAGCTTGCAGCGGACACGTTTTTTCCTTCGACCCAAGCGGTTATGAATGTGCTCGGCAAAGAGCGGGGCTGGGGGCATTATGACCGTTCCAGCTTTGACGCTGCTCGCAGCATTGAAGGTGCGCTTTACGTAGGCGATCCCGAAACGGTTGCCCGCAAAATCATTAACCTGCGCAAGCATGTCGGCATTACAAGGTTTTTGCTCCATACGCCGCTGGGCACAATGCCGCATGAGGACGTGATGAATGCGATCAAGCTGCTTGGTACGGAGGTTGCACCGCGTGTGCGCGAAGAAATTGCCAAGTGGGAAGCGGAAAACGAAGGAAAGACGAACTAAAAGCGAACGAAAGCCACATCAAAGGGACATGCATAAGGCAAGAAGAGAAGGAATCCAGGGAAACCTGGGTTCCTTTTTATGTATAGATTCCCATTTTTCGAACATATTAAAATCAGCAAACCTATAAGGAGGCAGGAGCTTTGACGAATCCAAAAGCATTTCCAACGTTTCCAGAGGCGTATTGGCAGGCTTCTTGCGACACGCTTCAAGAATTCCCTGCGTTAAAGCACAATCACGAAACAGATGTTGCTGTAATTGGCGGCGGGATCTCGGGTATCACCACGGCATATGTTCTAGCGAAAGCTGGTTTTAAGGTTGCATTGATTGATGCTGGCAGGCTTCTGAATGGCACAACGGGCCATACGACGGCCAAAATCACCGCCCAGCACGACCTGATCTATGATGAATTAATCCAGCGTGAAGGAAAAGAAAAAGCCTTGCTCTATTACCAGGCCAATACGGATGCGCTGCATTTTATTCAATCAACGGTCGAACAGCTTCATATCGATTGTGGTTTTGAGGAACAGGACGCCTGCATATACACGAACACGGACAGCGGACTCTCTCAATTGGAGAAAGAGCTTGAGGCCTATAATACATTGGGCATTCCCAGCTCTTATCAGAAAAGCATCCCACTGCCCATTCCTGCGCTAGGCGCCCTAACGATGCCTCATCAAGCACAGTTTCACCCCCTGCGTTATTTGGCTGCTCTCGTAAAGGAGTTTGTGGACACAGGCGGAGAGGTTTTCGAGTATACAACAGCCGTTGATATAGAAAATGGATCAATTGCAAAGGTCGTCACAAGAGATGGCCATCATGTAAGCTGCCGGTATGTGGTTAGCTGTACCCATTTCCCGTTCCATGACGGAGGCGGGTTTTATTTTGCAAGAATGCACGCTGATCGCTCCTACGTTCTCGGTGTTAAATTAGACGAAGCGTATCCGAGCGGCATGTATTTGAGCGCTGATGAGCCCAAACGTTCTATTCGCAGTGTGCAAACCGGCAATGGGGACAAATTGGTTCTTATTGGAGGCCAGAGCCATAAGACGGGACAAGGCATATGCACCATTAATCATTATGAAGCCTTGCAGCAGTTTGCCGCGGAACATTTCAAGCTCAAGGAGATCAGCTATAGATGGTCTGCGCAGGATCTTGTCACAGGAGACAAGACACCATTCATTGGACCGTTAACAAGCTCCGTTTCCAATGTGTATGTCGCCACGGGATATCGTAAATGGGGAATGACAACGGGAACGGCCGCTGCTCTCCTGCTTAGAGATTTGCTGCAAGAGAAGGAGAACCCCTATATAGAGCTGTATTCTCCTTCACGATTGATTAGCTGGCACACGGTACAAAAACTGGTCTCTGACAATGCCGATGTAGCCAAGCATTTAATAGCAGGCAAGCTTGAAATGGTTTATAGAAAGCCAGAAGACCTGCTAAAAGATGAAGGGGGAGCTATCACGCTCCATGGCCGAAGAGCGGGTGGTTATCGAGACAAGGAGGACAAGCTTCACCTGGTCGATACCACGTGTACGCATATGGGCTGTGAGGTCGAGTGGAATGATGGGGAACGCACATGGGACTGTCCATGCCATGGCTCGCGCTTCTCCTATGAAGGCGATGTTATGGAGGGGCCTGCCAAGCAGCCGTTGACACGACTGCACTTGTAAACGGCAGTCCATCAAACAAAGCAAATTCAGCACTGGCCGATCCAATACAGGTCGGAGCCCTAAGAGTCTTTGCCGTTCGCAGCGGCAGAGGCTCTTTTTAATATGCTGCAGAAAGCCGATGTGAAAAAAAGCCCCCGCGCAGGAGATGGCAGTCCGGCGCGAGGGCTTGGTGTGTGGCGGTCAACCTTTGACCGCGCCAGCTGTAAGGCCGCTGACGATGTATTTCTGTGCGAACAGGTAAAGGACGAGCACAGGGATAGAAGTCATAACCAGATCGGCGAAGATCAGGTTCCAGTCCCGGCTGTATTTTCCGTAAAAATTGTAAACGGATAGCGGCATTGTCCAGTCGGAGCTGTCCGTGAGGAAATAAAGCGGAATCGTAATATCATTCCATACCGACATAAACACCATAATCGCTACAGTCGCATTCACCGGAACAATAAGCGGTGTAATAATGCGGAAGAATACAGCAAGCATGCTTGCGCCTTCCAGGAAAGCTACTTCATCGAGCGCTCTCGGTATGGATTTGATAAAGCCGCTATATAGGAACACACTGAACGCGACATTCAAAGCGGCGTAAATGAAAATAACGCTTGTAATGCTGCCGTAGAAGCCCAGCCATTGTACGACACGAATCGTCGTAATGATTGACATAGGAGCGATAAGTCCCATAAAGAAAAACATATACAGGAAGCTCGACAGCTTCGATTCTCTCCGCACCAGAATGAAAGCGGCGGCTGAAGAGGTAATAATATTGACGATGGAAGATACGCCGGTAATCAGCAGGCCATTCAGGAAGGCACGGCCGAGGCCGCCTTCTTTGAAAACTTGCGTATAGTTGGAGAACATCCACTTGTCCGGAAGTGCGAGCTTAAAGCGCAGCACCTCGGAGCTGGTCATAAAGGAACCGAAAATCATAATGAGCAGCGGCACAATAATGATCAGGGAAGCGACCAGCAGAAAAATTTCGACGATATAGTTGCGAAGCGCAAGTTTTCGTGTATAACTCATTATTCAGCAACCTCCTTACGACGCATGAAGATCAGCAGCGGAATGGAAATAACGGTAACCGCCGCGAACAGCAGCGTATTGATTGCCGTACCCATGCCCCAGCTGCCTTCTCCAAAAGAACGGAGAATAATCGTTCCGACAACCTGTGAAGCGTTGCCCGGTCCGCCGCCAGTCAGGACGAAGACTTCGGAAAACACTTTCAAGCCGCCGATGAGCGTCAGCATGAGATTGATATTGATGGCGGGCAGCAATAACGGGAGCGTAATTTTGCTGAAGGTACTCCATGCGCCTGCACCGTCAATCGTCGCTGCTTCATAATACTCCTTCGAAATGGACTGGAGTCCAGCCAGATAGATGGCCATTTGGAATCCGGTGTGCTGCCAGATGGAGACCAGGGCAACGGTCCATATAACAATAGTAGGATCGGTCAGCCATGATTGGCCAATGACACCCAGACCGATTGCTTCCAAAAATTTATTGATAGTGCCATCTGTGCGCAGCATTGGTGTGAACACAATACTGATAACCAGAACGCTTAAAATCGACGGCGAGTAAAAAATCGCGCGCAGCAAATTTTTGGATTTCAGTCGCATGTTCAAACCAATGGCTAAAGCGATACCGAGCACGTTTTTTCCGATAACCGTAACAATCGCAAAAATAAAAGTATTTTTAAGGGCTAGAACGAGCGTCTTGTCTGAAAAAATTTGTTGGAAATTGTCCAAGCCGATAAATTTAAGCGTTTCGCGGTCAAGCCGCCAGTCCGTAAAGGAGTAAAACAAGCCGATGAGGGCGGGCAATACGAAAAAAATACAATAAATGAATAGGGCCGGCCATATTAGATAATAAGGATATAAGCTTTTTGTCTTCATCTGTAATCACGCTCCATAACAGCTTGGAGCAGAATAAAGCCCGAAAGGACCTTATTCTGCCTATTCTGCCTAGTGTTCCATCAATTAAAATCCGGCAACGCCTTTATCTTTCATAAGCTGTGCAAACTTGTCGTTCCATGCAGACAATACTTCTTCCGGTGTTTTGGCGCCGGCAAACTGATCCTGCAGGTTTCTGTAAAGCTCACTGCGGTCAACCAGCATATGCGCATCTGTAGTCAGAACGGTTTTCTTCGGTGTAATGTAGTTATCTACGATTTCTTGCTTGTAGTCCGGCAGCTTAGGTGTCGTCACATCGTTGAAGTTGGAAACATACCCTTGAGCATCAACCATTTTTTGTGCTTGCTCTTTGGTTGCGATGAACTCAAGGAATTTTTTAGCTTCAGCCATATGCTTCGCTTTTTTAGGAATGAACAGCTGTCCACCGAGCGGGCTTGCGCCAAGGCTTGCATCTTTGGAAGAAGGAATCGCGAACAGTCCAAGGTGGATGCTAGGATCTTTTTCCGCTACGTTCTCAATCAGCCAGTCGCCCATGAACATCATCGCTACTTCTTTGTCCAAAAACTTACCAACGGCCATATCGTAGCTGTCGCTCAGAATATCAGGGTTGGTGTAGCCTTTTTTGAACACTTGGTACTGCTGGTCCAGCAGCGCTGCGAACTCAGGGATGTCTGTCCATTTTTTCTTGTTGCTGTTCAGATCATCGAACAAGGTGGGATCATTTTTCGCTGCATAATCCGCGAATGCTGCTCCCGGCCAGATGTTGGCTGCCCAGTTATCCTTGAAAGGCATGAATACCGGTGTAACACCGCTTGCTTTAATCGCTTCGCATACCGCAAGAAACTCCTCGAAGGTTGTCGGAATCGACAGGTTCAGCTCCTTGAACATATCCTTGTTGTACACAACGCCTTGCATGCCTGTGTCTTGGCTGACATGGAAGCTGTATACATGATCATTAGCCGACAGTACGTCTTTGTTCAATAGGCGGCTAACCCATGGCTCGCTATCCAAAATTTCAAAGTTGCGCTCCAAGTTCAGGTCGGTTACGGCGCTAGCCAGGTTGTACTGAATAATATCTGGAGTTTCATCAACAGCCAGCTTGGTTTGCAGCACAGTTGCTGTCTGCTCAGCTGGAAGCAGTTGAAGATTAACTTTAATATTGGTCTCTTTCTCAAAAGCATCAAGAAGGTCTTGCGCTACAAAAGCGGAGTCCTGCGAGCTTTTCGAAATCGCCAGCTCCAGCGTTACTTTACTGCCGCTGCTGCCGCTTCCTCCGTTGGTTGCTGTACCGGCTGGGCTATTGCTGTTTGATCCGCATGCCGCCAGTGACAAAGCCAGTAAGCTTGCGATGACGCCCGTTGCAGCTTTTTTCATCTTGTGATTCATGTTTAAATCCCCCCGTATTGAATTGTATGTGAATCATTCTGAATGCGGTTACAGGTTCGATTATAGACTTTAAAGCGGGGTAGGTACATGTTTGCCATTTACCTTTCATGTGTAATATTCTGAACCATTCCCCGCTTGTCCGCCTGTATCCGTAAATGGTACAGTAGGAGCATTAAAGCGTGTGAGGGAGGAATATAGCTGGCTATCATGAATCGCAAGTTCGGTAAAAACCCATTCCCAGCGAGTCTGCAAACCAAGTTTTTTCTAACGTTCGTGGTGCTGCTGCTTATCGTGCTTGGCAGCTTTCTGGTCTATGTCAACCTCGTCGTCATTCAACCGCTTAAAGAGAAAACGGAAAATGAAAAGCTGATGTCAGCAGAGAAGGTCAGCGATCAGCTCGATATTTATATCGATAGCCAAAATCAGCTATCTCAACGTATTTTGTCCAATAAAGATGTTTATATTTTGCTTGCCGATGATGCCGCATCCCAAACCTTTGAAGGCTTGTCCCGCAGCCGCAAGCTGAAGGATATTATGTTTCAGGCGATCGGGCCGAGCTTGAACATTCAGGATATGATTATTTACAATCTCGAGGGCTCTGCCCTGGTCTCTTATATTGGCTACGACCGGACGCCGCCTTCTTTAAAGCCGCTGCTGGAAGACGACGAGACTTTAGCAATCTGGAGCAGAAGCGGTTATTTGCTCAATCGTGAGCAGGCAGGTAAAGTCTCCTTTATTCGCCCGATTATCAATCAAAATGGGGAAATTTTCGGTTATTTATCAATCCAGCTGGACCAAGCTTATTTGCAAAAGCCTGCGGAGGGACTAGCTGACAGCGAGGTGTTTGTTTTAGGGCAGGACGGTCAGCTCATCTCAAGCTCCCAAAATGCCGAGGTTGATAAAAGGCTGTCTACACTGGAGCCGCGATCGGGAGCAAGCGGCATGTATATGGATCATGAGCAGAACTATGTTACTTATTACAAATCCAGCAGCTCAGAGTGGACAACCTATATTGTCACGCCAAAACAAGCGGTGCTCGGCCCCGTCAGCTCGATCAGCAACATTTCCATCCTGCTCATTACTTCGCTGATGCTGTTTTCCTTTTTTTACATTTATTTTTCCGCAAAAAATTTATTGCTGCCGATTCGCAAGCTGCGCAGTCAAATTTTGCGCGTCAACTACAGCAATATGAATGTGAAGGTGGATAGCCGCTCGCATAATAATGAGCTGATTTTGCTCAATGAGGCATTTCAGGAGCTGCTGGAGCGGCTGCAGCAATCGATTGAGCGCGAGAAGCTGGCGCTGCATGAGGAAATTAAAGCGCGAAACTCCGCGCTGCAAGCGCAAATTGCGCCTCATTTTATCCATAATGTGTTGTATTTGATTAGCATTGCTGCTCAGGAGGGCAAGGATCAGGTCGTACAGGATATGTGCAAGCAGCTGTCGGACAGCCTGCGTTATGTCGTATCCTCGCCCTATCAGCATGTATCGCTGTCGGACGAGCTGGCGTATACGCGAAATTACTTGTCGCTCGTCCAACAGAAATATGAGGATGATCTGGAGTGGGACATGGAGTCCGATGATTCAACAGGCTTGATCCAGCTGCCAAGACTCGTTATCCAGCCCTTTGTTGAAAATTGTATTGAGCATGCTTTTAAAAATATTGACCCTCCTTGGCGAATTTCGATTCGCTTCAAGCTGTATAACGGCCTGTGGGCGATTGAGATAAGTGATAATGGAGAAGGGTTCTCCGACGATAAAATCAAAGAAATACTCGGGAATATTCATGATTCCGATTCGGGGGCGCTTGAGCTGCAAACGAACAGCACGGGCATTGGCAATATGGGCATGGTGAATACGGTTAATCGGCTCAAGCTGATGTACAAAAACCGCTTGTTTTTCAATGTTTACAACAATGCAGATACCGGCAAAGGCGCAACCATTCAGATTATCGCATCACTGACGAAGGATTTTTATTAATGAGGAGGGCTAAGCGATGTTCCATGCTTTAATTGCAGAAGACAGCAAGCCGATCCTTCGCAATATTAAAGCGCTGCTGCAAGCGACCGAGCTGCCGATTCATATTGCCGCAACAGCGGCGAATGGGGAGGAAGCACTGGCATATATGCAGCAGCATCGCATCGACATTTTGCTTACGGACATTCGGATGCCTAAAATGGATGGACTGGAGCTTATCGAGCAGGCGAAGCTGCTTCATCCGCAGCTCAAGGTTGTGCTGATCAGCGGCTATAATGATTTTGAATATACGCGCAAAGCGCTGAATTTGCAGGTATTTGACTACTTGCTCAAGCCTGTTGAGCGCCATCAGCTGCAGGAGGTTATGGAGCGGGTCATCGTCCAACTGAAGGAGCAGCAATCGGGTGAGGCCGGGAGCTTCAAGGATATTGTTGCTCCCGATTTTCATGCAGAGCTCAGGCTGGGGCCGGAGTTTCGGGAACAGATGAAAGTGCCCTTTCTCATCCATAAGCAGCCCTTCTCCCCGAATAAGGAACACTGGAAGCTAAACGTGCTGCAGGCAAGTTTGACGGAGGTTTATGCCCCGCATGGCTGTTGGGTTTTTCCAACGCAGCAGCCCTATCAGTTTTTTGTGCTCATTAATCTTTCGGTTAAGGATAAATACCCTTCTGCTTATGAATGCATGGAGGCGGCACGCAGCGGCTTGCTGAGGGAAGGCTTATATGCCTCGCTATGCGGCCAGCTGCAAGCGGTTCAGGATGGCGGCTTGGCGGATTTTTATCAGCAAATGTCGCGGCTCATGAAGGAGCAGCTATCCGTAGCAGGCCCGCTGCTGCTGGATAACGGTCTCGCTGCGCTGCCTCTGAACACCGATTCAGGTGTAACCGAGCTGCTCTCGAACAGCTTCGTGGACATGATTCGCCAGCGCCAGAAGGAGCGCTTCGCCTTAAAGCTGGCCGAGCAGCTGCAAAAATGGCCGAGCAGCAACGTTCGCCTGGCGGAGCTGGAGCGTTTCCTGGCGCTGCTGACCGAGGCCTTCGGCAGCTCTCTCTCCGAGCAGGACCCATGGAACAAGCTCAAGCTGACGGAGCAGGCGAATGCGCTGCTGGAGCTGGGCAGCTTTGCAGACTTTACCAAGCAGCTGCTGCTCTGGGCCGAGCAATGCTTTGAGCTGCTGCACAATCAAAATCGCAAAAGCGGCTCCGAGCTGTTCCAGCAAATTGACGAGTATGTGCGGATGAACATGTATTCGCATGTATCCATTGCCGATCTCGCGCAGCGATTTCATGTCAGTCCCTCCTATATCAGCCGAATTATGAAGAAATATGCGGAGAAAACATTCGTCCACTACTACTTGAATTTGAAAATCAAGGAGGCGTGCCGGCTGCTGGAAACGAAGCCGGAGATGAAGATTAAAGAGCTGTCTGATGTGCTATCGTTCAGCGACCAGCACTATTTTTCCAAGGTATTCAAGGAGTATGCAGGGTGCAGTCCGACGGAGTATAAGGAGCAGCTCAAGGGCTTATAAGGAATGTTTAAAGGGCAGGCGCAGCCCTTGTCATCCAATATGGAACTAGGAGGATTTGCGATGAGGACAAGCTGGCTTTATGAATAAAACAGAGCGAATGTTGGCGATTTTATTGGAGCTTCAGCGTAAAGACAAAATGCGTGCCGAGGATTTGGCCGCGGTATTCGAGACGAGCGTCCGTACGATTTATCGCGATATGCAGGCGCTCAGCGAATCCGGTGTCCCGATTGTCGGAGAGCCTGGCGTCGGCTATTCGCTAATGGAGGGCTATTTTCTGCCGCCTGTTAGCTTTACCGTAGAGGAAGCAGTGACCTTGTTGATCGGTACTGTGTTTGTCGAGCAGCAGTTTGATGAGGGATATACGTTGAAGGCGGGCGCTGCCCGCGGGAAAATCGAGGCTATATTGCCGGAGCATGTCCGTGAGGAAACTCAGCGTGTCCGCGCTTCCATTAAGCTGCTGGCACCCTATGACCCGCTCGCAGGGGGAGTGGATAAGCAAAATATCAATCTATTGCGTACCGCTATATTGGAGCAGCGAAAAATACGTCTCCACTATAAGAAAACGTATGCGGAAGAGGACAGAGGCCGGCAGAGCACCCGGGTAGTCGCGCCATATGGACTCGTACTATCGCAGGGGAATTGGCTGCTGCTGGCCTATTGCGAGCTGCGGGCAGCACTGCGTCATTTCCGCTTGTCGCGCATGGAGCAGCTTGCCTTGCTCGATGAGCGTTTCAAGCTGCCGCAGGATTTTGATCTGCATGCTTATGCGCCCGAAAATGACCGCAAGCTGTCCGTACGCATTTGGGTGAATCCTTCTATCGCGGATAAAGTGAAGGAGCAAAATAACTTTTATATGGAATCATTGGAGGAAACAGAGGACGGCCTGTACGTGAATTTTCTTGTTCGTGTGCAGGAGGAGCTGTTGCACTGGATACTCGGCTGGGGTTCTGGCGTCCTTGTGCTGGAGCCAGAATCGCTGCGCCAGCAAATTCGGGCGGAGGCCGCTAAAATATTGGAAAGCTACTGACATGCAGCTGTCAGTAGCTTTTTCTTATAATGGTCCTATCTTATCTAAAGGGGCTGTGTAAATTGATAAATACGTTACAATCTTTGAAGCAATTTAAACCATTGAAGGAGCAATATGAACGGGAGCTGGACTTGTTCACGCTTGAGCAGCTGCAGCAGAAGCCAGCCGAGGATGAATGGTCGATCGGTCAGGTATATGTCCATCTGATCAACAGTGCGCTATACATGCAGCTAAATTTCGCTAAGCAATGCTTGAGCGATGAATCGCAAGCACCCGTTAGCCTAAGCGATTCAACAAGCGAAATGAATGCGAGGAAAAATGCCATTTTTGCAGCGGGCAGTCTGCCGCCAATGCGTGTACAGGTGGAGCCCTCCCCTGAGTACACGCCTAGCCAGCCGAAAAGCAAAGATGAGCTGGTACAAGGAATGAGCGAGGTACTGCGCCGGATGAAGGAACTGGAGCCAGCGCTTGCGGGGGCGCCGGAGCATCGTACAATTCCACATCCGGGTTTAGGTGAAATGAACGCCAAGGAATGGTTTTTGCTCATCGAAATGCATTTCCGTCATCATCTTCGTCAGTTGGAGCGTTTGAAGCCTTTTGCAGCTTCGATGTAACTGTTACAGGATGGACTGCGACTGCGGGAGCTGTTCAACATTGTGCTTCCGCAGCTTGCGCTCACGCTTAAGCTTATACATCGCTTTATCTGCACGGTTCAGCAAGGAATCCCCGTCCAGTCCGTCTCGCGGATACAGGCTGATCCCCATACTAAGCTTGGCGAACAGCTGCTCATTGCCGTAGCGCAGTGAACGGCTCGCGAAGCGTTCCTCAATCTCAGGAATAATCTCGTAAACGCAATCGGCAGCAGGGAGCGGGCTGATGAATAGGACAAATTCGTCGCCGCCCAGCCTTGCTGCCATACCTTGACCGCCGACGCTTTCTTTAATGAGTCCTGCGGTGTGCTGCAGTAGAGCATCGCCTGCATCATGCCCGAAGCGGTCATTCGTTTCTTTAAATTCATCCAGGTCAATCAGTACAACAGCCAGCTGTTGCTGCTTCCGCTCGGCTTCCGCAATGGCTGCCGCCAGCCTTTCGTAGAAGAAGCGGCGGTTCGGCAATTCGGTCAGTGCGTCATGGTAGGCGAGAAAGGCAATCTGTTCCTGATGCTCCTTGATGAGCGTAATATTGCGGAAAATAAGAATGACATGCGGTTCATTATCCACAGTCACATAGTCCCCATCAATTAGCACCGTGAGTTCTCTTTCTCCCTTATGAATTTTAGTCTCCAGCTCTTTAATTTCCAATTGGTTTCGGAGGCGTTTTTTCAGCTCGGTACTGGCTAATGCGTCGAGTCCAGCATGCTCCAGCTGTAAATGATCAAACATCTGCTTCGCACTTGGATTGGCTTCTTTAATAGTGCCGGAGCTCTCAACGAGCAGAATAGCGGCTGGGTTCAAATTAAACAGTCGCTCATATCGCTGTTTATTGGAGTTGAGAAACTCAAATCTTTGCATAGCGAGCCGCAGCATAAAGCACCAGACGAGACCGCCGTATAAATATGAATAAGGAGGCAGCGTATTTTTGAATTGAAAATAGCCAAAAAAAACAACCCAAAGCATCGTTATAATGGTGCCTGCAATCATAAGCCGATAAATAGGCTCCCGTTCGCGATCCTGAGTGGCTCTAACCCGAGCTTGTCCAAGCAATAGAAACACAAGATACACAATGGCAATCAGAATGCTGCCCGTCATGGCGGCGAAATAAGGGAAATTGTAAACGGGGTATTTCCAAATGCCGACTTGAACGAACTCTTGCGAGGAGATGTATTTTTGATTACTAAAAATATTGAAGGGAATAATCAGCAGCGGTAAGTAGAAAATATACGGGTAGACAAAGCGCGGAAGCCGCTTGTCCATGCCGGAAAATTTGGAGATAAAATGTACGCCAATTCCAGGCATAGCGATGCCAACGTTAGAAAACCACAACGCTGTGAGAGCCGGGCTATATTCAATGGGAAGCAGAAAACGAACGTACTCCTCCATAAACATTATAAAATAACAAGCAATAATAAGACTGACGAGCTGATGCTCAATCTTCTTCGGGTTGCGGTACAGGACATCCAAACCCATATAGAAAAATAAAAGCATGGGGAGCAAATAAGCACCCAATGAAACTATTACTTCCAATAGACTCAAGGCCCCTCTGCCCCTTCCGGATTTATCTGATCTGCATGCTGCACAAGCATCTAAACTCATTTTAGACAGTTCGTCGCTATTTGTCGATTTGAAATATATTTAAAGCTCCATGTGAAAATATGACAGCATAAAAGAAGAGGCGAATGAAAGGGGGAATTTTATAATTATTGAAACATTCCCCTTCTTTTGAGAGTCTGTAAGGTAGAGGTGGAGGAGCAATCAATAATTGGATCAACTTAAATATTCATTAGAAGGTTTGATGAATTATGGTCGTTTAATCGATGATTGAAATAGTGTTATTCAACATGTTGAAAAGAAAGGAAGGATTACATCTGAGGAGGTCAGAACAGTTATTATGTTTAAAAGCAAAAAAGTATTCTTATTATCCTTTCTTGGCTTTCTACTCATAGGGTTAACTATCATTTTTACTTTGATACAAAGCAATAGAGAGTTCCTTTCGCAATTTCAAAGTTATTCAGTCACTATTGATAATCAATCCAGTTATGATGTTGTCTCACTAGAGCTTGGGGTGCTGACCGGAACAGACACATACGATAGTGTGAAAGAGGAGAATAAGCATATTTTTAGTAATGTTCTAAAAAGTGGTGAAAAAAAGAAAATAAAACCTAATATATCCTTGGGGGGAAAAGAGGGAGGGGTTTATTTAGGTTATGTTAACTCAGAAGGAGCTGTTTTTAAAAAAGGAATATGCTCTTATACTGAATCATTAACAGGATTTTCGGAAGTAATCATCACGGATAACGGAACTGAAGTAATAGAAAATTGCTGGTAATATTTAAGAATAATAATGAAGAAAAGATGATGTTTTTTAGGGCATCATCTTTTCCAATGGGAGTCTTTATTTGAATAGCTGTAGGATGTGCTTTAACGGTAGATGTAACCTCGTTAAGGTAAGCAATCAATATTTTATTTGTAAAGAAAGCTGCGTTAAAAGCATCCATAACATTGTTTTGATGACTTGTGCTAGATATCGATTTAGAAATCAAAGTTGTCCGGATCTGGACCGACGCGCACATTTTGATTCAAGCCGTCGATTTGTGCGATTTCTTCTGCGGAAAGCTCGAAGTCGAAGATGGCGGCATTTTCGATAATCCGATTTTCTTTAATCGATTTAGGGATAGTGATGATGCCATTTTGCAAATCCCAACGCAAAATCACTTGAGCCGTCGATTTTCCATGCTTGTCGGCAATGGCTTTCAAAATGGGCTCATCGAGCAATTTTCCCTGCATGAGCGGTGACCAAGCTTCAATAACAATACCATGCCCGCTAGCGAAGCTTCTAATTTCTTGCTGCGTAAGGCGGGGGTGAAGCTCAATCTGATTGACCATAGGCTTGATTTCCGCATCCTTCAGGACATCCTCCAGATGATGAATCTGGAAGTTGCTGACGCCGATTGCTTTCACGCGGCCTTCTTTATACAACGTTTCCAGTGCACGCCAAGCTTCTTTATATTTGCCAGCCTTAGGCCAGTGGATTAAATAAAGGTCCAAATACGCTAGTCCAAGCTTTGCTAGGCTAGTCTCATATGCGGCAATCGCCGTCTCATAGCCGAGATCGGAATTCCACACTTTGGAGGTGACGAACAGATCTTCACGGGCGACCCCGTACTGTTCCATCGCTTCTTTGATTGCTTGACCCACGCCTTCCTCATTCTGATATACAGCTGCGGTATCAATGCTGCGGTAGCCATTTTTAATCGCTGCTTTAACCGAGCTGACGACTTCCTCGCCATCCTCTACTTTAAATACGCCAAGTCCGAACCAAGGCATTTTGACGCCGTTATGAAGCGTGACCGTATCCTGCAAATGTTGTGCTGTCATAAATGAACTCTCCTCCTGAAAAAAAGTATAATTGAGCCGCAATATAATTTGCAGCATTTAACTCATTGCTCACTGACAACTGTAATTATGCACCCTTGCATGCGGAAAGAACAGTACGCACTTTAAAGTACCCATATTGCCAAAAAGTAATCTTTTCCTATGTCCGCCGCACAGCCATTTTCTCCACGCCCCTTGTGTTCGGGTAGTATTTTTGGGACAATAATGTTAAAGAAGAACGGATCGGTCGTTCAATGCAGTGGAAAGAGGAACAATCATGATGAAACCATCCATTTATGGATTAACCTTCGAGCAGCTAACCGCTTGGCTGCTGGAGTATGGACATAAGAAATTCCGCACGACTCAGGTGTGGGAGTATTTGTACCGGAAACGGGTCACGTCCTTTGAGGAAATGACGGACGTCAATCCGGAATGCTTGAAGTTGCTGGCAGAGCATTTTGCCATCCAGACGCTGGCAGAGCATACGCTTCAGGAGTCGGCGGATGGAACGCGCAAATTCCTGTTCAAGCTCAGCGACGGCAATCTGATCGAGACGGTGCTGATGCGGCATAAGTTCGGCTTGTCCGTCTGTGTGACGACGCAGGTAGGCTGCAACATCGGCTGCAGCTTCTGTGCGAGCGGGCTGCTGGCGAAGAGTCGCGACCTGACAAGCGGCGAAATCGTTGAGCAGGTGATGAAGGCGCAGCTGTATCTGGATAAGGAGCAGCAGGGCGACCGCGTCAGCCATCTGGTCGTTATGGGCATTGGCGAACCGTTCGACAACTATACGAATCTGGTCGATTTTCTGCAGGTCATCAAGGATCAAAAGGGGCTGGCGATTGGCCCGCGGCATATTACCGTTTCGACAAGCGGCTTGACCAAAAAGATTATGGATTTCGCCGACAACGATCTTGGCGTCAATCTGGCGATTTCGCTGCATGCGCCGAATAATGAGCTGCGCACGCGTATTATGAAGATCAATCGCGCATTGCCGATTGAGAAGCTGATGGAAGCCATTGATTATTATTTGGCCAAGACGAAGCGGAGAATTACGCTCGAATATATTTTGCTCAAGGATATGAATGATCAGGTGGAGCATGCGCTTGAGCTGGTCGAGCTTGTAGCGGATAGAGGGTCACTCGTAAATGTGAACCTCATTCCTTATAATCCGGTCGATGAGCATAGCCAGTATCAGCGCAGCGAGCCGGAGTCGATCCGGGCGTTCTATGATACGATTAAGAAAAATGGCCTTAGCTGCAGCGTTCGACTGGAGCATGGTACGGATATTGATGCGGCCTGTGGACAGCTTCGCAGCAAGCAGATCAAGGCATCCAAGGATCAAGTGCCGCAAGAAAGCGCGGCTAGATAGCACATAGCAGGTTGGGCAGCAGCAAGGCATACGGGCATCTCCGACTGCTTTTTTACAGGCGGCAGGGGATGCTTTTTCTAAAATATAAGCATTTATAAGCGCCACGCCGCCAAAGAATGGCGCCAGCCGTTTCACCTTGTAAAGCGGCGTTGGACATAAGGCAGTCTTCGCATGTTGAGGCGAATTAGGTTAGAATGAACAATAGAATGCTGGACAGGAGCTGTTAAGATGTCGAAAGATAGAGAAGAAATTATATTAACGCAAGAGGGGCTTGCCCAGCTGGAAGCGGAGCTTGACGATCTCAAATATGTGAAGCGCAAGGAGCTCGCAGCCCGGATCAAGCTGGCCATCAGCTACGGCGACTTGAAGGAAAACAGCGAGTACCATTCAGCTAAAAACGACCAGTCTTTCATGGAAACTCGGATTATTATTTTGGAAAAAATGCTTAAGAAGGCACGCGTCATTGATGTGGAAGCGCTGGATACGAGCCGGGTCAACATTGGCTTCACCGTTATTTTGAATGATGTGGAATTCGCGGAGAAGCTGGAATACAAAATCGTTGGCACAGAAGAAGCCGATGTAGCAAGCAATAAAATATCCTACGAAAGCCCGCTTGGCAAAGAGCTGATGGGCAAGGAAGTAGGCAGCATTATTAGCGTGAATGCACCGATGGGCATCATTAAATATGAACTGCTCGAAATTAAGGCTTAGCGCAAGAGCTTATTCGTGGTCAAATAGAGGAGATATGGACAATGGCTAGAAAAAAAATCATTCATACAACGGTAGAAGACAAGCTGAATCATAAACTAACGGTGCTGCTCAAGGAATGGGCGGGACAAAGCGGCTTTTTTGGCTACAAGGATATGGATTTTGAGCAGGTGCTGGCTTTGGTGAACACAGCTGGCTGGAAGACGGAGCTGGATGATTCCGATCCGGCGGTTCGTGCTGTCCGCATGGTCAAAGAGGATACGGTTAAAAAAGCGAAGTTTATTTTGGATGAAAAAGGCCGCGTTATAAAGATTGACTAAGCCAATCGAGCTGTAATGGGCTGCTTCAACCTCGCACTCTACAAACCGAGTTGCCGTGTCAAAAGCCCGGCGTGCAGAAGGCCTTCCCATGAGGGGAAAGCTGCCTGTGCACCGGGTTTTTTCCCATTTCATCTCCGATATGGAGCGGGTCTCCATATTTTCGGGAAAATCGGCAATGCTATGCTTATGCAGCGAAGTTTACAAAGCATTTACCGTACTTTAATACAGCTATAAACTTTCAAGCTTATACTAAGGACAAATAATGAAATGAGGCGTTCTATGACAGTCGATCCGATGGCTCAATTTGAGAAAAAGATGATCATCCGCAATATAGAAACGGCAGATATCGACCAAATTATTTCGCTGCAGCTCCTTTGCTTTCCTAATATGGCCCCATGGAAAAAAGTTCAGCTCGAAAGCCATCTACGCATATTTCCTGAGGGGCAAATTTGCGTGGAGCTGGATGGCGAGATTATTGGCTCCTGCTCCAGCCTGATCGTTAACTTCGACGACTATTTGGAGCAGCATACGTATTCGGAAATTACGGATAAAGGCTTTATCCGCAACCATAACCCGCGAGGCGGGAGCCTGTATGGGATGGAGGTTATGGTGCACCCCGATTATCGGAGGATGAAAATCGGCAGACGGCTGTACGAAGCACGCAAGCGGCTGGCCGAGAAGCTTAATTTAAAAAGCATTATTGTCGGGGGGCGCATTCCCGGCTATCACAAATACAGCGACAAGCTGACGCCGCGGGAATATGCGGAGGAAGTGCTGCAGCAGAACATCTATGATTCGGTGCTGACGTTCCAAATGATGAACGGCTTTACGCTTAAGCGGATTTTGACGAACTATTTGCCCGATGATGATGATTCGATGAGCTATGCCTCCTTGCTGGAATGGAACAATATCGACTACAAGCCGAGCAGCAGCAAAATCCATTACAAGCTTTCATTTCCAGTGCGTATTTGCGTCGTTCAATATATGATGAAAAAAATTGACTCCTTCGAGGAGTTTGCGACCCAATGCGAGCATTATGTCGATGTTGCGGCCGATTATAAATCGGATTTTGTCGTATTTCCGGAAAATGTGACGATGCAGCTGCTCTCTTTCCTTGATGACCGCTCGCCCAGCCTTGCGGTGCGCAAGCTGACGACATTTACAGTGGAATACGTGGAGCTGTTCACGGAGCTTGCTGTTAAATACAATGTGAATATTATCGGCGGCTCGCATTTTGTGGAGCGGAATAACCGCATCTACAATGTAGGGCATTTATTCCGCCGCGACGGGACGATTGAGCAGCAGTACAAGCTGCATATTTCACCAAATGAGCGCAAATGGTGGGGCATCAACGGTGGCGACAGGCTGGAGGTGTTCGATACCGACTGCGGCAAAATTTCCATTCAGCTGAGCAGCGATATTGAATATCCGGAGCTGTCGCGCGCCGTGGCGGAAGCGGGTGCGCAGTTGATTTTTATCCCTTTTTGTGCGGAGGATCGCCAGACTTTTCTAAGGGTTAAATATTGCGCGCAGGCGCGGGCGATTGAAAATCAGGTGTTTACGGTCACCTCGGGAACGGTCGGCAATTTGACCCATGTGGACAATGTCGATATTCAATATGCGCAGTCCGGCGTATATACGCCAGCTGATTCCTCATTCCCGCGCGATGGCATTGCCGGAGAATGCAGTGAAAATACAGAGACGATTATTATGGTCGAAGTCGACATGGAAATTTTGCAGCGCTACCGCAAGTCCAAGGATGTGCTGACGTTCCGCGACCGCAGGACGGACATCTATTCCTTGCAAATTCATTCGTAGCATTAGGAGGCGCCTATGAGCCCATTTATGGTAGCAGCTGTGCAGCATAGCTTGACGGGCATCACAGCCGAGGCAGCATTTTGGCAAAAAATTACGGTTACTATTCAGGAGGCCGCAGAACGTGGCGCGGACCTTATCGTGTTTCCCGAATATATGACCGCACATTTGCTGGGCTTTACGGAGGAAATGGATCATGAAGCAGCCTGCCGTTACTTAGACAGCTATACCGAGGATTATATAGCCTTGATGCAAAGAAACAGCCGCGAGCAGGGCCTGATGATTTTGGGCGGCACCCACATTTGCAAGGAAGATGGGAAGTTTTTCAACAAGGCATTCCTGTTCTTCCCGGACGGACGGATAGAAACGCAAAGCAAGCTGCATCTAACGCCTGAGGAACAGACACGCTGGCCGCTGACGGCAGGGGACAGCGTCAATATTGTGGAGACAAGCTGGGGAAAGCTGGCGATACTGACCTGTTATGATATCGAGTTTCCCGAGCTGGCAAGGCTTGCTGCCGATCAAGGCGCGGAGCTGCTGTTATGTCCGTCCTACACGGATACCTCCTTCGGCTATTACCGGGTGCGCCTCTGCGCGCAGGCTCGGGCGATTGAGAACCAGTTGTTCGTTGTGCTTAGCGGCATCGTTGGGGAGCTTAGTGAGGATCGTCCGCAGGTTGACCGCGGCTATTGCCAAGCGGGGCTTTTCACGCCCTGCGATGTGCCTTTTGCCGAGGATGGCATATTGGAGACAGGTGAGCTGAATCAGGACATGTTCGTGATGGCGGAGCTGGATTTTTCCATGCTGCGTACGAATCGGGAGCAGGGGCTGGTCGCTCCTTTTTATGACCGCCGTCCTGACCTTTATAAACAACAAGAAAATAGGCTGCTGAGGGAGTGCTGAAGATGGAATATTCAACGTATGGCCGCCATGTCGCAATGGACGCGTGGGGCATTGCATTCGAGCATTTGAACGCCGCTGATCTATTGAGTCAGCAGATGGTACAAGCAGCAGAGGCGAGCGGCGCGACGATATTATCCGTGCAGGCTGAGCAGTTCGAGCCGCAGGGCGCGACGGTGCTCGTCATGCTGTCCGAGAGCCATATGTCGATCCATACGTATCCCGAGAAGGGCTTCGCCGCGCTCGACTGCTACACCTGCGGCGACACCGTCGATCCGCATGTTGCTATTCAAGCGATGCTCGTGTTCCTTCAACCGCAGAAAACCGCTGAGGTGAAAATAACGAGGGGGATGGGCGAGCTCGTTATTCACCGTTACCCGCTAGCGAATCGAATGGAGTCTGACGCGAAAGTTCCGGCTTCCGTCCTTGGGAGCGAGCAAGGGGAAGGGAAAATGAAGCCGTAGTCGTATCCAAATGATTTCGCCGAATTCCTACAGTAGCCGGACACCAGCGACGTTATTTCGGATAAATGAACGACTTTTGGACTTAGGCGGACACCAGGGGCCTTATTTTGTTATTATCCTATTGTGTATATTCCGTTTAGACTAATAACGGATTTGTAGTCCGCACAATTAGATCTAGCCCCTCTATTCCTCAAATAGCGGATCTCGTGTCCGCTAGAAACCAAAATGAGCAAGCGATCTGGTGGCTCCGCTCATTCGAGATTAATACGAGTAAGCTCTTAATCAACAAAAAGCTCAAAAGCTCAAAAGCACAAAAAGCACAAAAAGTTCAAAGATCAAAAGCTCAAAACACAAAAGCTCAAAACACAAAAGCACAAAAAGCGTCAAGCCAGCAGGCTTGGCGCTTTTTGTGCTGTGCATATGCATATGATTCAACAGCCTGTTGGGATTGCTAGCTGATGTGGCTATGAGTAGCTTGTGTAGCTATCACTAGACCGTGCGGCAGAGATACAGTGACCACGGATACCGTATCGTTAGCAGGAGCAGCAAGGGCTGACAACGCAGGGTCATTGCGGCTATGAGAAGACTCATTGGCAGCTGTCTGGTAGCCGATGAAGCCGATCTGGAGCAATACAACTGCGGCGATGAGCCAGCTCCTTTTTCCAACGAAAAATTCGATTTTAACGCTTGCCTCATGAGGATCTCCACCCTTCAACAGGCGGCGTGCAAACCAGTAGGAGACGCCGAGTGCGACAATGCCGAGCAGCGCAAGCGTGACCGATTTGTTCAGCAGCGTCCACAAATAATCGTAATACTTGATCGCGAGAAAGAGGAGCCAGAAGAAGAAGCTTTCCGCTGTTTCCAGCGCTTGCTCGCGTTTGATGAATAGGAACACCGCAGCTGTCAGCACAATGAAGGCCAACACATTGAATATCGCTACTGAAAAAGTAAATACAGGGTCCAGAGATGTCAGCCATAGGAGAAAAATAAAGCTGAACAGCAGGCTGCCTTCCCTCAGATGGGCGAGCCGCTCGCCATTCGATCTGGCGAATGAGCTGCCGTATACCGCCGTATTAAGCACGGTCAAGGAAATGATGATGCTGGAATATGCATCGTGCATGTTTTGGAATAGCTGATAAAGCACAATGGCAGCGGCAATATTCATCAGCGTATAGGTGATCAATTGCTGCATGCGCCCTTGCAGGCGAAGCCAGCTGATGATCGCAATAGCTAAGAAGATGATGCTCAGCGGCGCTTTTTCGATCCAGGCAATGGACACGAGCCCCATAGCGAAGCCAACGGTAAACACCGTATAGCGAACGACC
This sequence comes from Paenibacillus sp. FSL H8-0537, assembly GCF_038051995.1. Lineage (NCBI taxonomy): Bacteria > Bacillati > Bacillota > Bacilli > Caryophanales > Paenibacillaceae > Paenibacillus > Paenibacillus sp. FSL H8-0537. The sequence goes on along the minus strand of NZ_CP150290.1, from coordinate 6,787,292 downwards.
GTATTTACGCGTGGCAGCAGAAGCATTGGCACGATGAACAGCAGCGATAGAGCATACAGGGCGTGCTGCGTCTTCAGCGGTCCATGTTCATCCGTTAGCAGCACAACAAGGCCAATAACGGAAATGCTGCCGATGATGATGCCGACAATTGTAATGACCGTAGAGACGATGCTGCCCAGCAGATGATGGTCAGTGGTCCGACTCGCGGCGCCATTCACTTGCTGAGGGACAGCTTCCACAGCAGACATATCAGACTCTTTAACCTCTTCTGCCGTTTTCTCTCCAGTTGAGGTTTTATTGCCTAGCTTGTTCATATAGCGGAAAAACAGCACGTTTGCTGTAAGCAGCACGATAACGAACAGGATGCCGAGAACGAAACGAAAGACGGATTCGGTTTCCAACGAGAAACGGATGAATTTTGCCACCGTATAAGCGGATGCCGCTAATGCGGTAAGGGTTAGCATCGTTTTATCAAGACGAATGCGCATGAAATAATAGAAGCAGGCCGCTATGACGGCGATATCCAAAACATTCATGAAGAGCGACAGGCCAGCATGGTCAAAGGCGCCAGCAAGGTTAAGCAGCGAAATGTGAAGCATCACAAAGCTCGCCAGCCGAACGATTTCAGAAGCTAGCCGCTTCGTCTGTGCTAGCAGAAATAAAGCTAGATTAAATATGACAAATGTGGAATCAGCAAGCAGGGTGTTCATTTCCACATTCGGTGTAAACAAACGATAATCGAATAAAAAATAAAGCGTGAAATGCGCCAATATATACGTCAGCACATATAGCGGCTTGTATCGCGTAATCCATGCGAGCAGCAGGCTCGGCAGAAATGAAATCAGACAAATGATGAAAGGTGGCTGATGCAGGTTATAAATTTGGTCAGCAAGCGCTGCAGCTGCTCCAAAGGCGATGCAGCCTCCGACGAGGAATATGCCGCTTAGAAAAGCGGACAAGCCAAGCGGAAGCTTGCTCCGGGAGAAGCCGAAGGACAGCACATAGAAAAATAAAACGAATCCGGCGGAGGTCAGCATCTTCTGAGAGCTGCTAAACCCGTCCCAATTCGCAGCGAATAAATAGAAGATAGCCGCAAGCAGCAGTGCAATGCCCATCAGGGAGCCCATTCTTATCATGTTTGTACGCAGCATAGCGTTCACTTGCCTTTCCTTGGGAGTATACGTCTCATTATATTCTCCTGTTTCCCCTTGAACTAGTACTCACTTTTTGTAGTACCGAAGCACTCAGCTGCGGATCGAAACTATTTTCCTGATTTTGGCGTTTAGATCATAGGAGTAGAAGAATCGAGAGAAGAGGGTGGTTTATTGTGATTCTGAAAATAGTGCAGGCGGCAGCTGTTTGTCTCCTGCTGCTCACAGGCTGCTCCGCAGCCGAGAATGCGCCGCAGCAGTTAGAGTCTTCCGCGGCTTCAAGCCCGAGTGAAACGGCTAATGCGCCCGCCAACACGGCCGCCGATTTTGAACCGGGGATGGATATTGATTGGGAGGCTTCTCAATCCGAGCTGAAGGAGCAAGGGATGGCGGAAATGCTGCAAACGAATTTGAAGGCGCTGTTGAAGCAGGATCAGACGGCATTTAACAGCAGCTTTCTTGACCAAGCGCATTCGGATCCGTTTCAGTTTTATTTGAGCTATTATCAATATTATTTTACGGGAATTGAAGATGTCACTTACTTCGAGTCGGGCAATATCAATGTAGTTGTCAGGGTCGATTTATTGTCTGAGGCAGGTTTCGAAGAGAACAGCGCAATGACCTACACCTTCCAAAAAAGCAAAGAAGGCGGCTACAAGATCGCCGTTATAGATTAGATGGTTTATATCCATGGGCTTGCTTTTTCACGGAAAAACGCAACTTCATCTGGATAAGGAGCGTCTATATTTTCAGTGTATTCAGAGGAAAAAATGACTAAAAAATCTGGAGGTTTTAAGGAAATGAGATTCAAACGGGCGCTTCTGCTCTCCTTATTATTGATTCTATTGATCCCGGCAGGCATTGCGCCTGCTTCTGTACAAGCTGCGGCAGCGAAGGCGATTCAAATTGTTCTGGACGGCGATGTGGTGAGCAGCGATGTTCCTCCCTATCTTCGTGAGGATTTGAACGTAACGATGGTGCCGCTGAGGGTTATTAGTGAAAGTCTTGGCGCACAGGTGAGATGGTCACAGGCAGCCAAGCAGGTAACGATTAGTCAGGACGATACGATTATTACGATGGTTTCGGGGCAAAATAGCGCTTTTGTCAACGGCAGCGTCATTACGCTTGATGCGACGGTACAGACCGTGAGCGGGCGAGTAATGGTACCGCTCCGTTTTGTCAGCAATCAGCTGGGTGTTGCCGTGAGATGGGATAATGAAGCCAAGGTTGTTAATTTGTACAAAGATACCGTTAGCCCGGTGCCAAGCACGCCAGCGAGTCCGGCCGCAACGCCTGCTCCTACACCAGCGGCCACAACGAAGCCGAGTCCAACGGCGACTCCGGTACCCACTGCTATCCCGACCCCAACGCCTGCTGCTACAACAGAGCCGCTGCCGACGGTTGTCGTACCGACTCCCGCCGCGGGCACCGAGCTAAGAGGGGTTTGGGTATCGACGATTTACAATTTGGACTTTCCTTCAACAGCTTCCTATGGAAAACAGGCCATGCAAGAGAAGGAATTTAAGGCATTGCTCGATGATGTACAGGCGATGGGGATGAATGCCGTATTCGTACAGGTTCGGCCATCGGCCGACGCTCTTTACCCATCGGATCTTGTTCCTTGGTCGAAGGTGCTTACAGGCAAGCAAGGGGTGGCGCCTACCTACGATCCGCTGCAATTTATGCTTGATGAGACGCATCGCCGCGGCATGACGTTCCATGCCTGGTTCAATCCTTTCCGGGCGAATACGGATACAGATACGAGCAAGCTCGCCTCCAATCATGTGGCGGTGGAGCATCCCGACTGGGTGCTGACCTCCGGCTCGCAGCTGCTTATTAATCCGGGCGTTCCGGCAGCTCGTCAGCATGTAATTGATGTCATTATGGAAGTGGTTAACCATTACGATATCGATGGCGTACATTTGGACGATTATTTTTATCCGTCCAACATTACGCTGAGCGATGATGACACGTTCAAGACCTATAACAGCAAGAAGCTCGCGACCAAAGCGGAATGGAGACGCAGCAACATTGATGAATTCGTAAGGCAGCTTGACGAGTCGATTCACAGCGTTAGACCAACGGTCGATTTTGGCATCAGCCCATTCGGTGTATGGCGCAACAAATCGCAGGATGCGAACGGCTCCGATACGAATGCTGGAGTAACCGCATATGACAGCATGTCAGCAGATGTGCGCAAATGGGTCAAGCAGGGCTGGATCGATTACGTCGCTCCTCAAGTGTATTGGAGCATGTCCCTCTCGGCAGCGCGTTATGATAAGGTGGTGGATTGGTGGGCAGCCCAAGTGGCGAACACGGATGTCGATCTTTATATCGGCCATGCCGCCTACAAGCTGGGAACGAAAGAAACAGGGTGGCAAACCTCGGAGGAAATCATCAAGCAATTGAAATACAATACGAAGCATCCTGAAGTGAAGGGCGATATTTATTTCAGCGCCAAAGACCTGCGCAAAAACCCGCTCGGCATTATAGACGCATTGAAAAGCTATTATGGAAAGTAAGCGGGAACAGCATCTAAACGCACTTCTATATTTATAAAATATAGCCAAAACAGCAGCTGTGCCCTTTTTTAGGAAAGGGACCAGCTGCTGTTTTTTATCTGCCTCTTCTACTGAAACGCGGCTATGCGGTTTTGGGAATGGGCTTTTTCAAGAAGATGCCGTAGGAGACCGCTCCAAGCAGCAGCAGGCCTGCTCCCAGCAGAAATACATTATTGAAGCTTCCAGTCGTATCCAAAATGTAGCCCGTTACGATTGGTGCGCATGCGGCTCCTAGAAATCCGCCAAAGTTTTGAATGGCGCCCAAGGAAGCGACCTGCTCGCCTGGTGCTATATCTGCTGCCAGTGTCCAGATAACGCCGGAAGGCAGCTGGGATGCAAAATAACCGATCGACAGCATGACGATGCTGAGTGTTGGGATACGTTTGTCCAGGGTATTAAAGAAAAACAATGCTTATGGGAGGACGTTGCAGTTAGGGAATACGATAATAGCCATGAAGAGATCGATGTCGAGCAGCTTCATTTCTTGCTGCGGCTGGACCCCTCGCATAAAGATATAACTGCTGGCTAGCTGGACACAGCATTTAGATGACTGCTAGGCAAGCGCTATTGGTGCTTGAAGAAGAAAAGAGCTGGCTCCAAGCGATAGTTGCTTGTGAGCCAGCTCTTATTCTTGTGTTTATATTTCAGCGTGAAACAGGGAATTGTGGCTTTAAGGTCAGCGTTTATAAAAGGTCCTGGCGTGCCTGCTTCAAGGCATCCTCAAGCCCGCCCTCAACCATCGTCAGCGGGACAGACAGCATAAGGTTGGTTGGCAGCTCGAAGTTCTCTACCTGCATGCCATCCTGATACAATCCAGTTTGCGAATCGGTGCCGGGCAGCAGCTTCTCCGCCTGTGTGCGCTTATCGCTGACGAAGCCGTACAGCTTCTTATTCATCGCGTAGCCAAGCCCGCACTCAAATACCGTGCCGGAATCCGGCTCATGTCCGCGAAAAGGGTTCAAGTTGGCGATGATAATATCGGCCTTCTGCACAAGCTTGACGTTGCCGGCGAAAATCGCCTGTGCCGTCTCCCATTTTGTCGGTGAAGGCTTAATATCTTTATCCAGCGGAAAAATACCTTCAAAGCCGTATGCCTCGCAAAGCTCCTTCATTTGCTTGCCCAGCTCCACAGCATCGGTGCGAAACACCTCGAAGCCTGCCATGTATACTTTTAGTTTTCCAGTTGTCGTCTCGTCCATTTCCATTCTCCTTCGTGCCTGTAGCACGGTTTTAAACTTAATTCTACTACGTCTCTAAATAAACAAGCAATAAAAAGGCGACTGCCCGGCTTGACTGGCTGGTCTTCCAAGTCTATACTGGAACTAATTTGAAGAAGGAGGCTGATGTTATATGAGCACAATGAGCAGAGAGTTAATTGTTATGGCGTCGGTCTCTACGGACTTAAGCTAAGAAGACGGATAGAGCATAAGGCTTCTGCTGGGGGAAGTGCAGCAGGGCTGGGCCGTTTTTGAAGCTTTTTTGTGTCCGCAGGAGACCAAGTTGGTGTCCTGCGGACTTTTTTAAAATATAAGCCTTTATAAGCTTCACGCTTATAACCGGCTTATATTTCACCCTCGAAATGGGCTTTGGCCGCCGAAAGGTGGAGACTGCCCTTTGCGTTTGTGCGTACAGATGCTGCTCCTTGGCATCGCTGTGCGAGAAAAAGACCGCAGGATTATGCTGTGGTCTTTTTTGCTTTACCTAAATAAATAATCATCCAACAAATGGAGGAATACGATTTGACATTGAATAAGGAAAATCAAGAAAACAAGCAACAACCGGAAACACAGGAACACAAAACGCTGCTGCAGGCCTATGGCTGGAATGAGCATTGGGAAGTCGAGCTGCAGCGCATAGCAGCAGGAGGTGTGCCGCTGGTGCCAGCGCGCGTCGTAGCGCAGTTTTCACATCAGTACCGAATTGTGACGGACGCAGGCGAGCAGGCGGCCGTTGTCACCGGAAAATTCGAGTTTGAAGCAGTCAATCGCGGAGATTTTCCAGCGGTAGGCGATTGGGTGCTGGCGCAGCCGCTCCCCGGTGAGGCGAGGGCCGTTATTCATGCGCTTCTGCCCCGCCGCTCGGCGATGGTGCGCAAGGAGGCAGGGCAGCGGGTCGATGTGCAGGTAATCAGCGCCAACCTGGATTATGTTTTTATTACGAATGCCTTGAATCAGGATTTTAATCTGCGGAAAATAGAGCGGTATTTGCTCGCCGTGTGGGAGAGCGGGGCGAAGCCGGTTGTGCTGCTGACCAAGGCCGATCTTTGTGATGACCCCGATCATTATACCGCGCTGGTGGAGGGGATAGCTCCCGGCGTTCCCGTCCATACCGTGAGTGCTTTTGAAAATCAGGGGCGGGAGGCGTTAGCCGAATATTTGCTCCTTGGGCAGACGATCGCGATAACCGGCTCCTCCGGTGTCGGCAAGTCGACGCTGCTTAACTGGCTGGCGGATGAAGAGAAGCAGCGCGTCCAGCAAATTCGCGAAAGCGACGCCAGAGGGCGGCATACGACGACACATCGTGAAATGTTTGTCACGCCGAGCGGTGCGATTATCGTTGACACGCCGGGTATGCGGGAGCTGCAATTATGGGAGTCAGATGAGGGTATGGATACGACTTTTTCCGATATTGGGGAGCTGGCTGCGAGCTGCCGTTTTCACGATTGTCGACATGTTAAGGAGGAGGGCTGTGCCGTCAAGCAGGCGATTGCGGATGGAACGCTGGAGCAGCGCCGCTTTGCCAACTTCAAGAAGATGGAGAAGGAGCTGGCGCATATGGCGCGTAAAGAGGAATCGGTAAATAGGCGCACGAAAAAACAGGCCGAGAAGCGCGTGTCCGCCAAATCGCGGGAAGGCAGACGGTCGGCTTCCGCCTATGTGGCCGATATGGGGGATGATGAGTAACTAGCAGTAACTAGCTCACTAGTGTTAAGAAATAGGTCGGAATTAGGTTAAAGCTAAGCTCGGCAAATGCGAAAACCGCCTGCTCCCGGAAGCCCGGAGACAGGCGGTTTTTCGTGTCTAGTGTAAGCTGAATCTATGATTTAAAAATCCCGTTCAGCGTCAAAAATATCGAACAGCTGGTTCAAATCGATCTCGATGCCGGATTCGGCGAGGTTCGGCTTCGTATTTTTCAGCAGATCATGCAGCACCTCGTAAACCTCCTCGCGTTCAATCGTCTCGATGAAGCCGCTGCGGCTGTCCATTTTATTGAGTGTTGCAGTAAAATCCGTTACGAGCGCGCCCAGAGCAGCGTGTACTTCCGCGGCATTCAAGCCCGAAGCGGCTTGCTTCTCCAGCATGCCAAGCTCGCCCAGCATTTTTTTATAGAGATTCATCGCTTTTTTGGCGTTGGTGCTCGTAATATGCTCACGCCCATCCCAGTCGCGGAATGGATTGGTCAAATTTTCAGCCATCCATTCAGGCTTGCGGGGCTTGGTGACGGAGAGGTCGAGGCCGTCTGCTGCCGCCTTTTTGTAGCGGGCTTTGATCGTCTTGGCGGCATCAGCAGGAAGGCTGTCCAGCCAAAGCATGCCGAGCTGCGGCAGCGTGTCTGGCAGGGGGAACTCCTCGCCGGAGAAGCCGAACAGATCATAGGTTGTGAAGGTGTGCAGCCCCTTGAGCTTGGCGATTTCGCCCATATTTGCAGCGTACCCTGGAGCCCCCCAAATGCGCAGCTCGTGCAAATGAGGAAACTGCCCGGCGAGCTCGGCCAAATCGATGTCCGCTACCCCGCGAATATTCAGTGCCCCTAACTGGCTTAGTCCATAATGGCTTGTCGCTTGCTTGTCCATCATAAGCAGAAGCTCCTTGCCATCATGTTCTGCATGAATCCGCAGCTTATCGGAAACGGGACCGACTAAGGAAAGCTGGCTCAGCCCTTTAGGAAGCTTTAGCGATTCCACTTGCTCAGCCTTCAAGATAAGGCGGCTTAAGCTCGTTCCCGTGAAATCCAGCTCTGTGGCACGGGGATCGTCCAAATGCAGCTCATTCACGAACGGTGTGCTTTGCAAATAGGCGCTAAGCTCAGGCCTATAGGGGTGCGTGGTGTGAATCTGAGTCAAACAGGGCAGCTTATGCAGCTCCGACCAGTCCTCCAGCTGCTCCAGCGCCCCCTGGCGTAACGTGCTTGTCGACAGCTTTGCCGGGAATCCGGCAATGTCCACCTGTTCGTTGGAGCCCGCTGCTGCTTTGAAACGGGCGCGAAGCTCGGCGGGAATCGCCTCCCACTGGAGCTGCCGATATAAGCTGCCGCCCGTCCGCCAGCCGCCATAGCTGTTGCATTCCGCTTCAATAAGCGGGGGAATGTTGCCGACTAGGCGATAATGCTGGGGCACATTGGCGTCCACAAAGCAGTAATCCCAGCGGTCATTCCAAAAATAATAATTGCAAATGAGCGGCTTTATATGCCCCAGCTCGTCCTCGGTCGGCAGCTGGTCGCTGTGCCAATCAAGCTCCAGCACGGCGATTAAGTCTTTTTGACGGCTCGAAGCCTGCTCTTTAATCCTAATAACCTGGCAGGCGGCATATTGCTGAAGCCGTTCTTCATATACAGCAAAAATATCTCCAATCTTGGCGATCATACTATCATCCTTTCGGTACGAGACACAGGTATAAGAAAATTATACCAAAGCGGATGAAGGCAGCCGTCCACCGAAGGGGCTGTTCTTGCTTGAAACAGCTAGGGCTGCGGGCTTAAATCCCGCTCACATAGTCGTTATATTATCGTCATGTGGCCGTTATGCTGGTGCTTATGCGCTGACTAATACGCCATTTTTTAAATGTAAAATGCGGTCGCATAAATGCAGTACACGCTCATCATGCGTAACCATAACGGCGGCTTTGCCCTCCGTTTTCACCTCGCGAGCGAGCATCGCCACAACCTCCTGCCCTCGGCTTGCATCCAGACTCGCCGTCGGCTCATCGGCAAACAAAATGGCCGGGTCATTCATCCAGGCCCGCGCAATGGCAACGCGCTGTTTTTCCCCGCCAGACAGCTGATTCGGATAGGCTGAACGGCGATGCAGCAGGCCCAGGCGCTCCAGCAGCATGGCTGATCGGGCATGAGCGGCCCGCTTATCCCTATCCGCCAGTTTGGCGACGAGCATCAACTGCTCCTCTACCTTCAAATAGGGAAGCAGATTAGCGCTTTGAAAAATAAAGCCGATGTTATGCAGCCGCAGCTTGCTGAGCTGCTGCCCGTTTTTGCCGGCAAGCGATTCGCCGTCGATGAGCACTTCGCCGCTGGTCGGCGTCAGAAGCGCTCCTGCAATCGATAGAAAGGTGCTTTTGCCAGAGCCGGAAGGCCCCATTACCGCGACGAGCTCCCCTGCTTTTACTTCAAGCGAAAGCTTATCCAGCACGGTCAGCTGGGTATCGCCATCATGATAAACCCGCGTAATTTCATTCAGCATAAGCTTTGTCGTTGTCATCCTGCTGTCCTCCCTATTGCTTCTAGCGCGTCAGTTCGCGCCACTTGAATGACGGAAATAAGCGAGCCAAGCAGCGACATGGCGATAAAAAGCAGGCAAGTATACAAGGTCGTTGCCGGCGATAACTGAAACGGCATCGAAGCGGGCAGAGCCGCCTCCATAAGCGCAACCAGCAGGCAGCTTACGGCTAAGCTGGCAGCAGCAAGTACGAGCGCTTGAGCCACAACGCTGCGCGCTAAATAGAATGTCTGGGTGCCAATCGCTTTGAGAATGCCGAATTGGCTCGTCTTCTGAATGGTGATGACGTAGAAGAAGACGGCGAGCACGAAGGCGGAGATGACGAACAGGAAGCTGATCATCATCATCAGCGAGCCTTGCTCTTCTTTGTAGCCGGGAATGCTGGCTACCGCTTGCTTTTGCGTAATAATCGCCGCATCTTCAAGCTGCTGTGAAAGCAGCTCTGCTTCTGTATCCGTTGCTTGTATGGCTATGGCATTGAATGGGGCGGCGAATGCGGGATCAACTGCTGCGCGGCCGGCCATTTGCTGCTTCAACTGCTGCCAGTCGCTTAGGTTCATAAATACGGCAGGCGTATGGCTGAACGACTGATTTTCCGTAAAGCCGCTAACGGTCCACGTGAGTCCTGTCGTTTGGTCATGCAGCAAGCTGCCGACGGTTATGCCTTCCTCCGCCAGCTTGCGGTCTACGACAACCTCGCCTGCCCCCGTATTGGAGACGGCTGAGCCGGAGACGACAGTCGGTGCGAGCCAGCTGCTCATGTCCACGCCGAATAACGTAATATCTGTTTTCATTCCGTCCGTTCCGCCTGTTACCGTCGTCATTTGCACGCCAAGCCGCTGGGCATTTGCGTCGCCAACGACCGAACGGGCTTTGTTAAGCTCCTTCTCCCCAACGATAGAGCGGGCGAAGCGTTGACTCGCATCCTGCTGCATAAGGAAATGGGTGGCGGGCATATTTTCGACAGCGGAGGCATTCGCATAAGCGAGCCCGCCCGCAAGTCCGGTTACGAACAGGACCAGAAAGGAAACGAGCAGCATAATCGCCATAATGAGCAAATAACGGGTTTTGGCAAAACGCATTTCTCTAAGGGCCAAATACATTCTCATTCCTCCTACTTGTGATGCCACAAGTGTAAAAAGTGAAAATGAACGGCGTATGAACGGCAAATTACAAATTTGGATAAGCAAAAACGAATTCGTCGTCCTTCTAGGACGAGCGAAGAGCTTTGTCGGAGAATTCTAAGCGGATATAAGGATCAAACTTATACATTCTTAGAATTCAAGGTGAAACGGCTATCGCCGTCCTTTGGCGGCGAGGCTCGTTTCATTCCGCTTATATTTTTGAAAAAAGCGATCCGTTAGGGCTGTGGAAGCGTCACGGTGAAGGTCGTGCCTTGACCGGGCTCGCTGGCTGTCTCAATCGTCCCGTTATGCAGGTGGACGATTTTTTGGGTAATGGCGAGCCCTAGTCCTGAGCCGACGGAGTCACCTGGGCGGTTGTTTGGGGGAAAGCTTCCCTCGGTTCCTCGTTCTCTGGCCCGATCGGCGCGGTAGAAGCGATCAAACAGAAACGGCAGCTGCTCCTTGCTGATGCCGTCTCCCGTATCGGTGACCCGAATAACACAGCGCCCTCGCTCCAGCTTGGCTCCCACCTCAATCGCCCTTCCTGATGGGATGTATTTAGCGGCATTGGACAACAGATTCATCCATACCTGATACAGCAGCATTTCATCGCCATCAAGCATTAGAGAGCTGGGGACAGCGATTCTGAGTGCAATTTCCTTCTCTGTAAGCTGCCATTCCATCACTTGTGCAACCTGCCGCAGCTGAGTGCGCAGATTGAAGGGCTTACGCTGAAGCGCCTCCGCAGCTTGGTCCAGCGATGACAGCAGCAGCAGCTCCTTGGTGAGTGCCGCTAGGCGGCGGCTTTCCTCGCCAATGATAGCGGCATAATGGGTACGCTCACCGGTGGGCAATTCTTTCTCCGCCAAGGCGTGCGCAAAGCCTTGAATGGAGGTAAGCGGCGACTGGATTTCATGCGAGACGTTGGCGACAAACTCCTGCCGTGCTTGCTCTACCCGCTCAAGCTCCTGGCTCATCGTCATAAAATGGGCAGCGAGCTGCCCGATTTCATCTCGCCGCTTCGTATTCAGCGACAGGGCGTAGTTTCCCTGAGCGATCCGCTGCGTTGCTTCTGTCAGCCTCGTGACGGGCTTCACCAAATAGCGGGTGCTGAGCAGGAAGCAGAGCAGGCTGAAGGCAACGGTCAGCAGCCCGATCATCGCAAAGAAGCTGCGCAGCTCGCCAAATTGCAAAATAACATCCGGGCGTATGAACAGCGCATACCGTTTGCCTTCCAATTGCAGCGGAACGCCCACCGTATTGCTGAGCGTGTTGTCGAAAAAGCCGGTAATAAACAGCTGATTGGGAAACTCCGCGATGCCGTGGTATTGCCCGCCAGCGAGTACGGTGCGCAGCACGTCATCCGCCAGCTCTTTTTCCCGAAAAGCTCGTCCGAAGTAACGCTCGGCGCCTTGATCGTCCGCCAGCAATATTTCATAGCCGAGCTCGGCCGCATTGGCGAGATAAGCAGTAGCCAGCTCCGGCTGTGCTTCGGCGAACTGCTGCATTTGCAGGGCAATGCGGGTCAGCTTGGCATCGTTATAAGGCTTGAGCTTATTATGATAATAAAGATTAGACACCAGAAAACCGAGAAAGCTGCTGCCAATAATGGCTGCCATTGCTACTAGAAAAACCCTAGAGTAGAGCGACTTCATGGCGCTGCCAGCTCGATTTTGTAGCCGATTCCCCGCACTGTCGTAATGCGGAAGTCTTGTTCATATGCAGCAAAACGCTGCCGCAGCCGTTTAATATGCACATCCACCGTTCGTTCATCTCCTTCATAATCCGCCGCCCATACGAGCCGAATGAGCTCCTCGCGTGAAAACAGCCGTCCCGGATATTCGGCAAGCTGCGCCAGCAGCTCAAACTCCTTAAGCGGCAGCAGAAGCATCGCATCTCCATCGGCAATCTCGTAGTTTTTACGGTCGATGGTAAGGCGGCCGAGCTGGATTTTGTCACTGGAGGAAATAGAATAACGGCGAAACAGCGCCTTGATGCGAAACAGCAGCTCCTCCGGTTCAAATGGCTTAGTGACATAATCGTCAGTGCCGCGCAAATAACCCTGCTCCTTATCCGTCAGCTGCTCCCGCGCCGTCAGCAAAATAATCGGGATATCGTAATTCGTCCGAATATACCCGCAAAGCTCTAGTCCATCCATCCGCGGCATCATGACATCTAATATCGCAAGATCAATCGGATGCTCCTTCAGCTTATGTACGGCATCCTCTCCCTCTTTTGCCTCAACGACGCGATAGCCTTCTTTCGTCATAAAGTGCCTCAGCAGCGTGCGGATATGGGCATCATCATCGACTACAAGCAGGGTTTTCATAGCAGCCTCCTAAAATAGAGTGAATGAATTAGAATTTCCTTATATTTCTAACTGTAGTATTTGCGATAATGATACAATACAGGAACTATACGAAAATTCAAAGTGTTGGAGGTGCTGATAGGTGAAGGTATTGATTCTGGGAGGAACGCGGTTTTTCGGAAAAAAGCTTGTGCAGCGTCTTATTAACCAGCAGGCGGAAGTGACGATTGTTACTCGCGGCATTAAGCTTGACCCTTTTGGCGACGCGGTAAAACGCATATGTGTCGACCGAACCGACGCGGCCGCACTAGCTAAAGCGCTTGGCGGGGCAAGCTTCGACGTCATCTACGACAACATTTGCTTCTCGCCTAAGGAGGCGCGGGAGGCCACTTGCCTATTTAGTGGGCGTACGGGCAAATACATCGTCACTTCTTCTATGAGCGTATATCCATTTGGTGAGGAACCGCTAACGGAGCAGGTTTTTGATCCTTATACTTGCGAGCTGCCCGAGCCGGATACCTTCTCCTCCCTCAGTTACGCCGACGGAAAACGGCTTGTTGAGGCGGTTTTTATGCAGGAAGCGTCGTTTCCAACAGCAGCTGTGCGCATTCCGTTTGTGCTCGGCCCGGATGATTACACCCGCCGGATGCACTTCCATATTGAAAATGTGCAAAAAGAAGTAGCGATTTCCATGCCTGCTCCTGAGGCTGAGCTATCGTTCATTCACTCGGATGAAGCAGCTGAATTCCTCGAATGGCTTGGAAAGTCTGATATTACAGGGCCAATTAATGCTTGCTCTCAAGGGAGAATTGGCTTGAATCAAATGATGTCGATTATTGAAGGATTTGTGGGTAAAAATGCAAAAATTGTTGAAGAAGCATCCGAAGAACATCAATCGCCGTTTGGCGTACCTGTTTCTTGGTATATGGATACAAGTAAGGCGGAAACGGCAGGATTTGCATTTAAGCACATAAAAGATTGGCTGCCAGAATTGATCGGTGAGCTGGCGAAAACGAAGCAATAAAGCGATTTTATAAAGAGGAGAGAGGCTGATGCTGGAAAGGTTTGAATGCGATGATTCGGTGCTGCAGAAGGGTTCTTTCCTTGCCGATGAGGTCGCCTATAATATCATTTACCGCATTTGTGATTCGGAAACGAAGCTCTGCTGGAAGACGGCGGATGATACAATGATTTTTGCAAAAACGCCCGGAAATAGCGGCTGGCTGTGGATGGCGCCAGAACTGTCCGACGCGGTTCGTGAGGGAGTGGCTCGAAATCTGGCGGGGCAGCTGTATAGAGAAGGCATTGAGGTAACGGGGATATCGGGCAGCCCAGAGCTGACCGGACTTTTCGCCAGAGTGTATCCGCCGTTAACAGGGCAGAGCCATCGCCTGCATATAAAGCTTGCGGCCTATCGGTGTCCAGTCGTACGGCAGCCTACAGGTATAGGGGGAGCCATAAGAAAAGCGGGAAAGGAAGATATTAAGACGGTGGCGGGCTTCATCGCTGCCTTTACGCAAGAGGCATATGGTCAGCAGGTGGAGGTAGCAAGCCAAATTCCGGCTGCCGCGGAAATGGTGGAATCAGGCGAATTATATGTGTGGGTTGAGGCGGAGAGAATTGTATCCATGGCAGCGATAGCTCATCGTACAGCAAGGCATGCTAGAATTAATGCGGTTTATACGGCGCTGGATGCGAGAAATCGCGGATTTGCCAGCGCTGTGGTTGCAGAGGTAAGCGCCATTATTGTGGAAGGTGGTTTAGAGCCGATGCTGTATGCGGATGTTCAAAACTCAGCCGCAAACAAAGCGTATCGCAATATCGGTTTTATCCCTAGCGGGCAAATTTCTGAATATCGCTTCTCCTAGTACGTTCATTAACTCGCCTCTCATTGCTCGCAAGTATGTTAACCTTCGTGATATAATTTGGTTAACATTGAAACGGAGAGTGGGAGGAGCATCATGAACATTCGTTTGCGGGGCCATCATTTATTTTGTCTGCTCGGTTATCGGGGCAAGGGCTACTCGGAGGGCTTCTGCGTCAATATGACAGCCGTATATGAGCAGCTGCGCCAGCAGCCTGATACCATCATTGAAATCATTGATGGTCCTGACGATATTTGCAAGGCGTTCCCGGCGGATAAGCCGTCCCATTGCGAGAATAAGAGCGTCTATCAGAAGGACCAAGCCATTTTGCAGGAAGTCGGATTAACGATAGGCAGTGTGGCAAAATGGTCTGATGTGTGCGAGTCCGTCGCAAGCCGCATTGTGCCTGGCGACATTAACCGCTTATGCTCGGACTGCCCATGGCAGCCATACGGCATGTGCCAGGAGGGTATCGGCCATATCCGCGAATCTCGGGAGCTAAGAGCGCTGCCAAGCTAGGTGGGTTAAAATGGGGGCTAAGACTTGAGCTAGTAACCAAAAAACCAATAAGGGGGAGGAAGGTGCCGCTAGACCTACCAAGTACATGTTTTATTTAGTTATATATTAACGGTGGAGATTAATATGGTTCACGCAATTAAATTGGGGTGAGCTTTTAAGGCTAGGTCAGTCAAATTATAATAGAAGATGATATGAGGATTTTTGAAATATGTTAATCCTGCGCGCCTGCTATTTGCTAATTGCAAAAGCGGGCGTGTTTCCTTTTATATGAATATTGAGGTGTAACTGTAATAATGATTCTAGCTTGAAGTGCAAATGATTGCGCTTTATGAAAGAGGGTTTACTTACAGACGTTCACAAACAAAACATATTTATTTTGGTAAATTATACATTTTAATAATTTATGTGTTAAATTTAATTCCTATAAACGGAAAAGGAGTTGTACTATGAGATTCAAGAAAACGATCGTAACACTCTCTTCTTTTGCAATGCTATGTGGGAGCATTGTTCCGTCCGCTGCTTTTGCTTCGGACGTCCCTAAAACTGTAAAACAGTTAGATGTAAAGGTTGCATCTAATCAATCCCACATTTTAAAGGTGAAAAGTAGCGAGTTAACAGAGGAAATTGTCCAAGCTGGTGAAACAATTACAAAATATATTAAACTTGGTGAAGACAATCTATATTACATTGATCCAGCAGCAGAACCATTGTATAGTAGTGAGGTGTATCAATCGTACTCTAGGGCTGTTGACAGTGTTAACGATGCTATTGATCAAAAGTTACTGAAAATCGAAAATGGTGAACCGGTAGCCAATATTGAGGTAGCTCAATCTTCTAGCAACATTGATAGTTTTAAGCAAGCTGCAAACAAAAAGCTACTTCAAAATACTAATGCAAACTCTACAAGCCTTTCATTTCCTCAAAAAAGTATCGAAGGTGCACAAAAGTATGTTTTTGCTAATCTCTATTGGTGGGGAGTGGCTGTAACTTTTAATAATCAAGAAACAATTGATCAAGTTTATCAACTAAATCAATCTGGTCAGGTGTGGGTCTTAGTAGCAGTTGTTGGTGGAGCTATTGCAGTTGTAAATCCACCAGTAGGTCTTTCCGCCTCCGCAGCAGCTACAATTGTAGCTGTAGGATCATTTATGATTGCAAATTCGATGTCACATAATAATAAGGGAAGAGGAGTGACATTGAACTTACATTGAACTTACATTGGCTCCCGCTCCCTTACTTTGAATCTACGTCTAACTAGAAAGTTGCGGGCTATATGATATTGGGTAATATTCTAATTTATGGGTTCCTTTTATTTTATGTTGTTATATTTCTTTTGATCACACTTATAATAAGAAAAAAATCAAAAAGTAAAATAACACATACTGGTTATTGGATTTTAGCAGTTTTGATCCTATTGTTAGGTATTAGTACTTGGCTACTGTTGGATGGTGCTAATAAGGCTGTAGCTGTACTCATTCCTGTGCTCATGCTGTCAATAATTACTGTAATTAGAACGATGAGGGCAAAATAAAAAAGAAGCAATCCCAAGAGGCTAACTACTCGGGATTGCTTCTTTTTGAATCAATATTAATATTTGTAATGGTATTAAGTTTAAGTTCGGTTCATAACACGCCTGTGCACTATAATTAAAGCGGTTCTCCGCTAATTTCCATGCCCCGAACGCCATCCATGGAGGCCATCATCAGCGTTAGGTCGCTGAAAAGGCTTGTTCCTTTGAATTTCACCTGAATAATGACATTCATCGTCTTCGAGCCACCCATTTGCTCAGATGAATCATCGTCATCATCTAATATGGTCAGCTTATGAATTTTCATGCCGTGTTCATGGAAAGTAGCTACTATGTCCTGCAAGCCGGAAGTGTGCTTCGCCAGCTTGAATCTAATTTCATGAATGCGTTTTGTTCGCGAAAATGTTTTTTCCAGTTTGTTGAATACAAACAAAGATATCACCGCCAATGTAGTAGAGATAGCTGCTGCCACATAAAATCCAGCTCCAACCGATAGACCGATGGCTGCTACCACCCACAAGGAAGCTGCCGTTGTCAGACCCGAAATGCCAGTGCCCTTGCGGAGAATCGTACCGGCTCCCAGAAAGCCGATGCCGCTAATAACCTGTGCGGCTAGCCTTGCCGGATCGAGAGTAACACGAGGCTCATTCGCGAATGCAGCGAATCCGTACATGGATAGCAAAACGACGGTAGAAGAGCCTAGAGATACGAGGATATGTGTGCGGAAGCCTGCGGAGTGGCCGCCGAATTCGCGCTCAAGACCGACGAGTCCGCCCAGCACGACTGCGAGCAGCAGGCGAATGGTCAGCTCATAATAGCTGATTTCCCACACGGAAGAAACGGCATTCGTCATGTTAATCTCCTTTCCCGAAGAGTGGCGTCAGCGGCTGCAGCCGAGCAATCGAATAAGGTTTATTTTCCAAGCTAAAATGAAAATCTAGACGCAAGTACGCTTCCTCCCCATCTTATGCAAATAATAATGCCGTCAACACTGCTGCGGTTTATCAACGATAATACGATCGAATGAACGCTACGTCAATAGCTGGAAATTTTGCAAAGCAAGTGGAATGAAAGCGCTATACCTAAGATCAGTTTAGCAGAAAGAGCATCCCCACGCAGTACAATGGCGCAAAATAAATGAAATAAAGAGACGGAAAAATGAAATATAAAAACGTTTTAGTGATTTATTTGATCAAAAAATACCATAGAATCTACTCCTTTATAATGCCAGACCGTTAATGATCCAATACGGGGATTAATTCAAGCGAAACTTATAAATACTATTTGTTAGAAGGGTATAAAGCATATTTTGCGGCTAAAAAGGGTACGCTGGCTCGTATAGGGTGGTGGTCGCAAGTGGTAATCCCGTTTCATCAGCGAATGGCAGAGCTGTGGCTGCACAGCAAAAAACGGCAGCTTTCGCCAAGCGAAGCTGTGGAGCTGGAGCAATGCCAGCAGCTCAACGTGAATTATGTCAGCGAAGCCGCTTATTTGGCGAATATGTCGCTGCTTGCCTCAATGAGCAAGGATATAAATTGGCAGCATGAAATATGCAAGGAAATCGAGCAGTTCCAGCTGACGGGCAAGCGGAGAAAATCCGGCACGGCAGGTGCGGAATAAATGCTAAATTCAATAAGCAGCGCAAAATACCGTTTCTCCGGGCGATCGTTTGGAGGAGTGGTATTTTTCTGTTTTGGCTGCGTAATACGTTCGTGGTCATGGCCTCCAAAGAATGGGAAATCCATATATCCTTGCAGGAGCCATTAAGGGTAAAATAGAGAGAGGAGCGCTAAATTTTTTTGAAATATTAGGAAAGGATATGATTTTTTCATCCATTCTCTATATTTCACCCTCGAAACGGTAGCTTTGCCGCCAGAGGATGGCTTTCGGCCATTTACGCTTGGGAAAGTGGGGGAGTTTTGATGGAAACGGAATGGGAAGAGCGTATGGTGCAAGCTTGCAAGAGCGGGAATATTGAAGTAATCAAAACGCTTATTTCCGAAGGCATGGATTTGAATGATTTAAAAAATCCAGCAATCGTTACGGCTTCGAAGCAGGGCAAGCGCCCAGTATTCGAGTTTTTGCTGGAGCAGGGCGCGGACATTAATGCGGTATCTCATGTGGGCAGCTCTGCCTTGTCTCATGCTGTCAGCTGGGAAAATGCTAAGGCGGTAGAGGCGCTGCTGGCGCTCGGCATTGATGTGGCTCTACATGGCGGACTTGCTTTGCGAGGAGCAGCGGGCGGACGTCTGGATTTGGTTAAAATGCTGGTGGAGGCAGGCGCTCCCGTTAATTTTAATGAGCCGGATATGGTGCGCCCATATGGCGGAACGCCGCTGCAAGCGGCTGCTGGCATCGGGCATTTGCCGATCGTTCGTTATTTGCTGGACGCGGGCGCTGATCCATCGATTAAAGACAGCTATGGAGAGCGGGCTTACACGGACGCGAAGCGCTATAAGCACAAAGAAGTGATGGAACTCATCTATTCATACGAGCCGAAGGAGCTGCATGATTTCGATAACCGAGCGGCTCAATTGAAAAAAGCAGGCCTTCCTGCCGCCATTATCCGCGATCTGGGAGAGACGAGCAGCCGGGTTGAAATACCGGATTGTGAGCAGGTATCCTATATTGAGTTTGGTTCGGTTTTGGACGTCTCTGAACTGGAGTATCAGGGGCTCAAGCTGCTTAATTTACTTGTAGATATGGACAATTATTCGCCGCTGGGCATGTTCGTCTGGGTGCCGGCACATAAGAAATTCGCCAGCTACGATGTGGAGCATAAGGAGCTGATGATGCTGCCTGACGCGACATGGGCGAAGCTGAGGAAAAAGCCGGGGGCGTTCATCGACCGCATACTGGATGGTGAGTATGAGCCGCTCGTGCTTACGGACTAACTGGGAAACACAGTTGGTCCGGTTGCATGTAAATCAATAAAGAGACTTCTGTTCAAGCTGCTGAGGCTTATGGAAGTCTCTTTGCTTTCAAACTCATGGAGAAAATTGGATTTACCAAAAAGTGCTGCGTTAAGCTGTTGCTTTCCCTTTTCTCAGACTCATGCCTAACCAAACGCAATGCACCGCAAGGATCGCGATACTGAGCAGATCTGGGCCGATGGCGGTACGCTCATTGCCAAGAAACTGAATTAGGTTATGCACAAAATGAAACAAAATCAGCGGCACAATGTTGCGATTTTTCACCATTAATAACGCAAGGGAAAGGCCGACCGCTAAGGAATAGACGATTTGGATCGTCGTATCAACCGCATTTTGCCCCGATAAAGCATTCAAAATATGCGTGACACCAAACAGCATATGATTTGTAAGTTTTATTTATTATTTTGACAACTTTAGTTTACATTATGTCGTGCATCCTGTATATTAGTCACATGGAGGTGGACGTATGAAGCTCGATAATCGGGTTCGCGAATTAAGGGCTCGTTTTCGAATGAGCCAGTCGGAGCTGGCTGAAGCCATTGATGTCTCTCGGCAAACGATCAGCTTAATTGAACGGGGCGACTATTCACCATCAGTGGTTCTGGCGTTAAAGATGGCGAAGCTGTTTAAGGAGCCTGTGGAATTTATTTTTATATTGGATGATGAGGGGGAACTTCAATGAGCAAGGGGAAATCGCAGAAGCTGCAGTGGGTGCTTATTATTGTTATAGGTGGATTATTAGGTTTTGGAGTAAGTTATTTTGGGATGTCGAATGCAGGGAAGCTGAATTTCGAGGGGATATCGGTGGGCTTTTTTCGCCTTGATGTCATCCATATGCTGTTTCTGCTCGCTTCTATTGGAACTTGGGCAGCCAGCGTAAGGTATTGTCTGAAGTTCAACCAGGAGGAGGATAAGGAGAAGGGGGAGAGGCTGCTCAGCTCCAGCATGATGCTGAACACCTTTGGCACGTATACGGCGATCGTTGGCAGCATGACGCTGCTTTCACAAATGATTATTGAGGACATACACGGCAAGCCTGTGCTTGCCCTTCTAATTATTTCGATTTTACTGGTGCTGGCACACATTCGGCTGCAATCGCTGCTATTTAAAGTGTTTAACCGCAATTTTCCGAAGCGGGTTTTTGACACCGGACGCCCTTTTGGAGCAAAACAGGCCTATATGGACAAGCTGGATGAGGCGGAGAAATTCATTGTGTATAAAGCGTCGTATCGCGCCTTCAACATGATTAATAATACGCTGTATGCGCTCGTATTTGTCACCTTTGCCTATTCCGCGCTAAGCAGCTTTCAATTGTTTCCGTTCCTCCTCCTGTTAGTTTTGTTTATTGCGAACAATTTGGCATATTTCAAGGAGACTCAGAAGTACCAGTAGCAAGCGGGTCCGCTTTCAGTCCGCCTTGTGTCCGCTAGATGTCCTTTAATAAGCTCCTATAATTGTTATAATTATCCTAACGAATGAGATGATTATAACGATAGAGGAGGTTTTAGTAGATGGATGAAGCGAGGACGGTTATTGATTTTTATAAAAAAGAACTCTACCGCATCGGCTGGCGCATCCAGTATCAGGCGAAAAAGCAGCGCAAGCATGAATGCTCGCTCACTTATGAGCCCGTCCGGCCGGATAGCGATTCCGACCAGATGGAGCAGAAATTATTAGTGCAGCAGCTGCTTGCTGCGCTCCCTTCAAAGCTGGGCCGAACAGTCATTCATGAGCTGTATTTGCAGGATAAGACGGAAGCGCAGGTGGCCAAGGCGCTGAACATGAGCCAGCAGGCGGTGAACAAATGGAAGCAAAAGACGCTGAAGCAGCTATGTCAGATGCTGAGTTCCTGAGGCTGCTCGAGCTGGTTCAGCAAAATGATGAGCAGGCGGCACTTGCGCTGATCCGATTTTTTGAGCCGGAGATGATACGAATCAGCCGCTTTATCCGCATGCCGCAAGAGGATGCTGTGCAGAGCATGACTGCTGAGCTGCTTGCTTTTTTCAAGGAAGGACAAGAAGCCCCCTAGCCGAAATCGGATAGGGGGCTATAGGCATTTAGGAACCCAGACACTCTAACACTCAGACACTCGATATCTACCGCCTCATCCAAGTAAAGGCGTAAAGCACTACGTAGAAAAACAAAGTGAAGGCAAAGATTGACAAGGTGAAGGGGATAAGCAGTACTTCTGCCTTCGCATTCGTTACGATCTCATAGAGCTGGCCGAATACGACATGCGGTCGTGCCCATACATCCCAAGTGTTCCAGCGTACAAACCTGCCAATATAGATGCCGAAGCTGCTGAGCAGCAAAACAACAACAGTGAACAGCCAGCCAGTAACAGCGCCAAAGGCTTGACGGATGAGCTGATGCAGCGAGTACAGCGAGACGACGCTTACCAGCACACCGACTGAAGCTGCCGTCAGAAAAATAAAAAGATGCTGCCAAAATTCCATCGTCTGGACAAAATGCCCGCCCCCATCGGCCTGAACTCGCATAAAGGGATGCAGCAGGTCCGTGATCAAATAAGCGGCGTTTGGATAGAAGAGCAGCCATACCAGTCCGAGAGGCAGCAAAATCAGCGTCTTCACCGCTGTATGCTTCTGCTTCAAATAAAAAGCTGCCAGCTCAATGATTAAGGAAAGCCCCAGTGGAACCCACGCCAGAAACACATCCCAATCCAAAAATAAATAAATTGCGCGGCCTGTCACCGCTCTTAAGTGATCTGCCAAAGTGAGGCTTGCTATAGTAGCCGCCAATAAAACGGCAATAATAATAGCTTTGCTGTGCAGCTGCGTATTTTCCCGAAATTTCAGTTTGAACCCTCCCTATGCGTTTTCCTATATATGTATAACGTTTATTTTGGGATTTTGTTGCTAGGACGTGGATGCAAACGTAAGCGTAAGCGTAAGTGATCCAGATCCTGATCGAAGCCCACGTCAAATGTAGTTCCTCTACTACTGGGAATGTCACCCCTCATGGATGTGAATATTTGTGAATATGAATATACGAGAATGTGAATGTACTTACTGAAAAGCAGCCTCCTGCATTTCGCTTCATTGGTCTGCTCCTAGCATAAAGCTAGACTTGGTGGACACAGCGGCCGCTATTTCAACCGAATCACCGATTAAGGCATAGGTCGCGGACTCAGGAGCCACTAATGGGCTGCAATTGGCCATATTTCTGGGATAATGTGGGCAATAACGGATATCCTGTCCGCTTATGGCCTGAAATCGATTCAAAATCCAAAATAGCGGAACCTCAGTCCTTGAAAAAGGGAGTGGGCGTTCGAACTGTGGGCAAACTGCGGGGGTCTAGGAACCGTGTTTTTGCAGCATTTTTTGTTAAAGGCAGTTGACAGCGGTAAAGCGATGCGTTAATATTGGTTTTATCAAATTAAATTTTATACAATTTATTGGTGAGGCCTTCTAATATCCGACTTGTATTTCCAAATTATTGGGATAGCAATTAGCAATTTGGGTAATAAGAAAGTAGGGTGTCGCAGCACACAGCATGGAGGTAGGCACAGATGATTATTGTACAAGCTTTTTTGAAGGTACAAGCAGACGCACGTGAGGCTTTTATTGAGCAGGCGAAAATTCTGATTGCCGCGACGCAGCAGGAGCCGGGCAATATAAGCTACAAGCTGTATGAGGATGCGGAGCAGCCCAGCCATTTTGTGATGCTGGAGGAATGGCAGGATCAGCAGGCGATTGACGAGCATAATGGATCGGCGCATTACACAGCATTCGCTGGCTTTGCACGCGGCGTATTGGCGGCACCGCCAGAACTTAAACTTTCTACACCAAAACAATAACGGAGGCGATTGTTATGCAAAATTTATACACAGCTACAGTAACAGCAGTAGGCGGAAGAGACGGTCAGCTTAAATCCGAGGACGGCATTTTGGAATTAGCAATTCGCGCACCTAAGGAGCTAGGCGGCCCAGGCGGCGCCACGAATCCAGAGCAGCTTTTTGCTGGCGGCTATGCGGCTTGCTTTGAAAGTGCCTTGAACGTTGTCGCAAGAATGAAAAAGATCAAGGTTGAGAAGACGCAGGTTACAGCGCATGTCACGCTCGGCAAAGAAGAAGATGGCGGCTACGGTCTGGAAGCGAAGCTGGACATTTCCGTAGTTGGCGTAGATGCAGATGTGGCGAAGGAGCTTGTTGAAGCGGCGCATCAGGTTTGCCCGTATTCAAGAGCAACAAGAGGAAACATGAAAGTCGAATTGAACATCGTTTAATGACAGATCAAGCCATCCTTCGCGGGATGGCTTTTTTTCGTAAGCGGGCATTAAATGCTTAGCCAATAGCCAATTGCTATTAGCCAACAACAAGCGTTAGAGCAAAACCCTGTTCTCGATTATATTTTTCATACTAATATGCGATTTGGAGGCTCCAAGCGTGACCAGCGTATCTTGAAAAGCGGCAACCTCGCCGACGGAGCCGGTTTGTATTTTGATTAAATAATTATATTCCCCGCTTATTCGAAATAAATCTGTTACTTCACCAGCGTTGTGGCAAAAATCGACCAGCTCTTGGCATTGCTCTGTTTTCACGAGAATAAAGGTGGTCATTCCGCGATTCAGCTCCTGCAAACAGAATACGGTTGTGTATGAAGCTATAATATTTTTCTCTTCCAGCTTCATTATTCTTTCTTTAACCGAAGGGGGAGACATGGCGATTTGTTTGCTGATTTGTGAGATGGGCATTCGGGCATTTTGCTGAAGCAGCTGCATAATTTTTTTATCAATATCATCAATGAGATGATCCATCATAAGCACCTCCCAGGCTATGCCTTGAAAAATAAGCCTATTTTGCTTAAATAACTGCGATATATGAACTATTTTAGCCGAATATCCTCATCTATTCTATGTATTTATCCCTATATTCCCCGTAAAATAAACGGCATATTCGAAACGGGAGCGATGGCAGATGAGTATAAAAGGACTTGCGCACGTAGCTATTCAAGCTAAAAATTATCAAGAAACGATTGCGTTTTACACGCTGGCCTTAGGTTTTAAGGTGGGGCATCATTGGAGCTTGCCGTCGTTTCAGATCAAGGAAGCGTCCATGCTGATTTCGCCTGACGGACGGACCTGCCTAGAGATTTTCGATAATGAGGCCGTCATTCCGGCACAAGGGAGAAAAGCTGCTTCTGATGAGGAGGTAGTCCATGGGGCGCTGCTGCATCTGGCCTTTTATGTTGATCAAGTGGATGTCATTTATCAGAAGTCGCTTGCCCACGGAGCGAAGGCGTATATAGAGCCTAGCGAGCTTGCCCTTGGGGAGCCGCCGCTGCTCGTCAGAAATGCGCTCGTCTATAGCCCGAATGGCGAGGTAATCGAGTTTATTGAGGATGTGGATTTTGATCGTTCGGGTCTTTTGGAGGAGGAGCGGACGCTGCTTTGAATGCAGCAGATCTTATCATTAAAAAAACCAGTCTCATAAGAAACTGGTTTTTTACTTCATTTTATCACGTAAACTAGGATTGGCTGCTTAATAATTGCCACAGTATTGTAATAGCCTCAGCGCGAGAGGCCTCTGCCTGCCCGTCAAACTGTCCGTCTTTACGTCCTTGCAATACCCCTTTTTGTTTCAGCGCCTCGGCTGCGCCACTTGCCCAGTTAGGAATGCTTGCACTATCTGTGAAGCTAGAATCGCCTTGAACAACAGCAATATTAAATGCTCTGGCAACCATGGTTACGAGCTCCGCACGTGTAATACGTTCTTTTGGCCGGAAACTGCCGTCGGCATAGCCGCTTACGATGCCCTTGCTGACCGCCTCTTCAACTGCAGACTTTGCCCAAGTGCTAATTGCGGTACCGTCGGTGAAGCTTGCAGCTCCTCCGCTGTTACCTGTGTTTGTTCCTGCGGCTTTCATGATCATGACTACGAACTCTGCTCGTGTTACAGGGGCATTTGGACGGAATGAACCATCAGGATAGCCGCTTACAATGCCGCTAGCAGTCATTTCCTGAATGGCTTCCGATGCCCAGTGCTCGTTCACATCAGTGAACGTAGACGTATTAGGAGCGGAAGGCTGGGCTTTGCGGACAATGGTAATAGTGTAAGTTTTTGTCGCCCCGTCTGCTGCCTGTACAGTCACTTCAATTCGGTTATCGCCTTCTTTGAGATCAATAGGGCTGTCCAGACTAACGGACTTTCCATTAATATACGCCGTAACTTTCGTTGCGTTAGCAGCAACATCAGGGCTGAGGGTAATCTGGCTGGCTTCTGTTTCTGCGGTATAGGCCGTATCACTGATTTTATTCAGTACTAATGCTTTACCATTTACTAGGACATTGACCTGTTTAATATCTGTGTTGCCGGAAACAATAGGAAGGCTTCCTCCGCCAGCTCCGCCGCTGCTAGGTAATGGAGAAGGGGAGACAATTTGCACCTGTTTTACATACTCGTTTCCTGCTTGATCTTTGACATAGATGCTCAGCCAGCTATTTTCCGCTATGCTCAATGTTGCTTTATTATCGATTAAGGTAAGTGTAGTTCCGCTTTGTTCAAAATAGGAGACGGATTGAATGCCGGTTGCCCATTTCGTTTCAACGGTTCCGCTATGCGAATCATATACGGAAGCAGTGACACTAACCGACTGGTTCGATGAAGGTGTAGCTGTCGTCAATACAATATCTGGTGGTGTAACATCAATAAAAAAAGGATGGGACACATAATAGAAGTCAAACCCGTTAGAATCCTTTGCCCATACATGTAAATGCCATTGGCCAGTTTGCGTAGGAGCGGCAATAGAAACATTGGAGTCAAATAAATTCCATGCTCCGGACAAAGGAATAGCAGCGCTTGTAGACCACTGGTATTTAATTATTTCAGTACCGGGTAAGGAGGGAAGAGATATATTTACATCTGTTGAATGCGTCTTTTGCCAATTCAAGTTTCCATCTGGGCTAAAATCGACATTAATCGGTGCAAATCGCTCAAATGAATATCCTTGGGCATCGGCAAATTGCTCTGCATTGTCGTAACCAATTAGGGTGAGTCCTGATGGATTATCGCTAAAAGCAGCGTGATTAATGTATGTAGAATCGCCTTTAACAAGTACCTTTGATAATTGATTATTGGAAAAAGCCTCCCCTGCAACACCGAAGACACCCACAGGGAGAGTAAGGGAGGTTAGTTGATTATAGGAAAAAGCATTCTGATAAATTTCATAGATACTATCAGGTAGCGAGATACTAGTGAGTTCGTTATGTGAAAAAACGTCCGCACGGAGGGCCCTCACACCGTCAGGGATAGAGAGGCTGGTTAATTGGTTGTATGAAAAAGCTCCTGAATCAATATCAGTGACACCTTCAGGAATAACAAGACTCGTTAACTGATTATGCGAAAAGGCATCGTTGAAAATTCTTTTAACACTATCCGGTATAGTAACACTTCTTAATTGGCTATTAGAAAAAGCTCCTACTCCAATCGCATAAACACCGTACGGAATTGAAACACTAGTTAGTTGACTGAAGTAAAAAGCTTGAGCACCTATGAATGTTACACCATCAGGAATAGTAACGCTTGTTAATTGACTACGGGCAAATGACCCTGATCCAATTATGGTTACATTCAGCCCATTAATGGATTTTGGAATGTTGACATACCCCGCACTTCCTAAGTATTTCGTAATGGTAGCTGTCCCATTTCCATTATTTTCATACTCAAAATCACCTGAAACTAAAGCAGCAGCATGTATTTGCTGTATAGGAGAGCCCGGCCATGCCATTTGTAGAAATAAAGCGAGAACAATCAGCATGATTAATTTAGCAGATTTCATTTTCATAAATAGTGATCCCATCCCTCTAATAAATTAAACAATATATCTGGCTGTAAACAGATAGTCCCAATGTACCATACCCATTATTTTGATAGCAATAAAATTATAAAGAAACAAAAGGGAAAATATTAAAAATTAAATATTATAGTATATTTAATTTTTAATTTATTAAAGGGATTCCACCACAAATAAAAAATGCGATCCAATGATCGCATTTTTCCAAAGCCTATATTAAGTTTGACGTTGCTTCCCGTGGTTCCTTTTACCTACCCTACTAACATTTCGTGTTATCGCGAGCAGCTCCCCCAGCACCCACCCATAAACGACATGGCCAACAAGCCACCAAGTCCACGCGGCGCCGCTTCCGATGGACGGCGTACGATCTGACAGAAGCGTAGTCTGAAAAAGCACCAATCCGATTAGCAAGCTGACCGCCATAGCGGAATAGGTTTGCCGTACCACGGGCCAGCGAACGATCCTGAAGAAGAGAGCTAGTCCGATGCCGACGAGTGCAGATACGAACAAGTGCAAGGCGAATTCCCATAGCTCGGATAGCGCCAGCTCGTTCAGCAGCGGGATATAATCGACATTGAGCAGCAGCGTGTAGACGGTTTGTCCGGTCAACTGCTGAACGGCCTTCATATACAATCCGATCAGCAAGCCAGCCCCTGCACCAGCAGCGGCTGCGAGGGCAAGCGTCCGGGCTAGGCCGCCGTTGCCTCGTTTGCGTTTAATTCGCAAACCACTGCTCCGCCATCTCCGTATGTGCGTCCGTCACATGGATGCTGATGCTGCGGTATGCCGCCCAGAAGGCTGCTGCATCATCGGTATAGCCAATGCCGAGCACAAAATCCGGAATCAAATCAATCGGCAGCAAAATATAAGCGAGTGCCCCAATGGCAATGACTTTAGCCGAAGTAGGCGTATTGGCGTCAACGGCGCAGTAGTACATAGCAACGGCGTGCTTCGCAAAAGGGATTTTTTTTGCGTGTTTTTTAATTTTACGCAGAAAGCCTTGCTTCACATACTTTTCCTGTTTGGCGGAATCGCCAATTTTGGACGTCCACTCATTCACATTCGGCGTATCCTCGGGTGCCGTCTGCTGCTCCTGTTCATCCTTAAAGCGGTAAGGCTGGCCTGTAATCAAGTTATCCATTATCATTTGCCCCTTTCATTCATAAAATCCATCTATTGCTTAACAGCTTCATAGCTTCAACCATCCAGATTCTAAACCCGCAAATGCAGGTTGTAATGCTTATACGTAGTTATACCCAAGTTTGATTCGTTTTGAAAATAAATCAAAAAACCGCCTCCGCGAATCGGCGCGGGAGGCGGTTTAAAGAAAATATAAGAAAGTATAGGATTCCCCCTTATACTCGGCTTATATTTCTCGGACTGAAACGCGCCGAGCCGCCAAAGGACGGCGACAGCCGTTTCACCTTGAGCGCAGCTAAGCGCGTGGCTTGAAAATGCCGAACGGCTTGCCAATCGGCAGGAAGCTCCGGCCGAAATGAGCGTTAAGCACGGAAGCGCCGCAGCCGTAAAGCGATACGATGCCGATAGCGAGCTCGGAGTAGGCAGCCAGCGTATGGAAAATTTCAGGTGCAACACCGAAAGCATCGAGCGTAAGTCCTAGGAACAATAGATCAATCAAGCAGAAAATGATCAGCAGCACACGGTTCGTTTCAACCGCGCCAATGGTCATAAACAAAGTAAATACGAGATAGCCGGCGAAAGCGAAGCCGAGCTGCTTGCCATCAACATCGCCTGCGAGCGCGGTGCCAAAGACACCCATTTTAAACATCCAGCTTGTTGCGACTGCAAACCAGAAAAACGCATAAGCGCCGAAAGCTGTCGTACCGAATGTATTGTTCCGCTTGGAATCTTGAATGCAAGCGAATAACTGGGCGAATGCGCCCAGGAAGATGGCCCATGGGATAACGAAGCTGTAGCCCGTTGTAATTCCGAGCTTTTGGGATGATGCGACCAAGGTGACGATGGCTAGTCCGAATAAGCCTAGGGCGCTCGGATCAGCATTCATAATTTTGACGTTCGATGATTCCTTTTGCATATAAGCCTCCAATAATCCTGCGATTTCCTCTGTTTCATGCGTATTTGCCGACTACTAACACACATTGAAATATTCTAACTGAATTCGAAACAAGAAGAAAGGGTATAATTCGTGTCCGAAAGTCGAAATTTGCTGAATATAGTTGTTTAGACTCGAATAAATTGGTTTAATAGGTAAAGAGAACTAATACATAAGATAAAAGGGAGCGCTTTCATGTGAATATTAGAAAAAAACTGATTTCAGGTTTTGCAGCAGTATTATTGCTTACTTTGACCGTCGGCGCAATAAGCTTGTTTCAGCTTACGTCTCTTAATCAGGCCTATCAGGATTTGCTGAATGACCGTGTTCAGAAAATTATTTGGGTGAATAAGCTTAAGGCATTAACGATGAGTGAATTCAGCTATGTAAGGGGGCACTTAATTACAGGGGGCTCTTCGCAGTTGGAAAAATATGAAGCGGATCGCCGATCGTTTGCCGATACGATCAACCAATTGAGGAGCAGCATTAAATCGCAGCTGGCGATCGAATTAACCGAGGAGCTCAAGCAGTTGGAAGCAGATTATAATGCGGCATCGCTGGAGTTTATTGCAGCCAAACAGCAAGGTGATATGGATCAGGTGATCTTATTGCTTGAAACAAAGGGTATGCCAATTTCAGAGAAGTTTTTGAGTGCCGCTACTGAGCTGGAGAAATATCAGACGGATATGCTAAATGAAGGAAAGGTCAGCTTGACTAAGCAAGTCAGCGAGGTGCAGACGATCATTATAACAACGATTATCGTCGCTATGGTTCTTGGTATCGCTCTTGCATTGCTCATTGGACAAATGATTGCCCGTCCTGTCCAGAAGGTAGCCCAGGCAGCGCGGCAAATCGCAGATGGCGACCTGACGGGAGCAGATATTGTGCTGCGACAGAAGGATGAAATCGGAGCGATGGCTTTGGATTTCAATAGAATGAAGCAAAATTTGCGGCAGTTGATGCTGGCCATCAATCATAATGCGGTGGAGGTTGAAGCAGCGTCGAAGGAGCTTTCTGGCGGGGCGGAGCAGGCAGTAATGGCTTCCAACCATATAGCGGAGTCTGTGCAGGAGGTATCGGAAGCATCGGATCAGCAGTCTGCCAGCATTAATGAGAATAAGCAGGCGATTGAAGAGAGCGCCATCAGCATTCAGCGTATTGCCGATTCAGCTACGGTTACTTCGGAATCGTCCGAGCTTGCCTTACAGCAGGCAGAACGCGGCAGTGCGCTGCTCGGTGAGACGATTGGCCAAATGAAGCAGCTCCACCAGACCATTGATCAATCTGCTGCTGTCATTTACGAGCTTGGCGAGCAATCGCGGGCAATTGAGGGAATTACACAGTTTATTCGCGAAATTGCCAATCAGACAAACCTGCTGTCGCTGAACGCATCCATCGAGGCGGCACGTGCAGGCGAAGGCGGCAGAGGCTTTGCTGTCGTTGCTGGCGAGGTGAAAAAGCTGGCTGAGCAGACCGGTGAAGCATCCGATAAAATCGCCGTTTCCATTCGGGCTATGGTGGACAAGGTGAATGGCGCAGTCGTGTCCATGCAGAAGGGCTCTGGTGAGGTTGAGTCCAGCACCGCTTATATGAATCAGACAGGCGAAGCTTTTGAGCAGGTTTATGCGGCAATTCGTACGGTAACCAGCCAAGTTCAGGAAGTATCGGCATCGGCGGAGGAACTGGCCGCTTCGACAGAGCAGCAGCTCGCAACCGAGGAGCAGTTGGTCGTGCTTGCGAATAACATTTCGGGCAATTCTCAAAGCGTGGCTGCCGTTTGCGAGGAGCAGCTGGCATCGATGGAGGAAATTTCAGCTTCGGCCGAGTCGCTGAGCCAGATGGCTAATGTGCTGCGGGGCGAAATCCAGAAGTTTACTTTTGAGAAAGAGCAGGCGTAATTTGTTTAGCTGCTGAGCATGCTTAGATACGAAGGGGCCGTTGTGATACAATGACATTAGACAGCCCATGAGGAGATGATGACAGATGAGCGAGCAAGGAAATGACCAAATCGACGAGCAACAGCTGATCGCGTACATAACGAGTAAGGCGAAGGCATCCGAAGCGGATGTAAAGCTGGTACTTAAGCATGAAATGACCTTCATTAACAATGCGCAGGAGAACGCTTCTGGTGAGGTTGAAGTTGACAGCGATGAGCTGGTCGATTACATCCTGAAGCAGCGTGATGTGAAGCTGGATGAGCTTATGGTTGAGACGATTCTTGATCTGGAAATGGAATATTTGATGGATCAAGGCGTGGCTGGGTACGTTGATTAAGCAGTATAATTAAAAGAAGCTTTCGAAGCGCCATTTAGGCGTATTCGGAAGCTTTTTTTATTCAGAAGTAAATGAATCCCATTATTGTGGATGTGTCGAAGCATCCCCCTATTCTAGTCGCAAAAGTACTAATAAATAGTCGTCTTATCGGTAGTGAGGGTGGATGCATAAAGGTTATAGTCAAACTAATCAAACTAATCAAATGCAGCACTTTTAATGAAGAGAGGACGATAGCGATGAAGGGCGTATGGCATGGGCATGTGAAAATAGGGGAAGGCTCCGCGCTGTTTATTTTTACGGTAGAGGAATGGGACGGCGATTATCGGCTTGCTGTGCATTCGGTACCAGGCATATACAGCTTTGAGGCAGGCGGCCTGAAGGCGGAAGGAAGCAAAGGCAATGAGCTTAAGGCAACCGGTCATCTGGCGATGTTTGGAGCGAATATGACGGTTCACCTTATATTTGGAGAAACATCGCTCACAGGCATGGTGACTTTACCGTTTGGCGGTCCCTTTCCGCTCGAAGGGGAGAAAGGGCATCCGACCTTTCGCAATGATTCCCTTTTAGTGAGAGCTGCTGAGGTGCAGGGCGGAACAGTCGTAGAGCGAACGGAGGCAGAAATCGCCGAGCAAGTGGAGCTGCTGCTAGAACGAATGAGCGTGGAGGAGAAAATCGGACAAATGAGCCAGGTCGGAGCGTCGAACTTCTCGTTCGGCGGCGATGTGGAGAGCGAGCCGGTTGAGGTGTTGATCGCAAAAGGGAAGATTGGCTCAATATTAGGCGCATTCGATATGAGTCAGGTACTGGAGCTGCAAAGAATTGCGGTCGAGCAGTCGCCGCTCCGTATTCCGCTGTTGTTTAATGCCGATGTGATTCACGGTTATCAGACGATTTTTCCAGTGCCGCTAGCTTGGGCATGCAGTTGGGATATGGAGGCGATTCGCAAAGCCTGCGCAATCGCGGCCAAGGAGGCCGCAGCTTCCGGCATTACGTATAATCATGCGCCAATGGTCGATGTTACTCGCGATGCCAGATGGGGCAGGGTAGTTGAGGGAGCGGGCGAGGACCCGTATCTTGGCGCTGCCATTGCTAAAGCTCAGGTAGAGGGATTTCAAGGTGAAAGCCTGCTGGATCAGGATACAATGATTGCCTGCTTGAAGCATTTTATCGCGTATGGAGCGGCCGAGGCAGGCCGGGATTACAATACGGTCGATATTTCCGAGCGTACGCTGCGTGACGTGTTTTTGCCGCCCTTCCGTGCGGGCATTGAGGCCGGCGCCGGATCGGTCATGAATGCTTTTAATTTGTACGATGGCATTCCGATTGCTGGAAATACCCGCATATTGCGTGATCTGCTGCGGGAGGAGCTTGGGTTCGAGGGCATGCTCATCTCCGATTATGCGGCCATTGATGAGCTGGTCGTCCATGGCGCTGCCGAGAACGGCAAAGAGGCTGCCGCGCAAGCGCTGCATGCAACGATGGATATTGAAATGGTGACCAGGCTGTACGAGGAGCATCTTCCGGCGCTTCTGGCAGAAGGAAGGGTGACGGAGGAGCAGTTGAATGCGGCGGTGCGCCGGATTTTGACCTATAAATTTAAAATAGGCATTATGGATGCTCCTTACCGTTATGTGAGGCCAGAAGAAGCGTACAAGCATTATTTGTCGCCTGAGCATTTGGAGGCAAGTCGTGACGTAGCCCGCAAATCCATTGTGCTGCTGAAAAATAACGGCGTGCTGCCGCTTGCGTATGGCTCCAAGCTGGCGGTTATCGGGCCGTTCGCGGCCAGCCGGGATTTGCTCGGGCCGTGGCAGTTTTCCAATTACGCGAGTGAAACGGCGACGCTGCTGCAAGGCTTGGCAGCGAAGGGCTTCGCACCGGAGCAGCTGCTGTATGCAGAAGGCTGCGGCGTGCATGAGCCGCTGGCCGGAGGCATCGAGCGCGCCTTGGAGCAGGCGAGCAAAGCAGATATCGTGCTGCTGGCGTTGGGCGAGAGCAGCGATATGTCTGGCGAGGCGGCATCTCGTATGGATGTGACGCTGCCGGATGCCCAATTGGAGCTGGCTAAGGCAATTGCGCAGACAGGCAAGCCGGTCGTGCTTATTTTGACCAATGGCCGTCCATTGGTGCTGGAATGGTTTGATAACCACATGGCTGCGATAGTGGAAAGCTGGTTCCTTGGCTCGCAAGCGGGGCATGCTTTAGCAGATGTTCTTCTGGGCGATTACAATCCATCGGGCAAGCTGACGATGAGCTTTCCATACAAGACGGGCCAAGTGCCTGTGTATTACAATCATTTCCGAACTGGCCGTCCGCTTACGGAGAGCAACAGCGGCCAGAAGTTTATTTCCAAATACATGGATGGCCCGAATGAGCCCTTGTACCCATTTGGCTATGGCCTCAGCTATACGGCATTTGCTTATTCAGAGCTTGTGCTTAGCCGCTCTGAGCTGCGGGTGGGCGACACGCTGGAGGTCTCCGTCACGGTGACGAATACAGGCAGCAGAGCTGGAGAAGAAATCGTGCAGCTGTACGTTCAGGACGTTCACGGCAGTGTCGTTCGTCCGGTGAAGGAGCTGAAAGGGTTCCAGAAGCTGTGGCTGGAAGCGGGAGAAAGCCGGAAAGCGGTCTTTACCCTTTCGGAGGAGCATTTGAAATTTACAACAGCAGCTATGATTTGGCAGATAGAAGCAGGGCAGTTCAAGGTTTACGTAGGCGGAAGCTCAAGAGAAACGCTGACAGCGGGGTTTGAATGGCTCGCGTAGCCTCAAGGAAGCGGAAGCATAACGTTTAGTGTAAGTGGAGCCATCAGCCTAAGATAGCTATGAAAAAGACAAGGAAGAGGGTGAATCCCTCGCTCCTTGTCTTTTTTTGCGTCGTTATATGATTTTAGCCCACAATTGTGCGAATGGAGTCATGCCGCGGATGCGAATATCCGTATCAACACGCGCCTATCAAAAGAAAATAAAGGTTTAGATTGGATAGGGGGTTAAGCTAACGGGCAGGACATTATTATCCTTCCACGAATACTTCAAGTACGGCGAATTTGCGGAGCTTAAATTTAAGACAGTATATAATTCAAATGGTTACACAATTCTTGAAGGACAGATATAGAACTGATTATATAGGTGTGTGAGGAGATTGGGATATGGAATTTATTTACGAAGATGAAACGCTGGCAGTAACCGTTGTTAAAGCGATCCACACTGGCGATATCCCATCGTTGAAACGACTTCTTGAAGAGAATCCGGGCTTGGCTACGGCAAGAATGATCGGTAGAGACAATAACAACGAAGACAATAGTTGTGGAATGTCTCGAACACTTTTGCATGTCGTGACCGACTGGCCCGGTCACTTTCCTAACGGTGCGGCTACTGTTAGTACGCTAATCGAGTTTGGTGCGGAGGTGAATGCTCGGTTCACTGGATCGCACACCGAGACGCCGCTTCATTGGGCTTCGAGTTGCGATGACATTAAAGTGCTTGATGCGCTTCTTGATGCTGGTGCCGATATCGAAGCGCCAGGTGCAGTGATCGCAGGCGGTACACCGCTGGATGATGCAGTAGCGTTCGCACAGTGGCGGGCAGCGCATAGGTTGGTTGAACGTGGAGCGCAAATCGCACTCTGGCATGCGGCTGCGCTAGGACAATTGGCTGAAATTGAGGCTTACTTCGCCGGTTCCACACTTTCAGAACGATACCCTTGGGGAGCAAGTCGCTCTTCACCTCCGGACAAGATTACCGTCGCCTTCTGGTGCGCTTGCCACGGTGGACAACGGCGCACTGCAGAGTACCTTCTCGGCCGAGGCGCTGAACTGAACTGGATTTCGGTTTGGGATGGATTGACCCCGCTGGACGCGGCGCAGCGCAGTTCTGCTGCTGATCTGGTTCATTGGCTGCATAGCCAAGGCGCCAAAGCTGCCGGCGAATTGTGAAGAATCAATATAGTTGTAGCGCCTCAAGCTAGAGTTCCTTAGGATTAAGCTATCGAATACGTTAGCCCAATATGAACAGCGGCAGTCTAAGACTTTCTTCAGTCTTAGTCCGCCGCTGTTTCATTTGTATGGTCTGTCTAATCCTTCATTTTTGAGGTCTGGCGATTATTATTCTCAAAAACCGCGCTAGATCAGGCATCTCAATCTAAAACTTTATTTTCATTGGGCAATGCCAACCCATTCGCTGCAATAACTTTATTGCGGGTTCGTCGTCCAAATACCCGCCGTCTTAATGAAGACGCGTGGCGGCAGCGATATAGCGGCAAGCGCCAAAGCTGCAACATCCTCAGGCTGCATCATGCGGTCCTCATCACCGATTTTGAGGCCAGCTTTCGTAGCCAGCTCGGTATTGACCGTGCTTGGCGTAAGAGCTGTAACGCGAATATTGTGCTTGCGCACCTCCTGCAGCAGCGATTCAGTGAAGCCCAGCACTGCGAACTTGGAAGCGCAGTAGGCCGAGCCCGTTGCGAAGCCGCGCTCTCCCGCTGTGGAGGCTACATTAATAATTTCGCCGCTATTTCTGGCAATCATATCTGGCAGTACAGCGCGAGTCACATTGTAGGTGCCGAATAAATTAACATCCATCATGCTCTTCCACTCTTCTGGGTCCATATCCAGCACGGTGCCGAATTTGGCAATGCCTGCATTATTGATTAGAATATCAATAGGGCCAAGCTGCTCGGTAATCGAGGCGACAGCTGCCTGAACCTCTTGATTAACCGATACATCGGCAGCCGCAAGGCTGACCTGTATCGAATAGCTGGCTTTCAGCGTATCGGCGAGCGTCTCCAAATCGGATGCCGTTCGGGAAATAAGTCCAAGGCTTACGCCCTCCTTCGCGAGTGCATGGGCAATAGCAAGTCCGATGCCTTTGCCCGCGCCGGTAATGATCGCTGTTTTTCCGCTTAGTGTCATCATTAATCTCTCCATTCATTAGGAAAATCGCTTCTCGTTTCTCCTCTCCATTATAAAGCTGACAATAACCGGAATACAAATAAGCCCCAATAAGCGGGCAAATGCTACAAGTCAGGTGGGTCCGTATGAAAATAGATCGATTGCTCAGCATCGTCGTCCTGCTGCTCGGCAGAAAGCGTTGGAATGCGACCGAGCTTGCTGAGCGTTTTGAAGTATCAATCAAAACGATTTACCGTGATATGGATACGCTGAGTCTAGCTGGCATTCCTGTGGTCTCGCATCATGGTGCAGCCGGCGGTTACGAAATTATGGAGCAATACACGTTAAATCGGCAGCTTGCAAGCGCGAAGGAATGGAAGGCGCTGCTTGCTGCAGTGAAGGGAATTGCCTCAGCTCTAGATGATCAAGCCTATCATGAGCTGCTCGCCAAAGTGAATGCGCTGCTGCCTCAAGCAGCGCATGAGGAGCAAGCCAGGCAGGGCGAGGAGCTGGTGTTTGATCTGCAATCATGGGGATCGGGACTGGATTTGAAGCCCAAGCTGGCCTTGCTCCAACAAGCGATTACAGAAGGCAAGGTGGCTTGCCTGCGTTATGCCAGCTCGGCCGGGACCGAAAGCGAGCGGGAGGTTGAGCCGGCAGCGCTCATCATGAAAGGGTCCGTGTGGTATGTGCAGGCGTATTGCCGGGGGAAGCAGGGCTTTCGCATGTTTCGTTTGACGCGCATACTCAGTCTGTCGCTAAGGCTGGAACGCTTCGAGCCGCGGCAGTCGCCGCAGCTGGAAGGGCTGATCTGGCGCAGCGACTGGGGAGCAGATCAGGAGACGCAAATGCTTCTGCACTTTCAGCCGCAGGTCAAGCATCGGGTATATGATGCTTTTCCAAGCGTATTAATTACCGAGCTAGCGGATGGCAGCTTGCAGGTGGCGGGTTCTTTTTCGCTGGATGAGTGGTTTTATGGCTTGCTGCTGAGCTTCTGCCAGCATGTTAAGGTGCTGGCTCCCGTTCATGCCGCTGAAGAAGTGAAGCGTCGGGCACGGCTTATCTTTGAAAGCTATTAATTTAGTAGCAACGCCGCCAAAGGGAGGCGACAGCCGTTTCACCTTGCAAATTGAATCCGGACATATAGCTGTCTGATAAGATGCGATAAGCTTTGGGTAAATCTAAGTAAGCATGGTGCATGGCTCGCACCTTAGCCGCTGTGCTTATGGAAAAGAGGAAATGACATGATGAAATCGATAGTGGAACAGCAAGGGACCTTGAAACTGGCGGGCTTCGGCGTTCGGACAACAAATCAGGAGGAAGCGGGGCCGAATGGGCGAATTCCTGCGCTCTGGACACAGTATTTTCAGCTGGCGGGCACGCACTCCAATGAGGCTCAAGCTCAAGACGATTTTATTTATGGGGTATATACGGACTATGAAACGGATGCGAGCGGCGCTTACACGGCTTTCATCGGACATGCCTATGATTTAGACCTGCCCATGACAACAGAAACAACAGGGGCATCTGCCGCAGCAAATATACAGCAAATTGTTGTGCCTAGCTCTATGTACCGGGTTTTTGAGACGAGGAGAGGGCCTATGCCGCAGGTCGTCATCGAGGCTTGGCAGGAAATTTGGGCTTATTATGAGACAGCTGCCGAGCAGCGGGCGTATACGGGTGATTTTGAGCGATATGATAAAAATGATTATCAGGATGGGGAAGCAGCCGTTCGTATTTATATCGCCATTAAAGGCTGAATGCTGTTAAGCGTTCGTTAGCCGAGAATGCGTCATGTAAATGCCGCATGCCCCGTCACTGGATGGATCGCCGTTCCTTTTTTTGTGCGAGAGGAGAGGATAACGGTTAGATTGGAAGGGGAAGGCGAATGATCAACAGAAGCAAGCTGGAGCAAATAAAAAAATGGAACAGGACCGGTGAATTTCATCGGTCCATTCAAGCGTTGCAGGAGGCGGTAGCCATTCCCGCTGATATTAGAAGTGAAGCGGGCTGCCAAGAAGGCTTTGATACGCTGTACTTATATGTAGAAGCGCAGCTTTACAGCGGGCATGCGGAGGAAGCAGAGGCGCATTACCCAGCGCTTCAATCGCTGCTGTATACGTGGAATGGTATTTATAATCACAGCTATACGGCCAATTATCAGCTGAATTTCATTCGGTCAGCGCTGGATTACGCGCTGGGGAGCAAGCTTGCAGCAGGGCGCGGCTTCGCCAGGCTGATGGAGTATGGCGCACAGCTTGATACACAGCTGCGGGCGGCGATTTATTATTATTTTTCGCTAATGGACTACGAAGATTACAACGTGGTGGATGCGGGAGAGAAGCTGAATTTGGCTAAGCGAGAGGAAGACTGCACGCCGTTCGTAGCAGAGCGGCTAGACGAATTGGAGCAGTGGATTGTCATTCGCGAAGCACGGATGGAGTGGGAGCAGCTTGATCGCAGCCGCTCAACCTTCCAGCAATTCGGGGAGCTTGCAGCGGGGCAAGAAAGCGGCATCTGCGAGCTCGCGCTGAATGCCGAGGGCAGCTTGGCAGCCGTCCTCTATAATGACGGCATCGTCCGCGTGTGGCATACAGCGGATGGCCAGCTTCAAGCTGTAATCGACAGAGGAGATGGGGAAGCTGTGGGTAATCGTACTGAAAGCAAAGCTGCAGCAGATAGGGCTGCGTTGTGTTTTAGTCCCGACTCCAGTCTGCTGGCGATTGGCAGTGGAATTGGCGTTGTAGATCTCTTTCATGTACATAGCGGGAAGCCGGAGCAGCATTGGGAGTTCTGTGCTGACATACAGGAGCCGCTTCGTGATGCGCTTGATCAGAGCTTTTATACGCATGTCAGCTTTAGCGGCAATGGCCGTTATGCCGTCGTTATGCCGGTGGCCGAGGGCGATGTGCTTCCATTTGTAGATGAGGTGGATATGTCGTGTTTCCACACCGTATTTGTTATAGAAACAAGCAGTGGACAGTGTGTGCTGCAGCATGCGTTTCGCGAAGGGCGAATCGGTGCGGTTGCCTTCAGCGAGGATGAGCGGATGCTGGCGGTCGGCGTTATTGGCCAAGAGGTTGCTGTATGGGAGCTGAATAGCCGCAGTATTGTATATTTCGATCATGATTTTGTGACGGTGCAGGATCATGGTCGCATGGCGCTTGCGAATACGATTGCTTTTGCACATGGCAGCTCCATGCTTGCTTATCCGGCAAGCGATCATACGATTAAAATAATCAGCATGAGTGAGTGGGGCGGCGTCTATACGATTCAGCGGCGGGCGATTGTACTGGAGGAAGGTGTTACGGTCAGTGCGATAACGTTCAGCGAAGATGGAGCAACGCTCATTTCGGCGGAGGATCATAGCCGTTGGAAACATGGATTGCTCAGCGTTTGGGATGTGGAGCGGGCACAGCAGCTGCATACGGCCGCCATTGAGCGGTCCGTCGCTTCTAAGCTTGCTATTCATGAACAAAACGATGAGCTATGGGTGCTAACCGGCCCGCTCTTGGAAATCCGCAGGCTGAGTACACTGGAGCAGCTAAAAAGGCTCGACCCTTGCCAGTGGCACAATTCCACAGCCATGTTGCAAAATGCCAGCGTGCTTGCTGACGACAGAGCCGCCTGCGCCATCGCCTTTAGAGGCAAGGTGCGGTTTTTCAGCTAACGATAGAGTGCCAAGCTTAAATAATAGGGTCGGTCTGCTGTCGCGGACTCATTCAGCAGGCTGGAGTCGTTAAGAAAGGCTTTATTTTTGATTTAATAGCAGCTGGCATAGGTCGGGATAAACCTCCTGATTGTTCAGAGCCATAAGCAAGTAATCAGGGTTTACATCCTCTGGCACAACAGCCGAAACGTAGGCAACAAACTCATGATAGGATGGGGGAGCATCGGCAAACAAAGGATGGTTTGGACGGGAGAATAGCGTGTGACGCTGCTGAATGTCGGCAACCTTTGCGTTATAAAAGCGGATGCTATGCTCATCGCTAGCGGCGGCAGCCCCTTTCATAATGAGATGGATAAAATGATTCTTCTATAATAATATTGTAATTGAAATACTTTTTATAAACGAGCAAAAAGCCTATCCGCTTGATGGAATAGGCTTTAATTTTTTTAAGGCCCCTTGTTTTTAGCCTTTCACCGCTCCGGCAACGACGCCTTTGACGATGTATTTTTGCAGAAAAATAAAGACGATAATCGAAGGCAGCACGGCCATAACCATGGCGGTCATTGCATATTGCCAGTCGGATGTATATTGGCCGACGAACGTGTAGGCCGCAAGCGTCAGCGTCTTCGTATCCGGCGAGCCGTTCACCATAAGCAGCGGCAGCAGGAAGTCATTCCAGATCCACATTACATCAATAATAATGATGGTCGTCGTGACCGATTGCAGCAGCGGGAAAATAACGAGGAAAAACAGCCGAAAGCCAGATGCGCCATCCATCGTCGCGCTTTCGTCGATTTCCTGCGGGATGCCTTTCACGAAGCCGTGATAAATAAAGACAGCAAGCGGAGCGCCAAAGCCCCAATACAGCACGCCAAGTCCCCAGGTACTCTCCGACAAATGCAGCTGTTTAGCGAATTGGAGCACCGTCAGCATAATCGACTGGAACGGAATGAGCATCGGCATAATGCAGAGCAGATAGATCAGGCCGCTCATCCGCGTTTTTGTACGCGCCAGCTTATAGGCAGCAATAGATGAGACGAGAATAATACCTGCAAGGCCAACAATTGTAATGACCAGATTGTTCATGAACAGCTTCGGGTAATTGATAAACTGCCACACATAAGCATAGTTTTCAAAAATAATTTTCTCAGGCAGCGCGATAACGTCGCTCATCACTTCTCCAAAGCTTTTGAACGAGTTGTTAATGGCCAGAAACAGCGGGTATAGAAACAGCAGAGAGAGCAGAAGCATGACGGCTTCCAGTGCGTAGCGTCCGACTGGGCGATTTTTTCTCATTAGGCCTCTACCTCCCGGCGCTTGAACAGCGTTAATTGAATGATCGTAATGAACAGCACGGCAACGAACAGAATGAGCGCTTTCGCCGTACCGTAGCCATACAAATTGTTCTGGAACGTATCGCGGTAAATGTCATAGGCGATGCTGTAGGTCGAGCCGCCCGGCCCGCCGCCCGTCAGCGACAAAATGACATCAAACACCTTGATCGAATTTGTCAGCGCCATAAAGACGGCAATCGTAATCGAAGGGGCGAGCAGGGGCAGTGTAATGTTGAAAAAGGTGCGCAGCGGTCCCGCGCCGTCTACCGTTGCGGCCTCCTTCAAATCTCCCGGCACCGATTGCAGTCCCGCGATATAGATAACGAGGTAGAAGCCAATCGATTGCCAGATCGATACGAGCAAAATCGAAACAAAGGCAAGCCCCGGCGTGCCAAGCCAGCTTAAATCAAAAATTCCCCAGCCCGTACTTTCTCCCAGTGATTCAAAGCCCTGCATGAAAATAAACTTCCAGATGAAGCCGACGATGACGAGGCTCAAAATGTACGGAATAAAGAAAGCGGCCCGCAGCCAATTGGTCGTGCGCAGCTTCATGTCGAGCAGAACCGCAAGCCCAATCGCCAGCACATTGACAAGCACGATGTACAGCACGGCGTATTTAATCGTAAACCACGCCGAGCTGGTGAAATTCGCATCATTCAGAAAAATTTGCTTGAAATTATCGAGCCCAATAAATTTCGGATGCTTGGAAATGCCGTTCCATTTGGTTAAGGAATAACGGATGGTCATGGCAAAAGGAATATAAAAGGCAATGGCAATACAAATCAGTACAGGCAGGCTGAACAAGGTGAATTCCAGCTTTCCGCCCCATTTTTTACCTAATGCTTTGAACATATGATGCACCCCAATTCGTCTATTTCATCCACGCTTGCGAGCCTCGCAGCCAGAGGATGGCGCCAGCCGCTTACGCTGGAAAAAGCATTTTCCAATCTAGCTTTAATGTGTATTATAGAGCAGACGGTTGCCCGTCTAAATGGATTATAGAAAACAGTTAGGGGTAAAAAGGTGAACTGTATGCGGAGCGTGAAACGATGATGAAAGCGATTGCGGGCAAGGTGTGGGAGCTGCTTTCTTTTTGGCGGGAGCTGGTTGCCAGAAGGCTGGTCAATAAGCTGATTTTACTGTTTACGGGCGTCATTGTACTGGTTGTGGCTTCGCTTAACTTCATCTCCTACCAGATGCTTGAGAAGGAATCGGTCGGCAACAGCATCGATAGTACAACGAACAACTTGCTGCTCGTTGGCCGCAATTTAGAGGATTATCTGAAGGGCATCGAGCAAATTTCCTTGCCGCAAATCGGCTACGATGAAATTACCTATGCCATTATGCACGAGTCAGAGGACTATTCCTCCAAGATGTATGTTGAAAATTATTTGCGCAATCTGTTTTATTCCCGCAGCGACTTGGAGGCTATCTACTTGTATGTCGTAGAGAAGCAGAAGTATTATGCGATAACGAGAGAAAATTACAATATAACGGTGCGGACGGGAACGAACACCGTCATTGCGGAGCAGCCATGGTATGCCAAGGCGATGGCAGATCCGAGCAATCAAGCGTATCAATCGCTGTCGGGACCAGGTGCGGAGGCGGATTTTGGCTATTCCGCCGAAATTCAGCAGGCCAGCTTTATGGCGTATCACCGGGTCATGCGTTCGATTAAGACGCGCAAGCCGCAGGCGGTGCTTTCTTTTTATTACAACGCTTCAGTCAAGGACGAGATTGTGAAGGATATACCGTTTAGCGAAGGCCAGCATTTGCTGTATGTCAGCCCGGATAATGAGCCTTTTGAGCTGGATGATGAAGCGTTCTACACGGAGCTGCGGGAAGCAGGTGTGCTGCAAAAGCTAGATGGCGGAGCGGGGCCGTTTACTTGGTTGCAGAGGGAGCAAAAATATTTAATTATTTACAATGTAGCGGAGAAAAGCGGCTGGAAGCTGATTAAGCCGATTCCTTATTCACAAATTTATGAGGCCGCGACGAAGACGCGCAACCTGAACTATGCCATTGGCGTGCTGTTTTTGCTGCTCGCAGTTGTGCTCGTCAGCTTGATGTCGAGCGCTATCACAAAGCCTCTCAAGAAATTATCCCGCCAAATGAGCCGATTCAGCGCAGGCAGCTTTGACGCGGAGGCCGAGGTGAAGGGCCGCGATGAAATTGCTTATTTATCGCGCCATTTCAATTTGATGGTCAGGCGGACGAATGAGCTGATTAATGAGCGCTACAAGATGAAGCTGGCGGAAAACCATGCGATTTTAAAGGCGCTGGAGGCGGAGATCAATCCGCATTTTCTGTATAATGCGCTGCAAGCGATCTCCACGAAAGCGCTCAAGCATCAAACATATGACGTCGCGGATATGATCGATGCGTTGGCGCTGACGTTCCGCTATTGCATCAGCGGGAAGGATATTGTGTTTGCGCGCGAGGAGCTGAAGCATATTGAGTGTTATATGGCGCTGCAAACGGCGCGGTTCGGCGCCAGATTGCAGGTCGTCTATGAGTGGGAGGAAGCGCTGATGGAGCTTGAGATTCCGAAGCTTTCGGTGCAGACGCTGGTCGAGAACGCGATCAAGCATGGGCTGGAGAAGGTAACAAGCACCGTCACCATTGGCATTAAGGCGTCCATTCAAGAGGACGGAACAGCGCTGATCGCTGTTCAGGATGACGGGCCGGGCTTTACGCAAGGCAGGCTGGGGCAGGTGGAGGCTTCGCTGCGGCGCGAATGGGGCCAGCGGGAGAGCGACAACATTGGGCTCGTCAACCTTTACACGAGGCTGAAGCTGCTGTATGGGGAAGAGGCTGAGCTGCTCATTAAGAGCGATCAAGCGGGGACGGAGCTGGCGATGCGGCTGCCCCGGCGAGGAGGGAACGGTTCATGAATTATACGGTGCTGATCATAGATGATGAAGAGCCGCTGCGCGAAGCCATTAGGCTGCTTGGCGACTGGGATGGACTTGGCGTGGAGCAGGTGCTGGAGGCTGCAGATGGGTTAAGCGGACTGCGCATGCTTGCGGAGCATAAAGTGGACCTGGCTATCGTCGATATGAAGATGCCTGGCCTGAACGGAGCGGAGCTGCTGCAAACCGTGGAGCAGCAGTACCCGGGGCTGCTGACCATTGTCGTCAGCGGCTACAACGACTTTGAATATACGCGGCAGGCGATTCGCTCCAAAGTCGTCGATTATTTGCTCAAGCCCGTAAACCGGACAGAGCTGAATCAGGCGCTGCGCAAGGCAATGGATGTGCTGGAGGCG
This sequence comes from Paenibacillus sp. FSL H8-0537, assembly GCF_038051995.1. Taxonomy (NCBI): domain Bacteria; kingdom Bacillati; phylum Bacillota; class Bacilli; order Caryophanales; family Paenibacillaceae; genus Paenibacillus; species Paenibacillus sp. FSL H8-0537. The sequence continues at coordinate 6,742,535 of NZ_CP150290.1, read as the reverse complement.
AAGCGCAGGCAGGAGAGCGATTTTATTGCGCAAAATATTACCCTCAACCTGTCGCTGCCAGGGCTCAAGGAGAAGATGTATTTGTCCATTCTCGAACGCAGCTTTAAGCAGCAGGCGAATGAAGCGTTTCTGCCGCTCATTGGCGCGGACGACAAGGCCAATCGCTTCGTCGTTGTGCTGCTGCGCATTTTGAATCTAGACCAGGTCAGGCGCAGCCGCTTCCACGGCGATACGGAGCTGCTGCATTTCGCCGTCAGCAACGTCGTCAATGAGGTGGCGGGCGCGCACTTTCAAGCGTTCAGCTTCGCGAATCCGAAGCAGGAGCGCGAGCTGTTCGCCATTCTGACCATGAATGGCGGGGGTGCAGCCGATGCAGCCTATCGGGCGCTGCATCAGGTGAATGCAATAGCCGCTACGCTCCAGCGGCTATTCGGCATTAGGGTCGCCGCAGGCATCGGCGGCCCGGTAATGGAGGCGCTGGACATGGCCGCCTCCTTCGAAGAAGCGCGCACAGCGCTGGGTGAGATGGACCTGCTGCGCATGAATGGAGCAGCAGCTGTTAGAGCTGCCGCGGCTGATCATCGCGGCAGCGGCAATGGTGGCGGTAGCCGCACGTCAGGAGCGGCTGCTACGGGTACAGAGAAGCGGCAGCCGAAGGAGGGGCTGTCGCTGCCAGGGCGTATGGCGGTCATCCGCCAAGCGCTGGCGGGCGACAATCTTCAGCAGGCGAGCAGCATCATCAGCGAGCTGGCCCGCAGCTGGCAGGAGGCGGACAAGCTGAGCTTGGGCGAGGCCGATCGCATCATTCGCGAGGGCATCGTGCTGCTTGGCGACCTGTCGCTTGCGCTTGGCGTTCCGCAGGAGCGGCTGCCGGCCGGCAGCGAGGAGAGCTTGCGCAGCTGGGGGCTTTCGCTCGATTTTGCCACCTTCGAGCAGTTCGCCGCGCTGCTTCAGCGGCTGCTAAGCTTCTACCATGAGCAGCTGAGGGCAGCGCAGGCTGTGCAGAAGCCGTTCGATATTGCCGATATTAAAGCCCATATCGACCGTTATTATTTTGAGGATATTAAAATCTCGCTATATACCGATAAATATTTTCTCAGCCGCGAGTATTTGATGAAGCTGTTCAAGCAGCAGTTTGGCTGCGGCATTCATGAATATGTACAGAAGGTGCGGATGGATAAAGCGCGGGAGCTGCTGGACGATTCGGCGCTCAAAATTCAAGATATTTCCGAGCTGCTCGGCTACAAGGACAACAACTATTTCAGCAAGGCGTTCCGCAATTATTACAGCCTGTCGCCTTCGGAATATCGGAGCAGCAAGGGGAATGGTTAGGGAGCCCACAGCCATATACCACTTTTTTACCCTTAATACACCACTTATCTGCATGTTTATCTCCTATCCTTTTCTTTAGAATAAGCAGCGAAGACTTGTATTCCAAGCGAAAAGAAATGGGGGCCCTACCATGTTCAAAAAAATCATGTCCATGTCCACCAGTATCGTCCTGGCTTCGGTCATGCTGGCTGCTTGCGGCAGCGGCAATGGCAGCACCACGAGCAACAGCGGCAATACGCCGGAAGCGAGCAGCACAGCCGAGGCTGGCGGCGCTGCGAATGAGGCTAAGCCGGTTACGATCAACATGTTCACCGCTTCTCCCGAATATACCGATGCGTTTAATGCTTACATTGCCGAATACAAAAAAGTAAAGCCGAACGTCACGATCAACCTGGAAATTATGCAAGCCGATTACAATACGGTGCTAAAGTCGAAAATCGCAGCCGGAAGCACGCCGGATGTATTCCAGACGACAGCGGGCGGCGACATTGACACCTTTGCCGAATACAGCGCAGATTTGACGAATGAGCCGCTTGCGGCAGCTATGACGGATGCGGTACGTGTTAATATGACCTCGAGCGACGGCAAGGTGCTTGGACTTCCGGTCAAGGGCAATTTAATGATGATGATTTATAATAAAAAGCTGCTCGCGGACGCGGGCATTACTGCCGCTCCGAAGACGACGGCAGAGCTTGAGGATGCGGTTGGCAAGCTGGAAGCGAAGGGCATCACGCCATTTGCCAACGCCTACAAAGAGTGGTGGGTATGGAAGCATATTTTCCAAAACTTCGTCAACGCAGCAGCGGAAGATGCGGGCACCACGCCGAAAGAGCTGGTGGGTCAGTTCATCGCGGGTGAAACGACCTTTAAAGACCATCCTATGCTGAGCGACAATTTCTTTAATTTCATCAATCTGACTGTGAAGCACGGGACAGACAAGCCGCTGGAGCGTGACAGCAACGCCGAAGTAAGTGACTTTGCTTCAGGCAAAGCGGCCTTCATGACGGGCAAGGGCGCATGGGACGAGGAAGCGATCAAAAAAATTACACCTGACATCGAGATCGGCATCGCAGGCTATCCGGTCAGCGACAAGCCAGAGCAAGCGCTGCTTGTAACGGGAGCTGATCAGGCGCTGCGCATCAACAAGGATTCCGCTGTTGCGGCGGAAACAATTGCATTTTTCAACTGGCTGTATACCTCCGACTACGGTAAAAAATGGTTCTCGGAAGTCGCGAAGGTTATTCCGCCGATTAAAGATGCAGCGCTGCCGGATCTAGATATGCCGAAGCAGATGGAAGAGATTTTGAAGACGGAGAAATCCGGCGATCTGTCGGTCAACTATTCCCTCGACACGTTCCATCAAAAATTTGGCGAGCTGATGCAGAGCTACATTAGTGGCGGAAAAACGAAGGAGCAGACGATTACCGAAATCCAGCAAGCGTGGATTCAATTCGGCTCCTCGATGTAAGCAAGCGGCTAAGCACAGGGACGAAAGCGTTCCCTGTGTTTTTTTTATGAAATGACGTGTTGAATAGCGCTATGAAATGGCAAGACTATTCTACAAAAAATGTTTTAATTAATGGGCTTGGCGCTTACTATCCTTCTTGAGTTAACCGATATAACTAGGTAAAAGGGTTTACTTTAAGCTAGAGGAGAGTGACGAGATGAAAGCATCTAGTCCATTGAAATTTTTAACTAATCTGTCATTTCGCGTTAAGCTCCCCGTCATGATCTGCTTGCTGGTATGTATCGTGCTTGCGGCAACGGGCATTTTAAGCTATCGCATCGCAGCGGAAATTACAATTGATAAGAGCAAGGATGAAATTCGTTCTACCTCCGATCGCATCGGAGAAGGGCTGTATTCGTCGATTGAGCTGGCGCAGCAATCCGTATTTTTGCTGTCGGTTCAGGCCCCCATCCTTGATATTGTTAGTTTGCACAATAGCAGCTCGGTAGCGGAGGAGCAGTTTTTCACAGCTGACAATACGGCTTTAACGAGCGTAAATGAACGATTAACTACGAGTATTCAAGGCATGCAGGGAACGGAAACCATTTTGGTTTTGGACAAAAATGGTTTGATTGTCGCCAGCAGCAACGAATCTGTATTGAACAGCAGCCGCTCGGACCGTGATTATTTTCAGCAGGCGATTAAAGGGAAGGCTGCGGTGAGCGATGCGCTGGTGTCCAAATCCACCGGCAACTTGGTAACCGTGCTTGCCGCTCCTATTATGGACAAGCAGGGTGCCGTTCAAGGCGTTGTTGCCGTTACGCTCGTTACTGATTTCTTCGTCAATAAATTGCAAAATGTAAAAATTAATGACGAGGGCAAAGTCATTATTTTAGATCGCGTTGGTATGGTTATCTATCATTCGGGGGATGAGGCGCTCGTTGGTACGGTGCTTGAAACCGAAGATTATAAGGCGGTGCTGGAGCTGCCGCCAAGCAAGGAAATAATGAAAAATGAGCTATTATTCCCGGATAAGGTCGCCTTCTACTCCAAAACGCCGATTGCGGACTGGTCCATTATTATTGAGGACGCGTCTAGCGACGTAAATAAACCATTGAATCAAATGATGGAGCAGATGCTCATCGTATTGCTTTTTGCCATTGCTATTTCCATTGCCGTTGGTATCGGGATATCCCTATTGATTACGAAGCCAGTCAGCCGCTTGACGACCTTATTCAAGAAGCTGGCCTCAGGCGATTTGACCGTGGTGGCTGCTGGAAAATACAGTGGGGAGTTCAAGGTTCTTGCTGATAGCTTTGATGTCATGGTCTCACGCAACAAGCAGCTTATTACGAGCATGAACAGCTCGATTGCCGTCTTGCAAAACAGCATGTCAGAGCTTGAAGAGACGTCCAAAAGAACGAATCTTTCGATCGCCGAGACGTCGACTACGACGCAGGAAATCGCCAAGGCGATGGAGTCGCAGGCTAACGATACAGAATCGATCGTCGATAAGTTCATGGAGGTCGGCGACAAAATTGCTGACGTAAGCAGCAAGTCGCAGGAAATTAGAACGAAAGCAGATTCCGTAGCTCAAGTATTCAAAGCCAACTATGAGGTTATTGAGGCTTTGGTGGAAATCAACCATCGCAGCGAGCTGGAGGTGCGCAACATTTCTGAGGTAACCGCGCAGCTGGCGGAAAGCTCATCGGGCATCCGCCAAATTACGGGAGCTATTTCCGACATTGCTAATCAGACGCAGCTGCTTGCGCTGAATGCCTCCATTGAAGCGGCAAGAGCAGGAGAGCAGGGCCGCGGCTTTGCGGTCGTCGCCTCGGAAATTCGCAAGCTGGCGGAGCAGACGTCGCTGCAATCCCAAGATATTAATAAAATCGTCGCTCAGACGATTGGATACGTAGAGCGAAGCGACCACAGTGTGAAGGCGATAGAGTCCATTTCGGAGCAGCATAACAGCAGTGTGCAGCAGACGCAGCAAACCTTCGGCTACATTACCGATAATATTCGCGAAATTATTGAGCAGGTCAAGACGATTGCTGTCCAGCTGAAAGCGATAGAGCAGGATAAAGAAGGCGTGCTTGGCGCAGCGCAAAGCTTGTCGGCTTCCGGCGAGCAGGTATCCGCTTCCGTGGAGGAAGTAACAGCAACGGTACAGGAGCAATCGGCAATGGTACAGAACCTTGCGGAGATGGTTGAAACGATCGAAAGCTTGAGCAATGAGCTGGCACAAGCAGCTGGCGAATTTAAAGTAGAATAACGATACAGTTCACAAACACCCCTGTTCTATTAGTAGAACAGGGGTGTTTGGTTCGCCTAAATAAAGGAACTCATAGCGGGTGAAAATAAGCTATAATATAACAATAATCGATAAATATCGGGTTGAAGCGTGTGCGCTAGTTGCCTGCCAGGCAGGAAAACAGTTTGTTGCGAAAAGGAGATTGCGGCGGTGGATCACTTCAAAAATTTATTTGAGCTATCTTTTGACATGCTTGTGGTCATGGACTGCAACGGCCGCGTTGTGCACTATAACAGTGGCTTGCAGAAGATGCTGGGCTATCCTGTCTTATTGAATAGTATGAAAGATTTTTACACGTATATGCATCCTGATGACATAGCATCCATGAATACTTTAGTCCCACAATTAATACAAGGCAGGGAGCTAAGCGGGTACTTAAATCGATTCCGCTGCTTAGACGGCTCTTATAAATGGCTGCAATGGAATGTCTCTCTGGATCAGATCAATATGTACTTTTATGTCATAGGGCGTGATGTGCATCATCAGAAAAGCTTCGAGCAGCACCTGGCGGCACAGGAGCTATGGTACCGTTCCTGCCTCGACAATTTGCTGGATGGCTTCAGTTATTATAAGACAGTCAGGGACGAAGGTGGAGACATTATTGATTATCGGTCGGAGTACATGAATGATACCTTTTGCCGCATGATGAATTATTCGAAAGATGAAGCTGTGGGCCGGCTGTGGTCGCAGCTTTTTCCTGATTTTACAGAAGAGATCAGGGCGGTGCTGAAGCAGGTGACGAGCAGCGGCAAACCCGTTTTGCGGCAGGAACGAGTGTACAATAAGTGGCTGACCGATGAAGAAAGCTACGATGTGCTCTATTATAAAATGGGTGATGGCTTCGCCTGCAGCTGGCGCAATGTAACGGAATACCGCCGAGCTCAGGAGCATTTGGAGCTTTCGAACCTGAAATTTACGAGCGCCTTTCATACGAATGCGACGATGAACTTTTTAATAGATTTGGAAACAGCGACGATTATAGAGATGAATCAGAAATTTTCGCAGACGATGCGGCGGGGACATTATTCCCATTTTGTAAATAGTATTTTGCAAGCGATTCCAGATCAGGGGTTATTAGAAAATATCGAGCTTCCCTTTCTGCGGCAGTCTGGCGATACCGGCTATGGCGTCATTTCGGGCGAAGTGCTTGAACTGAAGAACAAGCGTTATTTTCTCGCCTTTGCCATCGATATTACGGAGCTGCGTAAAGCCAAAAAGCATCTCCTGCTTATGGACAAGCTGAATTTGCTCAGCTCCATGGCAGCAAGTATCGCCCATGAGGTGCGCAATCCAATGACGACGATTAAAGGCTTTTTACAGCTGATGCAGAAAAATACGACGCTCGCTTCTTACCGCGATACGTTAAATTTAATGATTAGCGAGCTCGATCGCGCGAACGGCATTATTTCAGAATATTTATCACTGGCGAATACCCGTTTTGTGCAAAAAGAACAGAAGCAGCTGGATGTTCTCGTTTCGAATATACTGCCGCTGCTGGAAGCGGATGCGGCCTACTCCAACATTTTAATTGTGCTTGATCTGCATGCCACGGAGCCCGTTACCGTGGAGGAGAAGGAGATCCGCCAGCTGCTGCTGAATTTGACGCGCAATGCAATCGAAGCGATGGAGAGCGGCGGCGAGCTGACCATTCGGACGAGAATGAATCAGGGCGATGTCATCTTGGAAGTAGCCGATCAAGGACATGGCATTCCGAAGGAGCATATAGAAGCGATTTTCACCCCTTTTTATACGACGAAGGAAACGGGAACCGGGCTTGGTCTTGCGGTGTGCCGCAGCATTGCGGAGCATCATGGCGCCGAAATCGAGATTGAATCAAGCGAGGAGGGTACGACATTTCGGGTCGTATTTTAGCTGCCCTCCAAGCAGCGTACAATCTCATGAGAAGCAGCCAATCGTTTGGGTGGAATAGGATATTTTCCCACACTAACGTTTTTTTGCTGATGAATGGTTTGGACAGTCAGGGTCAGGGACTTGGGATATTGAATCCAGTAACTAAGATTATAAGTAGGTTAGGCATTGATAGCTTGAATCCACCTGTGTGGCTCAAGTCATCAATGCCTTTTTGTATAACAATGATTTAATAGAAGCAGTAAGTTCTAATATGCGACAAAATATTTCCGAATAGAGGACTTTTTTACTATGTCGTCGAATGTGTTTGTTGAAAAATTTTACAGTTTGAAGTTTGAAGAGCATGTTTTCAAAAGGGGAAAGTCTTCTTTATATAGAAAGGGGAGCTAAAGGTGAAAGATTCACGCTACATTGTAATCGGAATTATCTTGCATGTAGGTTGGTTTTTGTGGTCTTTTTATATGTTTCGGTATACAGGAGTATTGTCTTTTTTATTATTGGATCAAACCCTCTCTAGCGAATTAAAGGGAAGTTCATTGGCGGTTTGGATGTATGTCTTTTAGATTCTCCATTTTATCTATACCTGTATTCTAGTGTATTATCACATTCGTTATTTCAAGCGTTCACAAACAATAAGAAAGAAAAAGAATCGCTACTTCTTTGCCATAATGGGAGCGGTGGTGTTATTTGTAACTGGTTTTTCACTGAGGTGGATTTATGTTCCTGTGATGAGTAAAGGGAAAGCGTTAGAGTTAGCCGTGGAAAAAATGGCAGCGGAATCCTCTGAATTAAAGTTTTATTCTATTCGGCATGATAAGCACAATAATCGCTGGCTTATAGAATACAAAGAGGATAAATCCTCAGATCAATGCACTTCCCTCGAAATCGGTAGGGACAATATCACCGTAAATTTTGTGACTTGTTTTGAGAATAAAGAAAATTAAATATTAAATTAGAAAACACCATTTATTCTTGATTGGGACTGCTTAAATTGAAGGGGAAGTTTAAATGACAAAGATCAAGTAGATTCTAGCATTTATGCTGATCCTCTCGCTAATATTTAATCTTACGCCAGTAGCTCATTCCCAAAATATAATGGAAGCAGGGGAAAATATAGTGGTATGAGTTTCTCAAATGCAAGTACAAACTTCCTCAAAAGGATATAAAATCTAATATACGACAAAATATTTATTAATAGAGGACTTTTTTACTATTTCGTCGAATATGTGTATTGAAAAATTTACAAGTGGAAAATTTACGAGTGTTGTTGGTGAGCGGAAAGAGATGCTAGATAGAGACAGGAGGACTGAAAGTGAAAGATTCTCGCTACATTATAATGGGAATTATTCTGCATGTAGGTTGGTTTTTGTGGGGATTTTATTTGTTGCAGTATATCGGAAAAGCAAGCTTTATGATGATATATAATAGTTGGAGTGGTGGATTGGAAGGGACGGAGGCAGTAGCAAACAGGATGTATATTTTACAAATGCTGTTTGCCCTGTACTCTTTTAGTCTGCTGTATTTCCATGGACGCTATTTTAATCGTTCGAAGGCGGTAGTGAAAAAGAAGCTGCTTCATCTACTTTTTATTATAGGAGTGAACATATTTTTCACAACAGGATTTCTGCTCTGGTGGAATTACGCACCTCCAATGAGTGAAACGAAAGCATTGAAGGTTGCTAAGGTGAGGATGGAAGAATACGCATCTGAGTTAAAATTTAATTCTATTAGGTATGATAAATACAATAATCGATGGTTGGTCGAATATAAATATGAGGATATTTCTGATCAATGCGTAACACTAGAAATTACAAGAGGATATGATGCAATAAATAATGTAGCTTGCTTTGATTTTCAAGAGAATTAAATTTTAAGATTGGACAGAGTGTTATTTATTTTAATATAGAATTAGTTAATTATTAAAGGGGGAATTTAAGTGGAAAAGATTAAGTCAATTCTAGCAGTTGTGTTAATCCTCTCGTTAATCTTTAATCATACGCCAGTAGCTCATTCCCAAAATATAATCGAATCAGGGGTTGAGGACACGAATGTCATGAGTCCGACAGTAACTGAATCGATATATGAGAATACTGGTGAAGTCCAAGAGTATATGATCGCTTTTGAGGAAAAAGTAGATGTTAATGAATTTATTGAAACAGAGATGGTTTCAAGAAACGTTGTTGAAAAAAATGAAGAACAGCAAAATAGTAAAATAACAACAGTGCTGTTGACCGAATCAGAGAAGGAACAATTGGAGCAAAATCCTGAAATTAAATACATAGAACCAAATAGCCCTGTGAGTATGCTAACAGAGGGAGTGCCTGTCAAAGAAGGCGATTCATATACTTATAGAAACGTCGAGGGTGATTCGGTAAGCTGGGGTCTCTATTCCATTGGAGGAGATCAGGCGCATAGGGCAGGAATGAAAGGTGCAGGAGTAAAAATCGCTGTATTAGATACAAGAATCGCGGAACACGCGGATCTTTATGTTAATGGTGGCGTATCTTTTGTAAGCGATACCATAGATTTCAAAGATGACAATGGACACGGTACATTCGTAGCAGGCATTATTGGTGCACAATTAAACGGCCAAGGAATAGCAGGTGTTGCTCCTGATGCCGAATTATATGCGGTAAAAGTTCTCAATTCAGAGGGTACGGGCACGTATGCTCAGGTAGTAAATGGAATTGACTGGGCCATTGAAAATCAGATGATTATGATAAGTATCAGTTTTGGCGGTATGGAATTGAGCGAATAAAGCGGAAATACTGGTTGTTGCTGCTATTGGTAACGCAGGATCGGGAGAAATAGAAGTAGCATGGAATCCTCAACCGCAAGAGTGAATATCCTGAAAAGGATATTTATTCTAAAATACGACAAAATATTTATTAATAGAGGACTTTTTTACTAGTTGGTCGAATATGTTTATTGAAAAATTTACAAGTGAAAAATCGACGAGTGTTGTTGGGAAGCAGAAAGAGATACTAGATATAGACAGGAGGACTGAAAGTGAAAGATTCTCGCTACATTATAATGGGAATTATCCTGCATGTAGGTTGGTTTTTGTGGGGATTTTATTTATGGAAGTATATGGGGAGGGTATCCTTTCAAGTTATGTATGACAGCTTTAATGGTGAGACGGGAGGAAGAGATCTAGCTAAGAGGTTAAATGTTTTTCTAGTTCTTTATTTTATTTATAGTTGTGTTTTGTGGTATTTTCATAGCCGTTATTTTAGGCGCTCGCATACGGTCAGAAAGAAAAAATATTTATACTTCTATACAATTATAACTGCAACGTTTCTGTTTGCGACATGTTTCTTGCTATGGTGGAACTATGTCCCTCCAATGAGTGAAGCAAGAGCGTTGGAGTATGCGAAGAAAAAGATGGCTAATGAGAATAATAATTTGAGTTTTTATTCTATAAAATACAACAAAAATGAAAATTCATGGCATGTAATTTATAATAAAAATAATAGAAAAGATATTTGCGTTACTTTAATTATATATAGAGATCATAACATGGAGACTATGGGGTATTGCAATGGTTTATAGTGTTATTTTGGAAAATAACTTTTTGATTAATTGGAATAGCAAAAACCTGCATGTGTGTTCGTTTTTGTTTGTGGGAGCATCGGGGAAGGTGCCTCAGAAACAATGATTATTTTACAGGTGCGTTATTCCGCTTAGTATATTGGCTTGTTCATGTTTATAGAAATCATTTGATGTAGAAGGGAAAGTTTAAATGACAAAGATCAAGTCAATTTTAGCGGTTATGCTAATCCTCGCGCTAATCTTCAATCTTCCGCCAGTTGCTCAAGCTCAAAACATAATTGAAGCAGGGGCAGAGGATACGAATGTAGTGAGTTCGACAGTAACTGAAGCTGTATATGAAGATACGGGAGAAGTTCAAGAGTACATGATCGCTTTTGAGGAAAAAGTAGATGTTGACGAATTCATTGAAGCAGAGATGGGTAGCAGAAAGGTTATTGAACAAAATGAAGAACAGCCAAATAGTAAAATAGCGACTTTAATGCTGACCGAAACAGAGAAGGAACAATGGGAGCAAAACCCTGAAATTAAATACATCGAACCCAATAGCCCTGTAAGTATGCTAACGGAGGGAGTACCTGTCAAAGAGGGGGATGCCTATACCTATAGAAACGTAGATGGTGATTCGATAAGCTGGGGTCTCTATTCCATTGGAGGAGATCAGGCGCATCAGGCAGGGATGAAAGGTGCGGGTGCAAAAATCGCTGTTCTCGATACAGGAATCGCAGAACATGCGGATCTCCGTGTGAATGGTGGCGTATCTTTTGTAAACGGGGTCGCAGATTTCGAGGATGATAATGGGCATGGTACATTCGTAGCGGGCATTATTGGCGCGCAAATAAATGGTCAGGGAATAGCTGGTGTGGCTCCTGATGCGGAATTATATGCGGTAAAAGTGCTAAATGCAGAGGGTAAGGGTACGTATGCACAAGTTGTAAATGGCATAGACTGGGCCATTAATAACCAAATGAATATAATAAGTATCAGTTTTGGCGGTATGGAATCGAGCGAAATTTTGCGTGAAGCCGTCATTCGAGCGAATGATGCAGGAATATTGGTTGTTGCTGCTCTGCTGGTAACTCAGGTGCAGGGGAAGAGACTGAGCTTTATCCAGCGCGTTTTGAGGAAGTTGTGTCCGTTGGCGCTGTTACCCGATCATTCAAACGTGCCATTTATTCAAGTACAGGCGCTCAATTAAATTTAGTTGCCCCTGGTAGTGATATTTTAAGCACAACCTTTGATGGTGATTACGGTGTTTTATCAGGTACGTCAGTTGCAGCACCGTTTGTCGTAGGAGCGGCGGCGCTTTTATTCTCAATAAATCCTCAGCAAACGCCCTTTGAACTCAAATTAACATTATATTTAAGTGCGACACCGTTAGGGGAGCAAACTTCTTATGGCAGCGGAATAGTAAACGTTGCAAAAGCAATTGGTCTTAACGATGAGCCTATCCCTCCCATTTTTTTAGGTTCTGACACGAATGAGGATGAAGAATGGGTTCCTCCCATATTTGAGGCACAGGATGGTGAAGTTTCTATTCTTGCCTATGGGCATAGTGGTAATGGACAGTCCATCGTGCCTGGAGCGAGCGCTACTGTTTCTCTAATCCTTTCTGCTCCGAAGAGCAAAGTATACATTGGTGTTTTTAATCCAGCAGGTGTTAAAATTGGGGACGGAGAATTTACTAACGTAAGTGCAAACGTTCCCATTGAATATACGTGGAACAGCTCTTCCGGCATACCTCCAGGGATATACAAAATTAAATATGCCTACTCAGGCACCACTCTAACAGATTTCTTTACCATTTATGTTACTGCAACTCAATCCAATGCTACGCCAGTAAAGCCTACGGGACTATATATTAGTAGCTATTCAGATAGCGGAATTAGAATAAATTGGAACGATATGGGTGGTGGCTTGCAGTATATTGTTAGACTTAATGGTAGCACGGTCACCACTACAATGAACAAGAGCTATACATTTACAGGCTTGCAGCCAAATACGCAATATGTTATGCAGGTGTTAACGACTAATGCATCGGGAGACAAAAGTGATGATGCGATTATATACAAAAGTACACTCTTTCCAGTTCCTGCTGGGCTAACGGCCACAGATGTCACGGAAACATCCATGACAATAAAATGGAATAAAATCGTAGGAGCAGATTATAGTGTACGTATAAATGGGGAATATTTTACGACGACGGGAAATAATTATCAGAGCTTTACGGGTCTCGATCCAAATACTACCTACAATTTTACAGTTGCTTCGAAGAATAGTAGCGGGGAGCTAAGTGAATTTAGTAATGCGTTAGCTAAGAAGACACTGGCAGATACAATAAATCCTTCAGTCTCGATTTCTGTGGCAACAGCGCTACCTTATTATGAAAACAAAGAGATTCTCATTCATTTCTCAGCGTCCGATAATATAGCGGTTACGAAGTTGAATTTTATAGTGAAGAAAGACGGTGTCTTTTTATTAAATAAGGATCTTCCACCAAATACACCTAGTCAGAAGTATACGCCCACAACAGCTGGGAACTATATATTTGAATTGACGGGATATGATAAAGCAGGCAATTCACAGACCAGGAGCCAAATCGTTATTGTAAGTCCTGAGAAAAAGGTTATTGTTTATGTGCCTGGGTTTATGAATACAAAAATCTTGAAAAATGGTAATGAAGTCTGGCCAACCTATCTCGTAAATCCAGCAATAAATCCGCTTTTGTTGTCTAGTAATGGTGAACCTGATAATGGTACTACTCATGGAGAGATATTTAAAGAGTTTTTTAATATAGACTTTGGAAAAAGTTTTTTGGACTATTTAGAGGGCAATGGTGTTGAGGTTGTGCCAGTTGGATATGATTGGAGAAGAGATTTACGACTCGCAGCGGAGCTTGTAAAAAACACAGTTGACGCCGAGTTTGAAAAAGCAGGTGGTCAAAAAATCAATCTTGTAACACACAGCACAGGTGGAATTGTAGCTAGATATTATTTGCTCACAGACCCTACGGCAAAAAATAAAGTAAAGAATTTTATAAATATTGCATCGCCTAATCTAGGGACAGTGACTGCTCTCAAAGGATTGGTGGTTGGGGATAGTTTAGGTATCATTAAAGGTAATGTTGCTCCTTTTACCATAGGTGAGTCTAGGCATATGGTTCAAAACTTTCCTGCTGTTTATCAACTGCTGCCTAGCCAGAAGTATGTAAACGTGCATGATAATTTATATGGAGGCAAATTTAAAAGTTTCTTTCAATATACTTACCGTGAATCTACTCGTGAAAGAATTCTAGGTCCACTAAAGGTAAATGATAACTATTCTGATACTGTAGATTACATCAAAAAAAATCATAATAATAATATTTATGAGGTCCCTGAAGAAGTGAATTCGTTTAGAAATAAAATTGAAAATAAGCAACTGGATTCTTCCATAAATGAATACCGAATTATAGGCACTTATGATAATGGCAAGCAAACGGTAATAAAACTTGCAGCCTACCGAGAAAATGAGCTTCCAGTTCGTGAGTATAAGGCTGTTTGGGGAATGGGAGACGGATTGGTATCTTTACTTAGTGCAAATTTCAATGAGCAAGGCTCCTCAACCAACTATTATGTACAAAAAAGTCATGTGGGCCTTATACAACCCAATGGAACGGAGCCATCCAGCGCGTTCAAAATAGTCAAAAGCATCGTAGCAGACAATGACCCATTGCCAGCCTATAATTATCCCAAGCCTTCATTAACAGATATTAAAGGAGACGCTATAGATATTTTATGCCCTGTTAATGTCGTAGTAACGGATCAATATGGCAACAAAGCCTATGTGGATGAAAATGGTTATGTTGTGAACAACATTGAGGGCTTAACTTATGAAATAGTAGGCGAATCGAAGCTCTTATTTGTATCAGCAGGAGTAAAGGTGAAATTCGATATTGTTGGAACAGATGAAGGGGAGGTAAATCTGGGTGTAACCAGATACGAATCCTCTGTTCCTGTTCGCACGAATTTGATTCAGAATCTGGACATTAACGATAAGTCCCAAATTAAGTTTGAATTCACAGGCGGTCAAGCAGGTACGAATCAAACGGATATTTTGTATGACTTTAATGGTGATGGAAACGTGCAAGTGCTTCATCTAACGAAAGAAGTTCCAGCTGATGAGTACTTGGATAATTCCTATATTGACGTTACTGCACCAACTGTGCCGACTGCTCTGTCTGTTGCAGGGAAAACAGAAACGACAGTGTCTTTGGTCTGGCAGGCTGCAACGGATAATGAAGGTATAAAAGGCTATGAAATTTATGAAGGAGCCAAGCAGGTTGGTTTTTCCAAGACGTTGGCGTATACCGTTCGAGATTTGCAGCCGAATGCTTCATACAGATTCTCCATCAAGGCGGTAGATAAGGCAGGTAACCCTTCGAATTCAAGTGCAGAAGTAGTTGCTATTACTAATCGAGATGTACAAGCGCCAACTGTTCCTGTAGAGATAGTCGTTAAATCAAAAACAGAAAAATCGGTAACCTTGTCATGGGCTGCGTCTACAGATAATGTTGGCGTAGCTGGGTACGATGTATACAAAAACGGAAATATTTTAGCGGGATCTTCTGTAGCTGCAGAATTTACTGTAACGGGGCTGGTTCCAGAGACAGCATACTCCTTTACCATTAAGTCCAAGGATGTCTCGGGTAATATTTCTGGTTTCAGTACAGCGATAACGGTGGTGACTAATGCGGATACAGAAGCGCCCTCCGTTCCGACTAATTTGCAATTGCTGACTAAAACAGATCAAACCGTAACGCTATCATGGTCAGCATCTACTGATAATATTGCGGTGAAAAATTATGATATCTATGTGGGTACAGAATTAGTAGGCACATCGGCTACTACCTCCTATACGGTTACAAAGCTGATGCCGGATACTTCGTATGATATTTCTATTAAAGCTAAGGACGCCAAAGGAAATGCGTCAGAGTTTAGCTCAATTTTAAATGTTCGGACGATGCCAGATACAACTCCTCCGGAGGCACCCACAAATTTAAGTGAGAGTGAAAAAACAGCAGCGAAGCTGAAATTGTCATGGAAAGAAGCGAAGGATAATATCGCGGTGACAGGCTATCATATTTACGAGAGCTCTAATTTAATAGGAACGACAGATTCTACAAGCTTTGAAGTAGGGGGTCTGACTTCAAACCGACTCTATATTTTTTCTATAAGGGCTTATGATGCTGCTGGAAATATATCTAGCGAAAGTAAACCTCTTGACAGCATTTTTGTAGTCTCAAATGGAATAAAGCGGCTAGCGATTGGAAATCAGATGCTTTATGCGAAAGCGGACGGAAGTCTATGGGGTTGGGGAAACAATAGCTCCGGGCAATTGGGAGATGGAACGATCAATGCAAAATCGACGGCCACGCAAGTACCTGATGTGAGCGGAATTGTCCATGTAGCAACAGGCTATGCACACACGCTGGCGTTAAAGGAAGACGGAACCGTGTGGGCATGGGGAGATAACGGCTTCGGTTCTTTGGGGACGGGTGACAAAGTTAATCAGAAAAAACCGAAGCAAGTAGCCGGCCTAACCGATGTAGTTGCCGTAGCGGCAAATGGACAGGGCTACAGTAGCTATGCCCTGAAGAAAGATGGAACCGTATGGACATGGGGGAGATTTCTCAATAATTACAATACCCATCTAGTAGTGCCGCAGAAGATGTACGGAATGGAAGGGATTAGTCAGATCGCGACAAGTTCGACTAAATTTGCCGCATTGAAAAATGACGGAACAGTTTTGGTGGTAGGAACTACGACAAGTAATCCTGCTCAAATGATTGTCCCAGAAAAAGTAAGTACGATAGTGGTAGAAGACAAAGTGCTTGCCCTAACAGAAAGCGGAAAGGTATGGGCATGGGGCGGCCCAGGTGCAGGCGATAACCCAACAGAAGTAGCAGGGTTGAGTGGAATAGTGAAGGTGGCCGAAGGAGGAGCGTTCTACCTGGCACTTAAGGGTGACGGAACCGTATGGGGCTGGGGAAGAAACACGCAAGGTCAGCTAGGAGATGGAACGAGGACAGATCGAGCAGCACCCGTGAAAGTAAATGGCTTAACAGATGTGAAAAGTATCTATGCAGGAATGGCAAGCAGTGCAGCGATTAAGCAGGACGGGAGTGTGTGGACGTGGGGAGGGAATACCAGCGGTCAACTGGGAGATGGAACGACCACGGATCGCTCAACGGCTGTTCGGATGCTAGAAAACACAGCACCTACGTTAACCCTGAAATACCCGCTAGGTACGGAAAGTCAGCCAGTATTCGTGAATATTGACCAGCCATCTATTGCCTGGGAGCAAATAGATACTGATTCGTTGACGGTATTTAGCCGTTTTCAAGTACAAATAAGCGATGCAATTGGAGTAGTTGTAGTGGACTCTGGTGAGGTAGAGCAGACGCTGCGAGCTAAAGCAGGAAACTGGGTAGTCAACACAGCGTTACCTTCAAATAAGATGCTAAAAGTACGAGTAAGGGTAAAGGATGATTCGTTGTGGTCAGAGTGGAGTGATTACGGATGGCTGCAAGTTAAAGTAGAATTTTCTAAGAATGTCATGGCGATTGGAAATCAGATGATGTACGTGAAGGCAGATGGAAGCTTATGGGGCTGGGGAAATAATAACTCAGGGCAATTGGGAGATGGGACGACCAATGCCAAAACGACGGCCACGCAAGTGCCTGATGTGAGCAGAATCGTCAATATAGCAACAGGCTATGCACACACGCTAGCGTTAAAGGAAGATGGAAGTGTGTGGGCATGGGGAGACAACACCTTCGGTTCTCTGGGAATAGGCGACAAAGTTAATCAGAAAAAACCGAAGAAAGTAACAGGCCTAACCGATGTAGTTGCCGTAGCAGCAAATGGATATGGCTATAGCAGTTATGCCTTGAAGAAAGATGGAACGGTGTGGACATGGGGAAGATTCATTAATAATTACAATACCCATCTCGTGGTGCCGCAGAAGATGTATGGAATGGAAGGGATTAGTCAGATTGCGACAAGTTCGACCAAATTTGCTGCATTGAAAAATGACGGAACAGTTTTGGTGGTAGGAACTACGACAAGTAATCCTGCTCAAATGATTGTCCCAGAAAAAGTTAGTGCGATAGTGGTAGAAGACAAAGTTCTTGCGCTAACAGAAAGTGGGAAGGTATGGGCATGGGGTGGCCCGGGCACAGGCGATAATCCAACAGAAGTAGCAGGGTTAAGTGGAATAGTGGAGATAGCTGTAGGAGGAGCATTTTACTTAGCGCTTAAGAGTGATGGAACCGTATGGGGCTGGGGAAGAAATACGCAGGGCCAGCTAGGAGATGGAACGACCACAGATCGAGCAGTACCTGCGAAAGTAAATGGATTAACGAATGTGAAAAGTATCTATGCAGGAGTAGCAAGCAGTGCAGCAATTAAGCAAGATGGAAGTGTGTGGACGTGGGGAGGAAACACCAGTGGTCAGCTGGGAGATGGAACGACAACGGATCGCTCAACCGCTGTTCAGATGCTAGAAAATACAGCGCCAACGTTAACTCTTAAGTACCCACTAGGTACGGAAAGTCAGCCAGCAGTGGTGAATATTAACCAGCCGTCTATTGCATGGGAGCAAATAGATACTGATTCGCAGACGGTGTTTAGTCGTTTTCAAGTACAAATAAGCGATGCAGTTGGAGTAGTTGCGTTGGATTCCGGTGAGGTGGAGCAGACATTACGAACTAAAGCAGGAAGTTGGGTAGTCAGCACGGCATTACCTTCAAATAAGATGCTAAAAGTACGGGTAAGGGTAAAGGATGATTCATTGTGGTCAGAGTGGAGTGATTACGGATGGCTGCAAGTTAAAGCAGAGTTTTCTAAAAATGCCATGGCGATTGGAAATCAGATGATGTACGTGAAGGCGGATGGAAGCCTATGGGGCTGGGGAAATAATAACTCAGGGCAATTGGGAGACGGAACAACCAATGCAAAAACGACAGCCACGCAAGTGCCTGATGTGAGCGGAATCGTCAATGTAGCAACAGGCTATGCGCACACGCTGGCGTTAAAGGAAGATGGAACGGTATGGGCATGGGGAGATAACACCTTCGGTTCATTAGGAACAGGTGACAAGGTTAGCCAGAAAAAGCCGAAGCAAGTAACAGGTTTAACAGATGTGATTGCCGTAGCGGCAAATGGAAATGGCTATAGCAGTTATGCTTTGAAGAAGGATGGAACCGTGTGGACATGGGGGCAGTTCATCAATAACTACAATGTCTCTCTAGTTGTGCCGCAGAGGATGTACGGAATGGAAGGGATTAGTCAAATATCGGCAAGTACAACCAAATTTGCTGCATTGAAAAATGACGGAACAGTTTTGGTGGTAGGTAGTACTTCAGGCAATCCTGCTCAAATGAGCATACCGGAGAAAGTAAGTACAATAGTGGTAGAAGACAAAGTACTTGCTCTCACCGAAAGTGGGAAGGTCTGGGCATGGAGCGGCCCGAATACCGGTAACAATCCAACAGAAGTAGCAGGGCTGAGCGGAATAGTGGGAGTAGCAGTTGGAGGAGTGTTCTCCTTAGCATTGAAGAGTGACGGAACCGTATGGGGATGGGGAAGGAACACACAGGGCCAACTGGGAGATGGCACGATCACTGATCGAGTGACTCCGGTGAAAGTGAACGGACTGACAGGTGTAAAAAGTATCTATGCAGGAGTAGCAAGCAGTGCAGCAATTAAACAGGACGGGAGTGTATGGACGTGGGGAGGAAATACGCAGGGTCAACTGGGAGATGGTACAACAGTAGATCGTTCAACTGTTGTCCAGATGCGGGAAAATACAGCGCCTACGTTAACCTTGAAGTACCCACTAGGTACGGAAAGCCAGCCAGTAGTAACGAATATTGATCAACCGTCTATTGCATGGGAGCAAGTAGATACGGATTCGCTAACGGTATTTAGTCGTTTTCAAGTGCAAATAACCGACGGAGCGGGCGTGATGGTAGCAGATTCCGGTGAGGTGGAGCAGACATTGCGAACTAAAGCGGGAAGTTGGGTAGTCAACACAGCATTACCATCTGATAAGAAGCTAAAAGTACGGGTAAGGGTAAAGGATGATTCGTTGTGGTCAGAGTGGAGTGATTACGGATGGCTGCAAGTCAAAGTAGAATTTTCTAAGAATGTCATGGCGATTGGAAATCAGATGATGTACGTGAAAGCGGATGGGGGCTTATGGGGTTGGGGGAACAATAACTCAGGTCAACTGGGAGATGGAACAACCAATGCAAAAGCGACAGCCGCACAGGTGCCTGATGTGAGCGGAATCGTCAATGTAGCAACAGGCTACGCGCACACGCTGGCGTTAAAGGAAGATGGAACCGTGTGGGCTTGGGGAGAGAATGGATATGCGTCATTGGGAACAGGTGATAAAATTAGTCAGAAAAAACCGAAGCAAGTAACAGGTTTAACAGATGTAATTGCCGTGGCGGCAAATGGGAATGGCTACAGCAGCTATGCTTTGAAGAAAGATGGAACCGTGTGGACATGGGGGCAGTTCATTAATAACTACAATTCCTTTTTAGTCGTCCCTCAGAAGATGTACGGAATGGAAGGTATTAGCCAGTTCGCAGCAGGAAGTGATAAAGTAGCGGCACTGAAGAATGATGGAACAGTATGGGTAGTGTCCCGAACATATAGCACGCCTATCCAAATGAGCATACCAGAGAAAGTAAGTACGATAGTGGTGGAAGACAGAGTTGTTGCACTTACGGAAAGTGGGAAGGTATGGATATGGAGTGGCCCGGGTACAGGTAGCAACCCAACAGAAGTAGCAGGCTTGAGTGGAATAGTGGAGGTAGCGGTAGGAGGAGCATTTTCCTTAGTACTTAAAAGTGACGGAACTGTATGGGGCTGGGGAAGAAATACGCAGGGTCAGCTGGGAGATGGAACGACCACAGATCGAGTAGCTCCCGTGAAGGTGAATGGCTTAACAGACGTGAAAAGTATATATGCAGGAGTGGCAAGCAGCGCAGCGATTAAGCAGGACGGGAGTGTATGGACTTGGGGTGGGAATGGCAGTGGTCAACTGGGAGATGGAACGACAATGAATCGCTTGCTACCAGTTAAGATAGTACAATAATTAAAACAATACTATTATAAGTTTAGAATGTCATAAATTTGTACCCGCAGATTGACGCTAAAAATGGCGTTCAGTTCGCGGGTACATTTTTTATATTGAATTTATATTAGAAATAAAACAGCCTTAGCCCTCGTTCCTAATCTCAGCAATCAATTCAAAAGAGCGAAGGCGTGCCTGATGCTCATAAGCAGAGCCAGTTATCATCAGCTCATCAGCACCTGTCTTTTCAATAATGTCGGCGATTCTGCGGCGTACCGTTTCCTTGCTTCCGGCTGCGCCGAAGCTGAATTTGCTGCGGACGACAACCTTCTCCTGTTCATTCCACAGCTCATCCATATTCGCAACGGGCGGCTTCAGCTTGCTCGTCTGGCCGCGGATGAGGTTCAGGAACTGCTGCTCCTGCGAGGAGGCGAGGAAGCGTGCTTCTTCATCCGTATCGGCCGCGAGAATGTTTACGCCAATCATGACATGCGGCTGCTCCAGTGCTGCCGAAGGTCGGAAGCTGCTGCGATACAATTGCAAAGCCTGCATTAAATAGTCCGGCGCAAAATGGCTGGCGAAAGCAAACGGCAGGCCGAGCTGCCCTGCCAACTGAGCGCTAAAGCCGCTGGAGCCTAGCAGCCAGATCGGAATATCGAGTCCTTCGCCTGGAAAAGCGCGAACTGCAGGAACACCTTCTTCTATAGAAGGGTTTAGAAAGCTGCGGAGTTCGCCAAGCAGCTCAGGGAAGTCCTGGCCGTTATTGCTATTAAGTCCACGGCGAAGCGCGCGGGCAGTTGCTTGGTCAGAGCCTGGCGCACGCCCAAGTCCTAGATCAATGCGCCTTGGATACATCGAGGCAAGTGTGCCGAATTGCTCGGCTATCATAAGCGGCGCATGGTTGGGCAGCATAATACCACCGGAGCCGACGCGGATCGTATGGGTGCCTTCGGCAACATAACCGATGAGAACGGAGGTAGCAGCGCTGGCAATGCCTTGCATATTGTGATGCTCAGCCAGCCAATAGCGCTGATAGCCCCAACGCTCAGCATGCTGGGCGAGATCGCGTGTATTTTTGAAAGCGTCGGTTGCATTGCCGCCTTCAACAACGGGAGCCAAATCAAGAATGGAAAGAGGAACGGTATGTGAATGGGTCATGATAACAATAACCTCCTGTACAGTAAATTGACTTTTAGGTCATACTCTCCATTATATCATAGTGAACGCCTAGAATAGAGTGGACGGGGTGGAGTGGAAATGGTTTAAATAAATTTGAAGCAAAAGCTTGCATTTTATCTTTAATTGTAGTATCTTAAATTTAAGATAATAAATACAAGGAGGTGAGGGCAATGAAAGAGGCAGACAGCAAGACGAAAGTGTCACCGCAGGAAGCCGAAGACAGCGCCTTGAAGCTCTACATTGCGCTCAACCGGGCCAGCCAATGGATTAACGCCCACGGCGACCGGGACATTCGCAAACATGGCTTGAATCGTACCGAATTCGGCGTACTGGAAATGTTGTATCACAAGGGTGCACAGCCTTTGCAGCAAATTGGCGGCAAGGTGCTGATGAGCAGCGGCAACATTACCTACGTAATAGATAAGCTTGAGAAGAAGCAGCTCGTGCAGCGCAGAGCTTCGGCTGATGATCGCCGGCTCATCTTCGCAGAAATAACGAGCTATGGCACGCAGTTTATTGAGGAAGTATTCCCGGCACATGCAACTATTATTAAAGAAGCGGTTAGCGGCTTGACGTTAGAGGAACAGAAGCTGGCGAGCGTGCTGCTCAAGAAGCTCGGAAGACACGCGCAGGATGCATTTAAGTAGAAGCTGCTTAGTATCCTGTACAGTCACTTATAGTCATCGCTCAGCCCAAATATCTTAATTTAAAGATTCTCAAATCCATGATATAATAGAGGAGTGTTCATAATGACACAACAAACAGCAGGCATTCACCACATTACAGCTTTCGTATCTAGCGCACAAGCAACGGTTACTTTCTACGCGGGCGTACTTGCCCAGAGGCTCGTGAAAAAAACAATCAACTTCGATGCTCCGGAAGTGTATCATCTGTATTTCGGAGACCAAGCCGGCAGCCCAGGCACGATCATGACCTTTTTCCCTTTTGCACACGGTCGTAAAGGTGTGATTGGCGGCGGACAGGTTGGGGTAACCACTTATGTTGTTCCTGCGGGAGCGCTGGATTTTTGGAAAGAGCGTTTGGCAAAATATGAAGTACCATTTACCGAAACAGAGCGGTTCGGCGAGTCGTATGTCCAATTCGTTGATCCTGATGGCTTGCAGCTTGAGCTTGTAGCTCGGGAGGAAGGCCCGCTGAGCGACTGGTCTTATGCGGGAGTACCGACAGACAAAGCCATTAAAGGCTTTGGCGGCGCAATTTTGTACAGCTCTGCTCCGCAAAAAACGTTCCGTTTGCTGGAAGAGGTAATGGGACTGAGCAAAATCGGTGAGGATGCTGGTTATGCGCGTTTCAGATCATCGGCAGATATCGGCAATATCATTGATCTTCCGATTGAGCGGGTCGAGCCTGGCCATGGCGGTTCCGGTACGGTGCATCATATTGCATGGCGTGCGAAAGATGATGCAGAGCATGCACTTTGGAGAAGCCATGTAGAGACAAATGGCTACCACCCTACACCAATAATTGACAGACAATATTTCCATGCGATTTATTTCCGCGAAGAAGGCGGCATATTATTCGAGATTGCGACAGATCCTCCAGGCTTTGCACGTGACGAGGAGCCGGAACATCTCGGTGAAAAATTGATGCTGCCAGAATGGTTTGAACAGCATCGCGAGGACATTGTGCGGCTGCTGCCGCCTATCCAATTACCGTAAGTGAGAGGAGAATGGACAATGAAGCATATTTATCAGCAAGGTACGAATGCAGCGGCGCCAGTTTTGGTGCTGCTGCACGGTACCGGAGGAACGGAAAGAGATTTGCTGCCGCTGGCTGGCCGGATTGATCCTACAGCATCGGTGCTCAGCATAAGAGGAAACGTACTTGAAAATGGGATGTCCCGCTATTTCCGCAGACTCGCCGAAGGTGTGTTTGACGAGGAGGATTTGGTGCTTCGTACGAAGGAGCTACATGATTTTCTGGATCAGGCGGCCGTTGACTATGGCTTTGATCGTGAAAACCTCGTCGCCATCGGTTACTCCAATGGCGCCAACATTGCGGGCAGCCTGATGTTCCATTACAAGGATGCTTTCCGCGGCGCGATTTTGCATCACCCGATGGTTCCGCTTCGCAGCGTCGAGCTTCCCGTTATGACCGGTATTTCCTGCTTCATCGGAGCAGGCCGCAATGACCAGATGTGCCCGCCGCAGGAGACGGAAGAGCTGCAAGCGATGCTGTCCGGCGCAGGTGCTGTGGTTAGCGTACATTGGGAAAACTATGGCCATCAGTTGACGGGCAGCGAGGTTGAAGCAGCGGCAGCTTGGTATGCTGAGGTCATCTGCCCATGATGGTAACCATTGATCCGTCTGAGCGCTCGGCCCGCGACAATTATAAGCTGCTTTCGGGCAGCGTTATACCGCGGCCGATTGCTTTCGTAACGACGCTGTCGTCAGAAGGCGTACTCAATGCTGCGCCATATAGCTACTTCAATATTGTATCGTCCAATCCGCCGCTGTTATCGGTTTCGGTACAGCGGAAGCAGGGCGGACAGCAGAAGGATACCGCCCGCAATGCGATCGAGACAGGCTCATTCGTTGTGCATATTGCCGACCAATCGTATATTGAACAGCTGAACGTAACGGCGGCAAATCTTCCACCGGAGGAAAGCGAGGTCGCAGCAGCAGGACTTACGCCTGTTCCAAGCGTTCGCATTGCCGTGCCTGGTATAGCTGAAGCGAAAATTCGGATGGAATGCGTGCTTGAGAAAGCTATTCCGCTCGGCGGAACAGACGATGCTCCCGCTTGCGATTTGCTGATCGGCAAGGTGGTATTCTATCATCTGGACGAGACGGTTTACGACGAGCGCGGTTGTATTGACTCAGGTCGGCTTGCGCCTATTGCCAGGCTTGCGGGCAGCGATTATGCGGGCCTTGGCGAACGTTTCTCCATTGATCGTCCGACCTCGTAATGGAATACGCAGATATCCATTTGAACTAAAATGGCGAAACGAAAAGAACCTTCGACTACCCCGTATTCGGCGTAGAGCGAAGGTTCTTTTGCTTGTAAAAGTCATAGTGTGCGCTGCGTTTGCTCTATTAAGCTTAAGCTTCTGCTTCCGCCAGCTTAGCAATCTCCACGATGACCTGGACGGCTTTCAGCATATTATCCACCGAAGCATATTCGTAACGGCCATGATAGTTCTCGCCGCCAGTGAACACATTAGGCGTAGGAAGCCCCATATAGGAAAGCTGCGAGCCATCGGTACCGCCGCGAATCGGCTTAATATCCGGCTTGATGCCGAGGTTTTCCATCGCCAGCTTTGCTTGATTAACGATGCCGATAACCGGCTCGATTTTATCCCGCATATTAAAATATTGATCCCGAATGTTCAGCTCTACGCTGGACTCGCCATATTTGAGCTTAAGTCCGCTGACGATGTCCGCAAGCCTCTGCTTGCGGCCAGCAAACCCTTCTTGATCAAAGTCGCGAATAATATAGCGCAGCTCGGACTTCTCCACATCGCCGCTCATTTGAATCAAATGATAAAAGCCTTCATAGCCTTCAGTAAATTCCGGCGCTTCTTCAGCAGGAAGCTGACTGTGCAATTCCATGGCGATTTTCGCCGAATGGACCATTTTGCCCTTAGCCGTGCCGGGATGCACGTTCGTGCCTTTGCAAATAATGTGGGCGGCCGCAGCATTAAAGCTTTCGTATTGCAGCTCGCCAAGCGGTCCGCCATCCATCGTATAGGCATAATCTGCACCGAAGGCAGCAACGTCGAAACGATGCGGCCCGCGGCCGATTTCCTCATCCGGCGTAAAGGCGACGCGGATTTTCCCATGCTTCACTTCAGGATGCTGAATCAAATACACCATCGCTGTCATAATTTCGGCAATGCCCGCTTTGTTGTCGGCGCCCAGCAGCGTCGTACCGTCAGTCGTAATCAGCGTATGCCCCACATATTGGCTCAGCTCAGGCGAAGCGAATGGAGACAATACGATGGACAACGCTTCGTTCAGGACAATATCGCCGCCGTCGTAGTTTTCGACCACTTGCGGCTTTACATTTTCACCGGTGAAATCCAGCGCGGTATCGATATGGGCGAGAAAGCCAATCGTCGGCACCGTTTTGTCCGTATTGGCAGGCAGTGTAGCCATCACATAGCCGTTCTCATCGACGGTTACCTCCTCCATGCCGATCTTCAGCAGTTCTTCCACCAATTGGTCGGCAAGCACCAACTGCCCTGGGGTCGTCGGACAAGTCTCGCTGCGGTCATCGGATTGCGTATTCACTTTAACATAAGAAATAAAGCGCTCCATCAGTTCCTGTTTCATGCTTCCATGCTCCTTTTTCATCTATTTCAAAATATAAGAATTTATAAGTTTACACGTATAAATAGGCTTATATTTCACCCGCGAAACGGAAGCTTTGCCGCCAAAGGACGGCTTCAGCCGTTTACGCTTGTCAGTATGTATCTCTGGGTTTATTTCTATTTTATCACAAGTGCAGCAGCGTTCGCGCGTAGGGCCGTACATGCTATACTTAGGATTATTGAGAAAAGGGCAGGTGCTGTTGGATGGCCATTTATATAGCATTGCTACGTGGCATTAATGTCGGCGGGCATAAAATCATCAAAATGCAGGACTTGCAGCGGATGTTTGAGCAGCTTGGCGTGCAGCAGGTCAAAACGTACATTCAAAGCGGAAATGTGCTGTTCGAGTCGGATGCTCCAGCCGATCAGCTGCGCCAGCAAATTCAGCAGGAGATTATGGCGGTATTCGGATTCGACGTTCCAGTCGTCATACGTACCAACACCGAGCTGGCGGCGATTGTCGCAAGCAGCCCTTTTGATGCAGATCAGCTTCAGGCGGGTGAAAATATTTATGTCGCGCTGCTCGCTGACACGCCTACTGAAGAAGGAAAGCAGCGGCTGCTCGCCTGCAGCAGCGAGGTGGACGACTATCGCCTGCACGATAGCGAAGTGTATATTTATTGCCGTCAAAGCGTGCGCAAGTCGATGTTTTCGAATAATTTATTGGAAAAAAAGCTCGGCGTGTCCGCCACTTCGCGCAACTGGCAGACGATGAACAAGCTGCTTAGCCTCACTGCCAGCATGGAGGAACGACTCAATGGCGAATAGGCTGTCGCCGTCCTCTGGCGGTGCGGTGCGTTTCATTCCGAGATATATAGATAAAGGATAGCGTTATGATATACTTCTTATATTTCAAAAAAAACCGCCAGCCTGGCAGCAAGGGAGCATAAAGCTCCCCTGTCCAAGCTGGCGGTTCGTTGTATGGAATGAAGGATAAGGGCTAAGCGTGCTGTTTCAGCCATTTGGCGATATCGGAAATGACTTCT
The DNA here is from genome assembly GCF_038051995.1 of Paenibacillus sp. FSL H8-0537. Classification (NCBI taxonomy): domain Bacteria; kingdom Bacillati; phylum Bacillota; class Bacilli; order Caryophanales; family Paenibacillaceae; genus Paenibacillus; species Paenibacillus sp. FSL H8-0537. Next base: position 6,715,398 of record NZ_CP150290.1, on the reverse strand, counting down.
TTATCGAAGCTGCCTGCATGGTTATATTCCGCCACCGTGCCTTCTCCTTCGCCGCTGTAATCTACGAAAAAGTGGTTAAGGCCCGGGTACAGCTTGAAGGAAGCATTCGATTTCCCTTTGAACAGCTCCTCCCACAGCACATAGTCTTTATCCGCATACACTTGGAAATCGTCCTTGCCCTGCAGAACAAGCACCGGCTTCGTCAATTTTGCGGCATATTCGCTAGTAGGGTGGTTATCCATTTCCTTGAAATAATAGGCGGGAATTGAGAAAATTGTCGTCGCCTGCGCCTGCGCATCGGTCAACGTATCCAAAGTTTGTGCCCTCTTGTATTCGGCTTCTATGAACTGGGTATTCTTCTGCTTGGCTGGGTCTTTATCATCCATAGCAGCGATAACTGCATGATTCTGGTCGTAGACGATTTCCCACAGCGAGCGCGGCGAGCCAGCAAGCAGCACAAGTCCGGCAAAGTCGCCGCCTTCCGCATCGATGCGTGGTGCGAGCATGCCGCCAAGGCTATGACCGACTACATACACCTTTGAGGCATCAATCCGTTTATCAGCCTTGAGCAGCTTGGCCGCAACAATGGCGTCGTCAATGGTTTCTTCCTTTACGGTCATTTTCATAAAAGCTTCTGTCGTCATGCTGCTGCCGTAAACAAATGTGCGTTTATCATAGCGCAGTACGGCAATCCCTTGCTCAGCAAGTCCCCAAGCGATATCACGGAATGGCGTATAGCCGCTTACGGCCTCATCGCGATCGGATGCACCAGAGCCTTGAACCAATACGACCGCTGTCAGCGGGCCAGTGGCATTTTTCGGCAGAGTCAACGTTCCACCCAGCGCATAAGGAGTGCCTTCGCCGACGGTAACCTCTTCCTCAACGATCGTAGCTGGCGCTTCCTTGTCAATAGGCTTTGGCGTAATCCGCATGCCTTCGAGCAGCTTGCTCCGCATGTTGACGTAAAGTGTCAGATTAAAACTGGTTTTCTCAAAAGCAGCGGTAGCCGTAATGATGCTCACCTCGCCAGATACGCCAGATATGGCAATGTCTTCTGAGCGAACGAAGCTGCCCGCTTGTGCCTTGATGCTATCCCAACCTTGTCCGAGTGCTGTTACGGAAACCTGTGCCTTGAGATCACTAGAAAAATAATCATCCGACAGCTTCTGGTAGCTTCCTTTGTTTAGCAGCTCAGTCACGCGCTTGATCCAGCTCTCAGCCTCAAACTGCGCTGTCGTAATGGATATTTGCTGTGTGCCGCTGTCAAAGCTGGCTTGATGCCCGAGTGCCTTATCGAAAAAAGCGAGCGGCACATAAGTACGTCCCTGCTTTTGGACAGATACGGCATCGAATGAGCGTTTCACGCCATTTACAACAGCGGTTCTGCTCCCGGTACGGAAAATGACGGCAAGGTCTTGTCCTTCAAGCACAATTTCGGAGCCTGCTTTCTGATAAGTCACTTTAAAACCAAGCTGCTCGGCTGTGCTGCGGAGCGGGATCATGACTGTGTTCTGATTTTTGTAAGGCTGTGCGCCGGAGGCGGAAACGGCGCTTCCATTAATAAACAGCTTCATGCTTTCTGCGGCGGCCGTCATAGCGGGAAAAGCAGCCATGAGCAGCAGTGAAAATACGATGGTTGATGCCAAATGCTTTTTCAAAATAAATGCAGTCCTCCTTCAAATTGGGCTTGCCTTGTTGCTGGCAAGAAATATAAGGTCATGGAAAAATAAGTGGGTGATGAAGCTGTGACTAAATATGTAAGTGTGATGCGGTGACCGCGTCTTTGTTTAATACGAAATAGACCTATAATTGGTTTCCACATTATGGTGAGGGAAAAGAAGAGGCATATATCGGCATAATCCCGTTGCCTGAGCCAGCAGCCCGCTGCTGCTGGCTGGAATCAATGGTTTTGTGAGGACTAGGAACAAGTATAAGGGGTTATAGACCTATAGACCGATCAGCTTACGCGTAATCGCATCTGCGGCCGCAGCTGGCGGCAGCGTGCCAGGCGCGGTGCCTGCAGACCTTGCAAATATATGGGCCAGTGTATCGCCAATGCGTTCGACCTGACTTTGGGCATAGGAGGCGGAGCTGCCATCCAGCTCGGCTGCGGTTACGATAATGCCTCCAGCATTAATAGCGTAATCGGGAGCATAGAGAATGGCCGCCTGCTCCAGCAGCGCGTCATGACGGGGCTCCGCCAGCTGGTTATTGGCTGCCCCTGCAATGATCTGACACTCAAGCTCGGGAATGGTCAAATCGTTCAAAATGCCCCCAAGTGCGCAAGGGGCAAAAACATCGCAATGCTGCTTATGGATGGCATCGACAGCAATGGGCACAGCCCCGAATTGCGAGGCTGCCAGCTGCATCAGCTTGTTATCCAAATCGGCAACAATGAGCTGTGCGCCTGATTGATGCAGATAGCGGCATAGGGCAAAGCCGACCTTGCCAAGCCCTTGAACAGCAACGGTGCGCTGCTGCAGCTGCTCAGAGCCATATTTTTGCTTAAGTGACGTACGAATTGCGATATATACGCCATAGGCGGTCATTTCCGCCGTGAAATTGCCCGTTGCCCCTAACGAGCCGGTCACATCGGTCACATGGCGCGTTTCATGCAAAATCTCATCCATATCCGCCGGGGTTGTACCCAAATCCATGCCGGTAATATAGCGTCCGTTCAGCCGTTCAATGAAACGTCCGAGTGAGCGGAACAGCTTGCTGCTTTTGTCCATGGCAGGGTTGCCGATAATGACGGCCTTGCCTCCGCCGTATGGAATGCCAGCCAGCGCTGATTTGTATGTCATGCCTCGTGCAAGTCGAAGCGCATCGCTAATGGCCGCCTCCTCTGACGCGTACATCCACATTCGGCAGCCGCCCAGTGCAGGGCCAAGCTTGGTCTGATCAATGGCAATGATCGCTTTGAGTCCGCTCGTCACATCCTCCATCACATCCAGCCGTTCGAAGCCCTCTAAGCTTGCGCTCACGCTATGCCCGTCCATAGATAGCAGCCCCCTTTATGCTGTAGCGCAAAGCCGTTTACGCTCGCTTACTATTGGTGTATTCAACCGCAGCGCAATTTGATACCGCATATGCACGAATCGGGGGAATGCATAGTTTAAAATAGCGTGGCGTGGATATGAAAAAAGCCGCTATCACCCGTTGCCTGGAATGATGAAGCGGCCCCTTTCAAGCAAGCTTTTATATCGTTGATCTCCTAAGCATAAGGAAGGATAGCAGAGCATTTAGCAGGATAAACGGAATGAGCCAAAGGGAGAGGCCAAAGGCGGTATGCTTGTTGAGCCACAACCAAATATCGACCCACCATTGATTTTGAGTGATGATATAGAAGCCGAGGGTGAAGCCAAGTAAAGAAGCGGGAAAGAGTATCAGCAAGCCGTTTTTATTAAACTTGCGGTAGAAGCTGCCGAATACAAATCCCCACAAAAACAAATGCAAAGTGAACAGGAAGAAGGTGAGCAGCTGTACGAGTAAATTTCCGTCAGACAAATAGGGCAGGTGGAAAAAATATAAGCCTGACCACCAGTGGTTCGTAAGCTGACTTTCGATAATAGACATAAGCAGCAGCAGCAGCGCCGAGCCGAAACTAACTAGAAGTGCCATCACGATGGTCCCTGTAAAATAATTGGAGCGGCTAATGCTGAAGCTAATTGCAAATGGAAAGGTCTGTGCGACTACGATTATGCCCAGCACGAACATATAGACCAATAGGGATGCGATTCCGCCTGTATATAAAGTGTCCTCAGAAATCATCATACTTATCAGCCAATTTACAATAAAGCTGGAGCCAAGAATGAACAGAGGGATAAAAACCCAGGAAAATTTATCGCGCTGATGCAGCTTGATTACGCTTAAAGTGCGGTTCATTACAAATCAGCCGCCTTTCGTTCGGTTTTGCCATTCGTCAGATGAATAATCAACTGCTGCAGAGAGACGGAGCCAAACTCCAGTCCCCTCGCCATTGCCTGTTTGCGATCCTCTGCATGCAGCGTGCCATCTACAGTGGCGGAAAGCAAGGCGCCAAAGGGGTCGCGGGAGATAACGGTTTTGCCGACGAGAAACGACTCGACCTCGGCAGCAGAGCCTGCTACAGTGAAGGCGCGACCCCGCAGCAGCTCGGCATCCTCGTTGATCAGTATCGTACCCTTGTCGATGACGATCACATGCTCAAGAAGCTGGCTAACCTCATCAATCAGATGGGAGGAAAGGACGACCGTGCGAGGATACTCGGCATAATCCTCCAGCAAATGGCCATAAAATATATTTCTGGAAACAGCGTCCAGCCCCAAATAAGGCTCATCGAAAATCGTCAGCGGGGCGCGGCTCGCAAGTCCAACAATGATGCCGACGGAGGAATGCATGCCGCGCGACATTTTTTTAATTTTATGCTTCAATGGCAGCTGAAAATCCTGAACCAATGTATTCGCGTAGGTGCGATCCCAGTTTGGAAACAGAGCGGCGGACAGCTCGAGTACATCGAGCAGGCTGTAATTATCGGGGTATTTCTGGCTCTCCTTAATAAAACAAATTTGGCTCAGCACACGGTTATTTTCATAAGGGGCTTCGCCAAAGACGGTCAGCTCGCCACTGGTCGCAAACAACTGGGCCGTCAGCATGTGCATAATCGTCGTTTTTCCGGCGCCGTTGCGTCCGAGCAAGCCATATATCTTATCAGGCTCCAGTATGAAGCTGACCTCGTTAACGGCTTTGGAATTTCCATAAGCCTTCGTAACCTGCTTTAGCTCCGCAATAGGGTTCATGGCTTGGTTCCTCCTCTTCTGATCATATCTGACAGCTGCTCCGCCGTAATGCCCAGCTTCTCTGCCTCATGCATCATCGTCACGACATACTGCTCGAAAAACTGCTCACGACGCTTCTCCATCAATAAGGTTCTTGAACCTGTTGCAACAAACATGCCAATCCCTCGTTTCTTATAAAGAATGCCTTGATCTACTAACTGATTGACGCCCTTCGCTGCTGTGGCGGGGTTGATCTGGTAAAAGGCTGCAAATTGATTTTTCGAAGGCACCTGTGACTCTTCAGGCAGCAGCCCTTGAATGATATCGTCCTCAATGCGTTCGGCAATTTGCATGAAAATCGGTCTGCTATCGTCGATGCTTAAGCTCATATTGTCCACCACCAAACTGGTTAGTTACTCATGTAACCAACTATACATGCAATCAACCGACTCGTCAACAGGCAGCAGCAATGAAAATATAAAAAAAGGATAGAAGAGGCAGCGTTAAATCTGCTCTTCTATCCTTTAGATATCGGTTGTAGCGGCCGACTAAAGCCTGTTAGGTCGGCTGTTGTAAGGCATCTATTTTGCCAAGCAGGTCTCGTACCTGCTTATGAACGGCATGAAATTCCTCAGGCGTAATGTCCAAGCCGCCATAAACGCGCTTCGGAACATCGGCAGCCCGTTTTTTAAGCTCGCGGCCATCATCCGTCAACTGAATAACGAGATTGCGCTCGTCGGCTTTATCGCGAATGCGGGTAATCAGGCTCATACCTTCCAGCTTCTTAAGCAGCGGGGTCAGCGTGCCAGAGTCGAGCAGCAGCCTTGCGCCAAGCTCTTTCATCGTCACCTTGTCCTGTTCCCATAAGGACAGCAGGGTGACATATTGTGTATACGTTAAGCCAAGCTCAGAAAGTACAGGACGGTACAGCTTTGTAATTTCCCGCGAGCAGGCATATAAGGAAAAGCAAACCTGATTATCGAGCTTCATCCATTCATCTTCATTCATACTTGTTGTCTCTCCCTCCGAATCAAGGTTATGCGAAGTAATCAATTGTGTGCAATTAATTAAGTTATTGTAGCATTGCATGCGGAACCTGTCAAAAGAAGACGCAGTATGCATAGCAGCTTATTTCAGCAAGCTGATTTGACAATTGAAATTAAATTGTATAAAATTAAATTTATCAAAATCAATCGCTATAATTTCAGCCTGATCGCTGTTTTTAAAAAATTCAAGGAGGTTATTACTATGTCCATTTATGACATCGAAGTGAAGAAGATTACAGGTGCGCAGGAGACGCTGGCACCTTATAAAGGCAAAGTAATGCTGATCGTAAATACAGCTACCAAGTGCGGCTTTGCACCACAATTCAAAGGCTTGCAGCAATTGCAGGATACGTATGGCGAGCAAGGGCTTGCGGTTCTAGGCTTTCCAAGCGGACAGTTTATGAATCAGGAGCTGGAGGGCGATGCGGAAATTGCGCAGGCTTGCGAGCTTAACCACGGGGTATCTTTTCCGCTGTTTGGCAAAATCGATGTAAACGGCAATGGCGCGCACCCGCTGTACCAGCACCTGACGAATGAGGCTCGCGGGGTGCTGGGCTCGAAGGCAATCAAGTGGAATTTTACGAAGTTTCTAGTAGATCGGGACGGCAAAGTGGTCAAACGGTTTGGGCCGAATGATAAGCCGGAGGATCTTGTAGAAGATATTAAAAAGCTACTCGGCTAAGCCAACCCGGCATCGGAAGTAGGTGCCGCTGACCGCCTCAAGATAGGTGAAGTCGGCGGTATCGCCAACGGTAATTTGCAGCCCGCCTTCGGGCAAATAGTCTTGCTCGGTGCGATAAACGCCAGAATATGGCCCATCCGGCAAATAAGTTGGGCATACGAGCGTCCAATTAAACGGCTCTGCAGATGCTTGAAGCAGGCGAAGTACAGCATGATGCTCCTCGGCAGCTCGAGAGGACCGGCGTTTCGATTCGCTTGATTGATAGCGAAGCAGCCCGGGCTCGCTGCGGCTCTCCAAGATGCCGGCCGTTCCAACCGTCACTAAACGATGGATTCCTTGCTGCTCCATGACGGCAAGAAGCAGCGGAAAGCAGGCAGAGAGTGTATCCCCGCCGTCCGTTCCTAGCGCGCTAATGACAACGCTGCTGCTTGCTACAGCTTGCTTGAGCACAGCTTCTTCGCGGGCATCCCCGACGATGGCTGTCAATTGCGGATGAGAAAGCTCAAGCTTGTCTGCCGAGCGAACCAAGGCATGGACGCGATGTCCATCCGCAAGGGCGCGCAGCATGACTTCCCGCCCGACGCGGCCTGTAGCGCCTAATATCGTAATTTGCATGTGATTTCCCTCATTTGCTAAAAATATGAACGGCATTGCGTCCCATATGCTTGGATTGGTACAACGCCTTATCGGCTTCGCGAATCATCTCGTCCAGTTCAGCAAGCTCCGCCGCTGTTATGCCAGCTGCGCCAAAGCTTGCAGACAAAGAAACGGAACCGGCTTGTGTCAGCAGCGGACTGTCTGTAATTGCCCGGCGCAGCTTCTCGGCCAGCTCCCCTGCTTCAGCGGGTGCAGCAGCCGGAAGGCAAATAATAAATTCTTCACCACCGTAACGTCCAAATAGATCGCTATCGCTAAGCTGTTCTTGACAGACCGCTACGACATGACAGAGGGCTAAATCGCCAATGTCATGGCCGAAGCGGTCATTTATCGTTTTGAAATGGTCAATATCGAATAAAATGAGCGCAAACGGCTGTTGGTCCTGCAGCGCTTTGTTAAGCAGCAGTCTTGCTTGCTCTAAAAAATAGGTCCGATTGTATATGCCAGTCAGTCCATCTATTGTAGCCATATGCTTCAGCTTCTCCTGAAGAATAGCCTTCTCGGTAATATCCATCAGTACAATCGTTCTCCCGATCAGCTCGCCTTTGCGGCTGTGGACAGGGGATGAGCGCACGAGATAGAACGACGGCACGCTCGTATGCAGCTGAATCCAGCGCACTTCCCGCTCATGATGCTTGAATTCGTCATCATAATGAATGAAATCAGCGGCTTGACCCGTATGGAACAGCCATATGTCCTCGAAAGGCGTCCCAATCACAGTAGGCTTCAGCGATGCGATCATCTGCGATGCAGATCGATTATAATCTACAATTCGCCCGTCCATATCCAGTACAATAACGCCGTCGCGCATGCTTTCGAAAATACGTTCTCGGGCAATTGGCGCGGCCTTCAAAATGTTTGACGTCAAAATCGCCCAAATGTTCAAAATCGAAGTGATAAACATGAGCGGTGGCACGATGTCCATGCCGTAAGGCGTCAGATCAAGCAAATACATGAAGGAGGCGGTCATGGGAATGAAAATGCCGGCTGCCATCATTAAAAGCTGCTTGCGGTAAATCATCTTGGCGTGATTCCATTGACGGAGCAGCAGGTACGCGCTTACGACCAGACAGCCGAACGTAAAGCTCCCATTAATAATATACCATTCCCCAAAGACGATATCGGCTACAATGACCGATTCATTGGGACGCAGAAAAATAGAACGGTAAAACATATGATGCCATTCATTCGTTACGACCAGCAACAAAGTAATAAAGGGAATCGTAAAGAGCCAGATCAGGTTTTTACGGGTTACAAAGCGATCCATTCCAGTAAAGTACAGAATGAGCACTAGCGTAGCGGGGGAGATGAAAGGCAGTCCCAAATATTCAATGCCAATCCAGAAGCGAATTTCGGCTAATGAATCGCTTGCCAATTCAAAGGCAAAGCCGAAGGTGTAGATAGCTGAGCAAACCGAGGTCCAGATATAGGCTCTCATTCCGGCAAAGCTGGACTTTATCATATATCCGTAAATGGCAAGCAAGGCGCTGAGTACGCTGGAAATCGTTACAATAACAATATAATTGGAGATAGTCATATTCATCAGTTGTATGGCTCCAGTGGGTTAGTAATTAGGTGTTGCTGTAATGAAGCGCTCTCAGGATGCTAAATGATCTACATAGAATGGTATCACATTTTTTGCCTTTAAGGATACGCGATTTGAATGGTAATGTTACGCATAAACCGCTTTCATCCTTCTTCGGCAGCAAAAGGCCGATAAAACCCGCTTTAGTTCGTGCATTTGCCAGGCAAGTATGCTAAGATACCTTGAGTTTCTCAGAAATATAGAAAAGTATATGATTTTTTCAGCCTTTCTCTATATTTCTCGGAATGAAACGTGCCGTGCCGCCAAGGCGACGACAGCCGTTTACACTTGAAATATAGGAAAGTATATGATTATTCTATCCTTTCTCTATATTTCTACGCGAAACGATAGCTTTGCCGCCAGAGGATGGCGACAGCCGTTTACGCTTGGGATTATGAGCTGGAGAAGGTGACATCTTGGGATTTAAGCTGGGGGTTAAGCGGGATCGGGACAATAGTCTCTTTTTTTTGACTTGGCCAATATTTTTGGAATTATTTTTGTTTATGATGATGGGAACGGCGGATACATTCATGCTTAGCAAGCTATCCGACAATGCTGTTTCCGGCGTAGGTGCATCCAATCAATATTTGCACATTATGCTGCTTGTTATGGAGGTAATCGGCAACGGGGCATCGATTGTCGTCGCGCAATATATTGGCTCGCGGAAGCTGGTCGAGGCTGCGCAGCTGTCGGCGCTGGCGATTTCGCTTAATCTTTTGGCGGGCTTGCTGATGAGCTTATCTTGTTTGTTGTTCGGCAATGTCATCCTGCAGGGCTTGCATCTGCAAGGGGAAGTGTTGGCCTATGCGCAAAGCTATTTGCGAATTGTAGGCGGCTTTATTTTTTTACAGGCAATCATTAATTCACTTTCTGCAATTATTCGGGTATACGGCTTCACGAAGGAAGCCATGCTGGTATCATTGGGAATGAATATTATACATTTAGTCGGCAACTATGTGCTGATCTTTGGCAAGTTCGGCTTTCCCGAGCTTGGTGTTGAAGGTGCGGCCATTTCGACGGTTGTCAGCCGCCTGCTGGCGATGCTGGTGTTTTTCTGGCTGATGAATCGGGTTATGGTATTTAAGGTGAAGCTGCAGTATTTTTTCAAGATGTCGAAGGAATTTATTCGCAAAATATTAAAGATCGGTGTTCCATCGGCTTTTGAACAGGTCATGTACCAGAGCTGCCAGATGATCTTTCTGTATTATGTGACGTTTCTCGGTGAAGCGTCCTTGTCGGCTCGGCAATACGCCTCGAATATATCGGTGCTGATCTATTTATTCGCGATGGCGGTCGGCATGGGAACAGCGATTATGGTAGGCCGCTACGTTGGCGGCGGGCGCAGCGACGCTGCATACAAGCAGGTATTGGCAAGCGTGCTGTGGGCCAGCGGAGCGACGATGGTTATGCTTGTGTTCGTGCTGCTGTTCCGCGAGCAGCTAATGGGCCTGTTCACGGATGATGTTGACATTATACGGCTTGGAGCAAATGTCCTGCTGTACAGCATTGTGCTGGAGACGGGGCGAACGATCAATATTATATTGGTCAATTCGCTGCGGGCTTCCGGGGATGCGAAGTTTCCGCTCTGGATAGGGATGGTTACGATGGTCGGCATAAGCGTGCCGCTCGGTTATTATCTTGTTTTTCATCTGAACATGGGACTGGCGGGCATTTGGCTGGCTATTGCGACGGATGAGTGGTTGCGCGCGGTCATTATGTATTTCCGGTGGAAGAGCCGGAAGTGGGAACGGCATGCGCTGGTGAAACCGGACTTTGTAGAGCATACAGCCTCGCATTAAAGGAAGGATGGGCCTTGCAAGCGGACAGACGCTTGCCGTTCATCCGGTAATAAAGTGCTGAGGCTGCGAAGCTAGGGAGGCTGGCTACGTATGGATTACGCTAACAATGATGGTCAGGATATTGCGAGCATTTGCTTGCTGGCGGGTAAAATTATTTTGCAAAATGGCGGTGAAACGTACCGGGTTGAGGATACGATGGTACGGATCGCCGAGGCTTACGGCGTGGCGAATGCTTACAGCTATGTGACGCCGACGGGCATTATTTTTGCGCTGGATGGTGCTGCGCAGTCGACGCGGCTCGTTCGGATTTCGGAACGCTCGACGAATTTGAAGAAGGTGACGCTCGTCAATGATATTTCCAGGCGCATTTGCCAAGGAAGCTTGCAGCGTCATGAGGCTTATAAGCAATTACAGGATATTGAACAGGCGAAGGAAGATTATCCGGCTTGGCTTAAGGTGCTGGTTGCCGCTATTGCAAGCGGCTGCTTCCTGATTATGTTCCGCGGCAGCTGGAACGACTTTCTTCCGGTGGCGCTTGCGAGCGGCATCGGCTTTTTGTGCTTGCTGACGCTGCACCGCATAATGCCGATTACTTTTTTCGCGAGCTTCTTGTCGGCGGTCATTAGCGGTTCGCTCGCTGTACTAATGGTATGGCTCGGCTTCGGGCATAATTTGGATAAAATCATTATCGGCTCGATTATGCCGCTCGTGCCCGGCCTTCACATTACGAATGCGGTAAGGGACTTGATGGCGGGGCATCTCGTCTCGGGCTTGTCCAAGGGCGCTGAGGCCTTTCTTATCGCTTTTGCCATCGGTGCTGGCATTGCTTTCGTGTTGTCCGTATTTCCGTAGCCTTAAAAGGAGGGAGAAACGATGGTTGTACAGCTGCTTGAACAGCTTGCCGTCAGCTTCGTGGCCTGCGCTGCGTTCAGCCTTATCTTCGGTGTGCAGAAGCATCGCTTGGTACAGTGCGGATTGGTCGGCGCATCGGGATGGCTTACCTATACCGTGTGCAGCGCGTTTGAAATGAGGACGATTCCGGCAACGCTGCTGGCCGTCTGCGTGGTGACCATTATTAGCCAAATAATGGCGAAGCATTATCGTACGCCAATCATTGTATTCAGCGCGGCGGGCATTATTCCCCTTGTGCCGGGCAAAATCGCCTTTGATGCGATGCGCCATATTGTGCAGGAGGAATATGTCGTAGCTGTCGAGCTTGCCATGCAGGCTTTCATGATTTCAGGTTCTATCGCCATCGGGCTCGTCTTCTCCGAGGTCATTTATATTATATTTCGCAGAACGCCGCGATCATCATGACAAAAATTTGACGTACAGTGGGACGGTGACAGTTTGAAAATCGGCAACGCGAGTTGCGAACAGCTTCTTCAGCTTGATCGATCTTCCTTTTTCGGTGGTCAGACTCAATAGAAGTAAGGGATAAATGTTTTTGTTTTTTTACGGTAACGTTCAAAATCATCGCCATACTTCTCAGCAAGGTGCTTATCCAGCATCGGAATATTGTATAACGCGAAGAAACAGTATAACCATAGTGGCACGAGCAATGCCCAAGCGTTCCATGCGACAAGGGCCATCGCAAGCACCCATATTACATCGCCAAAATAGTTAATATGGATAGAATAGCGGAAGTAGCCGCCTGTGTACAGTTTTCCTTTATTCTCAGGATTTTTTTTCCATTGATGTCGAAGCCATTCGGCATGCGAATTAAAGAGTGAACCTATGACGAAGACGATGGCAAATACTATGTCCCACCCGTTCAAAGGCTTGTTATGGGTCAAGCTGAGAAGCGGAATAACGATATAATACAATGAAAAAGCCGTCGGAACACTGAACGCCTCCTGCCATGGCATGGGTCTTCTTAAAAGAAAAAACATCGTAAATTTCATCCGAACAAAAACGATTAAAATAAGGATGAATAGAAGCAAATTCCGTCCTGAATTCCCATTTGTTAAGTTCCAATGAAATAGAGCATTTAAAGCCTCCGCACCATTTAAAAAAAGCAGCCAGCCGGCAATTGCCAAAATGATTGACTCTAGTGTGAATAAGGTAAGGCGAGGATACCAATAGCCTGTGTTTTGATTGTAAAGAGTCTTCATGTTACGCCCTCTCCTAATTTTGAATTTTATTCGCTTTATATTTCAAAAATAATCATAACTTATCTTTACCTGATTCGCTATATAATTTTGAAATTTGACATCGTTATTTTCAAAATTAAAGTTTGATAGTGGGGGCGTTAACTATTGAATGGATTTGAGAGACGAACGGAACAGAAGAAACAGCTTATTTTAGCCATAACGAAAGAGAAGCTGAACCTAAACAGCTTTCACACAGCAACGATTAAAGAAATAGCCAAGGAAGCAAAAGTATCTCAAGTATCCATTTACAATTATTTCGGGAGCAAGGATGAGCTGTTATTTGAAGCTATTGGCGAAATGATGGAGGAACAGTTGGAGAGATATGAGCATTTATTAGAAGACCAGATGCCTTACCCAAAGCTCATGTATATGGTAATGACGGAGGAAATGAAATTTGTTAAGGTCATTAAAGACTGTATGAAGCAATCTGCTGATAGGGTTGCGATGCAGGAGAAAGTGGAGCGGTTTCTGGAGATGAAGTTCATTCCGTTTCTGCTGAAGCTTATTCAGCGTGGGATGGAAGAGCACTATATGGCAACGGGGCTGCGGGAAGACGAACTGCTTTTTTATTTCAACATGTACCAGAAAGCGATGAACCAATTCCACGAGACGGGCATTTCCGATCATGCTGTTATTTCAGAAGAACGCTTTATTCAATTTTTCTTCAAAGGTCTTATGGGCGATATGCGTTATATTGGTCAACCAACACAAAGCTAAAAGTGGACTTAACGAGTGCCTTGCGATACCTTCTTCGTTCCAGAATGATTATCTTTTAGAAGAATCGTTGGCCACTGTGATGACGGGACAGCCGCATACAGATCGAAGGCACATCTCCTGGAACATGCCCCCATTTTATGCGTATTTCTATAGTTTGAAAAAACTCCCTATCCAAAAGCGCTACGCCTGCGTGGTCGCATAGCGTCCGCGCAAGCGCAGCGCCATGGCTTCAATCTGCTGAGGCGACGGCATCTGGAGCCGAGCCGCTGCTTCGGCAAGGCCATCCGCCGTCTGCCCGCTGCGGATGATCTGCTTGACGGCGTCCGCGAATCGTTCCGCACCGCCGCCCTGCGCCAAGCCGACCAGCTCCTCGAGGCTGGCCGTGCTGCTGCTCTCTACGAGCGGATGCGCGCCGGGCTCGGCGTCGCCTGCTGCCCGCTCATAGAAGGAGCGGACCAGCGCCGCCCGCTCTTGGCCTGCGCCTTCTGCGACGACGAACGCCTGCACGATATAGGCGTGTGCCTGGCGGCGCTGCGCAATGCCGCAAAACTTGAAGCCGTCGATGCTGAGGTCGAAATCGCCGGGACAATACGCCCCGGCGATTTCGCCTTTGTCGACCGGCACGCCAGCCCCGGCGAGCGCGGAGCGAATGAGGCTGTACATCAGCTCAAAGTCCTGATGAAAATGAAAATCGAGCGTATTCGCCTTGGGCAAAATGAGCGAAATGTTGACGACGCCCGGATCAAGCGGCACCGCCGCACCGCCGGAGTTGCGCACCGCTGCCTTGTAGCCGAGCGATTCAAGCCAGCGGGAGGCGTCGCCCGCCAGCGGCAGCCGGCTGTCGCGCAGGCCGAGTATGAAGGCGCGCTCGTGGCGCCAAATATGGCATATCGCGGGTCCGCCCTGTCCGGTGCTGCGGCAAAGCAGCTCATCTAGGGCGAAAGGGTAAAGCGGATCTGTCTGCGAATAATCGTTCATCCGGTCAAGCAGCAGCAGATTTTGCAGTTCGGGAACCGGACTTGCTGGCTGTATCGTCATCGTGAGCTGCTCCTCTCTAAGCTTTCTGTTTCTCCATCATACTAAGCTTCCTGTTTCTCCATCATACTAAGCGTCGGGGATAGAAGTCCAGCCTGTCTCTGTAGAGGAGCGGAAGCGAAAAGGCAAGCTGTTGAATATATTATTTTAGCTCGCTGCACGGTATGGAAGGAGTGATAGAGTGGACATGGACTTGCTGCGAACGGTATTCCCTGCAAAGCAGAAGGATGGTCATACGCTAATTGGCGAATACACCTTCGGTGAACCGAATGTTTTCTCCTGGGGGGAGGGAACGAAGCTGACAGTCGGCAAATTTTGCTGTATTGCCGGAGGCGTTTCAGTCATGCTAGGAGGCAACCATCGTACGGATTGGGTATCGACTTATCCTTTTACTTCCTTTTTATCGAAGCATTTGCACATTACCGGCCAGCCGCAAACGAATGGTGATGTCGTCATCGGCAACGACGTTTGGATTTGTACACATGCGACAATTATGTCTGGCATTACGATTGGCGATGGAGCGGTCATTGGCATGAATGCGACGGTAACGAGGGATGTTCCGCCTTATGCAATCGTTGGAGGCAACCCGGCAAACCTTATCCGGTATCGCTTCAGCGACCAGGTTATTGCCAAGCTGCTGCGCATCAAATGGTGGGATTGGCCGCCGATGCGCATTCAGAAGGTGGTGCCGCTCATCGCGTCGCATGATATGAAAGCCTTTCTGGATTACTGCGAATCGCATGGCTATTGAGGAAATGGATGTGCGGGAGAAAAATGCAAAAAAGACGCGGCAGCCAGCGCGAGCAGCTGCCCCGTCTTTTTTTGTAGATCGTACATATGCGCAGCTTGCACTTGCTTTCCCTTGCGCTTGTGAGTCGCCGCCAGCTATCCGGTCGGCGGTACGTCCTGTATGACAGGCAGCCGAATTTCCACCTGCGTGCCAATGCCTTTCTTGCTTTGGAAGGACATCGTGCCGCGATGATTGGCAATAATTTGATAACACACCATCAGGCCAAGCCCGTTGCCTTCCTGCTTCGTTGTGAAAAAAGGCTCGCCGAGCCGTGACAGATTGTCCTCGGTAATGCCGAAGCCATGGTCGGTAATACGGATAATAATGCCGGTAGTTGGCGTGTAGGACAGGTCAATGTCGAGCTCGCCGCCTTCCGGCATCGCTTCAATCCCATTTTTAATAATATTGACGAATACTTGCTTTAGCTGATTAACCTCGCATTTCAATTCGGGTATTTCATTATCAAAACGGGTTGTAAACTGGACATTGCTAATATTCGCCTCGGAATCGAGCAGCATAATGATGCCGCGCATAATTTCATGAATGTTGGCACGCTGGAAGCGGCTCGCCTGCGGCTTCGCAAACACAAGAAATTCGCTGACGATAAAATTAATCCGGTCCAGCTCAGACAGCATAACATCGATGTAGGCGGGCGCCAGCTGGCCATTTTTCTTCAGCAGCTGGACAAACCCGCGCAGCGTCGTTAGCGGATTGCGCACCTCATGGGCGACGCCAGCCGCCAGCTGCCCGACGACGGACAGCTTCTCCGAGCGTCGCAGCACCTCTTCCGTTTGCTTGCGCGCTGTAATGTTCCGCGAAATCGTCGCAATCGCAATAATCTGCTCCTGCTCATCGCGGATCGAAGAGACGGTAATGCTCACATCGAGCAGCCTGCCGCTTTTGTCATAGCGCATCGTATCGTAATCAGCGACGGAGCCGCCTTGCTGGATGAACTCGAGCATAAAGGTGCCCTCCATCGCAAGCTCAGGCGGCATGTTGTCCAGCGGTTGGCCAAGCAGCTCCTCCTCCGTCCAGCCATACATTTTCTCAAACGCTTTATTCATCTGAATGACAGAGCCGTGCAGGTTGGAGACATGAATCGCATCAGAGGTATGATTGACGAACGATTCCAAATACTGCTTCGTCTGCCGCAGCTCTTCCGCCGATTCGGTCAGCCGGTTCATATACGTATGAAGATTTTGCCCCATGGCATTTACGCGATCAGCCAATACACCGAATTCATCATTGCTTTTTAAGGAAATGCGGGCGCCGAAGTTGCCATTGGAAATTTCATTGACCTTGCAGACGATTTGATTAAGCGAGCGCACCATAAAGCCGGAAATGAAGTAGCTGCACAGCACCGTCGCCAAAATCAGGCCAAGAGATATTGCGCCTTGCGTCAAAACCTGGCGCATCAGCGTTTGCTGCAGAGCGGAGTTGTTGAAGGTAATGCTAATAACGTACGGCTTGGGTCCATGAACGGGAATAAAGCTCTTGATGACCTGCTTGCTGTTCAGCTTGCTTTCAATGGTAACGATTTCGTTTTTCTCAATTGCTTTCAGTGTATTTAGGTGGTCATTAACCGAGTCCTTATAATAATATTGGCCAAAAATAATGTTGCGAACATCGAGATTATAGACAACGGTTCCATTTTTAATGCTGACAGCAGGTGCCTTGCCGAAGTAGGCAGGGTCGAAGCCAGTCACTTCGAGAATATTATTTTTATCACGCATAATTTGAGCCACGATGGCATCCGCACCATATTTCTTTTTGCTGTCCAAAAAAGTTTGCGCATGAATATAAGGATTAATCATATAGTTGGTCGTACCGTCATAATAGTTGCCCCATTTAAACACTTTATCGGGGTCGGAGGTGCCAAAGTTGATCGGTCCCGCCCAAAAATTCTCCAGCTTCTGTCCTTCGGGAATCGTAACCTTATGCTGCTCGAATAGCTGGGTAAAGGCGGTATACCAGTAGTTCCAGGTTTTCGGGCTCATATAGAGCTCATCGGGGTTTGTCGAGCGGACTGATAAAATATCGTCTTTCGTCTTGATCCACAGCGTAATGTGATCAACGCCCAGCTCCTTGCTCAGCTGGAGGAGCTCGCTGTTGCGGACCTTTTTAATATCGGGATCGAGCTTGCTTTGTATGGCAATCGCAACGGCGCGCAGACGCTCCCCCAGCGCGTCCTCTGTCAACTGGCTGTTCTGCTCGGCAGAGGCGATGGAGACGGCTATCTGATTGCCAATAAAGCGCATTTGCTGCTCTGCGTTCCGTTGCAGCTCATCCTTGGAAGACATATAGTAGATCGTAATATTGAGTAGCAAAATCACGGTAACGGTAACCGATATGAGGCAAACGAGCTTCGCTCTGATCGACAAATCCTATTCCTCCTGGCCATGGTCGCGGATGCTTCTGTATTATTTGACATCTTAAAGGCAAATTCCTTGTTAATGAGAGGAGATAGAGACTATTTTACTGCTTAATATTAATTTGGAAAATAGTTATATATGCTCTATATTGGTGTCGATGAGTGACAAACGGGAGCATCAGGCATAAAAAAACCGGCTCCGCTATAGAAGGACGATCCCTTCAAGCGGAGCCGGAGGCTCTGGCCTATGCGATTATTGCTCTTTCTTGCGCGACAGCATCGCGAAGGCTCCTACAATAATAAGAGCAATGGCAAGCAGCGGCTGCACGGTGGCAAGTTGTCCGGAGGCGGCGCTCAGCGAGAAGACGCCGAAGAAAAGCAGCGACAGGACGGCTAAAATGTTAATCGGGATAAGCAGCCACTTATTGCGGCTGCCGAACCAATAAAATTCAAACAAGCCGACAGCTACCGCCAGAATGAAGCCTGGCCACAGAATATGCCACGCCGAGAATAACGTGGAGAGCTGGCAGACGAGCCCAACGGTGAACAAAATGCCCCCCGGGATGAGCAGGCCGACCCCTTTGCCGCCTGTCACGCCAAAATACAGCCAGTGAAAAAACAGTCCTAGCGGAATGATGAACATGCTGGCCCAAAAATTCGCGAACACAGCGCCTGCTCCAAATGACTGGCCTTGGTTGAAGTAAAGAAATACACCAATCAGCATAAGGGCGGGGCCGATAATCGAGCGCTTTAACATTTTTCTTATCTCTCCTCTTTTGTTTATTTATCCGTTGTTTTTCTTAGCTACAATAGCATAGCACAGCCCCCCGCAGTATGTCGTCATGCTAGAGGTAAAGCAGCGGACTAGACTAAAGTCTAGGAAGCAAGCGAAAAAGCAGCGTCATGGCCCAGCCCATGTTCGCATATTTATCATAATATGCTACGATGGGCATAGGCATACGGCTTCTAGCGGAGCTTCTGGCGAAGTCTTGGGACGAAGCCGGGTTAATTTGATGGAAAGAAGGAACGGAAATGATCATTATTAAGACCGAGGCGGAAATCAACCGCATGCATGAGGCGGGTAAAATATTGGCGGAATGCCACAGGCAAATTGCCAAGCTCATTCAGCCCGGCATCACAACGAATGAAATCGACCAGTTTGCGGAAAAATTTATGAAGCAAAACGGCGCAACGCCGGAGCAAAAAGGCTATAACGGCTATCAATATGCGACCTGTGCCTCCACGAACGATATTATTTGCCACGGCTTTCCGAAGAAGGAAAAGCTCAAAGAAGGCGATATCGTGACCATCGACATGGTCGTCAACCTGAACGGCTGGCTTGCCGATTCGGCATGGTCCTATGCGGTTGGGGAAGTAACCGATGAAGCAAAGCATTTGCTGGCGGTAACGGAAAAATCGCTGTATCTTGGCATAGAGCAAGCGCTAATCGGCAAGCGGATTGGCGATGTATCTCACGCGATTCAGTCGTATGCGGAGGCGGAAGGCTTCTCGGTCGTGCGCGATTTTATCGGCCATGGTATTGGGAAGGACATGCATGAGGATCCACAGGTGCCTCACTATGGCCCGCCGGATAAAGGGCCTAGAATTAAAGAGGGCATGGTGTTCACAATTGAGCCGATGCTGAACGCGGGCACTTATTTCAGCAAGCTGGATTCCGATGGATGGACCGCGCGGACGCGGGATGGAAGACTGTCTGCCCAGTATGAGCATACGATTGCGATCACGAAGGATGGCCCGCTTATTTTGACCCAACAATAAAATATTACACGTATATAACGCGAAGAGGGAGAAATCCCTCTTTTTTTAATATAAGCATTTTTAAGTTTCACCCTTATAAATCGCTTATATTTCAACGCGAAACGTTAGCTTTGCCGCCGGAGGATGGCGACAGCTGTTTACGCTAGGCATGACAAAATTGGATAATTCATCTAAAATAAATAGAATGATGGGAATGATCATCCAAAAGCTCCACCTACATAACGCGATCATTACATGAATTCAGTCATTTTGGGGAGGGTATTCATTTGTTGAGATCGTCAGTCGTATGGAGAAGTGCTTTATCTATTGCGGTTACTGTTGGTTTGGTGGCAATGCCCTTTACGGCAACAGCGGCATCGGAGAACAGCAGCACAGTGAAGCTGCGTATTATGGAAACGACCGATCTGCATGTGAACATGGTGAACTATGATTATTTTGCGGACAAGCCGACCGATGAGTATGGCTTTGCCAAGACAGCGACGCTCATCAAGCAGGCGCGCGAAGCGGCGACGAACAGCTTGCTTTTTGACAATGGCGATTTGATTCAGGGCAACCCGCTTGGCGACTACACGGCGGTTATTAACCCGCTGAAGCAGGGCGAGACGCATCCGGTGTACAAGGCGATGAACCTGCTTGATTACGACGCCGGGAATTTGGGCAACCACGAGTTCAACTATGGGCTGGATTTTCTGAATAAATCGCTGGCGGGGGCAGATTTCCCTTACGTTAATGCGAACATCTATGTGGATGACAAAGATAAAGACGAATCGAATGATAAAAATCTGTTCACGCCTTATTTGATTTTAGACAAGGAAGTGAAGGATGAGAGCGGCGCAACACATAAGCTTAAAGTAGGCGTCATAGGCTTCGTACCGCCGCAGGTTATGCAGTGGGATAAGGCGAATCTCGAAGGCAAGGTGATTGCCAAGGATATCATCAAAACGGCGGAGAAGTTCGTTCCCGAGATGAAGGCGAAGGGTGCCGATATCATTGTTGCGATTCCGCATTCAGGCTTTGAGGATATTCCGCAGGCTGAAAATATGGAAAACTCCGTGCTGTATCTCAGCAAGGTCAAGGATATTAATGCGATTTTGTTCGGCCACGCCCACAAGGTGTTCCCGGACAAGTCGTTCGAGGGCAAGCCGGGCGTAGATTTGGAAAAAGGGACGATTAACGGCGTGCCTTCGGTTGAGCCAGGCTTCTGGGGCAATAATCTCGGCATTATTGACCTTGATTTGAAGCTGACAGACGGCAAATGGGCGGTTGTGGACTCCAAGATTGAGGTTAAGCCTATCTTTGATGCAGTGAACAAGCAGCCGCTTGTAGAAGCGGATCAAGAGGTGCTGGAAGCCGTAGAAGAAGACCATGAGCATACGCTGGACTATATTCGCGGCCCGGTAGGCAAGACGACGGCGCCAATCAACAGCTGGTTTGCGCTCGTGCAGGATGATCCTTCGATCCAAATTGTAACGAACGCGCAAAAATGGTATGTAGAAAAGCAAATGCAAGGGACGGAATACGAGGGCATACCGGTATTGTCCGCAGGTGCGCCGTTCAAGGCAGGCGGACGCCAAGGACCGAACTATTACACGGATATTGCGGCTGGCGATATTGCGATTAAAAACGTAGCCGACCTGTACTTGTACTCCAACACCGTTAACGCTGTATTAGTAACAGGTGCCGAGCTGAAGGAATGGCTAGAATGGTCCGCTGGGCAATTCAACCAGATTGATGCATTGTCGACAGATAAGCAGGAGCTGGTCAATCTGGATTTCCCGACCTACAACTTTGACGTCATCGACGGCGTAACGTATCAAATCGATGTGACCCAGCCAGCTAAATATGATGCAAAGGGAACAACGGTAAGTGAAAAATCGAGCCGTATCGTCAATCTGCAATTTGGTGGCAAAGCGATTGATCCGAAGCAAAAATTTATCGTAGCGTCGAATAATTACCGCGCCTCGTCGAGCAAGTTCGCGAATCCGGATGGCAAACGGATCGTTTTGGCTTCACCAGATGAGAACCGTCAGGTTGTCATCGACTATATTCGCTCGAACAAGACGATTGACCCTGCCGCTGACGGCAACTGGTCGCTAGCGGCGATCAAAGCGGACGTCAACGTTTCGTTCAAAACGTCGCCCGCTGCCAAGACGCTCGCGGATTCGCTTGACGCTTTGTCGTATGTAGGCGAAACCGATGACGGCTATGCGGAGTTCAAAATTAATTTGTCCGCAGGTGCGACCACGCCAACAACTCCGACGAGACCAACAACGCCAACGAAGCCGACCACGCCAACGACACCGCCTACGCCTGTTCCGACGACGCCTGCCAAGCCGGCAACGGGTACAACGCAGGATACGGTGTATATTGTGAAAAGCGGCGACACGCTGTATCGCATTGCATTAAATCACGGCACCACATGGCAGAAGCTTGCGGCCTATAATAAGCTGGCGAATCCGAATCGCCTATCTATTGGCCAGAAGATTTTGATTCCGGCAGCGAAATAGGAAGAGCGGAGCCTTCCATGCTTGGAGGCTAGCCATTTGAGAAAAGACAACACCCTTTCGAAATTCGTCTTTGCGGCCCCCCGGGTTTCCACGGCTGTTTGGATGAATGCTCGAAGGGTGTTATTTAATTGTAGGAGGGAAGTCTGATCAAGGTGGAGTCTGGTCTGGGGGACACAGATGACGTTATTTTGTCTAAACCGCGGGGTTTGGAGGTGTTTGCGGACTCAGGCGTCGCTATTGGTTCTCAAATCCCTGTTTTGACGCCATGATCAAGGGAATAGCGGATTTCCTGTCCGCTCACCTGTTGAAATTGCTCGAAAAGCTAAAATAGCGGAATGCCAGTCCGCCAAGAAAAGAGAGAGATCATCCGCGCGCATCCAGCCCTTGTGCTTGTATTTGCTGGTGTCGAACGTCATAGAAAGGATGCTGCTACATGAGTGAAAAAATGTATGATTTACTTTTATATCTAATGCTGGCGGTGACTGTTGCCACGGCTATTTGTTTATTGGTTTTTATCCTATTGTTCCAAGCGCTGTCGTCTCTCCAGATGGTCAATATATAATTCGGACTTATCACTATAATGGGCTTTTTTATAGAACAGCACGAGCTGAAGTTGTGGATATGGAGAGCGGGAAGAGCAAGACGATCTACTTTAATGATTATGACCGCAGTCCGGCGATTCAGTGGGCTCACAGTGGCGTGGTGAAGATTGGAAGAGAAACGTTGGATATTTCGAAAAATGAGGTTTTTGATTTCCGCGATACCTCGCATGTAAATAAAACGATGCCTCCGCAAGGATGAATACAGAATTGAAGGCGAATAGGGAATGTGGGATGTGTCCTAATCTATGAAAAACAGATGACTCTGCGCAGGCAGGGTCATCTGTTTGCTTTGAAGCGAATATTATGGCGGCAAAATCAGGCTAGCTCGTCGTCGTGAAGGAAAAATGCTTATTCGTGTTGTTATCGTCCGTCCACTGGATGGCGTCGGCACCGTTGTCGGAGGAGCCTCCCGTAATATAAAGCACTTTGCGGCTTTTGACGTTCATGATTTTGAAATAGCCGCTTCCGGCACTGAGAATGCGGAATTGCTGATTGAGCCCGCCGTTGCTCGTATATTGAATGACAGTTGCGCCGTCTGCGACCGAGCTGCTGGTAATGTCCATGACTTTGCCGCTGTTGCGGTTTTTGATCGTATAGTAGCGACCGCCTACGTCGGTAAACTGCCAATGCTGGCTCGTCCAGCCGCCATCGGTGTATTGCTCGATCTGCACGCCGTCCGTCGTACCCCCGCTGGTGACGCCAAGGAGCTTGCTGCTGGCGCGGTTAGTGATTTTATACCAGGACGTCGTATTGACAGGTGGTGCCACAGTGCCGGTGATGGTGCCCGTTGCCGTGTCAATCGTAAGCTGGTCAGCCCAGTCTAGCGTCATGGTGGTGGATGAAGGGAAGGTTATCGGCAGCCACACATATTCCGAGGTGTTGACCGCTCCGCCCCAAGCCCCGGCCCAGCGGTCGCCCATGTACAGAAACGAAGTAGTAGTCGAGCCTTCGACCGGCAGTACATACGTAGATTGTGAATTATAGGTGTTGCCATTGCCCACATTCGACAGGCCGCTCCATGTGCCGGAAATGCTGCTGGCTGTCGCATATTTCGCTTGGTTTGGCGCCCAGCCAGTCGCCCCGGAGGTGACGAGGAAGTAGGTGCTGCCCCGCTTGAACATGGCAGGCGCTTCACGGTATTGACCGACCCACAGTGTAGAGACGAGCGAGTCGATGCCAAGGAAGTCGGAGGTCAGGCGATAAATATTTAAATCGGCGTTGACGCGGGTGGCAGAGATGAGATAAGCCGTGCCATTGTCGTTGTAGACGGTCATATCACGGGAATCGTAGCCTAGCGGACGAAAGCTGCCCTGATACGTATAGGGGCCTTCAATGTTGGTGGCATATGCAACAGCGACCTGCGCATCGCCGTAGTCTACGCCGTTCTCCTTGTGCATCCACATCACATATTTATTCGTAGCCGCGTTATAAATGACTTTGGGGCGCTCAATGTTGGCGGTTGCCAGCTCGGGCGATGAGGTTTTGCTGAGGACATGGGCTCGGAACTCCCAGTTTTTCAGATCCGCTGAGCGATAGACGGAAACGTAATTGACGCCATCGCGATTTTCGCCAAACCAGTAATAATAGCTGCCTGATTTGAGAATGCCGCCCCCGTGGGCTTGAATCGGGTTGCCAGCGGTGTCTTTGTACTGGACGCCATTGTCGAACGTGACAGGAGCAGCGGACGCAGGGACGGTCATCAGACTGAGGGCCAGAGTAACGGTGAGCACATACGCGAGCAAAAGCCGGGACTTGCTTTTCATCATAAAAAACCTCCTTGGAATTTGATGAGGGCATCGCAAGCATCGGCGTAAGCATGGACCGCTTGGCTGATCGGAGCCTGGCCTAGGCTTTGCTCGGGTCATGTGGATAGAGGAGTGGCAAAAAAGTAAGCGCTTGCAAATAAGATTGTACAACGATAGAGAGGGAAAAGCATCCTATTATTTTTACTTTTTTTGGTGGGGAAACGGTAGGTGGAGGGTGCCGCAGCATTTGACGTGAATCCGCTACCGCGGTACGCTAAAAGCAAAATAAAGCCGCCATGCGGTACGGCGATGAGCAAGGCGGACAGGGGAGCAGAAGGATGGGAAACAACCGCGTGAATTGGCGCAATGTCGGGATTTTCGCACATGTTGATGCTGGCAAAACGACGACGACCGAGCATATGCTTTATGTCAGCGGGCGCACTCGGACACTCGGCAGTGTCGATACAGGAACGACGATAACGGATTCCATGGAGGTAGAGCGGGCAAGGGGCATTTCAGTTCGGGCGTCAATGACCGCATTGGAGTGGCAGGGTACGCATGTGCAGCTGGTCGATACGCCAGGACATGTCGATTTTCTCTCAGAGGTGGAGCGCGCGTTGCGGGTGATGGATGGCGC
This sequence comes from Paenibacillus sp. FSL H8-0537, assembly GCF_038051995.1. Lineage (NCBI taxonomy): Bacteria > Bacillati > Bacillota > Bacilli > Caryophanales > Paenibacillaceae > Paenibacillus > Paenibacillus sp. FSL H8-0537. Next base: position 6,690,536 of record NZ_CP150290.1, on the reverse strand, counting down.
TGTTCTGATCGTATCCGCAGTGGAAGGCGTGCAGGCGCAGACGGAGCTGATTTGGAATGCTCTGCGCAAGTTGCGAATCCCAACGCTGATTTATATTAATAAAATGGACCGCGTCGGCGCCGATTCCGAAGCGGTGCTTGCCGATATCCGCAGCTATTTGACGGCGGATCTGCTCGCGGTGCAGCGTCCGCTTGGCAGCGAGCAGTTCGCTGGCGCGGAGGATTTGTGGGCGGAGGGCGCGGATGAAGGTGCGCGCACGGCGCTGCTTGAGGCGATGGCGGAGCGGGACGAGCGCCTGCTGGAGCGGTATGTCAGCGGCGAGGAAGTGCCGCTGGCGCAGTGGCGGGCGGAAGCCGCCGCGAAGGCGCGCCGGGCAGAGGTGCATCCGGTGCTATACGGCGCATCGAGCAAAGGCATTGGCGTGCAAGCACTGCTGGACGCGATGATCGAGTATTTGCCTGCGCCGGGCGGCGAGGCACAGGCGCCGCCTTCGGGCATAGTGTTTAAGATTGAGCGCGACAAGGTGATGGGCAGGATGGCTTACATCCGGCTGTATCAAGGGAAAATCCGCAATCGTGATGTCGTGCGCAATTTCACGCAGCAAATGGATGAGAAGGTGACGCAAATCCGCAAAATGGACGGATTCCGCTCCGAGGATGCCGGAGAGCTGGCGGCTGGCGGCATCGCAGCCGTTTGCGGCATGTCCCATGTGCGGATTGGCGATATTATCGGCAGCCCGGATGCCGTTCCCGAGGAGGCAAGGCTCGCTGTGCCGCTGCTGACCGTTCAAGCCCATTGGGGCGATGCCCAGCATTATCCCGCAATGGTACAGGCGCTTACGGAGCTGTCCGATGAGGACCCGCTGCTGAATGTGCAGTGGCTGCAGGATGAGCGGGAGCTGCATGTGAAGGTAATGGGCCCGATACAGCTGGAAATACTGACGAGTGTTATTGAGCAGCGGTATGGACTTGCAGTGCGCTTCGGCCAGCCGTCGGTTATTTATAAGGAGACACTAGAGGAAGTGGGCGAAGGGTATATTTCCTATTTAATGCCCAAGCCCTGCTGGGCGGTATTACGGTTTCGCATGGAGCCGGGCGAGCGGGGGAGCGGGCTGCAATATGCTTCGGTGGTGCGCTCCGAGGATTTGCTGCCGCAATACCAAAGCGAGGTGGCGCGGCGCGTGCCGGAGGCGCTGGAGCAAGGGCTGAATGGCTGGGAGGTCGTTGACCTTAAAGTGACGCTCATTGAAGGGCAGCATCATGTGTGGCATACGCATCCGCTGGATTTTGCGGTAGCGACGCCAATGGGCATTATGAATGGGCTCGCGTCTGTGGGCACAAGGCTGCTGGAGCCGATGCTTCAGTTCCGCATCGTCGTACCCGAGGAGGCGGGGGGCCGAGTAATGAACGACCTGTCGCTGATGCGCGGCACATTCGGTGCGCCTGTGCTGCATGGCGACAGGATGATTATTGAAGGGCGCATTCCCGCAGCGACCTCGCTGGAATACGCGGTGGAGCTCAGCTCGCTGACGAAAGGTCGCGGCACGATCGCCACCTTTTTCGCTGGCTATGAGCCTTGCCCGCTTGATGTGAAAGCTGAGCGCCAGCGGCGCGGTGTCAATCCGCTGGAGCAGTCGAAATATATTTTGAGCGTGCGGAAAGCTCTGCAAAGCTAGATGCGCGATGCGCTATATACGCCTAGATTAGCTAGTTAGGCTGGAGCTGTTCAGCCTCATGCTCTTCGTTTCAGTGTTTTGTTTTCTTTACTAGGAACGCCTTGGTGGACACAGCAGGCGCTATTTCGATAGGATCACGGGTTTGGGGTCAGGCCGCGGACTCAGGAGCCTCTAATGCGCTGAAAATGGCCAATTTGCTGGGTTGAAGAGGGCAATAGCGGATTTCCTGTCCGCCTACGGCCCAAAAACGGATCAACAGCCAGAATAGCGGAACCACAGTCCTCCAACATTCCAACATAAGAGCGAGCAGTCCAAGTTGTGTACAAGTTGCGGGCAAGTGGCGAGCAAGTTAGGTGTGGTCGGTCACAGCAACATTCGCAGGCTATAGTTCCTGAACCATGCAGCGTCAGATGAGATCGGCCTAAAAATGCGCAAAGCGAGGCGCAGCATGCCGACTCAAGTTTGCATACGCACCCTAGCGCCACATAATGAGCAGCAAGGACAATACCGACAGCAGAACCGACGTTATGGTCATGGCGAGCAGCGGGCGAAGCGCCCGGGAGCGCAGCTCTCTCAGATTAACGTTCAGCCCTAGCCCAACCATCGCCATTGTCAACAGGATGGTTGTAATCGTGGACATGCTGCTTAAGGCGCGAGCGGGCAGTTCCAGCGGAGTTCCAGCAGTCATGCTCCCGAATAAACTAAGGGCGATGAAGCCGAGCAAAAACCATGGAAATTCAGGCCGGGTCTTCATTTCTTGAGGACTCGCTGCCATCTCGCGGTGGCGGCGATTCATGATTGCCATCAGTATAAAGCTGACGGGTACGAGCAAAAACACGCGGCTCAGCTTTGCTAGCAGCGCCAGAGCAACCGCATCCTGTCCGGCAGGCTCTGCGGCAAGCGCCACATGAGCGATTTCATGCAGGCTGATGCCTGCCCAAATGCCATATTGCTCCGCGGTTAGCGGCAGCAGCGGCAGGAGGGCAGTGTAAGCGAGCGCGGCGATCGTGCCGACCAGCGCAACGAGTCCGACGCTTGCGGCGGTATCCTCGCCGCGAGCTTTGAGAATCGGCGATACAGCCGCAATGGCTGCCGCGCCGCAGATGCCTGTACCGATGCCGAGCAAGAGCGACAGCGGCATATCGGCTTTGAGCTTGTGGGCGAGCAGCAGCGTGAAGAGGACGGAGAAGAGGATGGTGGCGGCGGCTTGAAGCAGCAAGCCGGCCCCCTGCTCCAGCAGCACCATCATATTCAGCTTGAGTCCAAACAATATGATTGCAAGCCGCAGCAGCTGCTTGGAGGAAAAATGAATGCCAGGGCGGAGAAAAGCTGGATATCCAGCGAACTGGCGAAAAAACAAAGCAGCGATCAAGGCAATCGCCATCGGGCCCATGCGGTTGAAGCCGGGAAGCATGGCGAGTGCATAGGCTGTGGAGGCAAAAGCACCGGTCAGCGCTACCCCGCCCAGCCAAGCCGCAGTATGCCCCTTTGCATGCCTGCATAACGATCCCTGAGGCTCCGTCTTTTTCGAGGAGGACTGCGTCATCATCATCGGGTTTATTTCTGCTTTCATAGCTGACACCTCATCCTCATCCTGTAAGCGAAAAGCCCGCTGCTTCTACTGCCAATGCCGTCAAATAACGGGCGCATGCTTCCTGCCTGATTTATAAATTAAGCATAAGGGATAGCTAACGATAAGAAAAATAAATTGTTATGATTATAATCATAACTAAATACTTATGATAATCTCATGAATAGACAGCAAATGAAGAGAGAGAGAGGAGCATGTTTGAATGATGGATCAATCCCTGCTCGTTTTTATAGCTGTTGCCGAGGAGCGAAGCTTCACTCGCGCAGCGGAAGCGCTGCATATGACGCAGCCGGCGGTCAGTCAGCATATTCAATCACTGGAGGCGGCTTTGGGCTCCAAGCTATTGGATCGCAGCAACAAGTACGTCCGGTTGAATAAAGCGGGGGACATTGTGTATCGCCATGCGAAGGAAATCAGCGGATTGCATGCGAAAATGCAGAGCCTGCTGGATGACCTGCTTCACACGGCAAGCGGCGCGCTGTCGATTGGTGCAAGCTTCACTTTTGGGGAGTATGTGCTGCCGCATATGATTGCGTGTCTAAGGGCGCGGTACCCGCTTATTACACCAACGATTACTATAGGCAATACGAAGGACATCGCAGCGCTCGTTGCAGCCCGCCAGCTGGATATTGGAATTGTAGAGGGAGCGCTGCCGGAGCAGGACAAGCTGCAATGCGAGCCTTTTGCCCAAGATGCTATGTATGTCGTGGTTGGCGCTGGGCATCGTTATGCGGAGCGGCAGGATATAGAGGCTGAGGCGCTGCGAGGCGAGCACTGGATTGTGCGAGAGGAAGGCTCGGGAACGCGGACGGCAATGGAAAAAATGTTCGAGCAATACGATATTAGGCCGATGAACCCTATGGCGTTTGGCAGCACGCAAATTATTAAAGAGTCCGTTGAAGCGGGGCTCGGTATTTCGCTGCTATCGGAGTGGGCTGTACGCAAAGAAATTACGCTAGGGACGCTGAACAGGCTGACCATCGATGGCCAGCCTGTTCAGCGTGATTTTTCGATTATTACGCAGCGCGATGCTTTTCATACGAAAGCAGCGGAGCTGTTCATTGAAATGGTGCGCACCCGTGAAGGCATGCCGCAGCAGCCGATTTAAGGTTTTTCCGATATAGCAGCGATAGAGCTGCATACAGAGCAACAGCTTCTTATGAAAAATAGCCCCTGTCTCCCGGCTCATAACCAGCTGTGCTGCCTCAAGGGCATGCTATGGCGTTTTCCGTTCCTCCTAGCTCGCAGGCTAGCTCAGCCTGTAAAGCGCGAATGGCTCTCCATATTTAAAGCGCAGGCTGATTTCATCCAGCTGCTCCAGAATGGCCGGTTCCGGCTGCAGGCTGGCTGAAGCCAGATTGGCCTCCAGCTGCGCTGCGCTCGTCGCGCCGACGATAACGCTTGCCACGGCTGGCTGCTGCATCAGCCAGTGCAGGGCAAGCACAGCCGGCGTGCAGCCCGCCTCAGCCGCAAGCTCGCCGACCTTGCGGCTGAGCGTGAAGCCTTCGCCCGTGAAGAAGCGGGCGAAGTCCGGGTTTTTGTCCAGCCGCGACCCTTGCGGTGCGCTCTGCTGCTCGCTGTATTTTCCGGTCAGCAGGCCGCCGGCTAGCGGAAAATAAGGGATAATGCCGACGCCCTGGTCGAGGCATAGCGGCGTAATGTCGCGCTCCGGCGTCCGGTCGGCGAGCGAATAGCTGGTCTGAATCGACACATAGCGATTCAGGCCCAGGCGGTCGCTGATGCCGAGCGCCTTCATCAGCTCCCAGGCCGCGTAGTTCGATGCGCCGATGTAGCGGACTTTGCCGGCGCGCACCATATCATCGAGCGCCCGCAGCGTTTCTTCCAGCGGCGTCTCCGGATCAAAGGTGTGGATTTGGTATAAATCCACATAATCCGTCTGCAGCCGCCGCAAGCTCTGCTCCAGCTCAAGGCTCAAATGATAGCGGGACGAGCCGCGTTCATTCGCGCCTTGGCCGCTAGGCAGACCGGCCTTAGTGGCGATTACGGCCTCATGCCTTCGTCCTTTAAGCGCCTCGCCGATAATGGTTTCGGATGCGGTGCCCGAGTAAATATTGGCAGTATCCAGAAAGTTTATCCCGCTGCCAAGCGCAGCATGTATAATAGAGATAGAGCTTTGCTTATCCGCCCGCGAGCCGAAGGAATTGGTACCGAGGCCGAGAGAGGATACTTTTAGTCCACTATTGCCGAGACGTTTATATTTCATAAGCTAAAGTCACTCCGTTCAACGTTTAATTAGTGCAATTAGGCATAAGCATGCTTGGCATTTAATATAGCATAAGATAGCGAGGGACGACGATGGAAAGAGTGATAGCGCGGGCGCAGCTGCTTGCAGATGAAGAAATGAAAGCGTTTGCTTCTGTGGAGCGCTTGAGAGAGCAACTGCTTCCTTGGATTGAGGAAGGAAAATTCATGACAGCGGCCTTGTTTAAATGGGAGCGGAATCTTTTTTTATACGTAGAAAGCCTAATGGATGAACCGCCAGCGCCCGAGGAGCTCATGCGTGAGCTCGGCAGTTACTTGGAGCCATGGCCCGGACAGGCCGAGAAGCGCTTATGGATTCCGATGATTGATGTTTTTCATTTCAATGCGCCAGCAAGCCCAGAGCATTGGCGGCGCAAGGCAGCGGTGGAGCGGCGCGTCGGGCGCGTGGCGCATTTGAAGCCGGAGATGGTGGCGAGCTACATTTATTTCCACTACCAGCTGCAGGAGGAGCACGCGTTTCATGGTCCCAAATATGAAATCATCGCGCTGCACGAAAATTTGCTGTTCGGCTATCAGGAATTTCCGGCTGTCGTGGAGGAGCCAGTGCTGCCGCGCAAGCTAAAGACAAGTGGAACGCCTGCGGACTGGAACGAATCGCGAATGGATTTGCATTTTCAGCCATGGCCCGATGGTCATCTATATTTCAAGCCGGTGGAAACTTGGTTTGCTTTGTTTGGGTGAATAAGGAACAATCTGACAAAATTCATCATAAATTTATGAAAAATGATCAGTTAGAATTAAGGGAATCTTAAGAAAAATCATGTATAGTAGAAGGATAAGCTGTTAAAACAGCATTCGAAGCCGGAAGGGGACCTTGTTATGCGTGAGCCAGTCACTTATTCCGTAGTCATTCCTGTGTATAATGATGAGCAAATGCTTTACGACACCTACAAGCGGCTAAAACGAATTATTCCGCCCATTGGCGAGAATTACGAACTGATTTTTGTAAATGACAACAGCACGGATCGCTCAGCAGATATGCTTCGAGTTTTTTGCGCAGCAGATATTCGGGTACGTGCGATCCATTTCGCCAGCAGCTTTGGTTATGATGCGGCAGTTGCCGCAGGAGCAGATCATGCTTCGGGCGAGCAGAAGATCGTCATGGAGGTATCTGACCGCTTCCGCAGTGTCAGTGCGGGATTGCAGGGTGCTTCTCCGTTTTATGTTGTATGGGCTAAGGAAGGCTTTACCCATTCCCCGCTATGGGATTTTGCTTCGGAGAGTGCCGCATGCTAATAAATAGCACAACTGAATGGTTCTTCATTCGCATCAAATAACCCCCGCCTTATTAGGCGAGGGTTATTTTTAACTGGAGCGATGTCATTTATGCATAGCACAGGTTTGTCCCGATGTGCCTCGTAGAAGGAAGCCGTTTGCTGCTCTGTTATTGTTCAATGTAAAAACCGAATGAGTGCAGGTTGTCGGCGCTGTTGGTCATGGTGAGCGCTTCCGGTAAATCGATTTTGTCAAAAGCATTGTAATAAGGAGTTCCTGCAAGCAGCACAATAGCAATGGCTACAGCCAGCCTGCGTACCATGCGCTCGCTTGGACGGCGCTGGAGCTTCGCTTTCGGCAAGGTCACCCTGCTGCTGCGCTCGCCGTGAATCATCCAGAGAACGGCAGCAGCGAAGCCGAGCATCGAAAGCGGGAGAGCAAGTGGCATCGAATGCAGCGATACAGCGACGCATAAGGTCAGGTAAAAGATCGTTAGCGTACAGAGCGACAGCAGCTGGTAAGGCAAGATGAACGCGGGCTCTGAAGCGCGATATAGCATGCGTACAGGCAATGGATCGCTGGACTTCCGCCCTGTATTTTTGCGCATTCTGAGCAGCTTGGGAATGCTTCTAGCCCACAGCAGCGCAAGCGACAGTGTCAGGATCGGTACACAGATGAGCATGCCCAAATCGTAATCCGGTGGGAGCTTGACGGCCATGGTGACGACTCCGCCCAATGCCGCTGCTGCTGGGATGGACAGTAGAATTGTCCAAATGATCAAGTCTTTGGCACGCTGGTGCAGCTGCTGCTCGGATTTGCTGTAGAGCAGGGAGGAGGCCTTATTACCGGCAATCCAAGACAACAGCAGCGCTAGGAATAAACAACCAAGCGTAAGATGAACCAAGGTGATATACAAAATAGCTTACCTCCCAGTATAATAATGACTAGATCTATTTTATCGCCTGCGAGCTCCTCGCTATAACAGTCTCTGGTGCAGGTAGTACCTAGACTTTAGACGAGGGAATGTCAGGAATGGTTGCTTTATACTACAAGAGTAACCGATTTGAGTCTGGAGGTGAAGAAGCTGCTCGAGCTGCATGATATTATACCGTATTTTTTCTCTGTAAGCATTATCTGCACGTTCGCTTATGCAGCGTATTTCACTTTTCATGCTGCAAGCGAGCCGTCCCGCTGGTCGCAAGGCAAGGTTCATACGCCAGCACCTGCACGTATTTTGCCAACGGTTCAGCGGGCTCATACCGTTGCCCTCTGGCTTGTACGAAAAGTAAAAAGAAAAGAAGCGCCTGATGGTGATCCCACAGATTGCAGCTCCTCGTTTGTGAAGCAACATCCAAACAAACGAGGAGGATATATATGTTATCTAAATATACAATGGAATTGCTTAAAAAATACCGCTTTATCCTTATTATCGGGCTGCTGCTCATCATTAGCGGCTGTGGTGCGGCGAATGGAACGATTGACTCAGCGACACCAGGATTTTTCAACCATTACGTCGTATTCCCCATCTCTTATTTAATTCAACACATTGCGCAGTTTTTTAACGACAGTTTTGGCATGGCGATTATTGCGATTACCTTGCTCATTCGTCTGGCCCTGCTTCCGCTTATGCTTCGCCAATCCAAGAGCCAGCAGGTAATGAAGCAGAAGATGAGCGTCATGCAGCCGCAGCTTAATCAAATCAAAGAAAAATACAAAAACGACAAATCGCCTGAAGCGCAGGCGAATATGCAAAAGGAAACGATGGCGCTGTACGGCGAGCACAAGTTTAATCCGCTTGCCATTGGCTGCCTTCCGATGCTCATCCAACTGCCGATTTTGTCAGGACTGTATTATGCAATCAAAATGACGCCGGAGCTGGCGGAGCATTCCTTTCTCTGGTTCCAGCTCGGTGCGCCGGATCACATCCTGCCGTTTCTCGCTGCTGCTATCTATTATGTGCAGTTCCGCGTATCTCAAATCGGCATGGACGCTGCCCAGCAAAAACAGATGGCGCTGTTCGGTTACCTTTCACCGATCATGATGGGTATTTTCTCATTTACCGCACCTGCTGCTGTACCGCTTTATTGGGTCGTTGGCGGAGTGTTCATGATTTTACAAACCATGCTTTCGAAGCGGCTGTACCCGATGCCTATAACGCCAGTTATGCCAGTAGTAGAGGCTGTAGCGCCAACGCAGAAGAAAGCAAAAGGTAAAAAGCTGCCTGCAAAAACTTAAGCTCCATATACAATAGACGTTCCGGAGGCCTCACAACCCTCGGGGCGTTTTTTTTTATTTTCAGAGCAAAGGACAACGCTGTAGAGAATTTTAGAATTCGATCCGGTTGAAGCCTCCAAGCGGAATGAAAAGCCGCGTACAGAGAAGTTGAGGAGCTGCATGGGACAGTTTTGAACGAAGTATGATACAATAAGTGTAAGGTATGGTTTGACATGCGGACAGTTAAGTGTAAAAAGGAGGCCTTGCACGATGATTAAGCGTTATCCTGCGAACGAGCGGAACTTTTTTGATATTGGATGGTTGAGGGGCTCACGCAGCTTCTCATTCGGTGATTATTATGATCCGGATAACGCTCAGTTCGGCGTCATGCGTGTATGCAACGAAGATGAGATTGCGCCGGGCCGTGGCTTCGGAGCGCATCCTCATAGCGACATGGAGATTGTGACCATTGTGTTGAAAGGCCGCCTTAAGCATGAGGATAATTTGGGCAATATGGAGGTTACCTCTGCTGGGGAGATCCAGAGGATGACAGCGGGCTCCGGCATTGTCCATGCAGAATACAATGATTCAGAAACCGAAGAGGGACATTTTCTGCAGCTATGGTTTATGCCTCGCGAGCGCGGGCTGACGCCTTCCTATGAGGTGCATCGGTACGATCAGGAGAAGCTGGTCAATGCTTTTCTGCCTATTGTCACACCGGAAGGGACGAACGGCACAGCGATGATTCATCAGGACATGTCGATTCATTTGGGCCGTGTTGAGGCAGGAAAACGTCTTTATTACAGTCAAAAGGCAGGCCGACGTGTGTTTTTGATGCTGATCGAGGGCGCTGCCGACGTCAACAACATTCATATGATGGCGAAGGACAGCCTTCGTGCGGAGTTTGAACCGGAAATTCTGATCAAGGCGAAGGAAGATACATTCGTCATGCTCATTGATATGCCTTAAGGACGGAATTTTCTGCGCGAGGGGGAGAAAGCGATGAAGGAAACGTTACTAATCAAGCATGCGGTTGGAGGAAGAACCTTTGTAGATTCCAGCAAGTATGACGTTCATTATCACATTGAGCAGGCTGCTGATTTATGGGCGTTCACGGTCACGACGCCGCCGGAGCTTGATTTGGGCAACCTGCTTGCGTGGAAGGAAGAGCTGAACGTCTTTCTTTTCCAAGAGCATGAGGATAAGCCAACGGTCAAAATTTGGTTCTACGTACAGGAACAATCCGTCAGCTTTCAAGCTGTAGAACGCAAGCTTGCGTTCAAGGCGAAAGCGATGATTGAATATATTCCACATAACTACGGCTACAAGCTGTAAAGCGGGGCCAAGCAAAAACGACTTCGTCGTCCTTCTGGAACGAGCGAAGAGCTTTGTCGGAGAATTCTAAGTGGATAAGGATAAAACTTATAAATGCTTAGAATTCAAGGTGAAACGGCTGTCGCCGTCCTCTGGCGGTAATGTTAACGTTTCGCGGTGAAATATAAGCTAAGTATAAAGAGAAAACTTATACTTTCTTATATTTTAATAAAATCGCCCGCTGCTGCATATACATCCTTTATGCGAATGAAGGACAGGGTGCCTTGGTTTTATCTTATTCAGGCGTACCGATCAGATGTACAACGATTCAATGCTTGGGCTCGAGGCGGCTGGTAATCATTTGCGTTCAATTCCTATGTATGGAATTTCGTAATTTATCAAACGCTAGAAGCAGGAACAGGTTTATCATGGCAATAGCATGTCCAATTAAAGGAGGCGTTGACGATCTATAGTCGGAAAAAGTTTCAAGAGGAAGTCCCTGAGGTCAGCACGAAAATATGGGCTTGCACGAGTGATGTTTGCAATGGCTGGATGCGTGCAAACTTTTCGTTCGAGCAGTCGCCCACTTGCCTGCAATGCAATTCTCCTATGGAAGAATCGGAGAAGATGCTGCCACAACTCGTCAACTCCAATGATATAAATCGGGCGAAAAACAGCATTCCAGTAGCGGAATAAACCAAATAATCGAATTAGCCGAATATATGGCGGATTCAAGCAAAGGGCGTCCAATTGGGCGCCCTTTCTTTGAGCAAATCGGCCAGGCAAAGTCCACTGATTCCCACTAATGCTCTACTAATACCCTAATGCCCAAGCATTGACACCTAGCGCATGTTGTAATTATAATTGTTACAGAGTATAAGCACGTAAATGGAAGATAGAAATGGAGAGACAATTTGATGAAACAACAGGTGTTGATTTCGAAGCAGCAGCCGACTTCCTCTGCACGCATAAGGATGGCGCTGCTGCTTGGCGCTTTAGCTGCCTTCGCTCCATTGTCCATTGATATGTATTTGCCGGCATTGCCGGAGCTGGCGAATTATTTTGGTGCTAGCGCCTCTATGGCGCAGCTGAGTCTGACAGCCTGCTTGCTTGGTATTGCAGTGGGTCAACTCATCATTGGACCTTTAAGCGATATTTATGGCAGAAAAAAACCGCTTATGATTGGACTCATCGTATACGTTATAGCCTCGGTGCTATGTATCGTCGCGCCTTCGATTGAGACGTTCGTACTGCTGCGGCTCGTGCAAGGCTTGGGCGGGGCAGCCGGCATTGTGCTGTCCAGAGCGATTGTCCGGGATATGTATGACGGGCCCGAAATGACGAAGTTTTTCGCCTTGCTTATGCTGGTGAACGGGGTAGCGCCAATTGCAGCACCGATTGCGGGCGGACAAGTGCTGCAATGGACATCATGGCGCGGCGTTTTCCTTGTGCTTGGCGCCATTGGGGTTGTAATGCTGTTTGCGTCGTGGCTCGGGCTTAGGGAGACGCTGCAGGAGCAAAATCGATTAAAGGGTGGACTGCAAAGCACGCTGCGCACCTTCGGTACACTAATCCGGGACCGCGTATTTATGGGCTATGCGCTTTCCCAAGGCTTTGTAACCGCGGCGATGTTTGCTTACATATCGGGCTCTCCGTTTGTACTGCAGGAGATTTTTGGCGTCTCGCCGCAGATGTTCAGTGTATGCTTTGCTATTAATGGTGTTGGCATCATTATTGCCAGCCAAACGGCTGGCAGGCTCGCTGGCAAGGTGAGCGAGACGAAGCTGCTCATCGTTGGGCTCAGCATGGCATCCATTGGCGGTGTCGCGCTGCTGCTTGTCATATTAGCTGATCTTGGGCTGATTGCCGTTCTTATTCCGCTATTCTTCGTCGTATCCAGCGTCGGCGTCATCCAGACGGCGAGCTTTACGCTGGCGATGCAAAGTCAAGGTAAAGCAGCCGGAAGCGCCTCGGCGCTGATCGGCTTGCTATCCTTCGTCATTGGCGCCATTGCTGCGCCGATGGTAGGTCTGGGCGGCAGCCACACGGCGCTGCCGATGGGCATCGTTATTGCAGCATCAAGCATCATTGCTGTGCTGTTCTATGTGTTTATGGCGCGTAGAGGGAGCGTACATTAGACGTCGGTCGGCACAAGAACGACTATCCGAGCAGGTTATCGGATAGTCGTTTTATTTTTGCCGCTATTTTTCGAATCGTAGAGGGCTTGATCGGCTTCCTGGAAGCTCGCCTCTTTGGATTCGCCAGGGAGATGCTCGTGCAGGCCAATGCTGACAGTGACGGATTGATTGTCCATTTCGGCGATTTTGGTCTGGGAGATGGACACGCGAATTTCCTCAACGAGCGCAAGCGCCTTCTCCAGGCTTTCTTCATGGAGAATGAGTATAAATTCTTCCCCGCCATAACGGGCGGCAAAATCATCGGTTTTCAAGTGCTTCAGCAGCGTCGCGGCCATCTGTCTAAGCGTAATATCGCCAACCCAATGCCCATAAGTATCATTGACATGCTTGAAGTTGTCGATATCTATAATCGCGAGCTGGAAGTTGAACGGGTTAGCGTCTTGGTATTCAATGAGCTTTTCCACATATTCATGAAATGTTTTATGGTTATACAGATCGGTAAGAGGGTCGATTTTCGACATTCGATCCATCACGATATTTTTGATCAGCAGCTCTTGCTCGGATTTAAGCGTACGGTTGAGCGTGACAAGCAAGCCTCTCGTCCGTTGAATAATTGCGAATCCTACTAGTGCTGTGGCAATTAGAATACCCGCGAAGAAGAAGGCGTCGAGATCAGTAAATCCTTCATCATAATAATAAGAAAAATAAAGATAAAACAGGTAAATCATCGAGACGAGCAAAGAAACAAATAAATAATAAGGCCGCAAAAATAACACCGTTATCAGCATCGGAAGCAACAGCAGGGCGGGTGCTGTTAAAAGCTGGGCGTTTAAAAAAAATAAGAAGCTCATCGTAATGAGATGAGCGCCGATAATGAGTGCTTTCTCAATAAAGCGGCTTGCATAGCGGATAATGACTTCAAGGGACACCATAACGACCAGCAAAAGGATGTTTTGTACCAGGATGTCATATGAAAATAGTCGGTTTGAGAAAAGGGTTTCATCCGGTGAAGTATTTTGGAGAGCAAATATCGTGTATTCACAGGTAAGTGCTAGTATACATAATACCCAATACACATTGAGCATAATGCGATACCAGCTTGATGAATCATGGCGGGGTAATGAAGATAGACTGAACATATCTGCCTCTTTTCCAAAATGGTGCCTTTCGTTAGATGGCTAGCTGAATAGCTTCGACAGACCATTCCTGCTATCCTGCAAATTCGACACTTATTCATGTGAAACTTAGAGGATTGCTGTAGAAAAATGCTTATTAAGGTAAAAGGAACCTTGTCAACCTGTAAAATGGGCACAACTGTTTTCGAAATAAGGTATTGACAGTATTTACATGCGGTGTTAAAGTGGCAGAAGATTAAACAACTTGAAAGGAGGATTATGTCTCATGCGTAAATTTACTGCACATCTCACAACAGAATTTGATTTTGTAAATAACAATTTAATGAGCGTAATCCATCCGTGCGTTAATTCTCTTTGATGAATAAGGGAGCTTTCCCATAAATCAAAGGCGTATGGTTGCGTTCGATGCAGCCGTGCGCCTTTTTCAATGCCTTCGACCCGCTATAGGTCGATGATGCATGTGAAGGAAGCGTATCGTGTAACCGATGCGTTTCCTTTTTTTGTGGGAAAAATAAACGTTTGGATGGATATGGGGAGGTATCAAAGCAGCGCTATGTTTATCGTACTTAAGAAGCTTGGATGGTTTTTCAAAATGGATTGGAAGCGCTACGCGATAGCGGGCGTGCTGCTCATTTTGGTTGGCGTATTGGATATTATTCCGCCTTGGATGACGGGCTATGCCATTGATGGCATTTCGCAGGGATCACTTGCTGACAAAGAGTTTTATTTCATCATTGGCGGCTGGATTGCCATTACAATTGTAGGTTATATCATGTCCTATATTTGGTTTTATCAATTATTCGGCGGGTCCTTCCTTTTGGAGCGCATAATGCGTTCCCAACTGATGAAGCATTTTATGAAAATGTCGCCGACCTTTTTTGAGCGCAATCGTACTGGCGATTTGATGGCTCGGGCAACGAATGACTTGAAGGCTGTCTCTAACACAGCAGGCTTCGGCATATTGACGCTCATTGACTCGACCTTCTTTATGTTCACCATTCTCGCGGTGATGATTGCGACAATCAGCTTCAAGCTGACGCTTGCTGCACTGCTGCCACTGCCGCTTATGGCGCTGGCGATGAGCTATTTTGGCGGCAAAATTCACAGCCGCTTCATGGAGGCGCAGGATTCCTTCGGCGAGCTGAATGACCAGGTGCTGGAGGCGGTGTCTGGCGTGCGCGTTATTCGTGCCTTCGTGCAGGAGGAAGCGAGCCAGCAGCAGTTCAGCCGCAAGACGGACGAAGTTTATGAGAAAAATATTGCGGTTGCCCGCATCGATGCGCTGTTCGAGCCGACGATGAAAATTCTTATCGGCCTCAGCTATTTGATCGGCTTATGTTATGGCGGCTACATGGTGTTCAAAAGTGAAATTACACTGGGCGAGCTGGTTTCGTTCAATATTTACTTGGGGATGCTGATCTGGCCGATGCTGGCGATCGGAGAATTGATTAACGTTATGCAGCGGGGCAATGCTTCGCTTGATCGGGTTAACGAATCACTAAACTACAAGCCAGATGTAAAGGATGCTTCAGAAGTAGTTGCAGTGGAAGAGCCAGAGACGATTTCATTCCGTAAGGTGACCTTCCGTTATCCTTCGTCGAAGGTCGATAATTTGGTTAATGTCTCCTTTTCGATTCGCAAAGGCCAGACGTTAGGTATTGTTGGCCGCACAGGAAGCGGCAAAACGACATTGCTCAAGCAGCTGCTCCGCGAATATCCAATTGGACACGGAAATATTTCCGTCTCGGATGTGCCCATTGAGAAGCTCGAAATTCAGCGCTTGCTCGGCTGGATCGGCTATGTACCGCAGCAGCCCGTGCTGTTCTCCCGTTCAATTCGCCACAATATATGGTTTGGGAAGAAGGGCGAGGCGAGCGAAGCGGATTTGCAGCGTGCGCTTGAACGGGCTTCCTTTGCCAAGGATATTCAGTTTTTGCCTGAAGGCTTGGAAACGATGGTCGGTGAGAAGGGGGTTGCCCTTTCAGGTGGGCAGAAGCAGCGTGTGAGTATTGCGCGTGCGCTCATCGCCGATCCGGAAATCTTAATGCTGGATGATGCGCTGTCTGCCGTAGACGGCAAGACGGAGGCGGAAATTATCGAGGGTATCCGCACAGAGCGTGCCGGCAAAACGACGCTTATTACGACGCACCGCCTGTCCGCGATTCAGCATGCGAATTGGATTATTGTGCTCGATGAGGGCCGCATTGTGCAGGAAGGCACTCATGAGGAGCTGCTGCAAGCGGGCGGCTGGTACAAGGAGCAATATGATCGCCAGCAGCTGGAGTCGATTGTTGAGTCCTAATATACAACGTAAGAAAAGCAAAGGAAATGGGGGGCGCTAGGGACAATGGGCTTAACAGGTAAACGATTGTTTCAATACGCCATGCTATATAAGAAGCCGATTATTGGAGCTCTTGTGCTGCTGCTGTTAGCGGTAACCGCAGAGCTCGCGGGACCGTTCATTGCCAAGCGCATGATCGACCAAAACATACTTGGCATTGAGAAGACATGGTATGAGACGGCGAAGCAAGACAGCTTCGCGGTTGAGCATAATGGAAAATGGTACAAACGCGTGGATCACCTGTCGGCTGGAGAGCCGCAGGGTGAGAGTGTGCGGATATTGCAGTCGGGAAGAACGTTTTATTGGCTTGAAGGGAAGCTGCCCTTCGAGGATGGAAAACGCAAGGTAGAGGGGCAGCAGATGACCCTTACGAGCAAAGCGACAGGAGAGATGGTTACTTTCCCTGTAACCGCCTTGTCCGCAAAAGAGCTGTTCGCCTTCTACAAGCCGGAAACACCTGGCATTATTAAGCTTGCGGCGCTTTATTGCGTGCTGCTGCTCATAGGCGGATTTTTGACATATGGCCAAAGGCTGCTGCTGCAGACGTCAGCGAACAGCATCGTCCGCCGCATGCGTAATGATGTATTCGAGCATACGCAGCGGCTGCCCGTCAATTATTACGATACACTGGCCGCAGGCCAAGTCGTATCACGCATTACGAATGACACCGAGGCGGTGCGGGAGCTGTATGTTTCGGTATTGGCGAACTTTTTCTCAGCCATCATTTATATGTCGGCGATCTATGTAGCATTGTTCTTTCTTGACTGGCGTCTGGCGTTGTTCGCACTGCCGCTGGTGCCGCTGCTGCTCGTATGGATCAAGGTATATCGCCGCTTTGCGGCGCACTACAATAAGGTTATTCGAGCTAAGCTCAGCGAAATTAACGGCATGATCAATGAGGCTATTCAAGGGATGCCGATTATTCAGGCTTTCCGCCGCCAGAAAGAGACGATGGAGGAATTTGATGAGCTGAATAATCATTATTTTAAATATCAAAACAAGCTGCTTCATTTAAATTCCATCACCTCGCATAATATGGTTCAGGTCATCCGCAACATTATGTTTTTGGTTGTCATTTGGATGTTCTGGGGCAATTGGTTCGGTACGATTCTGCTCGTCGGTACGCTGTATGCTTTTATTGATCTCATGAACCGGATGTTCCAGCCGATTGTCGGCGTGGTGAACCAGCTCTCCAATCTGGAGACGGCACGCGTTTCAGCGGAACGTGTATTCAAGCTGATGGATGAAGAAGGCATTGACGTTGAAAGCGGTAAAATCGAGCGTTACAAGGGCGAAGTGCAGTTCAAGGACGTCACCTTCGCTTATAAAAAAGAAGATTATGTACTCAAGAACATTTCCTTCGTCGCTCGCCAGGGCGAGACGGTAGCGCTTGTAGGACACACCGGCTCCGGCAAAAGCTCCATTCTCAACCTGCTGTTCCGGTTCTATGACTTAAAGCAAGGCAGCATCCTGATTGATGGGCGCGATGTGCTGGATATTCCGAAGCAGCAGCTGCGCCAGCATATGGGCATCGTGCTGCAGGACCCGTTCCTATTCACGGGAACGATCGCGTCGAACGTCAGTCTAGGCAACCCGGAAATTAGCCGGGAGCGGGTAGAGCAGGCGCTGCGCGATGTTGGGGCGTACGAGATGTTTATGCAGTTTCCCGGCGGCATCGATGCGCCGGTTATCGAGAAGGGCAGCACGCTGTCCGCGGGCCAGCGCCAGCTGATTTCTTTTGCCCGGGCGCTCGCGTATGACCCGGCGATTCTGATTTTGGATGAAGCGACTGCGAGCATCGATACCGAGACAGAGGCGATTATTCAGGAGGCGCTTGATGTGCTCAAAAAAGGGCGCACGACGTTTGTTATTGCCCATCGCCTGTCGACGATTCGCCAGGCCGATCAAATTTTGGTGCTGGATCATGGCGAGATCGTTGAGCGGGGCAGCCATGATCAGCTGATGGAGCATAGCGGAAAATACTTCGCGATGTATCAATTGCAGCTGGGAGCGCCTGTAACGGCTTAGGGCTGAAAGCTTTATTTTCGAAAACGAGCATGATCGTATAGGATACAGGGCGGAGCTGATGAGGCTCCGTCTTTTTATTGTTTTTTTCTGAATAAATCCTCACGATTTTCAGGTAATATTCAGCTGGGTTTATAACTGAGCTAAGAATGGATGCCTATGATAGGAAATGTAAGGCAAATTCAACTGAAAGGTGGAATACAGTCATGAAGGGTACGAAAACGATCGTTGCAAGCGCCATTGCATTATCGCTGGTACTAGGAGGAGGTGCGCTGGCCATACCGGCTATCTATGCAGCTTCGACGGATACAAGCACGCAAAGCAGTGCGGATGGAAGCGGAAAAATGCGTGAAGCAGGCAAGCACAAGGGCGGATTTTTCGGTTTTGGACAGTGGAAAACGCAGCTTGCTGAATATTTGAAGCTTGATGAAGCGACGCTGGGTACGCAGCTCCAAACGCAAACGCTTGCCGAGGTCGCTTCCGCTCAGGGCGTAGACCGCGAGACGCTGAAGGCCAAGCTGGTGGAATGGATTGATGCAACTGCTGCTGCTCGCCAAGAGAAGCTTCAAAGTGAAAATTCAGACAAGACGCTGGGTGCGACAAAAGCAGACAAGCAATGGGATAGCTCGGCAATAGCTGATAAAATATTGGATTCTAATGGCCCAGCTGGCCTTGGCGGTGAAGGCGGCCAACGTGGCCAACATGGCGGCGGCAAAGGCGGATTCGGTAAGGGTGGCTTCGCCAGCGAGGAAACAGCGGTCGTTCTTAGTATGACAGTCGATGAGCTAAAAGCAGAGCTGAAGGCTGGCAAAACGCTGGCGACTATCGCGACTGAAAAAGGCGTAGACGTGCAGAAGGTGATTGACCAAAAAGTAGCGGAGGAAAAGACGCGTCTCGATCAAGCACTCGCGGATGGCAAGCTGACACAGGAGCAATATGATGCGAAACTCGCTGCCCTCACGGAGCGTGTTACCCAGTTCGTTAATGGCGAGCTCAAGAAGCCGGAAGGCGATGGAAAGGGACGCCAAGGCAAGCACGGGAAGCATAATGCGGCAGCCGAATCTACGGATACAGCCGCAGCTGCTGATCAAACGGCTTAAGCTGACGGCTTAATGAGACATACAGTGTAGGGCAAAACTTGAGAGTTGAATACTAGGCTGCGTGAAGGTTCATAACAGGACCTTTACGCAGCCTATTTGTAATGAGGGATGGAAATTTTTTGAGTAAGTATTCTGGGACGTGTATGCAAACGTAAGTAAATCAGATCATGATAGATGCCAGCGACAAACGTGTCGCTTCTCCTACTGGGAATGTCACACCTTCTGAATGTAATCCTACGCACCGAAAAGCTACTTCATGCTCTTTGTTTCAAGGATCTACTCCCAGCACAAAGATAGACTTGGTGGACACAGCAGCCGCTATTTCAACCGGATCACGGGTTAAGGCACAGGCTGCGGACTCAGTGTTCTTCTGTCAATAGAGTGGACACGCCTATTATGCTATTTTTTCGTAATAAAGCTGCTCGAAACGTAAGGGTGACATATAGCCAAGCGTGCTGTTTGAACGTTTTCGGTTATAAAAGAATTCCAAATACCGATACAACTGCTCATAGGCTTCTTGCTTGGTTTTAAATTTGGGATTACAGTAAATTAATTCACGTTTTAAAATACTGTGAAAGGCTTCAATACAAGCGTTATCGTAGCAGTTTCCTCGCCGGCTCATACTGGCCTTCATCTGGTAGGTGCTGAGTTGCTCACGGTAGGCTTTTGACGCATACTGCGATCCACGATCGGAGTGGTGGATGAGTCCTTTTTCTGGCTTTTTCGCTGTGTAAGCTTGCCTCAGGGCATCTAGTACCAGATCCGTTGTCATGTGGTCACTTAATTGCCAGCCTACGATTTGCTTCGTGTAGAGATCCAAGATGCTCGCCAAATAGAGCTTCCCTTGGCGACAGGGAATGTAGGTGATGTCCGCCACCCACTTCTCGTTGGGCCTAGTTGCCGAAAAGTCTTGCTGCAGCTCGTTTGGTGCGATCGGCCACTCGTGATTCGAATCGGTTGTCGTGACGCGGAACTTGCGTGACATGCAGGAACGCAGCCCCTTTTCGCGCATAATGAAGCTGACCGTACGCTCCGATACGACCCAGCCTTCTTTTAGAAGCTCGTTGTAGATACGGGGGCTTCCATAACGGAATAGCGAGTCATCGTAGTGCCACGTGATTCGCTGGGTGAGCTTTTCTTTTCGCTGTTGCCTTCCGGACGGCGCTGCGGTGCGCCATTTATAATAGCCGCTCCTGGATACGTGAAGCACCTGGCACATCTTCTCCACTCGAAATTCGGAGCGATGATCTTCGATGAAGGAGAACCTTAGTTCTTTTCTTTGCTGAAGATGTGCAGCGCCTTTTTTAGAATCGCCATTTCTTCTTTCAGATCCGCCATTTCCCGCTCTTTACGACGGGTTTCCGCTTCCCTTTCTTTGAGGGTTTGTTCGAGCTTACGGATTTTTTCTGGATAGTTGACTTCCTCCTGATCGAACGCTCGAAATTGACCGATCCATTGATGCAGGGTGCTTTTGGGAATATTAAGCTCCTCACAAATGTCGGATATGGTCTTGGTCTTTTCTTGTACGTACTTAACCGTCTGTCTTTTGAATTCTTCGTTGTATCGTTGCCGTTGTTCTCCCATTCGCGGACACCTCTTCTTTTTCGTTACGTCTATTATTAGGCGTTCCTTAATGCTGTGTCCACTTTTTATTCTAGCTACACTGGAGCCGCTATCGCGCTGCAAATGACCATTTTGCTGGGATGATAAGGGCAATAACGAATCTCCTGTCCGCTTACAGCTTGAAATCGGATCAAAAAACAAAATAGCGGAAGCTCAGTCCTCCAAGAAAGGAATGAGCGTCCCAGGCTGCGGGGGTCAGCAACAATCACATGTTGCGGCTCCCCAGCCTTGATTCGTCAAAGGATGAAATTTGTCTTTATTTGACGAAAAGTCAGGATATAATTGGAATATGATGTAATAATTGAAAGGGTGTATTTGTTCTTCGCTCATTGCCAATTGAGTTTTGTCTCCGAAAAAGAAGGAGTCTGCGTTTTTGTGGCCTACTTTAGCATCCGGATCGGTAAAGGTTTGTACTTGCTCCACACCGTCCGTCCTGTTCAAGCACCGCAACTAATTGCTGAAGTATGTAAAAGCAAGCCAAGAGCTAAATGGATGAAATGGATTGGTTAAAAATACTCTTAGAATCATTCTTTTTCGAAGAAAATATGACATTTGTTGTAATAATGAACAGTTATAACTAGACATTATTCTGTTTTTTTCGACAGTCATTTGCTAAAAATTTATATTGACTCAAACATAGTAATATATAATATGGGTAATAGGATTTAGACATTAAAAATAGTGAATTAAAATTGGAAAAATGGTTGACAGTTCCTTAAATTTGTAATAATCTTATTTATGAAGTTAATGGAAAAAAACTAAAAAATATATGGAGATGGCTGCTATTTCATTGTTGGTATGGCTCAAGTGGAGGCTGAAAATTCGTTGGAGAAACGAATGGAGTAAAATAACAATTAAATTTGTACTCATTCTATTTTTAGAATTATTCAAAATTTGTTTTAATCTTACTATTTACCTTGCTGTAATATTTATTTTTATTCTTCATAGCGACAATTTAAAAGAAGTAGTTACTTTTTTAAACAATGAAGAAATTGAAAATCTCATTAATGGAATTAGTGCATTAACTGTTCAAGAAAAAACGAACGTTGTTTGGACAATCTTTTTCGTTCAATTTTGTATTTTTTCGATTTTCTCAGGTATTCAGGCTTCGAAATGGGAACTCAATAACGGTGATGATTATCTTTTTCAGAATGTCTTCTGGAATAATCAAGATAAGAAATTCATTTTGTTTTATGAACAGATGGTTTGGAATATTAAACGCTTATTTACAAGCCTGATCCCATTTTTAATCGCAATAATCCTTGTGACAAGGCCTTTATTTTTACAAGGATTAGTTACATTTGTAATCATTATAGTTACATATATTGTCCAAACACAGCTAATAGCTATCATTCATAATTACTT
The DNA here is from genome assembly GCF_038051995.1 of Paenibacillus sp. FSL H8-0537. Classification (NCBI taxonomy): domain Bacteria; kingdom Bacillati; phylum Bacillota; class Bacilli; order Caryophanales; family Paenibacillaceae; genus Paenibacillus; species Paenibacillus sp. FSL H8-0537. The sequence goes on along the minus strand of NZ_CP150290.1, from coordinate 6,668,516 downwards.
AACTATCAGGAAAATTAGAAATGAAAGATACTTTAACTACCTAATCATACAATCATTAATATTAAAAATAGCCATTTTGACAATGGGTTATTTTTTTGGGAAGGTAGTATCACCTTGGATAAATACTTTTCCTATTTTAGGAAGAGTAATAAATCAAAAAGCATATGAGGAATGGCTATTCGAAGGGAGACGGATTTTACAACAAGGATTAAATTATATTTTCGACGTATTCCTTTGGAAATATTGGCCGCACAATTTCATGTCTCGATTAGCTGTTGCTAGCAGTGAATTAATCAGCTGGATATATTGGAGCGCATGGATTATAACGTCTATATTTGTTTTATTTCTATTAGCTAGAATGGCTGAAAGGCAAATTTCTACGAGAGTAATTGAAAAACCTACTTGGCTGGAAAAAATGTTTTTGGTTGTTGCAAAGGGACTAGTTCGGTTGAATAAACAAATCATCATTGCACGAGTTAAAGTTTTTTGTCGGGATTCCTATACGCTGCAGCGTGCTTCCGGTTTGTTTGGGGGAATGTTAATTTGGGGGTTAATTGGGGCATGTAGCTCCTTAGTCAGATACACGGAATCGGATAAAGTCTATTATTTAGTAACAACTATGGTGTCGTATATAATCATATTCCAACTATCTGCGCTATTGTTCGATTCGTTTTTGGGGCATTTTTCTTTGGACAGTGATGGAAAAAAACTTTCGTTATACTTATCATCAGGTCAAACGATATGGAACTTGTTTATACAGAAACTCCAATTATTTTTAATTATTTCTTTGCCACAATTTATTTTGTGCGAGATTGTGTTTATTATCCTTGGAGGTCATGTAGGATATTTAATGATGATTTTTGTTCATATCGTTAATTACTTATGTTTCGCGGTCGTCCATCAAATAGCTAGCTTTATCAGTCCGCATTACAATTTCATTAATAAAGAACAGCTAGATGAGTATACGGACAGGACAACAGTGAACACGATAGTTAGAATGTGCATGCTTAGTTTTGTTATTCCTTGCCTATTGCTGCCGTTGGCATTTTATATTGCAGATTATATGGATAAAACGTCTTTTCTCATTATCCAGTTTGTAATTTCTCCAATCACGATACTAGCAGTATTGATAGGAAGCTTGTTTTATGTCAAAAGAAAGCACAACCGTCGGCTTTATATTGATGATTTTAATTTATAAAAAAACAGGTGAGTATCATGAGCTTGCAATTGTCTAATGTTAATAAAGTAATGAATGAGAAGACGATCGTGTCTGATTTGTCTTTAACCGTTCCTAAAGGGAAAATAATCGGGTTTCTTGGGCCGAATGGTGCTGGGAAGACGACAACCTTGCATATGGCAGCGGGGCTAATGAAGCCAACGTCAGGAGAAATCTTAATTAATGGAATTTCTATACATGAAAATTGGAAAAAAGCAAAGAGTCAAGTATCAATAATTGCGGATTACCCGTTATTGTATGATGAATTGAGCGGGATGGAATATATTAAATTTTCAATGGAATTATTCGAGTTGAAAATGACAGATAGTCAGCTAGCAGCGGAAATTGAGAGATTTCGGTTTACCGCAGAAATTGCAAAGAGAATCAAACACTATTCGCTTGGCAATAGGAAGAAGCTAGCGTTACTTGTCGCATTATTGAAGCAACCTAAAATATTATTATTGGATGAGTACATATCGGGGTTAGATCCGCATAATTCAATATTGGCCCGTGAAATATTTATTGATTACGCTGCAAAAGGAGGAGCTGTTTTGCTATCAACGCATCAACTTGAGATTGCTGAGAAATTTTGTGACGAAGTAATCTTAATTAAAGAGGGGCGTTTATTAGATAAAAGCAGCTTATCCGAGGTGTTGGAACAAAGCGATTCTTTGGAACAATATTATGTGTCTCAAATCAAAACATAAAGGAGAACTCATATGAGTAAAGCTAAATCGAAAAATACAAAAATACTGATATATATCATGATCTTATTGTTGGGATTACCGCCTCTGGGGCTGCAAATTTATCAAGGCCATTGGTTATATGCATTATTTTTGATTGTTTGTATCGTAGTATTGATGGGTTTGTCCGGAAGGACATTTAAAGACAAATAAGGATCAGACAGCTAATGGCTATGAAGGGAGGTGAGAAATATGTTGGAATTATTGGTTGCTAACCTGGCTGCTTATGCAGGTATATCTACTGCATGGGCTACAGTTATCGTTACCGCGATAAATGCTGGAGCCACTGTTGTCGCACTAGTTTCGATTTTTGCTTCTGCTGGAATCAGCGCAGGCCTTATTGTTGCTATTAGAACAGCGACGTTGAAAATGACGACTAAAGCTGCAATTGCATGGTAATTAGGGTTACCATGCGTTGCTAACAATCTTTTTCGAGTTAGGGTAAGATAAATGATTTTTTAATTTATCTTACCCTATATTTTTTAGTATGTAAAGTATGGTGAAAAATCTTGAAAATAGAAAATTTGAAATTTCAATATTTTTTTTGGGGTGCTTTTTTCATTTTTATTACTGGAGTAGTCAGCGGGATCGTAGTTGTTTATTCTATGCATGATCAAGACTGGTTAGAATCATCTGAAATTTTAGTGAACAATAAAGTAGGATTTGAAGCTTCTCTTGGTATCTTTATGCGTAATATCGGTGTTGCTGTGATTTTGGCATCTGGTTTACTTTTATTTGGATTACCCACTCTAATTGTTTTATTCATAAATGGGCTATGGATAGGGACTGTTATTGCCAGCAGGCTAGCAGAGGGCGTCTCTTTAGCAACCCTTCTATTAAAGCTGCTGCCGCATGGTGTGTTTGAACTTCCGGCATTATTACTTGCGGGTGCTATTGGCTTAAAAGGATTTGTTTTTTATTACGAACCAAAGAAAGGTTGGCGTCTTTACTTTAGGTTGACGGGATGGATTATATTGATGCTATTAGTAGCTGCATTAATAGAGGGTTTTGTGACTTCAGTAGTGTGAAAAGAAAGCATGAATTAGGAGTGAGCATGGTGAGCGTTAATCAAGCTTCAATTACACCGGAAAAAGCAACAAAAAAACAAAGCTTATTTGATCTAATTAAAGTTATATATTCTCCTGCTGAAGTATTAGGTTCCATACTACCTACATACCGCATGAAAGGTATTATATTTGTTTTTTTTATTTTGTATTATGCCTTCAATTATTTTGTGTCCAATAAGCTCATAATGACGGATGAAGTACAGAAAATTCTTGGCGAAAGTGGCTTGGAAATGCCAGCCTCTGTTATGCAATTGCTGCAAATCATTACAACCTTTTTTTCGACCATTATTGCATTCGTGATTCTGTTGGTCACATTTGTTTTATTGCGTATTAGTACGAAACTATTTAAATTATCATTTAGTAAGAAGCAGCTTTTTTTGGTTTTATTATATGCGCAAGTACCTATTTTAATTGGCAAGGGATTGAAATTGGCATTTATGAATTGGGGAGATTTAAGTCTGGCTAGTCCTGTTTCTACGGGGACGATTACCAATTTGGGATTGCTTGCGAGTCAGATCACCACCAATGAATTTCTAATCAATTTGTTATCAAGCATAGATTTGTTAGAGGTGTGGAGCTATTTTCTAATTGGATTAGGAATTTCACTTATTGGTCATACGACGATGAAAAAAGGTGTGTTATCATCCTTTGCAATATGGGGATTTTTATTCGTTATTAATGTCGTTGTTGCACTGATTTAGAGGAGGGGATTCGCTAGGGCATCATGAAACAAAACAGGATTCTTATAGTCGTAAGCCTTATTATAGCGGGGATTATCGCAGGGAATATCTTTTTACTTAATAGAACCGGAACTTCCCGTTCTGAAGTGATCAATGTTGATACTGCAAAGGCAGTAACACAACCCATATCAGAGACATTAATTGCTTCTGGTATTGTTATCGCTAATGAGAAAGCTGAAATTTACAAGGATACGACAATGGGAGAAATTAAAAAATGGCATGTTGATGAAGGTACCCAGGTTGAGAAAGGGGATCTTTTATTTGAATATGCGAATGATGAATGGCTCCTAAGCATTGAGCAGCTTGAGAATCTCCAAAGCAGTCTGCGGCTCACTCTGCAAGAGAAGCAAGAAAGTTTTGATGAAATAGAAAACGAATTTAGGCAGGATTTAGAAGAAGGAATTGATGTGGAAATAGCTAAAAAAAATACTAAAAAAAAGATCTCTGCACGAAAGCGTGAAATCCAATTTACAGAGCTGGAAATAGAGAGTAACACAATGAAAATGAAGGCTTTGAAAAAAAGGGAAGCTGTTTTTAAAGTTATAAGCCCTGTGGCAGGAATGGTTAAAATAAATAATCCAAACAATATTCTTGAATATCATTCTGAGGGCCCGCTTTTGCGAATTCTAACTTCTCAATCGCCGATCATAAAAGGGACATTAACTGAGTTTGATGCAACTAGCGTTAAAGTGGGCCAATTGGTTAAAATTCATGCTAAAGCAATGCCTGAAGAAGAATGGATAGGGGTTGTGGAAGCCCTCAGTTTTACTCCGATTCAATCTATTAATGGTCAAGCAAGTGCGGTAACATCTTATCCTTTTCTAGTCTCAATAAAAGAAAATGACAAGAGTTTGCCAGAGGGTTTTCATGTATCTTTAGAAATTGAGTTAAATTCGAAACAAAATGTTGTTGTTGTACCTTTTGATGCAGTTCTTATTGAGAATGATAAGGAATACGTGTATGTTGTCGAACAGGGTAGAATTCGTAAACGGGAAGTTAAGATTGGCCTAATAGATGATAACTGGGAAGAAGTTGTATCTGGAATTCGAGCAGGGGAAGTAATTGTCAGGAACCCTCAGGCGGATTGGATTGAAGGAATGGAAGTGAAGTTGAATGTTATCCCTTAACAATGTCCATAAATCATATTTGTTAAGTTCAAACGAAGTTCCTGTGCTAAGGGATATTAATCTTTCCATTGAGTCAGGTGAATTTGTAGCAATCATGGGAGCCTCAGGGTCTGGAAAATCAACATTAATGCACTTATGTGGGCTTTTGGATTTGAAATTAATGTCAGGGGACTATCATTTCTTTGGCTATAATGTATTTTCTCTTAGTGGAAATGAATTAGCGCGGTTGCGCAATCAGTACATTGGTTTTGTGTTTCAACAATTCCATCTGCTTTCTAAACTAAGTGCGATTCTTAACGCTGAGCTGCCATTGGTATATTCAGGAGTGAGCAAACGTGTGCGGAAAGAAAAAGCACGGGCAGCTCTACATAAAGTGGGTCTAGGAAATCGGGAGGATTACTATCCTAATCAGTTATCAGGTGGACAGAAACAAAGAGTAGCAATCGCAAGGGCGATTATCAATGACCCAAAGATTATTTTTGCCGATGAGCCGACAGGAGCATTGGATTCTAAAACGAGTGAGCAAATTATGGAGCTGTTTGCGATGTTAAATAAAGAGGGAAGAACGATAGTGATGGTGACCCACGATAATCATGTAGCAGCATATGCTAGTAGAAAGATTGTATTAAGGGACGGAGTAATTATTGATGATAGAAGAGTAAAATCATGTTAATAAGGGAAAGTATACTTATGGCTTTCTCTGCCTTATATGCACACAAGTCGAGATCTATTCTGACAATGCTTGGAATCATTATAGGTGTAGCTTCCGTTATCGCTATTGTTGCCATTGGTGAGGGAGGAAGTGCATCCCTTAAAACTTTTTTTGTAGGAAGCGGAAATAATACATTTGAAGTAGTATATCAAAGTGTAGATGAGGAAGGGAATGTTCTCTCTGATGAACCGAGTGAACCGGCTTTTGAAGAAAATGCCTTGCTAGCTTTGGAGAAAATACCCGAAATAGAGAAGGTTATCGCTAATAATAGGACTACTTCTACTTTGAATTACCTGGATAAGACATTAATGGTTCAGCTAAATGGTACATCTGAATCTTATTTTAGTTTAAATAATGCAGAGTTATTGTCAGGTCGGAATATTGCAGCCAGAGAGTTTGAAAAGGCCCGCAAGGTAGCGCTTATTAGTGAGGATACGCTGAAACGCTTAGATCCGAATGATTCTATGATTGGGAAAATTATTGAACTGGAAGGCACGGCGTTTAAAGTTATTGGCACGTTTAAGGAACAAAAAAGTATTTTTAATGTTGGAGCGTATCAGATCCTGATTCCTAATGCCGTTTGGCCATCTTTATTTGGTGAAAGCAAAATAGATTCACTAACCATTCAGGTTCAAAGCGCAGAGGTTCTGCAATTAGCAGGAGAAGCCTCAATAGAAGTGCTGAACTCTCTAAATCAGGAAAAGCATGGTCAAGGGGAATATATTGTTTTAGATATGCAGCAAATTCAAGATTCAGTTGCATCCATTACGAGAATTATGACAGCGATTATAGGTTCAGTAGCTAGTATTTCCTTGTTTGTCGGAGGCGTTGGAGTCATGAATATTATGCTCGTTTCTGTGACAGAACGCACACGGGAAATTGGAATACGTAAAGCGCTGGGAGCTACCAGAGGTAACATTCTGACGCAGTTCTTAATTGAATCGGTGGTATTGACTACCTTTGGTGGGATTGTAGGGATAGGATTGGGAGTTGGCGGAGCGAAGTTAATCTCGCTAGTTACGCAATTACCATTATTAGTCCCGATGTATGTTATTGTGGGCGGTGTTCTATTCTCAATGTTGATTGGAATCGTTTTTGGAATGCTTCCAGCTAATAAGGCATCAAAATGGGAGCCTATGGACTCTTTATTGTTTGAATCCTGAAGTAATATTTTTAATCTCTAAACGAAGATCGTACGTTTAAATGATTCGTGAAGCCCATGCGATTGCGCACGGGCTTATTTGATTTAGTGTTTTACTTTTTTATAAAATCAACTGCTTGACGCATTTGGGTGGTCTTTGATATAGTTCTACTAGTGAACTATTTCATTATAGAACCTTTTAAAGAGAGAGCATAAATGGAAAGGAGGAAGCCAGATGGTAGATCAAAGGCTGTTGATGGACATTATTGCGCGGTATGAGGCGACCTATTTTGCCGTCAATCGTCAAATAAACAGCTTGTTCCGGGAAGCGATGCCGGAGGGGCTTACGGTCGAGCAATATTCCGTGCTTCGTTATCTGCGGACGCAGGGAAAGACGACCTCTTCCGAGCTTGCGGATACGTTTTGCGTAGGACGAAGCTCCATTACGGCACTAACGACACGTTTATTCGATAAACAGCTCATTGAACGGCAGCAGGACCCGAAGGACAGGCGAGTTACTTATTTAAAGCTTCTGCCAGCTGGTGAGCAGCTGACCGATCAATCTGAATTGAAAATTCAAGAAATGCTGGCCTTGCATATTCAGCATTTTGATGAGCAGGAAGCACTGCAGTTTATTACTACCTATGAGAAGCTGGCTAAAGTTATGTCTGGCACGCACGGGATAGAAGGAGGAGAAATACAGCAATGAAGACGGTATTAAAGCTAAGATGGGTACTCATGCTTGTATGGCTGCTTGTCACAGTCGGATTAATGGTGAGCGCGCCGAATATGGAAGGGCTCGTTCGTGAAAAAGGGCAGGTGTCTGTTCCGCAAGGGTATTCTTCCACGATTGCCGAGAAAATGATCGAGGAGATTGGCGGCAAGGATGCGGGCAATGGCTCTTCGACCGTGCTTGTGTTCCATGATCCGGAGGGCTTATCCGATGCGGACTTGGCAGCCGCCAAGCAAGGTGTGGAGAAGCTGAAGGCTGGGAAGGAACAGTATCATATTACCTCAATTACGACGCATTTTGATACGGAAGAGCTTAAAAAACAAATGCTGTCGGAGGATGGCAAGACGCTGCTTGTGCTTGTGAAGGTAGACACCTCCAGTGGTGATTTGTCTGGAATACGAGAGGGACTGTACAGCGCCGTTTCGGATGTCCCAATGACGCACTACTACACGGGCGGTTGGATTATCGGTGACGATGTTGCGTCAAGCGCACAAGAGGGCTTGAAGAAGACAGAGTTCATAACCGTAGGCTTTATTTTAATTATATTATTCCTAGTGTTCCGTTCGGCCGTGGCGCCGATTGTACCCTTGCTGACGGTGGGCTTTACTTATTTGTTGTCCCAATCCATCGTCGCGTTTCTTGTGGAATATTTTGATTTTCCACTTTCGAACTTTACGCAAATTTTCCTAGTTGCTGTTTTATTCGGAATTGGTACGGATTATTGCATTTTGCTGATCAGCCGCTTTAAGGAAGAGCTGGCGCATCGGGGCGGAGACATTCAGGAATCGATTTTGGCAACCTACAAAACGGCGGGCAAGACGGTATTGTTTTCTGGTCTTGCGGTATTTGTTGGCTTTGCCTCTATCGGCTTTTCAACCTTCGTGCTGTATCGTTCGGCGGTTGCAGTAGCGATTGGCATCGCGATTTTGCTGATTGCCTTGTTTACGATTGTGCCGTTCTTCATGTCGGTGCTAGGCGCCAAGCTGTTCTGGCCATCGAAGGGAGCGCTTGAGCATAAGGAGAGCGGGCTGTGGGGAGCTGTTGGAAGCTTCTCGCTGCGCAAGCCGCTTTGGGCGCTGGTTGTCGTTATGGTACTGACGGTTCCTTTTCTAGTGGCGTACAAAGGCAATGTTTCCTTTAACTCGCTTGATGAAATTGGCGATAAATATGATTCGGTTAAAGCATTTAACCTCATTTCGGAAAGCTTCGGGCCTGGTGAATCGCTGCCTTCGACGGTTGTAGTGAAAACAGCTGTACCGATGGATACAACGGATGGACTGGCGACCATTGAGCAAATTACCCGTGAGCTTTCGAAGGTTGAAGGTGTGGCGCTTGTTCGCAGTGCTACCCGCCCAACAGGCGAAGAGCTTGATGATTTAATGGTATCTGATCAAGTGGGGACGCTGAAGGATGGCCTCGACAAAGGCGAGGAAGGCCTTGGGAAAATAAGCAGCGGTCTTGCTGAAGCCAGCACCAAGCTGAGTGAAAACGAGCCAAAGCTTAATGAAGCGGCGGAAGGCGCAGGCAAGCTCGCTGCGGGAACGAAGGATTTGAAAAGCGGCATTGTGCAGCTTGGAGATGGCTTGAAACGCATTCAGCAAGGGCTGAATGATGGCTCCGCTGGAGCAGGTGAGCTTGCTGAAGGCTTGAAGCAGGCGAAAGCTAGCGCTGATCAATTGGCAGCGGCCAGCAAAGAGCTGTTGACGAACTATGAGAAGATGGAAGCGGGCGTTGGCCAGCTGTCGCAAGCCTACGGCGGCATTGCGGCTGGGCAGCAGCAATTGGCAGGCGGACTTGCGGATCTTCACAAAGGCATTAGCGGCTTAGGCGAGAAGTACCCTGAGCTGGCAGGCGATGCTGACTATGCACAGGTATTAGGCGCAGCTTCCCAAATGGAGCAGTCAGCGACCATGCTCAGCGAGCAGCTGACGCAAATTAATGGACAGCTGGGCGGCATTAATGAAGGGCTGAAGCAGGCGAATGCAGGACTTTCCCAAGCGTCAGCTGGCCAAGGCGAGCTTGCAAAAGGTTTGGAGAAGCTGGCACAAGGCATTTCCCAGCTTCAGCAGGGCATCGCGCAGGCCGCGGCTGGCCAAGGCCAAATTGTAACGAAGGTTCCTGACATAACGAAGGGGGCTGACCAACTGGCAAGCGGACAATCCGAATTGCAAGCAGGCTTTGCCGATTTGAACGGTCAGCTCAGCCAGCTGACGGACGGACTTGATCAAAGCGTGGATGGCATTACGCAGGTTAGCGACGGGCTTGGGTCAGCGAAAAACTATTTGAGCGAGCTTGGTTCCTCGCCAAACAAACAAATGACGGGCTGGTTTATTCCAGAGGAAGCGATCGTGAAGCCCGAATTCCAACAGGCTCTGGATGTGTATATGTCCGAAGATCGGATGAGTGCTAAATTCGATGTCATTTTCAGCGGCAACCCGTATGATATGGCAATTATGGCGAAAATCGACGATTTAAATGCTGCGGTTGGCCGTGCTCTTCAAGGTACAGCCTACGCGCAGGCTGATTATGCAGTGGGCGGGGTGACCAGCTCCAACCATGATTTGAACAATATCTCGAACGAGGACTACACTCGCACGATGATGCTGATGCTGATCGGCATTACGATTATTCTGATCATCTTGTTCCGCTCTATTGTTATGCCGCTTTATTTGATGGCATCACTTTTGTTGACCTTCTATACCTCTATGGCGATAACAGAAGTGATTTTCGTCCGCTTGCTCGGCAACTCGGGCATCAGCTGGGCGGTTCCGTTCTTCGGATTCGTTATGCTGGTCGCGCTGGGCATCGACTATAGCATTTTCCTAATGGATCGTTTCCGGGAATTTCGCGATCTTTCGCCGACACAGGCGATTTTGAAGGCAATGAAGAGCATGGGCGGCGTTATTATGTCGGCAGCCATTATACTTGGCGGTACTTTTGCAGCGATGCTGCCTTCTGGGGTTATGTCGCTGCTGCAAATCGCGACACTCGTATTGTGCGGATTGTTCATGTACGCGCTCATTATGCTGCCGCTGTTCATTCCAGTCATGGTGCGCATGTTCGGCAAAGCCAACTATTGGCCGTTTATGAATGAGAGCGAGCATGAGGTTCGTTATTCACCGACTAAGGATATTTCGCATCATTCTTAAGATTAAGATATGAACCATTCACTAAGCCTTCTTATCCATTGGATAAGGAGGTTTTTTGTGTATTGGCGGCAGAGAAATTGCTATTTTGGCAGATGCAGCGGGTGGCTCCTCGTTCAGAATGCGTTCAGAGGCAATTGGTATAATTAGGGCGATAATAATTGGATTTGGATAGGGGAAAGCATAAGGATAAGGAGAGGAAAGCGTGAAGAAGAAGAAGGGATTCATAGGTTTATTGACTGCTATCGTAGCAATCCATTTTATATTTGGTGGACTATATGGAACTGGAACGGTGCATGCAAGCTCCTTGGCCGGACCGCCGCTGGCGTCTATAGCCGGGCATGATTTTACGTATGGCGCTTATGTAGGAGCTCCTTATTATATTGGTATTCAACATGGCGGAACCAAGGAATATCACGCATATTTGAGGTTCAACAAAACCGCAAACGTACCTGCAGGGTATAAGGCGTATTTGAAAATCAAAGTAGGCAACGACTATGGCGCAGGCCTGGAGGATCGGGCAATTCGCGGTACTCCGATTGCCAAGGTGTGGGCGTACAAGTCAGCTTCTATCCCAACCAGTAACGATCAAATGCATACGGGCTGGCCGACCATGAATCAGGTGTTAAACACGCCAAGCACCTATGAGCTGCTGGATAGCCATCTGGGATCGATTGCTACCGGTGATCTGCTCTCACTTGATATTACTGACTATTTCAATCAGGCTTCAAACGGCATGCTTACCTTTTTTCTTACAGGTGCGGAAAGCTTGATTGGCGATATACCGGATGAAGTTCACCGGTTCCGGTTTGATACCAATCCATATATTGTCTATGAACAGGCTGTTACGAATCAAGTGCCAACGGTACCTGACTATACAGAATGGGTTAATGAGGATGAATTCGTGACGGGTAACATTGTTGGCTCCGACAATGATGGCGACATGCTGACCTATTCGGTGTCGCAGCAGGCAGCGAACGGGACGGCAACGGTCGATGCGTCGACCGGGGCATGGGAATATATTCCGAATGAGAATTATCACGGCCAGGACGTATTTAAGGTGTTGGTTAACGACGGCAAAGGGGGCACGGCAACCAGCATGGTTACAATCACCGTCGATCCGGTGAATGATCCACCTGTCACGAGCGACGACACCACGGCAACCAATAAAAATGAGAAGACGACGGGTCAGGTGACGGCAAGCGATATGGACGGCGATACGCTGACCTATTCCATTTGGCAGCAGGGGGCTTATGGTTCGGCAGCCGTTGATCCGGTGACAGGAGCATGGGAATATACCCCGATGGACGATTATTATGGTCAGGATGTATTCAAGATCGAGGTTAGTGATGGCAACGGCGGCATAGCAACGAGCACAATAAGTGTAACGATTGTGAACGTAAATGCAGCTCCGACAACGTCGGACGATTCGGCCACGACTGACGAGGATACAAGTGCGACTGGTCAGGTAACCGCAACGGATGCGGATGGTGACATACTGATCTATTCAGTGTCGCAGCAGGCGGCGAACGGGACGGCAACGGTCAATCCGTCAACCGGAGCATGGGAGTATGCTCCGAATGCGGATTATCACGGTCAGGACGTATTCAAGATTGAGGTTAGTGACAGCAATGGAGGTACGGCGACTAGCACCATTACCGTAACTGTGACTCCGGTGAATGATCCACCTGTTACGAGCGATGACACCGCGACAACGAATAAAAATGAGAAGACGACGGGTCAGGTGACGGCAAGCGATGTGGAAGGCGATACGCCAACCTACTCTATTTCGCAGCCGGCAACTCATGGAACAGCAATAGTTAATCCGGCGACAGGTGCATGGGAATATGATCCGGATGAGGGCTATTACGGTCAGGACATATTCAAGATTGAGGTTAGCGATGGTAACGGCGGCACCGCAACGAGCGCAATAATCGTCACGGTTGTGAAAGTAAATGTAGCTCCGACGACGTCGGACGATACGGAAACGACCGATGAGGATACAAGCACGACCGGCCAGGTGACGGCATCGGACGCGGATGGCGACACGCTGACGTATTCGGTATCACAGCAGGCAGCCAGCGGAACAGCAACGGTCAATCCGTCGACCGGAGCATGGGAGTATGCTCCGAATGCGGATTATCACGGCCAAGATGAATTCAAGATTGAGGTTAGCGACGGCAATGGAGGCATGGCGACCAGTACCATTACCGTGACTGTGACGCCGGTGAATGATCCGCCAACAGCTATGGATGATTCCGTAACGACTGATGAGGACACAGCGGTTACCGGACAAGTATCGGCAAACGATGTGGAGGGTGACATGCTGACTTATTCCCTTTTGCAGCAGGCTACCCATGGAAATGCAACGGTTAATGCGACGACCGGAGCGTGGGAATACACGCCGGACGCTAATTATTATGGTCAGGATGTATTTAAAGTTGAAGTAAGCGACGGTAACGGAGGCACAGTGGTCAGCGCGATATCGGTCACCATCACTTCGGTAAACGATGCTCCTGTAATGACGGGAATTGCCGCCGCTCCATATGAGCTGTTGGATACGGAGACGGAACAGCCCTTTACTGGTGTATACATAGAGGATGCGGACCCTGAACAGACGCTGACAGTCAGCATTTCACTCGATACTGCGGCAAAAGGCGGATTTACAGCCGTCTCCCTTCAAGCAGCCGGATTCAGTCTGGTCGGCAGTCAATATAAGGCGAGCGGAACGGCTGATGATTTGACGACAGCCATTCGCCAATTGGTATTTACTCCGGAGGCGAACCGGATTGCTCCGAAAACGACGGAGACTGTTGTTTTAACGGTGATGGTAGATGATGGAATAGCTGCACCAGTAGTAGACAGTCAGACGTCCCTGATTGTGACATCGGTGAATGACACCCCTACGGTAAGTACGATTTCCAATCAAAGCATAGGTAAAAATACAGCTACGCAGGCTCTAAGCTTTACCATTACTGATCCTGACGCAGAGCCGAGCGATTTTGCAGTAACTGCCGAATCGAGCAATACCGCTCTTGTTCCGCTCAGCGGAATTACACTAGCAGGCAGCGGAAAGCAACGCGCGGTTACAGTGGAGCCGGCTCAAGGAATGCAAGGCTCAGCTACCATTACAATTCATGTATTGGACAGCAGTCTGGCGGAAGGCACATCCAGTTTTACGGTGACTGTGGGGAACAGCAAGCCCGTTGTAACGGCGATTGCTCCTCAGCAAATGGATGAGGACGATGTATTGAGCTTGACGCTGTCGGGTACGGATGAGGATTTGGATACGCTATCCTTTCTGGTCGATGCTCAGGCGGAGCACGGTCAAGCGGTTATTGCCAATGGCAATCAGCTGACATACACGCCTAATCAGGATTTTAAAGGAGACGACAGCTTTGCAATAAAGGCCTTTGACGGGGTAGATGAATCCGATCCGATTACGGTCCAAGTGACGGTCATGCCGGTGAATGACCAGCCGATAGCTGAGAATGCAAGCTACGATGTAGAAAGTCTGACATCTTTGACCCAAAAGCTGCATGCAACTGACGTGGACGGAGATTCATTGACCTTCCGTATACTCACAACCGGTACGAAGTCCTCCAGCGTGACGATTATTAACGGCGATGAGTTTGTTTATGTGCCGAGCCCGGGTCAGCTAGGGACAGACAGCTTCACCTATGTAGCTTCGGATGGACAGGAGGATTCCGATCCAGCCGTTGTTACAGTAAATATTACACCTTATGGAATTAGCGAATTAGGAGCGCTTTCGACCAGCACGGGCAGCCTGTCGCCTGCTTTCAACAAGGATACGCTGAGCTACGAGCAAAATGTAGCTTACGCAGTTGAAGCAACGACAATTACAGCTGAAGCCTTTGATCCGCTTGCCACGGTGACGATAAACGACCAATCGGCAGACAATCCGGTTACCGTGCAATTAAATGTCGGGCTGAATGAAATTCCGGTCACAGTTGCAGCGGCCGACAGCTCCAAGCCGAGTCGTACTTATCTGGTGAAGGTGACACGCGCCCAGCAAAGCTCAGGTTCAACTCCTTCAACAGGCACTTCCGTTCAAACGGGGACAGTTGCAGCGGGAACTGGAATTTCAGTATATGTAGACGGAGTGAAGCAGGAGCAGACGGCTACGGTGCAGACGTTCACCAGCAATCAGCTGCGTTATGCGACGGTGACGCTTGAGAACGACAAAATCATTAAAAAGCTGGAGTCCGAATCCAATCGCGAAGTCGCGATTCCGTATACAGAAGCGGCAGACAGCGTGAACAGCTTGCTAAATGGTCAACTGCTCAAGGTAATGACAGATAAAACGGCGACGCTTGAAATACAAACGGCCTCGGCCTCCTATGCATTCCCGGCATCGCTTATCCCTGTTGATGCGATTGCCAAGGAGCTAGGAGCGCAGAACAGCTTAAAGGATATTATTTTCAGTATTACAATTGCAAAATCGGCAAAATCGGAGTCTGATCAAGTATACGCCGCGGCATCTGGCCAAGGCATGGAGATTGCTGCTGTGCCGCTGGAATTCCATATTACAGCTTCGTACGGCGGAAAGAAGACGGATGTTTCCGCCTTTAGCGGCTATGTGCAAATGATGATCCCAATGCCAGAGGGAGCCAATGCGAATCGTATTACGACAGGAGTTGTGCTGCACTCCGATGGACAGCTCTATCATGTGCCTACCAATATTACGATGCTGAACGGGAAGTATTATGCAGTGATCAACAGCTTGACAAACAGCACGTATTCAGTCATTTGGCATCCGCGTGAAATGCAGGACCTGGCGCAGCATTGGAGCCGCGATGAGGTGAACGACCTGGCTTCCCGTATGGTTGTACAAGGGACAAGCGAGACGGCCTTCTCTCCGGATGCTTCGATTACCCGCGCTGAGTTTGCGGCGATTATCATACGTGGCTTAGGCTTGCGCCCAGCGGTTCTACAAGGGCAAAGTAAGTTTTCAGATGTACAGGCCGGAAGCTGGTATGCCGGTTATACGGAAACAGCGGCGGCTTATGGCCTTATTACTGGTTATGCTGATGGTACATTTGGCGCCTTGAAGACTATTACCCGCGAGGAAGCAATTGCGATTATCGCAAGAGCTGTAGCTTATACGAAGCTGAGTGCTTCGGGATCTATGGATAAGCTGTCCGCTTTCGCGGACCAGAATGAAATCAGCAGTTGGGCAAAAGACGCTATGGCCGCTGCGGTTGAGCTTCAAATGGTGACGGGTAATTCCGGACAGCTGCATCCGCAGGACAACATTACCCGTGCGGAGGCTGCTGCACTCATTCGCAGACTGCTGCTGCAGGCTGATTTAATCAACGGGTAGTCTGCTAAACAATCGGCACAGAACAAAAAAATTCGAGGAGGAGATTGAAATGGCAGATTCATATTTAGGCGAAATCAGGCTGTTTGTCGGCACGTACGCGCCGCAGGGTTGGGAACTATGCAATGGGCAAGTGCTGAAGGTTCAGGATCATGAGGCGTTATTCAGCCTTATCGGCGCAACCTACGGTGGGGACGGGCGAACAACGTTTGCCCTACCTGATTATCGAGGGCGCGTTCCCATTCATATGGGTACCAGCTCAACAGGCAGTACATTTTCCCTAAAAGATAAAGGCGGGATGGAGACGGTCCAGCTGACGCAGGCACAGCTGCCAGCCCATACGCATTTAGCGGCAGCCCAGCAGTCTGCGGGCGATGAGGCTTCGCCGGCAGGCCATTTTTGGGCGGCGAGCACGGTCAAGCAATATTATGAAGGAACAGCAGCGCCGAACGCTGCAATGGAACAAGCGGCTTTGTCCTCAGAAGGTGGCAATCAGGCACATAACAATATGATGCCTTTCATGGCGCTAACTTATATTATTTGCATACAAGGCACCTACCCTATGATGGATCATTAAGCAATTCTAAGACCATCGATAATTAAGAGGAGGAAGGAATTATATGGAAGAATGGTTTCTTGGCGAAATACGTTTGTTTGCAATCGGCTACGCTCCCGCAGGCTGGGCTCAATGCAATGGACAAATGCTTAAAGTGAGTGAGCATCAAGCTTTATTCTCGATTATTGGCAATAAATTCGGTGGGGATGGCAAAACCACTTTCCAACTGCCAAATCTGCAGGGAAGGGCTGCCATAAATCCAACAATAGACGAAGTATTCCCTGTATATTCGACCGGCGGAACAGAAACGCATGCCTTGACGATAAATGAAATTCCCCAACACACGCATTCGCTGTCTGCCAGCTCGGCCACAAGTACAAAAGGAGCGGCTGCCTCCAATGTATGGAGTGAAAGCAGCGCAAAGCCCTACAGCAACACGGCGGATGGTTACATGTCGCCTAAGGCAATCGGGATGACGGGCGCCACACAGGCCCATTCCAATATGCAGCCCTACGCGGTCGCAA
Organism: Paenibacillus sp. FSL H8-0537; assembly: GCF_038051995.1. Classification (NCBI taxonomy): domain Bacteria; kingdom Bacillati; phylum Bacillota; class Bacilli; order Caryophanales; family Paenibacillaceae; genus Paenibacillus; species Paenibacillus sp. FSL H8-0537. The sequence goes on along the minus strand of NZ_CP150290.1, from coordinate 6,651,470 downwards.
ATTTTTGCATTGCAATTTCAGGTACTTATCCGCCGAAAAATTAATTAGAATCAGAAAGCGAGGCTTGACATGGACGCTTTTATTGGAGAAATTCGTTTATTTACAGGAAACTACGCTCCGGAGGGCTGGGCCTTTTGTCATGGACAGCAGGTTTCTCTCCCGCACAATCAAGTATTATACTCGGTATTAGGAGGTGCTTTTGGCACGGACAAAAAAACGTATTTTACACTGCCTGATTTGCGGGGCCTCGTACCGATACATCAAGGCAGCGGAGCAGGTCTGACTCCGAGGCAGTGCTATGAAAAGGGCGGCAGCATGACAGAAACGATTACCACCTCTGAAATGCCAAATCATACACATCAGCTGAATGCTCATACAACGGGCAATACGATGGATGCATCCAATAATATATGGGCGACTACACCGCGCGGTACTACAGTTAGTGTGTATAATGAGGAACAACCGGATGCGAGCATGCATCCGAACGCTATAACTGCAAGCGGAGGGTCTCAAGCGCACAATAATATGCAGCCATACTTAGCGATCAATTACATTATCTGTATAACTGATGGCATTTATCCGGTTAAAAACCAGTAGTAGCGGAGAATAGAATGGAAAAAGAAGCGGCCCGGCACAAACGCGTTGGCGAATGTGCGGGCCGCTTCTTTTTCATGATGTATGGCAGAAGGTGGCATGCTGCTTCTCTTAAGCCATTGTCTGCGAAAGCACAATGCCGCCGTAAGCGAAGGCGACGCAGATGACAATCGCTGGATGGATCTTCTTGCGCTCCATCGCCCAGTAGGCGACGGCAGCGATAGCGAGCGTCTGCCAGAGGCCGGCGGATTGCACGGCCGTGCTTGCCATTTGCCATGTGAGCAGCAGCATCATGATGGCGACAACGGGCTGAACGAGCAGCGTCATGCCTTTGACGATGGGAGACTGGCGATGCTTTTGCAGCAGCTTGAGCAGAAAAATCAGCGCCACAGCCGAAGGGATAATCGTTGCCGCAAGAGCGATTGCCATGCCCGGAATGCCGTATACATCGTATCCGACAAATGCGGCAATTTTGGTAGCGATCGGCCCGGGAAGGGCATTGCCAAGCGCAAGTATGTTTGAAAATTCAGCATCGGTTGACCACTGGTAACGATCCACAATCTCATGATACATAAGCGGAATGGAAGCGGGGCCGCCGCCATAGCCTAAAATATTTGCCAGAAAAAAACCAATAATTAAATCCAACCAATCCATAGTGTCTGCTCCTTATGCGCTCGCGCTCGTATTATTGCCCTTATCGCGCCGATTGTTTTTCCACTTCTTCACCCATGCGGCAGCTTTGAAATGCATCGCCCCATAGAGGAGGAATGCGGCAATAACGACCGCGTCCTGAATATTCACAACCTGCAGGAGAAGAAAAGCGAGTGCACAGCTGATTAGTCCAGCTACCCAGCCCAGTCCCTTTACCGCACGGTTGCCAAACTCATAAGCCATCACGCCAAGCATAACCGCAATAACGGGTATAACCGCAGCGATCATGCCCTGCACAACAGCGGAGCCGCTAAGAATTTGTACAGCGGACAGCAAGGCGATCATCGCGATAGCCGAAGGCAAAATATGAGCAAGTACAGCGGCGAGTGCCCCCAGCCAGCCTTGCAGCCGATAGCCGAGATAAGCGGCCATTTTGGTCGCAATCGGTCCGGGCAAAGCATTGGCCAGCGCCAAAATTTCGCCAAACTCCTCATCGTTAATCCAATCATAGCGAGTCACAGCCTCATGCCGAATTAAGGGAATAACGGAAGGGCCACCCCCAAAGCCGAAAATGCCGGTTTTAAACATCGCCCAGGAAAGCTGTCCATATGCCTTGGTGCTTGTTGTCGTCTCCATTTTTATAGCCTCATTCCCATTCTACTTTTATAGCGATTGATTAAAACCTGGCAATCGACGCTCATGATGCCGGGCAGCGGATACAGTTTTTCTTTCAAAAATAATTCCATTTCCTGATTGCTGGTGAACAGGCCATGCATATGCAGCTTGCTGGGGCCTGTCATGTGATACAGACTGGTGACGACAGGCTCCTCGGATAAGCGATCTGCTACTTCATGCAGAAATTTAGGCTCCACCTCGACATTGAAAAAGGCCGATACCGTCACGCCAATCTTCTCCGGATTAATGACAGCTGTGAAGCGCTCAATGACGCCATTCTCCAGCAGGGTATTGATTCTGGCTTGCACCGCTACGCGTGATAGGCCGATATCCTTGGCTAAATCGGTGTAAGATATTCTCCCGTTAATATGCAGGGCGGCGATGATTTTACGATCAATATCGTCAATGGCGTGCTCCGCTTGGGCGGGCGGCATTTTGGATTGCATGTGAAAAGCTCCTTTTGCTCTATTGAGCCAAAATATCAAAACGTATGTTATAAGTTTGATTAGATTACGATACGAATAAATATATAACCAAATTCGTTCCTTATCAATATAAATTTTGCTGATATTGGGCAAAAAGAATTTTCTAGTTGCCACTAGCCGAGCCGCCATGTTACTTTAATACTCAATAGAGTATGTCAGATAACTTGACTCAAAAGGATGAGATCGCATGAATAAGCCGATAACCGGCACGAAGGCCATGGTTGTAAGCCCGCATCATCTTGCTTCGGCAGCAGGGGCGCGAATACTAGAACAGGGCGGCAATGCCTTTGATGCAGCCATTGCAGTCAGCGCTTGTCTAGCGGTTGTCTACCCGCATATGACAGGACTGGGCGGCGACTCGTTTTGGCTCACTTACGCACATAAGGAGCAGCAGGTGAAAGCCTATAATGCCAGCGGACGATCAGGCAGCCTCGCGACGCGCGAAGCTTATGCTGGCGAAGCTGCCATTCCGGTACGCGGGCCGCGCAGCGCCATTACGGTTCCGGGCATGGTTGACGGCTGGCATGCCGTACACAGCCAATATGGGCGTCTGCCTTTTGCCCAGGTGCTCGGCATTGCCATTGGTTATGCAGAGGACGGCTTTCCGATGTCGCCGGACCAATATGAAAATACGGTGCAGCATGCGGAGATGCTGGCACAAGTTCCAGCAACTGCGGCGGTATATTTGCCGCAAGGGCGCGCAGTGCAGGCGGGGGAGCGCTTTGTGCAGCGCGACCTCGCAGCGAGTCTTCGCGCCATTGCGGAGCATGGGCGCGATGCTTTCTATAAAGGCGATATTGCGGAGCGGATCGCGTCTTATTTACAGGGCAGCGGCGGGCTGCTGACCAAGGAGGATTTTGCCGAGCATTCGGGTGAGTGGGTAACACCGCTTAAGGGCTCCTATCGGGGACATGAGGTGTATCAGGTGCCGCCAAACTCGCAAGGCTTTGTGGCGCTAATGGCGCTGCAAATGTTGGAGAACTATGATCTGAAAAGCTACGGGCATGGCTCGTACACGTATTACCACCTCATGATTGAGGCGCTTAAGCTGGGCTTCCGCGACCGCAATTTATATTTGACGGACCCTGCCTTTGCGGAAATTCCGCTTGAGCGCCTGCTGAGCTCTACCTATGCAAAGGAGCTTGCAGCCTCTATTAAGCTGGATGAGGCCTGCTCTATCGATACGAAGCCTGTCGGCAATGATACGGCCTATGCGGCGGTCGTGGATGAAGAGGGCAACACGGTTTCCTTCATTCAGAGCTTGTATTTTGAGTTTGGCTCGGGCGTTGTAGCGGGGGATACGGGCATTTTGCTGCAAAATAGAGGGTCCTTCTTCTCGCTGGAGCCCCAGCACGTGAACCGTTTGGAGCCGCGCAAGCGGACTTTCCATACGCTGATGCCGGCTATGGCATGCCTGAACGGCAAGCCAAGCCATCTGTTCGGCACACAGGGTGGCGAAGGTCAGCCCCAGACTCAGGTGGCAATACTTACGCGGATGATTGATTTTGGCATGAATCCGCAGCAGGCGGTGGATGAGCCCCGTTGGGTATGGGGCCGCACATGGGGGGCGCAAACGCAGGAGCTGAAAGTAGAAAGTCGCATAGCAGGCGAGGTTATTGCACAGCTTGAGAGAGCTGGTCATGACGTCCGCCGCATGAAGGCGTTCGATGGCATTATGGGCCATGCCCATGCGATTACGATTAGTCCGGATGGGGTCATTAGCGGCGGAGCCGATCCACGCAGTGATGGCGCGGCTATCGGCTGGTAGGCAGGTAGTTAATGATACAGAATTGGGCCGTATCACTAGAGCAGCGGCAGAACAGGAGAGGCAGCAATCATGCAGCATAAAATAAACGATACGTTTCACGCCTTTATAAAGCCGGAGCTCACGCTTCCAGCAACTCATAAGGGCATTCTAGACGGCCTTCGCTTTGCGGTTAAGGATGTGTTCGCAATAAAAGGGCATGCCAGCAGCGCTGGCAACCCCGACTGGCTGCGCACGCACGAAGCAGCGGATTATACCGCCTCATCGATTGAACGGCTGCTTGCCGCTGGAGCGACACTGACCGGAGCCGCCCATACCGATGAGCTGATGTACAGCATCAATGGGCAGAACGCCCATTACGGCACGCCGATTAATCCAGCTGCGCCAAACCGCATACCAGGCGGCTCGTCCAGTGGTTCCGCCGTGGCCGTAGCAGCGGGGGCGGTGGATTTTGCGCTCGGGACGGATACGGGCGGTTCGGTTCGCGTTCCCTCTGCCTACTGCGGCGTATATGGCTTTAGGCCGACGCACGGCGCAGTTGCGATGGATGGCGTCATTCCCCTGGCTCCGAGCTTTGATACGGTAGGCTGGATGGCGCAAGGCAGCGCACTGCTGCTGAAGGTTGGCGAGCTGCTGCTCGCTGAGGACACAACGGAAACAATCGATGCAGCGGACGTATTACCGTTCAGCCGCTTGCTGATCGCAGAAGACGCATGGAGCAAGGCGGAATCTGCTAGTGCAGTCCAGCTGAGACAGCTCGTTGCTGAACTGGAACCAGCTATGGCAAGTGCCGAGCGGCTGACACTAGCCCCTGAAGGACTGGAGCAGTGGCTGGAAGTATTCCGCACCATTCAAGGGCTGGAAATTTGGCAGTCTCATGGCGAGTGGATTACGCGCGAACAGCCTGCTTTTGGCCCGGGGATAGCGCAGCGATTTCGCTGGGCGAGCACCTTGCAGAGCGAAGATAGCGAGGAAAAAGTAGAGGAGCGGAGCAGTATTCGTGCCAAGCTTCGTGAACTGCTCGGTACGGAGAGTCTGCTCATTATCCCAACCATTCCCGGAACAGCGCCAGACCGCGACATTAGCGGAGATGCGGCAGACAAGCAGCGTGCCTTAACGATGCAGCTTTGCTGCATAGCAGGCTTGTCGGGCTTGCCGCAGGTGACACTTCCGGTCGGCGAGGTGGATGGTGCGCCCATTGGGTTATCCATTATTGCAGGAGCAGGGCAGGATTTGAAGCTGCTGCGATGGCTGGATCAGCATTCCGATTTATGGGAACGAAGCTGGAGACCGAGCAGCGGAAACGAAGGGGAGGTGCGACATAGATGAAGCTGGTAACGATCCATTACGAGGGTATCGAGCAAGCATGCATCACTCTTGACGATCGCTATGTGCTGCTCCATACGATTAATCAGTTGGAGCAGACAGATTGGGCCATCAATGTGTTTGATTTGCTGCAAGAAGGGCAGTTGGATGCGTTGACGGCATGGTATAGCGCGGTCGGTCGAGAAAAGCTCGGAGCGATGGAGTCTGTGCCCGAAGAAGCGATAATGCCTGCGCCATTATATCGCAATCCCCGCAAAATTTGGGGTATCGGCATGAATTATGTAAAAGAAACGGTTGAGCGCGAGAAATTATTCGCTGAAGCCGATCCCGTCAGTTTTATGAAGCCGGATACTTCGCTTATCGGTCCGAATATGGCGATCGAGCTGCCTGCCCGGCAGACGGAGCATGTAACGGCAGAAGCTGAGCTGGCGCTCATTATTGGACGTACATGCAAAAACATAACCGAAGCCGAGGCGCTGGACTTCGTAGCAGGCTTTGCCGTATCCGTCGATGTAACGGCTGCGGATATTCATGCCAAGCATCAGCGTTTTCTGACGCGGGCCAAAAGCTTCGATACCTTTTTTGGCTTAGGCTCGGAGCTGATTACGCGTGATGAATTCGCGGATTTGCCTCAGCTGGCAGTGGAAACCTGGCATAATGGCGAGCTTGCTCATCGCAATGTGCTGGCTAATATGATTTACCAGCCAGCCTACCTTATCGCCTTTCATTCGCAGGTGATGACGCTGCTTCCCGGCGATGTCATTTTGACCGGGACGCCTGGCGCAGTCGTCATTCGCGATGGCGACGTCATCGAGGCGCGAATTCCCGGCTTTGAGCCGCTGCTGCATCCGGTTAAGGCGGGCGCGCCGCTTTTTTCACCCAGCCCAGCCTAGTCGGTTCGACCCGATCTGAACTGAAGAGGCTTTGGCATTCCTAAAAACTCAAGCAGAGCGGCTGCTTGAGTTTTTCTTTTTGTGCGCAACCTCTTCTCTCCTGCCTTTTTCGACAACCCCTGCAGCTTTCAGCAACCCCTCAATTTTACCTAAGATTTACTTAACCTTCATCATTTAGCCTTAAGGCTGGAGTGAAAATCTGGTTAAAAAAAACCGATACCTCTTTTTGAAAAAGAGGTATCGGTTTCTTTGCTAACTAACTATTTTTAAACACATGGTCTGATGTTGCGTATTAAGAGAAATTTATGCCATCTCATCCCGAATCGACTCAATCAAGCCTTTCAGCTTATTCGCCGACTTCTGGAACAGCGCCGTTTCTTCGTCGGACAGCGTCAGCTCCAGAACGTTGCGGATACCGGTGCGGTCAACGACACATGGAACGCCGATGTACACATCGGATACGCCGAGGTAGTTGTCGAGCAGGGTTGATACGTTCAGCACAGCGCCTTCATCCTGCAGAATAGCGGTGCAGATGCGGTCAAGCGCCAAAGCGATGGCGTAATACGTTGCGCCTTTTGCTTCGATAATTTGGTAAGCGGCATCGCGTGTGCCGGTGAAGATCCGGTCCTTCTGCTCGTCGTTCAGCCCAAGCTCCGTACCCGCAACATTCGACAGGCTCCATACCGGCAGCTCGGAATCGCCATGCTCCCCGATAATCGGCGCGTGGACGCTGCGCGGATCAATGTTCAGCTCTTCGCCAATCAGATAGCGGAAGCGCGCACTGTCGAGCAGGGTACCCGAACCGATGACGCGGTTGACGGGCCAGCGCGATTTTCGCAGGGAGAAGTAGCTCATGACGTCTACGGGGTTCGAAGCAATGAGCAGAATGCCATCGTCATTATATTTCAAGACTTCATCAATAATTTGGTCGAAGATCGCAACGTTGCGCTTCAGCAGCTGAATGCGCTCTTCGCCCGGACGCTGCGCTACACCCGCCGTAATAATAATGATGTCCGCGCCTTTGCAGTCCTCGTAAGTGCCCGCCCATACCTTCGTGCCGCCAAGGAACGGCATGCCGTGGTTCATGTCGAGCGCATCGCCGATTGCTTTTTTCTCATTGGCATCAATGAGCACCAGCTCATCCATGCGATTGCGAAGCAGAAGCGTATAGGCGGTTGTCGAGCCTACAGCCCCAGCGCCAATGACAACAATTCTTGATTTTTTCATATCCGATCTCTCCCCGTCTAATGGTGTACTTACTCTTGCGTGTGATCCTCTTTGTCGAAATAAGGCTTGTTCACGAAATAATACATATATGCCATTAAAACGCCGCCGCCAATCAGATTGCCGAGTGTGACAGGCACAAGATTGTGAATGACGCCGCCGTAAGTAATCGTGTCTGGATGGTCGACGACTAGTGCGATGGCGAAGGTGCACATGTTGGCAATGCTATGCTCGTAGCCCGAAATAAAGAAGCAGAAGACGAACAGCATCATCGAAAACATTTTTGCCCCGTCATGCTTCATGCCCATCGGAATGAAAAAGGCGAGACAGACAAGCCAGTTACATAAAATCGCCCGGAAAAAAAGCTCCATTGACGAAGTATGCATTTTCGCTTCGACGACGCTGAGCAGGAACGTATTGACCTTCTCGCTGTCGAACAGTCCGGTTGTCATAATGAGCAGCGCGAACACGGCTGCGCCTAGCAGGTTGCCACCGTAGCTTGTCAGCCACATTTTGATAGCGTCGGTCCATTTGAGCTTGCGCCGGAGCGCGGTAAACGAATAATAAAACGTATTGCCGGTAAACAAGTCGCCGCCGCCGTATGCGATGAGAATAATAGCAGCTCCGAACGTAAGCGCGGCCATCGGATAAGCGAGTGGAGAATGCTCGGCGTAAAAAAAGTTACCCGTCTTGAAGGCGACGATAACGCCAAAGCCGATGAACATGCTGGCGAGCATGGACCTGGAAATATAGCGAATGCGGCTTTGCTTAAAAATCATATGCTTCTTCTGTGCGAGCTGCTCGACTTTGCGTAGCGCTTCTGTTTCCATGAGCCATCACTCCTCTTGCTGCTTACTGAGGTTAGAATAACACAGGGAGGCGCAATCGATTGTGACATTCATCACAGGTTACGGCGCAAATTGTTACAGAATAAGGGATTTTGGGCCATTTGGACAACTACTGAGCTAATGATTATTCCTGTAATGGCAAAAATTAGGTAGTCTTTTGGTAGATGCAAACGGAGGTGCACATCTATTTGCATAAAAGTAGAGGCATTTAAGGATGAGACTTCATCACAACCCAATTAAATGGAATAAAGGAGAGTTTATTCGATGAAAAAATGGATTGGTGCTCTATTATCTTTGGCCCTTATTATTGCTATTGCTGGTGTGCAGCCTGCCCCTGTATCGGCGGCCGAAGTTGTAAACGCTACCATTATTGTGCCTAAAAATACGACCTACAATGGTCAAGGCAAAGTTTTTGTAGCGAACCCGAGCACGCTCGGTGATGGCAGCCAAGCGGAAAATCAAAAGCCAGTATTTCGTCTGGAGGCAGGCGCAACGCTGAAAAATGTTATTATCGGCGCCCCAGCTGCAGATGGCGTTCACTGCTATGGCAGCTGTAATATTGAGAATGTGACTTGGCAGGATGTAGGCGAGGACGCTTTGACGCTAAAATCTTCCGGTACGGTTAATATTACAGGCGGCGGCGCATACAAAGCCTATGACAAGGTGTTTCAAATGAATGCATCCGGCACAATTAATATTAAAAATTTCAAGGCCAATGACATCGGCAAGCTCGTTCGTCAAAATGGCGGCTCATCCTATGCGGTATCCATGAATGTATCAAATAGCGATATTTCCAAGGTGAAGGATTCAATTTTGCGCACCGATAGCAGTTCGACAACGGGCAAAATCACTAACACGCGTTATTCCAACGTACCAACGCTGTTCAAAGGTTTTGCTTCCGGCAAAACCAGCCAATCTGGAAACACGGCTTATTAGGAACTCCTTTCAGCTGGAACGTTGTCGCAGCCCGCTTAAGGCTGCTGCAACGCTCCATCAGCTCGAAAAGATGACCGCCCCCCGTAAGTAAGCCTGTTTATACATCTTTAACAGGGTCTGTGCCGAGATTAGGCGGCATGGGCTCTGTTTCCCATTTTGCGACAATTAACATATCTATATGTCGGGCGGAGCGCAGCATATCATGCACAATCGTTTGGCGGAAGAGCGTCTGCCACGGCTTCCTGCGCGACTGCCCAATAATGAGCTGAGTTGCTTGCAGGGCGTTTATTTTTTGCAGCAAAATCCCGCTAATCTCTTGGCGTTTGTTCGCAGCACTTACAGCTAGTTGACCTCCAAGCCGCTCGCATAGCTGCCGTAGTGTTTGGAGCCGCTTTTGCTGCGTCTCGGTTTGCTGCATTTTACTGCTGTGCACATAGTGGACATGCCATTCTGCCTTCAAGCGGTGAGCGATGCGAAAGCCGCGGCGAATAAGCCTTTCCGCCTGATCGCCCAAATCGATGCATACAAAAATCACCTCGCGCTTGCGCCAAGGTCCCCGAAGCGAAGGTCCGCGTTTCCATGACTCCAGCCGTTCATCAACATCATCTGCAATTTCGCGCAGTGCCAGCTCTCGCAAGGCAATCAAATTTCCGATTTTGAAAAAAGAGCCCAGCGCCTGCTCAACCTTTTCCAGCCTGTAAATTTTACCTTCACGCATGCGCTGCGCCAGCATTTGGGGCGTAACGTCTATGAGCTCAATTTCAGTAGCCATTTGTAAAATCGCATCCGGCACCGTTTCTCTCACCCGTACACCAGTCAGCTGCTCAACCGCATCATTCAAGCTTTCCACATGCTGCACGTTGACGGTGGAAATAACGGAAATCCCGTTTTCCAGCAGCAGCAAAATATCTTCGTACCTTTTCTTAAGCCTACTCCCCGGCACATTCGTATGGGCAAGCTCATCCACAAGCACAACCTCAGGGCGGCGAGCGATAAGAGCCGCTGTGTCCATTTCCTCAAGCCTGACTGCCCCGTAGGGAATAGCTGCTCGGGGCAAAATCGACAAGCCGCCGACCTGCTCTGCCGTTTCCTTGCGTCCATGCGTTTCCAGCCAGCCGATGACGACATCCACGCCTTTGCGCTTAAGAATGTTGCCTTCCTGGAGCATTTTGTACGTTTTCCCGACGCCGGGAGCGGCACCGATATAAATTTTGAACGTGCCCTGACGCATGAGCTGCGCTTGTTCCTCTATTTCGCGGGTATTCAGCCGGTGAAAAAGCGCCTCCTGTCCGCCCCAGCGGGTTTTAACGGGCAAAATTCGTTCTCCCTCATGCTCCGCCCGATCCGTCATCACAAACACGTCGATGTTCCGTATTTTGCGTAGCACGCGGTTGACGATGGAGCCTTGCAAACGCTCCTGCCATGCTTTTTTCTTGGAATGGCCCATCACAATGCGCGTCGCATGCTGCCGCGTTGCATATTCTACAAGTGCGGCGGGCAGCTTACGCGCATGCGCTAGGGGGAGCTCCTCGAACGTGCCGCCGACTTTCGCCACCAGCTTTTGCATCGAGCGTTTGATCGTTTGCTGCTCCCTCAGCAGGCTGCGGCCCGGCAGCCGAAAGGTGACGACGGCGAGCTCGCCGTGCAGCCGCTTGGCAATTTGCTGGCCTCGGCGCACATAGAGGGAGCCATTGAAGTGATATTGCGCCGAAACAACAATCCGCTCGGCAACTCCTGACGGGCCGCTTAAGCCCAGCGCTTCGCGATGCTTTTCCAGCGTTTCGTGAACACCCTCCGCCATGAGGCAGAGCGCGACTTCGCGCAGGACAGCCAGATTGCCGCGCAGCCGCATAGCCGGATGGAGGGGGCTGCCGAGCAGCCCCTCTTCTATCCGGCTCAGCATCGTCTCTGGAGATACATCAATGAGGCGAACCTCATCGGCCCATTCCAGCGTATCCGCCGGGACCGTCTCCTCCGCACGAATGCCCGTCATTTTGAAAATAACCCCGTCCTCGCCCTCAAGCTCGTACACGTTAATCGTCGTAATGATGCTGATGCCATGCTCCAGCAAATATTGAATGTCCTCCAGCCGCGTCTGGAAGCGGGCGCACATACGGTTGCGATGGGCGAGGCCATCGACGAGCACGACCTCCGGGTTGCGGGCAAGCAGCGCCTCCAGCGGCAAATCCTGCTGCTCCTTGCCATCGCGCTGCCACTTAATGCTGGGGACATGCTCCAGCTCGGACTCAAGCACCGTTTGATTCCTATCCGTAAGCGGACTCGGCGTTACTACGCAAAGGACGACATCAATGTCCTGCTGCTTCAGCAGCCTGCCTTCCTGCAGCAGATGATACGTTTTTCCGGAGCCCGCGACCGAGCCGATAATAATTTTCAGGCGTCCTTTATGCAGCCGGGAGATAGAAGCCAATATCTCCTCCGGCGTCTTGCGTTGATACGGTGGCATCCTGCTCCCGCCTTCTCTTTTATTTGCCGATTCGTGTGGATAAGGACAGATTCAGCTCCAGCACATTGACGCGTTGGTCACCGAAGAGGCCGAGCGCGCGGCCTTTCGTATGCTTCTTAACGAGTGCTTCCAGCTCGGCAGTGGGCAGGCCCGTCAGCCTGCTGATCCTTGGCACCTGCACGAGCGCCGACTGCGGGGTAATATCCGGGTCTAGACCGGAGCCGGAGTTGCTTATTAGCGCTACGGGCAGCTGCTCCAGCGGAACGGCCGGATTATCCTGCTGCCACTGGGCGATAGATGCTTTCATGCGCTCTAGCAGCTCCGGATTGGAGGGGGCATAGTTATTAGAGCCGGAGGCTTCCGCCTTATAATCTATGCTCGATACCCGCCCCTGAAAATAGCGCTGATCGCTGAAAGGCTGACCGATCAGCGACGAACCAACGACGCTGCCTGCGCTATCCTTGAGCAGGCTGCCATTTGCCTGAGCCGGGAACAGCAGCTGCGCAGCTCCCGTGCTCACGAGCGGATACACGACACCGCAAAGAAGCAGGAACAGCAGGCTGGCGCGCAGCGATACCCTGATTACGGAGAAGGAAGAGGGCCCCGCTGATAAAGAAGAAGCAGATGACATAGGTGGCAATGGACGTTTTCTTTTTAAAATAGCATGCATAGCACAATTCCCTTCTTTCTAATTAGCAGTTCGTTTCATTAAAATGCCGCAGCCTAGCTGGGCACCATTAAATCCAAATATGGACCATCATATCGATGAGCTTGATGCCGATGAACGGCGCGATTATTCCGCCGAGCCCGTAAATGAGCAGATTGCGGCTAAGCAGGCGGGCGGCGCTGAGCGGACGATAGGTGACGCCCTTCATCGCTAGCGGAATGAGCAGCGGAATAATGATCGCATTAAAGATGAGCGCCGACAAAATTGCCGACAGCGGCGAGCCGAGCTGCATCACATTCAGCGCCTGCATTTGCGGAATCGCCAGCATAAACATCGCTGGAATGATGGCGAAATATTTGGCAACGTCATTGGCAATGCTGAAGGTCGTGAGCGCGCCGCGCGTCATAAGCAGCTGCTTGCCGATTGATACGACCTCAATAATTTTGGATGGGTCGGAATCCAAATCAACCATATTGGCTGCTTCCTTGGCGGCCGTCGTGCCGCTGTTCATCGCCAGGCCGACATCGGCCTGCGCGAGTGCGGGCGCGTCATTCGTTCCGTCTCCGGTCATGGCGACCAGCTTGCCTTCCGCTTGCTCGCGGCGGATGACGGCGATTTTATCCTCCGGCTTGCTTTCGGCAATAAAATCGTCGACGCCTGCTTCTCTGGCGATGGTAGCCGCCGTAAATGGATTGTCGCCCGTACACATAATGGTTTTGATGCCCATCGTTCGCAGCTGCTCGAACCGCTCCTTCATGCCCGGCTTGACCGTATCCTTCAAATAAATCAAGCCGAATATATGCTGATCGACGGCGATGGCAAGCGGAGTGCCGCCTTCCTTGGCGATCCGTTCGGTCTCCTGAGCCAGATCAGCGGGTATATCTCCTCCTTGGGCGAGCACCCACCCGCGAATCGCTTCAACGGCTCCTTTGCGCACGAGCCTTCCATCGGCCAAATCGATACCGCTCATGCGCGTCTCGGCTTGAAAGGGAACGAATTGTCCGTTATCGCCAAGCGCGGCATCATAGGTTTTATTGTGCTTTTTCATCCATTCCAGCACCGAGCGTCCTTCTGGCGTTTCATCTTGCAGGGAGGAAATAGCGGCCCATGCCGCTGCTTCATCTGCTCCAGCGGCGCCCACCGGATTGATTTCGCTAGCCATCCGATTGCCGAAGGTGATCGTCCCAGTTTTATCCAAAATCATCGTATTGATGTCGCCAGCTGCTTCGACCGCCTTCCCGGACATCGCCAGCACATTGAACTGGGTGACCCGGTCCATGCCCGCAATGCCGATGGCGGACAGCAGGCCGCCAATCGTCGTCGGAATGAGGCAGACGAGCAGTGCGATAAGAACGGGAATTTCTAGATTGATTCCCGCATAAGCGACAATGGGGCCAAGCGTGACGACGACGATGAGGAAAATAATTGTCAGGCTGATGAGCAGCGTGTTCAGGGCAATTTCATTCGGCGTTTTTTGCCGCTTTGCCCCTTCGACGAGAGCGATCATCCGATCGATAAACGTTTCGCCGGGCTCGCTCGTGATTCGCATTTTGATGTGATCGCTGATCACCCGCGTCCCGCCCGTCACGGAGTTGAAATCGCCGCCGGCCTCCTTGATGACGGGGGCTGATTCGCCGGTAATAGCCGATTCATCGACGGAAGCGAGGCCTTCAATGACCTCGCCGTCTCCGGGAATCATTTCTCCTTGCGAGACGATGACGATATCCCCTTTGCGAAGCTCCGTAGAAGGGACAATTTGAATGCTGTCGCCCAGCAGCTTATTCGCCATCATTTCCTGCTTTGATTTTTTCAACGAGCCGGCCTGTGCTTTGCCGCGGCCTTCTGCTAACGCCTCGGCAAAATTGGCGAACAGCACCGTAAACAGCAAAATAATGAAAACAGTCAAGTTGAAGCCGATGCGTTCCTGCGAGTCGAAGTAGCCTGGAAATACGGTCATGAGCAGAACGATCAGCGTTCCAATCTCAACAACGAACATGACCGGATTTTTTATCATATGAACCGGATTCAGCTTGAGGAGGCTCATCTTCAGCGCCTCGGTCACAAGCGGCCTTGTGAATCGTTTTTTAGCACGTTGGTCATTCATAACGCTTACCCCTCATTTCCCTTTAACGGATCGTTAAAAACTCGGCAATTGGCCCTGTGACAATGACGGGCAGAAACGTGAGCGCACCGATCAAAATAACGACGCCCATTAGCATAACCGCAAACAGCGAATTGTCCGTGCGGAACGTGCCAATCGTTTCTGGTACCCACTGCTTGCGGCTAAGTGAGCCGGCTACAGCCAGCAGCGCAATCATCGACATATATCTGCCGAAAAACATCACGAGTCCTGTCGTTATATTCCAGAAAGGCGTATTGTCGGCAAGCCCTTCAAACCCGGAGCCGTTGTTTGCGGCCGAGGACGTATATTCATACAGCACCTGCGTAATGCCATGAAAGCCCGAATTGGATATAGCGCCTTGCCCCAGATCGGTCAGAAAAGCCACCGCCGTTGGCGCGAGAATAATAAACGGATGCACGAGAATGGTGATGGCAATCAGCTTCATTTCGCGCGGTTCTATTTTTCGCCCCAGAAACTCGGGTGTCCGTCCGACCATGAGCCCGCAAATGAACACCGTCAGCATCGCATACATCAGCATATTGACGAGCCCGACACCTTTGCCGCCAAAGACGACGTTCAGCATCATCTGTGCAAGGGGAACGAGTCCGCCAAGCGGAGTGAGTGTATCGTGCATTGAATTGACCGAGCCGGTCGTGGCCGCCGTTGTTACCGTTGTGAACAGCGCGGATTGGGCGATGCCGAAGCGTACCTCCTTGCCCTCCATGCTGCCTTGCGAAGCGTCGATGCCGAGCGTGGCGATCAGCGGGTTGCCGCTTTTTTCAGCCGTATAGGAAATCGTAAGAAAGATCAGAAACAATGCCATCATCGCCGAAAAAATAACCCAGCCCTGCTTGCTGCTTTTCGCAAACCGACCGTACATGAAGGGCAGCGCGGCAGGCAGCGCCCACATGGACAAAATCTCAATGACATTCGTCAGCGGGTTAGGATTTTCGAACGGATGGGCGGAGTTGGCTCCGAAAAAACCGCCGCCATTCGTACCGAGATGCTTAATCGACTCCAGCGAAGCGATTGGCCCGATGGCTATATGCTGAACCGCGCCCGTAAGCGTCGTAACGGTCAAGGTAGGGCTAAGCGTTTGCGGCACTTGCAGCGCCACAAGCAGCAGCGTAATGACAATAGCCAGCGGGAAGAAAATCCGCGTATGCGCTTTGACGAAATCCTCGAAAAAGTTGCCGAGCGTTCCGCCCTTGCTCGTAATGCCGCGCACGAAGGCGACGGCGACGGAAAAGCCGGTGGCGGCTGACGTAAACATCATCATCGTAATGACCGCCATTTGCGCAAAATACGTCAGCCCCGTCTCACCGCTGTAATGCTGGAGATTCGTATTGGTCATAAAGCTGATGACCGTATTTAGGACGAGCGTAGGCTCCATGCTGCTGATCCCGTTCGGATTAAGCGGCAGGCCGCTTTGCAGTCGCAGCAGCACATAGCTGATAGCTACGAGTATGAAATTGAGTGTAATAAAGCTGAGCGCATATTTTTTCCAGGTCATGCCTTGGCGATTTTTGAGTCCAATCACGGAATAAATGACCGCTTCGACTCGCCCAAACAGCTTGTCGGTACGGTTCGGAACGTTTGAAAACACGGAATATAAATAATGCCCAAGCGGCTTCGCGATCAGCATGATAATACCGATGACTACCGCCATTTGCAGGACGTCCACAGCTGTTCCTCCCTTGCATCAATGATGAAACGTTATTTGTTAAAATTTCTCTGGATGAAGCAAGGCGTAGACGAGATACACCAGCAAAGCTCCTGTAACGAGCAATATGACAATCATCCCCGTTCCTCCGTTTCGCTAATGGATCGGTCGCACCAGCGTATAAATCCGGCAATCAGCCCGAAAGCTGCGATTAAGGTCAAAGCCATTCCGATATCCAGCATAGCTGCAGCGCTCCTTATTTCAATTTTCCTCTGGTCATTTTGCAAAAAAAGGCAACAAAAAAGAAGCCTTGGGCAAAGAGGACTCTTCACCCGCAGCTTCCTTCATCCGGGCATTATGCGCCCCTGATTCGCTCTGCGATAAGTGTAAGTGTGGCCTCTCCCGTTGACGCTTGCGAGGTTAGCTGTCGGATTCGGGCGCGAGAGACGCCCTACGCTTGGCACTTTTCGTGCCCTTGCGATTCACCCCGTGACGCTCCCTGCAATCGTCCATTGGACAATGACAGAGAGCCGTCGATGGTTCCCCCGTTTCTGCGGCAGTGCAGAACTCAGCGTTTGAAACAAAATATCTGCCGATGTTGCGAGTGCTATTTTCATAAAAAGACAACAAAAAACCACAGAGGCGTATGACGCTCTGTGGCCTGATTTACAAGGTCACAATCGTTCACCATTCCTCTCTACACCTGCGCTTACGAGGTTAGCTGTCGGATTCGGGCGGTGAGAGTCGCCCTACATTTGCCTGGAGTTTCATGATACTCCTGCAAACGATTCACCCCTGCGCTGCCGGCCTCCGACTCTCACATCGGACACTTGCAGTGCGTTTGGTTCCCCCGCTCTTCTCCTAATGCGCGAAGACTCAGCGATCAAGCAAAAACGACTTCGTCGTCCTTCTGGGACGAGCGAAGAGCTTTGCCCTTAGAAATATAGAGAAAGGATAACGAAAACATATACTTTCCTATATTTCAAGATGAAACGGCTATCGCCTTCCTTTGGCGGCGCAGCGCGTTTCAGTCCGAGAAATATAAGCCTATTTATAAGTGCAAAACTTATAAATTCTTATATTTCAAAAAAGGTTCAATCATGTTATGAATCATACTCCCCCGCCTTGAGTGCTGTAAAGGAAGCTTACGCCGCAAAAGAGAGCGAATGCAGCGAATTGGCCTGATTTTAAACGCTTACAATGCATCTTATCTGCATCAAGGTCAATATATCTAATGATTCCTTATATTTGCTAAAAGAGTGATGTAAAAAGATTCCGTTTCATGCTTCCAAAGTAAACCAAAATAGCCCACACCTAGTCAGAGGCAGTGGGCCTAGTTATGCTGCAATCAACAGATATAATTCATACAGCAGGATACAAACGGGAATAATTTAATCGCAGTTTGTTATCTCAATAAACTAATGATTAAGCGATTAGAAACTTTTTCAACCCCATTGGACGGTGTGAAAGCATTTAATGATTCAATGCACAGTTTATTATAAGCACTTTGTTCATCCTCAAGCTCTTGAAACACTCCTAGTATGATGTAAATACAATGGTGGCCAGACCATCTTGGGCATAATTAGATTGTCATTATATTTCTATGGGTTTACGCCCCGTTGAAGGTGGGGAGACCAGACACTTGTCTTCTAAAAGCACCCCCCTCTTTCCAGAAAACACGGAAACGAATATGATAAATAGCATGCTTACAGTATCAGGTCTTAGCGGCTGCTCGGCCGCGTATTTAAATAGCGGGGGGATAAACGATGTATAAAGTGCTGCTGGTGGATGATGAAGAAGAGACGCGCAGCGGACTGCTGCAGGAAATTGCATGGGAGCGCCATGGCTTTGAAATCGTAGATACGGCGGCGAACGGTCGGGAAGCGATGGAGCTGATCGAGCGTTTGGAGCCGGACATCGTAGTGACGGATATTAGCATGCCGTATATGAATGGCTTGGAGCTGGCGGAATGGACGAGGAAGACGTATCCGCTGACGCGCATCGTTATTTTTTCCGGCTATGATGAATTTGAATATGCCAAGCAGGCGATCGGCTTGCAGGTGGATGAGTATATTTTAAAGCCTTTTTCCGCGCAGCAGCTGCTTGAGGTGATGGACAAGGTGAAGGAGCGGCTCAATGATGAGCGTGAGAAACGGGAAAATATGCAGCTGCTGCAGGAGCATTATCGTACAAGCCTGCCGGTCGTAAAAGAGCTGTTCCTATCGTCACTGCTTTCCCGCAAGCTTCCGCTTCGGCATATTGAGGAGAAGGCAGCGAAATATGAGCTCGATTTGGCGGGGGAGGCGTACATTGTGTCCGTGCTGCACACGCATGTATTGGAAGCGCTTCCCGGTGTTCCGCTGCGGACGGCTGAAAGCTCGCTTGCGGCCTCCAGCGATCTCGACCTCAAGCTGTTTGCCCTTCGCAATGTGGCGGAGGAGGTGTGGGGCAGGCTCGGGCTGGGCAAGGTTTTTCTGCATCAGGATCAGGTGGCGCTGCTTGCAGTTGGACATGGAGGAGACGCCACGGAGCTAATGGAGCGGACGCTGGGCGGCCTCGCTGAAATGCTGCAAAATATCCGGAAATACTTGCGTTTTCCCGTGACAATTGGGGTCAGCTCGGCATTGCCTGATGTCGCGCAGCTGAAGCAGGGCTACGGGGAGGCGCAGCAGGCGCTGGATTATCATAATTTGGTGGGCAGCAACCGGATTATTTGCATTGACGATGTGGAAACACGCTACGTCGAGGAGCTGCAATTCGACGAGCTCAAGGAGCAAGCGCTCGTCCGGTGCCTGCGCGTAGGTACGCATGAGGAGCTGGAGCAGCTGGTGGCCGCGCTTTTTGATGAGATTGAAGGCGTTAATGCCGCTTACCGGGAGTACCAGCTGTACATGCTGGAGATGATGACGGCGATCATGAAGCTGGTGAAGGAAGCGGGGCTGAGCCTGTACGAAATAGCGGGCTATGAGCTGCAAATTTATGCGGAGCTGCAGCAGCTTAGCGGGCTTGAGGAGACGAGAAGCTGGTATATGTCGCTCTGCGAGAAAATTCGCCATCATATCGCCAGCCGCAGGCAAAGCTCCTACAAGCAGCTGGTTGAGGAAGCAGTGCATTATACAAAGGCAAACTTCCATGACAGCGAGCTGTCGATTGCCCGGCTGTGCAGCCATCTGCATATTAGCGCAGGCTACTTCAGCAGCCTGTTCAAGAAGGAAGTGAAGCTGACCTTCGGCGGTTATTTGCTTCAGCTGCGGATGGAGGCGGCGAAGGAGCTGCTGCGGGCAACAGAGCTGAAGACGTTTGAAATTGCCGAGAAGGTCGGCTTCTCGGACCCGAATTATTTTTCCCTATGCTTTAAGAAAAATGTCGGCGTCTCCGCCAAGGATTACCGCAATCAGGCGATGAATGCAGAGGCGCCATGAGAAAGCGCAGCATCCAGTTTCTCATTTCAGTGGCGCTTTCGGTTTTTTCGGCGGCAGCGATTATGATGGTCAGCGTGCTGCTGTACAACAAGTTCTCACAGACCGCGGAGACGAACGCGCTGCGCAATACCCAGCAGGTCGTCGATCAGGTCAGCTACAACTTGGAGGATTATATTCAGGGCATGTCGGAAATTTACGGCGTTATCCACGATACGATCAGCCGCAGCGGCGATGTGAACGAAGAGGAGCTGCGCAGCCAGCTGAATACGATTATCGGCATTCGGGGAGAAATTGTATCGCTGGCGGTCATTGGGCATGACGGCGAGGTCATGATGAGCATTCCGGGCGTTGCGCTCAAGGAAAATTTGAGTCTTTACAATCAGCGCTGGTTCCAAAGCGCGCTGCAAACGCCGAATCATCTCAGCTACTCACTGCCGCATGTGCAGAATATGTACAAAATGCAGTACAAATGGGTCGTCTCGCTTAGCAAGGGCATTACCGTAGCGCGGAGCGGGAAAACGGAGCATGGCGTGCTGCTGCTGGACGTCAATTTTAACAAAATCAATCAGCTGTCCTCGCGGGTCGTGCTGGGGAAGAAGGGCTACGTCTACATTGTGGATGAGAGCGCAGGCAATATGGTGTACCATCCGCAGCAGCAGCTTATCTATGCCGGTCTGAAAAGCGAAAACGTCGAGCAGGCGCTGAAATATACGTTTGGCAGCTTTCATGACGAATCTGGAGACGAGGATAAAATGATTACGGTGCAGACGATCGGCAACATCGGCTGGAAGGTGGTCGGGGTATCCTTCACCGACGAAATTATTACGACAAAGCGCGAGCTGAACGACTATTTGCTGAATCTGCTGCTGCTTTTGCTCGTATTCGTCATTGCGATGTCGTGGCTCATTTCGCGCATTATTGCCCATCCGATCCGGCAGCTGGAGAAGTCGATGAAAAATGTCGAGCGCGGCGACTTCCATACGATGACCGCCATTCAGGGTCCGCTGGAGGTGGAGCGGCTATCCACACGCTTTAATCTGATGGTAGCGCGAATTCGCGAGCTGATGCAGCAAATTGTGGTGGAGCAGGAGGCGAAGCGCAAATATGAGTTTGAGGCGCTGCAATCGCAAATAAATCCGCATTTTCTATACAATACGCTCAATACGGTTGTACGCATGGTCGGCATGAACCGCAATGAGGAGGTGGTGACGACGATTACATCCTTGTCCAAGCTGTTCCGCATCAGCCTTAGCAAAGGCAAGCCGATGATTCCGCTGGCGAGCGAGTTGGAGCATGCGAGGAACTACCTCATCATTCAGAATATCCGGTTCAAAAATAAATTCGATTATTTGTTTGACGTCGAAGAGGCTGCGCTGCCTAGCTTGTCGCTCAAGCTGATTTTGCAGCCGCTGCTGGAAAATGCTATTATGCACGGCATTGAGCCATCCGTCGATAAAGGGCTGATTACGGTGCGGGCATGGATCGAAGCCGGGCAAGTTTGCCTACAGGTAAGCGACAATGGGCTCGGGATGAGTGGCGAGCAGCTGGCTGCGCTGCTCACGGCAGAGGCTGGCGGGACAACCAAGCCGAGTCCTGCATCCAGCGTGGCATCCGGCGCGGGCTCCGGCGTTGGTGTGCGCAACGTGCATGAGCGGATTCGGTTATTTTACGGCGAGCCGTATGGCCTGCAGTTTGAGAGCGAGCTGGAGGAGGGAACGACGGTGACGATCCGGTTCCCATTCAAGCCAGCCGATGTTGAGGCTGAAGGAAGGGGGGGGGAAGGATGAGCGTAAACCGCAGGTTGGGAAGGCTCGCAATGCTGTGCATTGCGGCTATAGCTGCTGCGCTGCTGCTGGGCTCTTGCACCATGCAGCGGGCAGAGGACAGCGCCATTCAGCGTGAAAATATCGACATCAGCCTGCTGCTCAAGCGGCTGGACGGCGACTACTGGAACTCCGTTGTCATGGGCGCCGAAGCCGCATCGAAGGAGTTTAATGTGACGCTGCATATTTCAGCCCCGGAGAAGCTGGGCAGCCCGGAGCAGCAGCTTGAGACGGCGAAGCTGGCGATGGTGCATCATCCCGACGCAGTCGTGTTCGCCGCAGGCAATGATGAGGTCATTGCGGGCATTGTGCAGGCGGGTGGAACGGCGAGACTGCCTCTGGTCGCCATTGATACGGAGACGAATACCGGCGGTATTAACTCCATCATTACGGTTGACCATCATCAGGCTGGACGCGCTGCCGCGCTCAAAATGGTTGAACTGCTTGCTGGCAAGGGCAGCGTAGCTCTGTTGACAGATGGCTCGGATGATAACAATCAGAAGAGCCGCGAGGCGGGCATTCGGGAGGCGCTGGCTGAGGAGAGCGGGATGACGGTAATCGGCAGTGAGCCATGCATGGAGCGGAATAAAAACTGCCGGAGCGTTGTCAGCAGCTTGCTGAACAAGCAGCAGGTGGATGGCATTTTGGCACTTAATGTGCAGGCGGCTGTTGCTGCTGCGCTGGAAATCAAGAAGCAGGGACTTGGCGGCGGTAAAGTGAAAATTATCGCCTTCGACAGCTCGATGGAGCTGCTTGAACTGCTGCAGGAGGATCAGTTGCAGGTGGTTTTAGTGCAAAATCCATTCAGCATCGGCTATCTCGGCATCAAAAATGCCGTGCTGGCGCTCAGAGGCGAGGAAGTGCCGTCCCACGTTGCAATGGAGACCAAACTGATCAATGGCGCCAATTTATTTTGGCCTGAAAATCAGCGTGTGCTGTTTCCCTTTATCCAGAAGTGAGGAGGATTTTAATAAAAATGATGAGGATTTTACATTCGTTTCCGGCCCCATTTCAGCCATAATGAGGACACGAAAGAGAAACAGAGCTGCACACGCTCACCAGCATGAACCAAAAATCGGGGAGGTCATGATGAAATGAAAAAGGTAACAGCTGCGCTGCTGATCGGTGCATTGACGGTGGCGGCAGGGTGCTCGGCATCAAACGGCAATACAGGGGGAACTGGCGGCGACCAGCCGAAGGTTGGGGTGGCGATTTACAAGTTCGACGATACGTTCATGACGGGAGTCCGCAACGCGATTACGGAAGCAGCGGCAGGCAAGGTACAAGTGGATATCGTAGACAGCCAAAACTCGCAGCCGACACAAAATGACAAGGTTGACCTGTTTATCACCAAGAAGGTCAAATCGATGATCATTAATCCGGTAGACCGTACAGCAGCGGGCGTCATTATTGATAAAGGCAAAGCTGCGGACATTCCAGTCGTGTTCGTTAACCGCGAGCCGCTCGCCGATGATATGGCGAAATGGGATAAGGTGTATTTTGTCGGAGCGAAGGCGGAGGAGTCGGGCACGATGTCCGGCGATCTCATCGTCGATTACTGGAAGGCGCATCCGGAAGCGGATAAGAACGGCGACGGCGTGCTGCAATACGTCATGCTCAAAGGCGAGCCGGGCCATCAGGATGCCGAGCTGCGGACGAAGTTTTCCGTGCAGGCGATTGAGGATGCAGGCATTAAGGTCGAGAAGCTGGCGGAGGATACAGCGATGTGGGACCGCGTAAAAGGCCAGGAAAAAATGGCTGCGTTCATTGCTTCTCATGGCGATAAAATCGAAGCTGTTCTCGCCAATAACGATGATATGGCGCTCGGTGCAATTGAAGCGCTGAAGGCAGCGGGCTATTTTACAGGCGATAAATATATTCCGGTTGTCGGCGTAGATGCTACCGCTCCTGCCATTCAGGCGTTGGATGAAGGTACGCTGCTCGGCACAGTGCTCAACGATGCGACTAACCAAGGCAAGGCGACGGTTGAGCTGTCCCGTGTACTTGCTGCTGGCGAGACGCCGAGCAAGGAGAACACAGGCTTCGAAATTACCGACGGGAAATACGTGTGGATTCCTTACCAGAAGGTAACGAGCGCGAACAAGGATGAAGTGCTGAAATAATCGCTAAGCCGGCTGCCTGCGGGGGTGGCGGAGATTAGCGGATACGGAGAGCAAGGGAAGCATTTAGGCTGGCGCTGCCCTTGCTCTTTTTCTGACTAATAACTTGATAAGTTTAACTTAATTGTATGTAAAGGGGTGTTACACAAATGCCAGAGCATCCGGCTTATGTGCTAGAGATGAATAACATCTCCAAATCTTTTCCCGGCGTGAAGGCGCTCGACGATGTGACGCTGAAGCTGCGGCCCGGTACGGTACATGCCTTAATGGGTGAAAATGGTGCAGGGAAATCGACGCTGATGAAATGTCTGTTCGGCATCTACAAGCCCGACGGCGGCGAGATTATGCTCGGTGGGCAGCTCGTGCAAATCAACAGCTCGAAGGACGCATTGGCCCTCGGGGTGTCGATGATCCATCAGGAGCTGAACCCGGTGCCGCAGCGCGATGTCATGGAAAATATCTGGCTCGGGCGATTCCCGACTAGAGGTCTGGGGCCTTTGCAATTCATCGACCACCGCAAAATGCAGGAGGATACGGTGAAGCTGCTCAAAGATCTGGAGATGGATATTCATCCGAAACAAAAGGTAGGCGACCTGTCCGTATCCAAAATTCAATCGCTGGAAATCGCCAAAGCGGTATCGTTTCATTCGAAGGTCATCGTCATGGACGAACCGACCTCCTCGCTCACGGGCAATGAAGTGGAGCAGCTGTTCCGCATCATTAATGAGCTGCGGCGGCGCGGCGTATCGATCATTTATATATCCCACAAAATGGAAGAGATTCTACGTATTTCAGATGATGTAACGATTATGCGCGATGGCAAGCATGTTGGCACTTGGGAAGCGAAGGAGCTGACGATCGATACAATCATTACCCGTATGGTGGGCAGGGACTTATCGAATCGTTACCCGGAGCGGACGAACGTGCCGGGCGAGGTGCTGCTGCGGGCGGAGGGCCTAACTTCGGTGCATCCGCATTCGTTTAAGGATGTTTCGTTTGAGCTGCGCAAGGGCGAGATTTTGGGACTTGGCGGGCTTGTCGGGGCGCAGCGCACCGAGGTCATTGAAGCGCTGTTTGGCATGCGGGCGCTCAAGCAGGGCAGCATTCATCTGCATGGCAAAAAAATCAAAGTGAAGGCGCCGTCTGACGCCATTCGCCAAGGCATTGCGCTGCTCACCGAGGAGCGGCGGGTTACCGGAATTTTTCCCGTACTGACGATTGCGGAAAATACGGTTATTGCGAATTTAAGCAGGTTCAAGACGCCTTATGGCTTAATTAGCAATGGACGGATTGGCGAAGTGTCGCAGCAAAGCGTAGAGAAGTTTCGGGTCAAAACGCCATCGACCAAGCAGCTGATTCGCAACTTGTCCGGCGGCAACCAGCAGAAGGTGCTGCTCGCCAGATGGCTGCTGACCGATCCGGAGGTGCTGCTGCTGGACGAACCGACGCGAGGCATTGATATTGGAGCGAAATACGAAATTTATTCGTTCATGATCGAGCTTGCAAGGCAGGGCAAAAGCATTATTATGATATCCTCCGAAATGCCGGAGCTGATCGGCATGTCCGACCGCATCATCGTCATGCGCGAGGGACGCATATCTGGCATCGTGGACGGCAAAGCGGCGACGGAAGAAGAAATTATGCGGCTTGCCGCACAATAATGGCGGGCAGGACAACTTGGAGGAGTGAATACGATGAATGCATTGGAGGCAAAGGGAGTTAAGCATTTTTTCTCCCAAAATGCGATCTATATTATATTGGTTCTGCTTATCGTCGGCATAGCTGTAGCCGACCCTAATTTTATCGGCATTACGACGCTGCGGGATATTTTGCTGCAATCGTCAACGCGAGTCATTATCGCTTTAGGCGTAGCGTTCGTGCTCATTACGGGAGGAACGGATTTATCCGCTGGGAGGATTGTTGGCTTGAGCGCTGTCGTCTCTGCGTCGATGCTGCAAATGTCGGATTATCCGCGCAAGTTTTTCCCTAATCTGCCGGAGCTCCCGATTATCGTGCCGATTATACTGGCGATTGTCGTCGGTTTGATTTTTGGCTTGATCAACGGCATTATTGTTGCAAAATTTCATGTTCCGCCGTTCATTGCAACGCTCGGCTCAATGGTTATCGTATACGGTGTAAACTCGTTTTACTTCGATATGAAGCCTAATCAGTCGCAGCCAATTGGAGGCTTAAGCAAGGAATTCAGCAAGCTGGGGACCGGGTATATCGGGCCGAACGGCACCTATTCGATCCCGTATATCGTCATTATAGCGATTGTCGTCTCGTTTATCGTCTGGGTTATTTTCAACAACACACGTCTGGGCAAAAATATGTATGCCATCGGCGGCAATATCCAAGCGGCTAATGTATCGGGCATTAATGTATCGCGCAATCTAATTTATATTTATGCGATTGCCGGGGCGCTTTATGGACTGGCAGGCGTGCTGGAGGCTGCCCGCACTGGGGGAGCTACGAACAACTACGGAAATATGTACGAGCTGGATGCGATTGCGGCCTGCGTCGTCGGGGGCGTCTCGACGGCGGGTGGTGTCGGGCGCGTGCGAGGTATTCTCGCCGGAGTGCTCATTTTCAGCGTCATCAACTACGGTCTGACCTTTGTCGGCGTAAGCCCGTACTGGCAGCTCATTATTAAAGGGATGATTATTGTCGCTGCGGTTGCTTTCGATATTCGCAAGTATGTGGCGAAGAAGTAGCGGCGCTTAATGTGTCTGAGAACGCTGAGGACAGCAAATTTTGCCGAATTTTGGTTCCATGCAAGGCGCGCTTGTGAAGGCGTACCGGGGGTACGTCAAGCAAACGGAACGAAGCAGGGGGCGAAAAGGCGGTGAAAGGGGCCACTGAACGGGTTTTCAGACACGCCCTAGCTAAGTTGAATAGAGGCAGGTGAAGAATGTGGCCCTAGGGCCGCATTCTTTTCTGTTGTATACAGGTGTATTTTGTATCGTAGAGTAAGGGGTTGCCAAGAGGTCTAGCGACAGCGCAGCTCGGATTGGATGCTGGTAGCAACGGGTCAGATGTATAGGTTTAGACAGCTTGGGGAGAAGATAGTAGAATGAATGGGAATTGGTATGAACAGGCGGCTGATGCGAAGGATGTTCTTCAAAGCCGCTGGATATGGAGGAAATCAAGTGAGCAATCTTCTTGTTATTTTTACGGGAGGGACGATTGGCAGCAAATCTGGCGCGGGAGCGATTAGCGTGCGCGAAGCAGGCTCCTATGCAATCATAGAAGGCTATCAATCGGGCCCCCGTTACCGCAAGTCTGTAAAGCTGGAATGCGTTCAGCCGCTAAATATTCTTAGCGAAAACGTAGTGCCAGATGATTGGAATGTGTTGATTGAAACGATCCGCAGCACAGACCTATCACGCTATGACGGCATTATCGTCACCCATGGCTCGGATACGCTTGCTTATTCGGCTGCAATGCTGAGCTATATTTTTTGTGATAGCTCCATTCCGATTGTGCTGGTGGCGAGCAACTACCCGCTTGGCGATCCGCGCAGCAATGGACTGCGGAACTTTGCCTCAGCCGTTGAATTTATAGATGGCGAGAAGCTGAAGGGTGTCTACGTCGTTTATGAAAACAGCGCAGGCGAGGCTATCGTGTATTTGGGTACACGCGTAACGCAGGCGGTGTCATTCACTGACCAATTGGAATGCCCGTATGACGTGCATTACGGCATGATGAGCGAGGGCAAGCTGATCGTAAATGAGCATCCTTACAACCCATCTCCGCAGGAGCTTCGCTCTCGCAAGCCTGCTCCGAGCCCGTTCACCGCTGGCAAGGATAAGCTGCAATCGGGACTGCTGTATGTGAAGCCGTTTTTCGGCATGACCTATGACTATTTTGATTTTGGGCAAAAAGCGCCGAAGGCCGTCGTTCACGATCTGTTCCACTCCGGCACGGCGAACACGAGTGGGAGCGAGCGCCATTCCCTGCTTGCTTTTGCCGATTATTGCGCCAAGCATAGCGTAGACTTGTATTTGTGTCCGCTCAAGGACAGCTCGGAGACGCTTTACGCGTCGTCGGTTGCCCTGCAGCAGGCGGGAGTAGCCTTTATCGAAAATATGTCGGTGGATGCAGCGCTTATGAAGCTGACGCTTGCTTATTCCATTTATAATGATAAGCAGCAAATTCGCGAGTTTGTCATGAATACCCCGCTTTTCTACGAGTTTGTGGCATCCCGTTGATGGACATGCTATCGTTGTTTGAGTAAGCAAGGCGCAATAGCCATTACAAAGGAGCTGATTGGACATGACGCAAGTGCAAATTGGACAACAGGTTGAGAATTTTACATTGCCAGCCTCGAATGGTACGGACGTATCGCTGCAGGACTATAAAGGCAAGAAGCTGGTCATATATTTTTACCCACGGGATATGACGCCGGGCTGTACGACGGAATCCTGCGATTTTAGAGATTACAATGGACAATTCAAAACGTTCAATACCGAAGTCATCGGCATCAGCCCAGATGATCTGGCGTCGCATGATCAGTTTATTGCGGCTCATGAGCTGCCATTCCTGCTGCTCTCGGATACCGCTAATCAGGTTGCTGAGCAGTTTGGCGTATGGAAGCTGCGGAGCCGCAATGGCGAGGAGTTTATGGGCATTGAGCGTTCAACCTTTCTGATCGACGAAGAGGGCAAGCTGGCGAAAGAATGGCGCAGCGTCGTCGTTGAAGGCCATGTGCAGGAAGTGCTGGAGGCAGCGAAGCAGACCTAATAATAGGTGCAGCAGGCAGACAGCATGATAGATGATAAGCGATTTGGTGAAAAATAAAGCGGCAGGCAGGACCCGAGCATTACGCTTGGGCCTTGCCTGCCGCTTGTTTGCGTCAGTTCTGCGGTTCGCGGTCTGGCAGCTGGCTAACGTAGCTGTCGGAGAGCTGGAGCAGTTCCAGCGCGCGGTTGTATTCATCCTCGGTTGCTTCCTTGGCGCTTTCCATGCCATCGCCTGCAAGCGGGTGATGGGTGCCATCATCGTAGCCGCTGCCGGAAAGGAACAGCTCCTTGCTGCTGACGAAGGAGCCCGTCGGCAAATAATAGCGCTGTGGAAGCAGGTTATATGAGGTGCTGTTCAACAAATCTTGGCCAAAATGAATTTGCTTATCCAGCGAAACGCCAAGCAAGTTCGAAATCGTCGGCAGCAAATCAACCTGCCCGCCTAGCTGATCAAACTCTTTAGGCGAGGTAATGCCAGGTGAAGCAATGACAAGCGGAATATTAATCATATCGGTATAGCTGTACTCATAGCCGTAAATTTCCGCCATTAACTCTTTATCATCGCGATCCAGCGAATAAATCGGCAAGCCCAGATGATCGCCGTATAGCACGATTAAGCTGTCATCCCATAGGCCGCGCTGCTTGAGATCGTCAATAAACTCACCAAGCACGTAATCCGCATAGTTCTGGGCGCGAATGTAGTCGCCGACGAACGTGCCCTCGTAGCGCTCAGGCAGCTCCATTTGATACTTCGTATCCGGTATGGTGAAGGGGTGGTGAGCGGTCATCGATATGACTTGGGCATAAAAGGGCTTGTCCTTGCTGTCCATTTTCGCAAGCTCTGCCGCTGTTTTCTTATAAAGCACCTCATCGGAAGCGCCAAAAAATACCGTATCATCCTCACCGAAAAACGCTTTATCATAATAGCGATTGAAGCCAAGCGCCTGATACAGCTCGCCGCGGTTCCAAAACTCCACGACATTCGTATGGAACGTCGCCGTATCATAGCCGTTTTCCGTCAAAACGCGCGGCAGGCTCGGCAGTACCTTTCCAGCATAGACTTGGGTAGCGGCGCCATTTGGCGGAATATAATAGGACGTGTTTACAATGAATTCAGCATCGGACGTATTGCCTTGCCCTACGCCTTGGTAGAAATGCTTGAAATAATAGTTGTCCTTAGCCAGCTTATTCATGTTTGGTGTAATTTCCTTGCCGTCAATATGAAGGCCAATGAGGAAGTTTTGGAATGATTCCAGCTGGATAATAATCAGGTTTTTGCCCTTGGCGGCGCCTTGCAGCTGCGGCGTGGCGACAGGCTCAAGCGTCTTGAGGCTGTTGATCTTCTCCTGCGTAATCGTGGAGGAATCGACAAGCTCCAGTTCTTTTTTGCCAAAAATCGTATAGGCCTCATAATTCAGGATGCCCATTTGCTCGGCTTTCACAATCTCGTTCATGCTGGCACTGTTCGGCAAAATGTTAAACAAGCACAGGCCGAGCGATACCGCGAAAACGCTTGTTAACATTCTTTTGCTCAAGCGAGTCTGGCTGGCGGTTTTCCAATACTGCGCCTTCTGCTTACGCATGAGAAAATAAAACATAAGGATCACATCGATAAAGACGAGTAAATAATATGGGTCCATCAGTGAAAATACGCTGTTGCTGACCGCCGTTACCTGATTGACCTGCTTTAAGGCAGAGCTGGTGACGATGACTCCGTAATATTTATAGTACATCAGCACAGCAAAGAGGATGGCCGTTATTAGTAAATTGGCTGTTAAATAATAAGTAAGCTTGCGTTTCGTTGCGAACCATTCAATAAGACAAAAGACGACTAAGGCAAATGGAACCTCCTTGAACAGGGTGCTCCACGACGGGCTTCCAAATACAACCATCCACGTGAGATAGCTTTTGAAAAGAACAATAATGGAGAAAGCAATGATAGGTCTGGTGCTGAACAGACGTTTTGGTGCAGATAAAGTCAAAATATCTCCTACCTTTCCTCGCCAAATAAGGGCCGAGTCCATCGTAAATTTACGATAAATTCATACTTATTATGCCTCTTCCCATAGTAGAATGTCAAAATGCAAAAATAACCCTTTGCCGCATTTTCGCGAAACAGGCTCACAAAAATTACATTGGGAATTTCGGCAACCTTTTAAGACAGATCGAAGTCTATTAGGTATAGTATAAAAAGAACAGGTCAATGTTTATTACACCTTCTTCCTGTTAATTAAACCATTTAAGGAGTGCATCATGAAGAGAAAACGCAGAAGAGCGGTCGTTATTTTATTTTCCTTATGCTTAATTGCGATGGCTATTATAGTAGTTGTGAAGTTTGATAAAACGGCAGCTGAGGCGCCTGGTTCTGGGGATACAGCGGCTGTTTCGCCAACAGTAGAGGCTACCGCCGAGGTGGACGCTTCGCCGTCCCTGTCGCCGATTGAGGACATTCCCACACCGGAGGCCACGGCAACGGCGACAGCAGAAGAAACACCAACAGCGGAAGAAACGCAAGCGGCCACGCCTGCTCCTACAGCGTCGCCGACTGTGAAGCCGACCCCAGAGCCGACAGCAACGCCGAAGGCAACAGCAAAGCCGTCCGGCGGCAGCTCGCCCTCCGATTTGGATGAAGGCTTAGCCGTTGTCGCGGAGCCGGAGAGCGTTACGGCGCTAGTGAACAAGCAAAACAAGCTCCCAGATGACTATGAGCCTTCGGAGCTGGTATATCCGGATGTGGCATTTATATTCAGCGAGAAAATCGATAAGCGCAAAATGCGGAAAGTAGCGGCGGATGCTTTGGAAGAGCTGTTCGCAGGAGCGAAGAAGGACAAAATTTATTTAGCGGGTGTGTCAGCCTACCGATCACAGGCGACCCAAAAGTCGCTGTTCGACCGTTATGTGAAAAGAGATGGACTGGAGAAAGCTAGAACGTACAGCGCGATCCCAGGAACGAGCGAGCATCAGACTGGGCTTGCGATTGACGTATCCGGAAGCGACGGCAAATGTGCAGCCGAAAGCTGCTTTGGCGGTACGGATGAAGCGGTATGGCTTGGCAAGCATGCCTTTGAATATGGCTTTATTATCCGTTATCCCGAAGGCAAGGATAAAATTACCGGCTACAAATACGAGCCTTGGCATCTTCGTTATGTAGGCAAGGCGCTGGCGAAGGAACTGACGGATAACGACGAGACACTGGAGGAGTATTACAACGCCATTCCAGTAAGCAACTAATAGTGGAAGCGCAGCGTTTACCAGTCTGGAAATGAACTCAGACGGGTCAACGCTGCTTTTTTATGATCATACTGCCGCGTTGCTATCTGCTTCTGAACGATAACTAGATCTTTGATTCGAACGTGCGGCAGTCTGTTTCCGCAGAAACGGACGCCCGTTTGCCGCGATTGCTTGCTACAAAAATCGAAGCGGCTCCACAGTGGTTGCCTGCGTTCCAGAACTTGCAGGAATTGACGTCACACAATACGTCCTTTGCCATTGACAGCTCACCTCCTCAGCTTTAGGATGGACAAATTAAGGATCATTTTATACAAGTGAAGGGAATGGATGCGGATGGGAACTAGACTTTATTACAATCATGATGCGGGAGTAGATGATCTCGTTTCTTTATTTCTTGTTTTACAAATGAAAGAGGTGGAGCTGGTCGGCGTATCGGTCATCCCGGCTGATGGCTATTTGGAGCCTGGCATGAAGGCCAGCCGCAAAATCATCGACCGTTTTGGACGTGGCGCTGCATCGGCAAGCATCGAGGTTTCGAGATCCAATTCTCGCGGACGCAATCCGTTCCCTGCGGAATGGCGGATGCATACGTTTTTCGTCGACGCGCTGCCGATCTTAAACGAGCCGGAGCAGATCAAGACGCGCGAAGCGGAGCTTCCAGCGCATCTTCACATGATTGAGGCCATTCGTGCCTCAGATGAGAAAACAACGCTGCTGTTCACGGGACCGCTGACCGATTTAGCCCGTGCATTAGATGAAGCGCCAGATATAGAAGCGAAGATCGAGAAGCTTGTCTGGATGGGTGGAACGTTCAATGAGAAAGGCAATGTACAGGAGCCGGAGCATGATGGCACCGCCGAATGGAATGCGTTCTGGGACCCGGAAGCGGTCGAGCGGGTATGGGCAAGCGAAATTCCTATTTTCCTCGTTGCTTTGGAAAGCACCAATAAAGTGCCGCTGACGGTGCCAATCCGCAATCGCTGGGCTTCGCTGCGCCGCCATGAGGGCATGGATTTTGTCGGGCAATGTTATGCAGCCTGTCCGCCGCTTGTTTATATGGAGACGAATTCGACGTATTACCTATGGGATGTTCTAACGACAGCTACGGTGGGTGATTCAAGCCTCGTCTCAATGAAGACGGTGCACAGCAAGGCGATTGCGCATGGCGCCAGCCAAGGACGCACCATTGAAGCGGCTGATGGCCGTCCGATCAGCCTCGTATACGATGTGGAGCCGGAGCGTTTCTTCGACTATATAACGGAGCTGGCCTGCAGCGCCGAGCTTAATCCTGCGTAAGTAATTTAGCATTAGTAACTGTGGCGTTTCAAAGCCTTCCTGTGCGGGTTATTATTACACAGAGGCTTCCGATTCATTTTGGAACAAAGAAAGAGATGAAGCTGACGCGCTTCATCTCTTTCTTTGTTTAAGTAACTACTTAAGTACCATACTTATAGCAGTATATTTAAAATGTTTTTTCTAGAAGGACGGTGAAAAAGGCGGAGCGGAATGAAAAGGTTGGACTGGAGAAGCGTTAGCGTTCGTTTAAAGCTTTCCGTAGGAAAGCAGCATCGTACGCATATGTTTTTGCCCTTGAATGTCCACCTTTGGTGGCTTATTCAAAAACATTCAAGGGCAATGGCGATCGGAAGCCAACCTTTTCATGCAGCGCAGCCTCTTTTCACCAAAAGCACTAAAACGACGCTTTAAATTAACGCTAGTCCATTTCATAGATCGAGCCGGATTTGCTGGCATAAAGCTCGGCGTAGACCTTCTCCGCATAAGCGTCGGTCATACCGGAAATATAGTCCGCGACGAAGCGTGGCCAAGTCCAATTCTGCTTGTGCTGCTCATAGTTGGCAATCCAGTCTGGCGGAATGATGAGCCGTCCATTTTCTGGAATGCGGAAGCTCTCCCATAGTCTGCGAATCATAATTTCGCTGCGTTTCTGCAGACGCTGAACGCGGAAATCTTTAATCAGCGTCACCCACGCCAGCTTCTTGAGAATTTCCATCGTCCGGAGCAGCTCTAGATCCTGCTGTCCATCCTTGACGAAGGTAACCTTCTTCCAGCCTGGTGTAGAGGAGTCAATAATGCCGACCTTTCCGGCAAAAACGCTGACCCAGCGCGCCTTCATCTCCCTGCGTGTGCGCGACGTTTCCTGATCGTACAGCCCATACAGCTCTTCCCATTGCTCTAAATATGCGGCGAGCACCTTCTTCACCATCGCGGGAATATCAACCTCATGCCAGCCGACCTCCATATTGCCCTGGTCCTCGACAATTTCCTGTACCAGATGGTCGATCAGGCGCTGGTCTTCAAAAAACGTGCGATTCATCTGGATTTTGCCTGCGCGGATGCCATCCTCAATATCATGCGTGGAATAGGCGATATCGTCGCATAAATCCATCAGCTGCGCTTCTAGCGTGGAGCGGCCCTTGGGCATTTTCCACGAATCGCGCAGCTGCTCAATATCTGCCCATTCGGAGCTGTACAGCCCTTTAAGCCGACCAGGCTCATCCAGGGAATAGGGGTATTTATTTGTAGCCAGCAGCACGGCTGCGGTCAGATCAAGCCCGCTGCCGCTGCCGGCGCGCTTCTCCAGAAACATGAGGATGCGGAAGTTTTGCGCATTTCCCTCATAGGTCATGCCATGCTCTTCCTGAAGCAGGTGATCGAGCACCTCTTCGCCTTTATGGCCAAAGGGCGGATGGCCAAGATCATGGGCGAGCGCCGCAATTTCAACGACGGCAGGATCGAGCATCAGGCCGGGATGTTCTTTTTTAGCTAAAAAGGCATATTGCTTGCCCAGTCTCCGTGCAACCTCGCGGGCAATTTGTGAAACTTCAAGCGAGTGCGTTAGCCGCGTGCGGTAATAGTCGCCGGAACCAGCGCCGAACACCTGTGATTTTCCCTGTAGTCTGCGAAAAGCGGGGGATTGAATCAAGCGGGCATAATCCCGTTCATACTCGTCACGTTCTTCACTGAAAGTTCCCAGCGCAGGTTCGTCCAATCGTAGCTTTCGTAAGTCCATAGTTGTTCCTCCCATGCCGCTCCAGCAGTTCTTTTGAAAAATTGTAGCATACTTTCAAGTTTGAACATATACCGCCCATAGAGTATGATTTGATTAATTATAAAAAAATGTGCATGTTATAAATGGCATAACAGGGGAGCTTTAGCGATGACTACGTTTCAAGACTTTTATTTCATCTTCACTTTGCTGAATATATTGCTCGCTTTCGCCCTTGTCTTCTTGGAGAGACGCAACGTCAGCTCTACCTGGGCTTGGATCATGGTATTATCTTTCATCCCAGTATTCGGTTTTATTCTATATTTGATTCTCGGTCAGCAGTTGCGCAAACGCAAGCTGTTCAAGCTGCTTGGAGACAGCCAGCGCATCATTGAAGATACCGTGGAGCGGCAGAAGCTTCAGCTTCAGGATCGCCACACCGTCTTTCATGATGCCGAGACGAATGAGTATCGGGATATGATTTTTATGAATTTGGTCAGCAGCTATGCGTTGTTCTCGCAAAATAACGCCATTCGCATCTATACCGAAGGCAACGAGAAATTCGATGCGTTAATAGCTGATATTGCTTCCGCAGAGCATCATATTCATCTGGTGTATTACATTGTGCGTAATGATGTGCTGGGCAACAGGCTGCTCAGAGCATTGGTAGCGAAGGCGCAGCAAGGAGTAAAGGTCAAATTTCTCTATGACCACATCGGAAGCTCGGGGCTTCCACGGTCGTTTTTCAACAAGCTTCGGGAAGCGGGCGGCAAGGCGCAAGCCTTTTTCCCCTCGCGTATTCCTTATGTAAATTTGAAGCTGAACTATCGCAATCATCGCAAGCTGGCCATCATCGACGGCATGACCGGCTATATTGGCGGATTTAATGTGGGAGACGAATACTTGGGCTTGGACAAGCATTTCGGCGAGTGGCGGGATACGCATTTGCGGGTGAATGGACATGCCGTGCATCAAATGCAGGCGCAGTTTCTCATGGATTGGAATCTCGCGTCCTCCGGTACGGTGGAGCTGAATCGCAGTTATTTTCCAGTGGTCAAAGAAGGCGGCGGCATTGGGATGCAGGTTGTAGCCAGCGGCCCGGATTCCGAGGAACAGCAAATTAAAGATGCTTATATTAAAATGATATATTCGGCGAAACGATCGATTTGCCTGCAAACGCCTTATTTTGTGCCAGACGAAAGCTTAATGACCGCCCTGAAAATTGCCGTCCAATCTGGTGTAAAGGTGCAGGTTATGATTCCGAAAAAACGCGACCATTTCTTTGTTTATTGGGCGACCCGTGCTTATATTGCCGAGCTGCTGGCAGGCGGCATTGAATGCTATTTGTATGAAAAAGGCTTCCTGCATGCCAAAACGATTGTCATCGATGGCAAAATTGCTTCGGTGGGAACAGCAAATATTGATATTCGCAGCTTTAAGCTGAATTTTGAGATGAACGCTTTTATTTATGAGGAAAGTACCGCGGGACAATTAAAGCAGATTTTCGAGGCGGATATTGAAAATAGCATCAAGCTCCAGAAAGACGAGTTTGCAAAACGTCCGCTGTTTGAACGGTTCAAGGAGTCGATTAGCCGGCTGCTCTCACCGATTCTGTAGACAGCATAAAGGGATTCCGCTTATCGATGATAACCGGAATCCCTTTAACTTTCAGACTCACTTCTATTCAATTTATTAAACGCTCCATTCCAAAGTTCGCATTTCCATTTACAACTTCCATTCATTATTGCGCTTACCACAACCGAATGAACTCTTATTGAAAACCAAACTATCAAAGTTAAGTATTGCTTGATTAAATGATGGTGCAGCATTCTCGCTTGCTCATTATGGTGAGTTCCCACATGTCCGGATGATCCTTGCAATCTCCTTTCCACTTAAATGGGAGACATGCTTCGCTTACGCTACTCCAACGGGCTATCCCCTCTCGTTTAGGATAGGTACATCATATCTTATTATTTGAAATTTGTAAATATTCAGAATATTACAATTCCTCATTTTTCGCAAAATGATTACAAAGTCCTGGGTATTTGGATTTGGCTTGCTTTTGGCAATGGGCCATTAGGGCATAGGGTTGGGGTTGACCGATTTTGACAACGGAATTATACTTAGTCTAAATCAAAAATTGAAGGAATGAAGGCCTTATGGCAAAGCTAAATTTAACGGTCCAGCGCAAGGCGATTTTGGACGTTATCCAGCAATCTCACGACCATCCGGCAGCCGCTGATATCATTGAGCGTTTGCGGGGCAAAGGCTTCAACTTTGCTTACGGGACGGTTTACAATTCGCTTCGTTATTTAACCGATGCGGGGGTTATCCGCGAGCTCAAGCTTGGTGAGGCGGTTAGCCGCTACGACGGGCGTACGGAAGAGCATCAGCATGTCATGTGCAGCAAATGTGGGCGTATTGAAGAAGTAATGATTGAGGTGCCGCAGGAGTGGACTCGCCGAGTTGCGGAGGAAACCAGATTCATTATTCACCATTCACATATTGTGTTAGAGGGGGTTTGCGAGTCATGCGCGAGCCAGTCGTAACGAATCAGGACAAACAGACAGCTTTAAATGGGAAAAAGCTCGCCCGGCCACGTCAGGACAGTTTTGAGCCGGATTTTACGGAGCAGCTTGGCGAGGGCATTCTGCCGGAAGGAGCGGTCTGCTCCATGACGAAGCGGGTTATGGTTGTCAGCCCGTTCCCGCAGCGGGTGCATAGTCTTCTGCAGCTGCTTGCGGCAGATTGCTTTGATTTATTTACGCTGCATGATTTGAATAAAGCGTTCGTGCACAGCTTGCAGCCCGAGCTGCTGATCTATGATGCGACGCCGTATGTGCAAGGACATACGGATGCGGTAGAAGCGCTGCAGGCTGCCTTGCAGCATACGGCGCATCTTAAAGGAGTGCCGATTTTGTTCCTCGCGGGCGCACCGGCAGGCGTGATCCGTCATCTGCTGCCAGATGCCGCAGCTATGATAGAATGGCCGGCTGCACCGCAGGAGGCAGTTAACCAGATCAACCGCATGATGGACCAGCAGCCGCAGTCAAGCCCCGTCGTCGTATCTGGCTACCACTACAAGGATTTGACGGTCGATCTGAAAAGAATGGCCGTATTCCGCGGTGAGCAGCGCATCGATCTGACGAAGACCGAATACGATCTGCTGCTTATGTTTATTACGTCCGACGGCTCCGTGCTCTCGCGTGAGACGATGTTCGATTCGGTCTGGGGCAGTCAGTTTCTCGGCGGCAGCAATGTCGTAGATGTGCATATTAAGTCGCTCCGCAAAAAGCTGAAGGACAGCGCAGTAGCGCCGAAATATATTGTGACGGTGCGTGGCGCAGGCTACCGGCTGGCGGATGAAGCTGTAACGTCCTAATGATAAGACCACTGATGGCTCTAGCGGCCTTCAGTGGTCTTTTTTTATGGCTTTCTTGTCAGGTTTTAATGTATGGCTGTCTTATGGTGAGTCCTGCTTTGTTGCGGCGTGTTCATCCAACCTTCATCATACGTTCATCCAATATTCATGACAGGCATCGTTTGGCCTCGCTATAATAAGGGTAAATATTTAGACCAAGTCTAAATTCAACTCGGAGGTAAAAACGATGACCAATACAACCAATACGAATCCCCAATCGAATGCGAACTACATGACGACCAATCAAGGCGCGCCTGTTGCCGATAACCAAAATTCGCGTACAGCCGGACAGCGCGGCCCGACGCTGCTGGAGGACTATCATCTGCTGGAGAAGCTGGCGCATTTTGACCGTGAGCGGATTCCAGAGCGGGTTGTTCATGCCAGAGGCGCAGGCGCACATGGCGTATTCCGCGTAGAGAACAGCATGGCTGCTCATACGAAAGCTCATTTTCTGCAGCAGGCGGGAGTGGAGACGCCGGTATTTGTCCGTTTTTCCACCGTTATTCATGGAACAGGTTCTCCTGAGACGGCGCGTGATCCGCGCGGCTTTGCGGTGAAATTTTATACGCAAGAGGGGAATATGGATATTGTGGGCAACCATCTTCCGGTGTTTTTCATTCGCGATGCGATGAAGTTTCCTGATATGGTGCATTCCCTGAAGCCGTCGCCCCAGACGAATGTGCAGGAGCCCGGCCGCTATTGGGATTTTATGACGCTGTCGCCAGAATCGACTCATATGCTGACGTGGCTGTTTTCCGATGATGGCACACCTGCGACCTACCGTGAAATGGACGGCTTTGGCGTGCATGCGTTCAAGTGGCAAAATGCCGAAGGCAAGATGACGTATGTGAAATACCACTGGAAATCGAAGCAGGGTGTGCGCAATTTCACCGCTGAGGAAGCGTCGGAGATGCAGGGGCGCGATTTTAACCATGCGACAAGGGATTTATATGATTCCATCGAAAAAGGAGATTTCCCAAAATGGGATTTGCATGTGCAATTGCTGCCACCTGAGCATATGGAGCGTTACTCCTTTGACCCGCTCGATCCAACCAAGACGTGGCCAGAGGATATGTACCCGCTGCATAAAGTCGGTACGATGACGCTGGATCGCAACCCAGAAAATTATTTTGCTGAGGTAGAACAGTCGGCGTTCTCGCCGAGCGCCTTGGTGCCAGGCATTGAGCCATCGGAGGATAAATTGCTGCAAGGCCGCTTATTTTCCTATCCGGATACACAGCGCTACCGTTTGGGCGCGAACTATTTGCACATTCCGGTCAACTGCCCGTATGCGCCTGCCCGTAATCACCAGCGCGACGGAGCGATGACGATGAAAGCCGATTCCACCAGCGTTAATTATGAGCCGAACAGCTCAAGCACAAGTCCGCAGGAAGCCGAGCGGGGTCACGCTGACCATACTGTGCCTGTTCACGGCTTTGCCGGCCGCCAAAAAATCGATAAAACCGATGATTTCACGCAGGCAGGCGAGCGCTATCTTTCCCTTTCGGGTCCACAGCAGGACAATTTAGTGAAAAATTTGGTTAATGACTTGGGACAGACGAATGCGGATATTCAGCTGCGTGCCATTTGCAACTTTTTCCGGGCCAACGTGGAGCTCGGGATGAGACTGTCCGAAGGGCTTGGCGTTGATATTCGCAAGCATATGCCACAGCGTTAAGCGGAGCAAAGCTACAGCGGGAAATGATGTTTTTATATAGAATAGAACAATGAAGCGTCAGAAAAATGGCAGAAAAAACAGGCGGCTCCCCCGGCAAATGGGACTCCGCCTGTTTTTTCTTTTATTTTCCTCCTGCATCAAGCAGTTGAGAAATGAGCAAATGGTACTCGATTGGCGAGAACATGAAGATCAGGGCTCAGAAATCGCCATACTTGCCGCTGCATGCCCTCAATGGACCAACATTCATGAAATGCTATAACTGCTAAAAAAACAGCTGTTTATCTCCTCCCAATGATGACCGTCAAGTCGACTGTCACTTCAAGCGTGAGCCTCTGCTTTATTTGCTGTACAAGCGATTCCTTCATTCCCCAGGACAATGGCGTCATAGCAATGAAAGGCTCAATCAGCGGCTGGTGCATAAGAAAGCGGTAGTGCAGCCGCTGGCTGCCCAGCACTTCAAAATATTCGCTAACACGCTCTATAGTCGCAAGGTTATCGTAAAAGCTCCTCGTAAGACTCGTGCTGTGACTGCTATTCGTACTGCTGTATAGCAAGGAGCGCAGCTCCTTTAAATAATCAGGTCCAGGAAAAACCTTAATGACATGGCCCGTATCAGCAAGCAGCCGCTGGAACTCGGCATAATTGGATGGTGATAGGATATTGACGATGAAATCAAAGGAGCGGTCGGCAAAAGGGCTGTGAGCCAGGTCGGCCACGCACCAGAGTGCTTCGCCGTTATTTTTCGAAGCAAGCGCTATCGCATCCTTGGAAATATCCAGACCTGCCGCCAGCACCACAGCATCTGAACTGCTGCTGAGCTGCTGCTGAAGCGCGGACAAATGCGAGCCTTCCCCGCATCCGGCGTCCAGCAGCCTGATTGGCTCAGTCCGATTCTGCCGCGAGCCGTTTATTCTCTCGGAAATATGGGAGAGAACAGGAGCGAAGAAGCCGCTGTCCATCACCTTTTTCCGCGCCTCGAATAGCGTTTTTTCGTATTTTGTCCGCACAGGGCGACTTAAAAAATGGACAGAGCCACGCTTTGAAAGATCGTAACTATGCTTGCTGCCGCATACTAGGCTTTGGCCGTTCCGCAGCTGCATGGAGCCCATGCATATCGGGCAGCGGAGCAAATTGGAATAAGCGGGGGAGGCTAGCGCCGCCGCGATCTTTTTTATATTTTCACGCATTACAAAAAGCACCTCATTCATTTGATTTGAGTAAATGAAAGAAGGCACAGACAAATAAACCTAGCCCTTTTGCACGAAAAAAGCTTGCCTCATCCTTCTATACCTCTCATTAACGCAAACGAATGAATTTGATGATCATGCCTCGTTAACACTCCCATTGTGGAATTTGAACGCAGAAGCTGCCGAAAGGCGCTTCCCTCAATAAATTATAGCAAAAAATCAACGAGTCTTCTCCTGATCAATAGAGTGAGGATGGCCGGGGCCTTTAGATCCAAGCAAAAAATAATCGTGTGGTCAGCTTCTATTGCCCTTTCAATCATTACTTTGTTAACGATTCAACCATTTAAAATATCCAGTTATATGAACATTCGAGAGATGGGGATGTTGAAACTTTGTTTGCCGTTGTAACAGTTACCAGCTTCTCGACAGCGGCAGTTTGGGCGGTTGCCGCTGTGCTGCGGCTGGAAGCCAAGCTGTCGCTTTTCACGCTGCTGTCTGCTGCAGGCGGCATGCTGCTGCTCCAAACGGCAGCTGCTGCTTATTTTGTCAGGCGGATTAAAAAAGTAGAAGCAGCAATGAGCGGTTTTATCAAATAGACAGACCATGCTGAAAATAGAGCAAAGGCGAGCGGAAATCACCAAGCTCGCCTTCTTTGTCCTCGCTTGCGGCTCTAGCCGCTGCGCTGGAACTGGCTCATATACAGGTCATAGTAGAAGCCCTGCTGTTCTAACAGCTCGTCATGCGTCCCGCGTTCTTTGATGCCGCCGTCCGCAATGACGAGAATTTGGTCCGCCTGGCGAATCGTGCTGAGACGGTGGGCGATCACAAAGCTGGTGCGCCCTTCCATCAGCTTGCGCATGGCGGCTTGAATATGCATTTCTGTCCGCGTATCAATACTGCTTGTTGCCTCATCCAGAATGAGGATAGACGGATCGGCAAGCACGGCGCGGGCGATGGTAAGCAGCTGCCGCTGCCCTTGGCTGAGGTTGCCGCCACCAGCGGTGAGCGGCGTGTCATAGCCCTGCGGCAGCTTGCTGATAAAGCTGTGGGCGTTCGCCAGCCGCGCCGCCTGCTCGATTTCCGTATCGGTGGCGTCAAGCCGCCCGTAGCGCAGGTTCTCGCGCACTGTATCGGAGAATACATAAGCGTCTTGGAGCACGATGCCAAGCTGGCGGCGCAGGCTGTTGCGGTCCAGCTCGCGAATATTGGCATCATCGATTGTGATTGTCCCATGGTCAATATCATAAAAGCGAGTTAGCAAATTAATGATCGTTGTTTTGCCTGCTCCGGTTGGACCAACGAGAGCAATCATTTGTCCGGGCTGGGCTTCCAGCGATACATGGCTTAATATCGGATGCCCTTCACGATAGCCGAATGATACGTCGTCAAAGCGGACATGGCCGGTGCATGCTTCAAGCTGCTTGGTGCCGTCGCCTTCGTATTCCGTATCGGTATCAATCAGCTCAAACACGCGCTCGGCGCTCGCCACAGCAGATTGCAGCAAATTGAACTGATTTGCCAGCTCGTTGAGCGGACGTTGAAATTGCTTCGAGTAGTTCAGGAAGCTGACGATGATGCCGACTGTCGTCCAGTCATTCAGCACCATAAAGCCGCCAACGGCGGCAATAAGCGCAAAGCTGAGATTGTTCATCACGTTCATGAACGGTCCGATGGTTCCCGAATAAATTTGCGCTTGAATGCTAGCATTCGTAAGCTCGCTGTTCATTTTATCGAATTGCTCCGCGGCCCGCTGCTCGCGGCGGTACACCTGAACGACCTTTTGCCCGGCTACCGTTTCCTCGATAAAGCCGTTCAACTCGCCTAAATGCTGCTGCTGCTTGGAGAAGAAGCGGCGTGTGAAGCCCGCCACCTTCTTGGTGAACAGCAGCACGAGCGGAATTGTAACCATGCTGAGCAGAGTGAGCCACACATTGAGCGACAGCATAATGGCCAGCGAGCCGGCAAGCATGATGACGCTGGATAACAGCTGCGTGACGCTTTGGCTGAGCGTGCTGGAGACATTTTCGATATCGTTCGTGGTTCGGCTCATTAGTTCCCCGTTCGTCTTGCCGTCGAAGAAGCGAAGCGGCAGCAGCTGCAATCGTCCGAACAGGTCGCGGCGCATGTCCAGCACCGTATTCTGGGATGCGCTCACCACAAGCTTCTGCTGGAGCCAGGTCAACACGGAGCTGCCCGCATATACAGCAAGCAGCAGGAAGCATAGCGACAGCAGTCCGTCATAGCTGCGCGGAATGATGTATTGGTCGATGGCGTGGCCGATGAGATACGGCGCGGCGAGCGACAGCAGCGTTGCGCCTATCGTGGCAAACAGCACGCTCATTAGCGTTGCCCGGTAGCGGCTCAAGTAGCTCCAAATTCGGCGCAGCGTCTGAAACGTATTTTT
The DNA here is from genome assembly GCF_038051995.1 of Paenibacillus sp. FSL H8-0537. NCBI lineage: Bacteria > Bacillati > Bacillota > Bacilli > Caryophanales > Paenibacillaceae > Paenibacillus > Paenibacillus sp. FSL H8-0537. Next base: position 6,608,122 of record NZ_CP150290.1, on the reverse strand, counting down.
GGGTTTGGCTTTTGCAGTTGGAATGCCCGGAGGACCACCGCGCATTCCGAGGCTTGGCAGAGCAGGCGCTGCTGCTGGCGCTGGCGGACGCTCGCTAGTGGAGCTATGCTTTAGATCAGCCATGAACGGTCGCCTCCTTGCCAGCCTGCGACTGGTAAATTTCTTGGTAAAGCCCAGAGGAGCGAAGCAGCTCATCATGGGTGCCCTGTGCGGCAATTTGCCCCTCATCCAGCACGATAATGTGATCGGCATCGATGACGGAGGAGATGCGCTGCGCGATCATAATGCTGGTTCGTCCATGCATCAGCTGCCTCAGCGCAGCCTGGATCTGCGCCTCCGTCCCCATGTCGATGGCGCTTGTGCTGTCATCGAGAATAAGCACCGACGGCTGGAGGAGCAGCGCGCGAGCGATCGAAAGTCGCTGCTTCTGCCCGCCAGACAAATTGACCCCGCGCTGGCCAAGCTGCGTATCATAGCCTTCGGGAAGGCGGGTAATAAAATCATGGGCTGCCGCAGCTCTGGCGGCGGCAAGCATTTCGTCTTCGGTGGCCTCTGGCTTGCCGAAGCAAATATTTTCACGAATCGTGCCCGTGAACAAAATCGACTCCTGCAGCACGATGCCAATATGGCTGCGCAGGCTGCCCAGCTCCATGTCGCGCACATCAATGCCGTCCAGAAGCACGCGACCTTGCGTAGCTTCGTACAGCCGTGGAATCAGGTTGACCAGCGTAGACTTGCCAGCTCCGGTTGCGCCAATCAGTGCGAGCTTCTGTCCCGGCTTTGCCGTGAAGCTAATGTCGCGCAGCTCATACGCCCTTTCAGGCGCAGATGCACCCTCGTATGCGAATGAAACATGCTCGAATGCGATTTCTCCCGCCGCGCTGTTATGTTGGGCGGGCGATTCGGCTGAGCGAATTTCCGATGACGTGTTCAGCACCTCCTGCACGCGCTGTGCAGATACCTTCGCCGTCGAGAAGCGGACGAGCATCATGCCGATCATCGACAGCGACATCATGACCTGTGTCACATAATTGATGAAAGCAATTAAATCGCCTACAGGCAGCGAGCCTTTTTGCACATCAAGACCGCCATACCAGAGCACAGCAGCAATCGCCGCATTCAAAATAAAAGTGAGAATCGGCATATTAATGGCAACCAATTGCATCGCCTTAATAGCCGAACCTGTATAATCGCGATTGGCACGACCAAACCGTTCGTTTTCATAGTTGGAGCGTACAAATGCTTTGGCGACCCGAATGCCGGTGAAATTTTCTTGAAGCACCGTGTTTACCGCATCCAGCTTCGACTGCATGCTTGCAAACAGCGGAAGTGTCGAGCGAATAAGGGCAAACATGACGACGAACAGCAGCGGAACGATAATGGCGAGGATGAGCGCCAGCTTCGGGCTAATCGCAATCGTCATAATAATGCTGCCAATGGCCAGCATCGGCGACCTGACAAAAATGCGCAGCAGCATTTGCACCATCGTCTGGAGCTGGACAATATCGCTCGTAAGCCGCGTAATCAATGATCCAGTCTTTAGCTCATCTAGGTTTCGGAAGGAAAAGGTCTGTACCTTGCGGAACAAATCACCGCGCAGATCGGCTCCGAATTTCTGCGAGGCGATGCTGGAGTATACCGTGCAGCCAACCCCGCCAATCAGGCCGACCAATGCGGCTGCAAGCATATATAAGCCTGTTATTTTGATATGGCTTAAATCGCCTTTTATGATGCCCTCATCTACAATACTCGCCATCAGCTTAGGCTGGAGCAGGTCCATGCATACTTCCAAAACCATCAGCAGCGGGGCGAGCAATACAGCTATCCAGTGCGGTTTTAAATATCGCGCAAGCTTGATCATCGTCCACTTCCTCTAATCCTGATTACCCTCGGTAGGGTTCATCGCGTTTAAATTATCGCCAATTCGGTGCAGCATCCCTTTCAGGATTTGTTTTTCTTCCTCGTTGAAGCCTTGCAGAGACTGCTCCTCCAGCAGGTGAAGCGTCTCTCGCAGCTTGCCAAGCATCGCTTTTCCTTTGTCGGTCATAAAAATTCGCGACACGCGCTGATCGCGTTGATCGGCTTCCCGACGGACGATTCCATTCTTCTCCATCCGGTTCAGCATCACGGTCAGCGTTGCCGCTTTAATCTCAAGCTCCTGTGCCAGCTCGTTCTGGCTCCGTCCCGGTCCGCGCTCCAAGGCGAACATAAGCGGCGGCTGCCCCGGATAAAGATCATAGTCCTGAAGCTGGGCATGCAGCTGCTTCTGATGCTGGCGGGTTAAATGGCGGAAGATCCGAGTAATATGGTCAGGCCCTCTGCGAAATGGCATAGCGGCACCCCTCTCTTATTAAGCATGCAAGCCTAAAATTAGTTTGTCGACTAAATATATTCTAAAACGAGGCTGGAACCGCCGTCAAGCTTTATCCAGCGTGTAGTTCTGCTATTCTATGCATCTATCATACCGATAGAAAAGGTATTTTTGTATAAAATTGTATTGATTGTTAGTGAAAACTAGATTAAAGTATAAGTTGAGATTAACATAATTTTCTTTTTTTATAACATAATTGATTTAACCTAATAAGCAGACAGGGGAGGAGTCCATTTTTTTAGTAGGGAATAATCAGTTATGGTCGTATGATGCATGTTTTTTTGGAGAAAAAAATAATAAAGATATTGGAGGTATCATCCATGACATTGAAAAGAAAATACGTGACTACGCCTTTTTTAGTGCTTCTGCTGTTCTTCGTAATGGCTCTTCCTATTTCAGCTGAAGCCGTCCCTTCTAATCATTCGGGGCTGCTGCCTGCTGTTCAAATAGAGCCTGAGGTGCTTGGGGAAGTCGAAAGTATACAAACGGATTGGGAAAGCGGTCTAGCGCTTAGTCCGTCAGAGCTTTTGCAAAAGCCTAAGCCGGCAAATGCAGCAAGCCGATTGAATTATAATGTGGATGGCGATATTCTGTACCATAGCAGCTCATTAACCGCAAGCAATCCGCAAAACTTTTATTTCTTCAGTGTGGCTGCGGCACGCAGCATTATTTTTCGGACGGAATCTACCAATGCCAGCTATCGTGTAGATCTGTATCAAATTGATTGGAGCACGGGAACCGCTTATCCGACGGGGATTGGCAATACAAGTGGCAATTTGTCGGCTGCTAATAATGTGCCGGCAGGCGACTTTGGACTATTAGTTACTTCCACAGGTACAGTAGGGGCATCGTATAATGTCCAGTCCAATGTTTCCGCTCCAAGTGGTGCCCTATCTTATACTCAAATTTCAACTCTTCTGCAATCGGTAGTATGGAAGTATGCGAATAATGATTTATATCTCAACAATAAATTGATTGCAAACACATCAGATACAGCGAATGCTAATCCGCAGCTCGATTGGGAGAGAGTATATTACTTCTCTTATGGAGGCGGCTATAATTCACGCACGCATAGCATTTCGGATGCACGGGTGAATTATATTACGACGGCGGTAGACTATCAGTCTACTTATGCAAGCTCCAATAATGCTGTACTTATTGTATTGAAGGAAGATACCTTGTTCACGTATCACTATTCGACCTTCTCTTCAGGTCCTCCAACGCAATATTTCTCGTCCTTTACGGATACAAAAGGGCTAACGACACCAAGAAAATTTGGCTTTTTAGATTCAATCGGTAATCCAAATATATTGGTTTATGATTTGAATACGAACAAGGTCATCGATTTTGTTAGTAGTTTGAATTACTATTATGCAAATGGAATCGAGCCTGCGCCTACCGTAAATTACTACAACTAAATTCGTATAAATACTGCCTAGTGCTAGTATTGAATAGAAGGCAGGGTATTAAAAAAGCTATCTCCTCAGCCGTTTTCGAACGGTCTCAGGGATAGCTTTTTCTATTGTTTTTTAAAGCTTTATTTATCCCCATTTCAGGATCGAACAAGCCTTCAATTTTTCGCTTGCCTGAATGGTAACTGAATGTTGGGTGGGAGATTTGGCTCCTAATCACTTATCACTATTGAATCGATTTTTTGTTATAATTACATATAAAGAGTATTTGTCTCAGGAAAGGTGGACAAGCTAAGTGAATATATATGTAGTAAATCGCTACAAAAAGCGGGTGTTGGTTGTGAGAAGAAATACTCATGAAAAAAAGCTTAATGCACTGCTTAATGCTAAAGCGTCACTTGCAATTGAAGGCATGTTTCTGACTACTAGAGAAGAACAGCTACTCATGAGAAGGGTTAACGGTGAAGTGAAAAACAATGAATTTCTAGCTCTTGCCATGGAAATTGCGAAAAATGTATGAGCAAAGCAATTCGATTTATTGTTATCCTGATAGTGATGTCCTAATCAACTTACCTGGTTTTACAGAGCAGAGAAATTTAGATGCCTTCGAAAGAATGGTAACCTTGGATCGATTAAGGCTACTTCAATTAAGGCCTCTAAAGGGGAAGTTTAATCGAGGTCATTTGTGAATATTCATAAATTTATATTTAAGGATATCTATCCTTTTGCTGGTAAGCTTCGCGAGGAAGAGATTGCAAAAGATAATTTTCGTTTTGCAAATGTAAGGTTTATAGCCAGTCAAACGGATCAATTACTTGAGGAACTTAAAAGCGAAAACTTACTAAAAAGTTTATCGTTTGAAGCACTTGTAGAGAAAGTTGCCTATTACCTTACGGAATTAAATGTTCTTCATCCGTTTAGAGAAGGGAATGGCCGTACTCAACGCGAGTTTATAAGGTTATTGGTACTAGAATCAAACTATTATATAGATTTTACTCTTGTTAACCCTGCTTTAATGCTTAAAGCCATGATTGAATCCCCGTATAATTATGAAAGACTAAGATCTATTCTGCAGGCAATTACGACGAAAATGATTTAGTATTACTTACTGAGTTGAGTTTACATCCATATATGCCTCTGGACAGGGCTTCAAATTCAATTCTCTCTAACATGTAAATCCACAACCGCAAGAGGTTGTGGATTTTTGCGATCTCCTACATTTCCTTTTTTATGAAAAGATGAAAAAAGAAGTGTTGCCCGCTTCAATTAGAAAGCGCTCCAGCCAGCGGTTCTAAGCGATTAGACAATATTTGCAGCGGCCTGTCTTTTGAAGTAGGATAAAGAAAGAAAAGGTATTCTTTAAAGAGCAAGGGGGAAAAGGGCGGTGCAGCTGTCTACTGAAACGATTCAGGTAGGCTTCATTATAATGTCGGCTATCGCAGGGCTTATGCTCATCTTTTTGCGTATCCGGGCAGGCAAGCAGCCGACTACCCTTCGTAAGATCATTATCCCGCCAGTCGGCATGTCGACCGGCTTTATGATGTTCCTGGCACCTATGACTCATATTCCTTGGGGCTGGGGTTTAGCTGCTTTCGGGACAGGCCTGTTGATTTTTTCTTTTCCGCTGGTCGTATCGACCCGGCTGGAGCGGATTAATGCCGATATTTATGTCAGGCGTTCCAAAGCTTTTATTTTCATCATGCTGACCCTATTCATTATTCGATTGGCGCTGCATAGCGTGGTGGAGCAATATATGTCGATTCCGCAGACGGGGGCATTGTTCTATCTCGTGGCCTTCGGCATGATCATTCCGTGGCGTCTGGCAATGGTCAATGATTATCTCAGATTGTACAAGCTTTCTTCATAGATGAAATCGTTATAAATAATAGAGCTATCTAAGGGGGAACTGGCATGGACAGAGCATTGACAGAACGTGTAAAGCTTACGCAAAAGAGGCTTCGGAAACGGACGATTACGGCCGTTCTTAATGAATTTGATCATAAAATCATGAGACTCGGCACGGAGAAGCGTGAGGAGAAATACCGCAAAATGTCGCTAAGCCCGTTTTCCTTTTTTCGCGGCAGCGCCTATTTATTTTATATGGATGTGACGAGGGAGTGGTTTCCCTATCACACGCCGGCAGAGCGTCCGACCTGGATTCAGGGCGATTTGCATTTTGAAAATTTCGGTGCCTTCCGCAATGAGCAAGGGGCGCTTGTGTATGATGTGAATGATTTTGACGAGGGCTACTTGGGCTCCTATTTATATGATTTGCTGCGCATGTCGGTCAGCATAGCACTTGTATGCCGCATGAAAGGCGAGTCGGAGGATGCTGAGCAGCATCAAATCGAGGCTTATTTGCGCGCCTATGCGAAACAAATGTGGAAGTTCGTCAAGGGTAAGGATGATCCGGCATCGTTCATAATGGATGAGGAGCGAGCAAGCGGCAAGGTGAGAAAGCTGCTTCGCAAGCTGCGCAAGCGCAAGGAACAGCATTTTTTGGAAAAGGTTACGGCGCTTGTACAGGAGCATCGCAAGTTTGCGCATACGGATGAGATCGTCGCCCCGACGGAAAAAGAGCGCGCTGCGCTTCTAGAGGCTTGGCCGCAATATATAGAAAGCCTGCATGCTGATGATGCGCAGGAGGCTGTCCATTATCAGATTAAAGATATAGCCGTAAAGCATGGCTCTGGAACAGCCTCAATCGGGCTGGACCGTTTTTATGTACTGATTGAAGCGGGCAGCGGCGAGCTAGGGCACGAGGATGATATTGTGCTGGAAGTGAAAGAAGTGCGCATTGCCGTTCCGGCTTATTTTCTGCCCTATGATGAGTCGTTCTGGACAGCGTTTGAGCATCAGGGCAAACGCGTGACGATGACCCAGCAGGCCATGCACCATGAGGCTGATCCATACCTCGGCCATCTGACGATAGGCGGCAGACAGTTTTATGTGCGGGAGCGTTCTCCCTTCAAGAAGCGGCTCAAGCTTGAAACGCTGGAGACGGCGGAGGATATGCAAATCGTGACAGAGACGATGGGCAAGCTGACCGCGAAGCTGCATGCGCGAGCGGATTCTGATGTGCAAAGCGGCATTTTGGACTACCATAGCGAGCATGAAATCGTCAAAGCGATGGGCAGTGACGAAGAGTCCTTTAGCCGCTTCATCGCAGAGTGGGCGATGTCCTATGCAGATCAAGTTGAGCAGGATTATGCGCTGTTTGTAGATTGGCTGGGCAATAAATCAAATACGGATTAACGAAAAAGTATGTTCCGCAACAGCTGCCAAATAGGTGTACAGGTTGGAAGACAGATAGACGAACCTACAAATAGGAGTGTGCATTCATGTCCATTTATACTTATCAAGCGGATACGATTACAGGAAAGACGGTTAGTCTGGAGCAATATAAAGGCAAGGTCGTTATTATTGCCAATACGGCGAGCAAATGCGGCTTTACACCCCAATATGCTGATTTGCAAAAGCTTTATGAGCAGTACAAGGATCAAGGCCTGGAAATACTCGGTTTCCCAAGCAATCAATTTGGCGAGCAGGAGCCGGGTGAAAACTCGGATGTACAAAGCTTTTGCCAGTTGAACTATGGTGTAACGTTCCCATTGTTTGCGAAGACGGATGTAAGGGATGAAACCGCACACCCACTGTTCAACTATTTGACGGCTGAAGCGCCTTTTAATGGATTTGATACAGCTGAAGCTAGCGGCAAAATGCTTAGTGCATTTTTGACCGAAAAGCTGCCGCATTTTATGGATGGAGACTCCATCAAATGGAATTTTACCAAGTTCCTCATTGACCGGGAAGGCCAGGTTGTCAAACGTTTTGAATCGACCTATGAGCCACTCAGCATGAAAGAAGATATTGAGAAGCTGCTCTAGCTTTTAAAATAGCCCATAAGGCTGTTTCAAGCATCATTCATTTGATGTTTGGGGCGGCCTTTTTGTTTTGTCTTAGGTTGCTGCCCATGTTACTTCTCCCACCAAGTTACAGAGGCGCCATTGCCCAGTATTCCTAGCAGGGTTAGGGAGCCAAACACATTGATCGTAATGGTCTGACCTGGCGGCACGACGATGTTGCCGCCGAGCGGAATTTGAAACGGACCGGGATACAGCGCATAAACCTGACAGGTGGTTCCCCCGCTTACGGTATTGATGGATGAAGCTGCGGTCGTTACGCTTGCAACACTGCTGCCAAGCACGAGGTTTGCAGGTGTTTGCGATGTAGAAGTACCGATACTGCCTCCTTGAAGAATGGATAATTGTCCGCTAAAGCCAGATAGCAGGTTTAGGGCAACGCTGATATAACAGTAAACCTGATCGAGGAAAAGCCGCTTGCCGCTGCCAACGGGATTAACGACCTGAAGCGACGTATTCACGGTTCCGCCCAGAAGCCCAAGAGAGGCACTGTTGGCAGCATAGATGGAGAAGGCTCCAGCAACTGCTGCTGAAGTGGCCGCATCTGAAGGGAGGTAACAGCCCAGTTTATTTATGGTGTTCGCAGCTTGCCCGATCAGCGGTTTATTGGAGGTCTTAAAAATAGACTGGTTCGGCATTTAGGCTTCCCACCACACAATGTTGGTGGCTGTGGTAATAACGCCTGTCCCAACGGAAATCGTTATAGCCCGGTTTGGCGGCACGATGATAGCTCCCGTAAACGTAAAGTTGAATACACCTGCTGCCAGCAGCATGGTCATAAATAGCGTTGGTGATCCGGTTACGTTTCCCGTAGCAACGCGGGCAGTGGCAATACTTGCTGTAACATTGCCGAACTGGCTGTTAAAGGGTGTAGGCGTTGTTCCCCCGGTGACCGTACCGGTGGAATAGAAATTAAGGGTGGCGGCAGCTGTAATGCCGCCGGAGATACTGGAAATGTACAGTGATCTTCCACTTCCTGAAGGGTTTGTAATTTGAATGAGCTGATTGTTTCCAGCGCCTATGCTGGCACTTCCGCTTGTTACGATAAACAATCGGCCGTTTACAGCTGCATTTTCCTCTGGCGGCGCTATGATGGCCGGTGAAGTATAAACGTTGTTGATGAGCATGCTTAAGGGGCTTTTTTCATTATTAAAAACAGCATTATTGGTCATTACATCACCTCTTAAATCAAATCGATATATGACAGGATATGGGGATTAGCGTTTATAGGTATGGGGACATGCCGCACGTTGTGAAGAAAAGGCGGATTTTATACGGACAGCTGCCGTCTCCGAGACTTTCAAATGTACATACAGTGTGAGCACATGGACATAGAGAGGAAGCGAACGGGGAAGGACATACGGGCATTCTTCTATCTCTTTCCTGTAATACTAAATGGAAACTAGGTGATGGCATGCCAAACTTTTCGACGTTTAATCCGAATCCGGATAATTTACGTACATTAATATTTGGTAAAGACGGCACACAAACGGCTCAGCCCCTTGCAACAGACACATCAGGCAACTTGCTGAACATTATGCTGGACGGCACAATTGGCAATTTGATGGGGGCGACAATTACCACTGGTACCATCGCAGCTGTCTTGGGAACGACAATTACGGCGGGAACACTGAATGCGGTAAATGGAGCGACGATCACGGCGGGAACATTGAATGCGGTAAATGGAGCGACGATCACGGCGGGAACATTGAGCGCGGTGAACGGGGCGACGATCACAGCAGGGACGTTAAGTGCGGTGAATGGGGCGACGATCACGGCAGGGACGTTGAGTGCGGTGAATGGGGCGACGATCACAGCGGGAACGCTGAGTGCGGTGAGTGGAGCGACAATCACAGCTGGAACGTTGAGCGCGGTATTAGGAGCAACGATCACAGCTGGAACATTGAGCGCGGTGAACGGAGCGACAATCACAGCTGGAACGTTGAGTGCGGTGAATGGAGCGACGATTACAGCAGGAACACTGAGTGCAGTGAGTGGAGCGACAATCACAGCTGGAACGTTGACGGCAGTAGAAGGAGCGACGATCACGGCTGGAACATTGAGCGCGGTGAACGGAGCAACAATTACAGCGGGAACATTGACGGCAGTATTAGGAGCGACGATCACAGCGGGAACGCTGAGTGCGGTGAACGGAGCAACGATTACAGCAGGAACGTTGACGGCAGTAGAAGGGGCGACAATCACAGCCGGAACATTGAGTGCGGTGAACGGAGCAACGATTACAGCCGGAACACTGAGTGCAGTGAGCGGAGCAACCGTCACGGCAGGAACGTTGACGGCAGTATTAGGAGCAACGATCACAGCCGGAACATTGAGTGCGGTGAACGGGGCAACGATTACAGCTGGAACGTTGACAGCAGTAGAAGGGGCGACAATCACAGCCGGAACATTGAGTGCGGTGAACGGAGCAACAATCACAGCTGGAACGCTGAGTGCGGTGAGTGGAGCGACGATCACAGCCGGAACATTGAGCGCAGTGAACGGAGCAACGATCACAGCTGGAACATTGAGCGCGGTGAACGGAGCGACAATCACAGCTGGAACGTTGAGTGCGGTGAACGGAGCAACGATCACAGCTGGGACCTTGACGTCTGTCTTGGGAGCGACGATTACGGCGGGAACTTTGACGGCGGTAAATGGAGCAACAATCACAGCCGGAACATTGACGGCAGTATTAGGAGCGACGATAACAGCGGGAACATTGAGCGCAGTGAACGGAGCAACAATCACAGCTGGAACGTTGACGTCTGTCTTGGGAGCGACGATTACGGCGGGAACTTTGACAGCGGTAAATGGAGCAACAATCACGACAGGTACACTGAGCAGTGTAACGTCAATTTCACAAAGGAGCTTCCAAGAAAGCTCCAGCTTGAATATTGTAACAGCAGACGCATATACGGCATTGACCGCTGTTACAACCAGCGTATTTGGCACTTATTCCTTCTTCGTATACAACCGGGGTCCGGGGGCCGGTCGTGCAGATGCGCGTGTGGAAATTAGCGCTAACGGATCGAACTGGTATACGGATGTTGAAACGGTAACGGGCATTGCCACAGGATCGGTGGATGTGCTGGTGCCACAGCGTTTCTTAAAATACACGCGGCTTTCGTACCGCTCCAGTCTGGCGGGCTCGTCGACGACGCTGGATGTATTTTTCAACGGTCAGGGCAGCTAAATTAGGAGGGCTTTCGTCATGCTGCTGGGAGTTCACATTATCGCTCGCAACGAAGTGGATGTGCTGGGCCGCTGCCTCAAAAGCATTAAAAATATCGCAGACGAAATTATCGTTGCAGATTCAGGCTCCACAGACGGCACGATAGAGCTGGCCAGCCAGTATGGAGCCAGAGTGCTGACTGTGGAGTGGCAGGACGACTTTTCCAGCGTCCGCAATGCGGCACTTGAACAGGCGCGTACGCTCTGGGTTTTGGTGCTGGATGCCGACGAATGGCTGGAAGGCGAGACGGGCCAAGCGTTAAGGCAAGAGCTGCAGCATACGAAAAATCCAGCTCTCCGTCTGCCGATGCGTCATCTATATGATGACCATTCGGCAGACCACTGTCTTTACAGCCAAGCAATTAGGTTGTTTCGGGCCGACCGCGGCTATCGTTATGAAGGTGAAATTCATGAACAGCTTATTTCCAGCTCCATTGAGAGTAGGCGTGCATCTGAGGCGAAAAGTATAGACGGGCCGCTGCTTCAAACACCGCTCACGCTTGTTCACGACGGCTATAAGCCTTCAGTCATTGCCCGCAAAAATAAAGCGGAAAGAAATTTACGGATCATTGCCAGGCAGCTGTCCCAGCGGCCTCATGATCCTTTTTGTCTTTATAACTACGGGGTGACAATGTGTCAGCTGGGCAGAACGGCTGAGGCTGAACCTGCGCTAAGTGCTTCTTGGGCAGGGGTGCCAATAAACGCACCCTATCGCCCTTCGCTCATTCGGGACTATGTAAAAGTGCTGCTCGCACTCGCAAGGCCAGAGGAAGCGATGGCTCTGCTCCGTGAAGAAGTGCTGCGTTACCCAAACTATGCAGACCTCCATTGGCTCACGGGAGAGGCACTCTCTTCTGCTGGCATGCTTACAGAAGCAGCACAGGCCTATGAGACGGCGGCTCTTATATCAACCAAGGCATTAGGTCAGCTAGATATAAACACGAATAAAGTCTCCACTGGCGATTATATTACCGAGCTTGGCTCAGATGGAACGTTGATTCGAACGGCATGGGGGGAGGTGCTGAAACGTATGGGCAACCATGAGGCGGCAATAAGTCAATATGAGCTGGCGCTCGCTGCAGCATGGCATCAGCCAGCGGCTGTTGGCATGGCGGATACGCTTCAGCTTATTGGCTGGAGCGATACGGCTATTGCGAAGCGGTTGAGGGATTTATGCGCCGTTGGAGAGAGGCGGGATGCGGCCAACAAACGCTTAGCCTCCGTCATGCAGCAGATTGGCGCTTGGCAATGCGCCAGAGAGCTGTGGATGGAAGGCGCGAATGAGGCGGGCCTGATTGTTGCTGTGGGAGGGCATGAAGGAATGCCTGATAAGGATTCTTTTTCAACAGAGCAGTCCGACTGGAGTGTGGAAGAAATCCGCCAATTTGGCGAATGCCTCATGGCTTGCAGTCAATATGTGGAGGCGAATGCGCTCTGGGAGACTTGGCTGGACCGTATGCCGATTGCAGATCGAGAAGCTTTAAAGGGGCCGGAAGAACAGGCTGTTCTGCATTCGCTGGCTCTCGATTGGACTTTATGCTGCTGGCAGCTTGGTGAAACGGTAAAAGAAGGAACAGGTCTTGGAGCACTGCAGCGCTTTTTGGGGCGAGAGCAGGCTAATGGCCGTATTTTTTCAGTGGAAAAAGAGTGGTGGAATCAGCTTGCCGAGCAGACAGCTACCGCCTATGTAAAACAGGCCATTGAGCTGAATATGCTTCTGCTGGCGGCAAGGCTGACGGCTTGCCATCCGGGGCTGCAATTGGAAGGCGAGCAGTTGCTTTATGATAACGGGTATGTCGCTATGGCAGCGGAGCTTATGCTTCGCCGGTATGCCAGAGAGGGCGGAATGAGCGCGGGGCAGCAATTTCGGCTAGGGGAGCTGCTGTATGATAAAGGGCTTTACGGCGAAGCCTTATCCCTGTTCGAAAATATGTCTGAGACAGGAGAGTATGGTGATCGAGCGCAGCTTGGCTCGGCGGCAGCTTGCCTCCAAATGGGAATTGCAGCGCTGGAGCCCGGCCAATATAGCGGCAGTCGAGGCTGGGATGGCAGCTGGGCCGAGCAGGATGAGGAGCGGCTTCGCGCAGCACTTGCACGGGTGAATGCGCTCGGCTGGCACACGAGCTGGAATGCCATGCAGAGGAGGCGGGCGAATGGCGGGGCAGCGGAAGCTGATCTCTTTATGCATGATCGTTAAAGATGAGGAGAAGCATTTGCCGAATTGTTTGACCAGCGTCAGAGGAGTAGTGGACGAAATCATTGTGGTGGATACCGGATCAAAGGACCGGACGGTTGAAATTGCGCAGAGCTTTGGAGCGACGGTCATAAGGGCGGAGTGGGAGCAGCATTTTTCCAAGGCGCGGAATATTGGGCTCGATCAGGCGCGCGGGGAATGGATTTTATTTCTGGATGCCGATGAATCGCTGGATGCGGCAGGCGGAGGGCAGCTGCGGGTGTGGGCCCAAGATGAGGAGCAGATGGCGCTCTTGCTTCAGGTGCGGAACGTCATTGGCGATGAGGAATCGGCAGGCTCCACCGTTCATCCGGTACTGCGCATGTTCCGCAATGCTGAGAAGCATCGGTTCGAAGGGCGGATACATGAGCAAATCGCGGCGGTGATTTTGCGCGGAAACCCGGAAGCGAAATTTCAAATGACGGATGTCGTCATTCATCATTATGGCTACAGGGCGCAGGAGGTTTTAGAGAAAAATAAGCTGGAGCGCAATATGAAGCTGCTCCAGTTCGCGCTTGCGGAGGAGCCGTCGAATACGTTTCACCACTACAATATAGGCGTGGAGTTTTTGCGGCGGGGCGAGGCGGATAAGGCGCTGGATGCTTTTCGAAGGGCGCGCGGCTCACAGGAATTTGCGCATTTAAACTATGCTCATCTCGTTGTCAAATATGAGGTGCGAAGCCTGCATGCCTTGGAAAAATGGGCCGAAGCCGCCGAGGTCGCAGCGGAAGGTACCTCTCGCTATCCAGATTATACGGATATGTGGCATTATTGGGCGCTTAGCCTCGCCCAGCTCGGAAGCTTGCGGGAAGCGGCCCAGACAGCAGAGCATGCGCTTGAGCTTGCAGGCGCGCCCGCCCACTACCATACAGAAGAGGGCATTGGGACGTATCGCACCGCCTATTTGCTAGGGCGCATCAACGAAGCTTTGCTCGATGAACAAGGACTGGTGTCCGCCTATGTGGCGGCGCTGCGGCAGCAGCCGAGTCTGCTGCCGCCACTGTTCAGGCTGTGCAGGTATTTTCACGCGGCTGGCGAGGAAGAACGGTTGTTAGCTGTGCTTGCCGCACGTATCGGCTGCCCTAACGAGGGAGCTGTACGGAAGCTTGCCGCCGTTATGCTGGCTTCCGGCTGCCCTGTTGCAGCTGCCGATTGGCTGCGATGGCAGGCGGATTTGCAGGAGCAGCCCGAGCATCGCCGTTTGCTTCGTGAGCAGGCGGGGGCTATCGAGCTGCAGGATTACAGCGGGTTTCCGCTGCCGGATGAGCTGGCACAGCAGCTCGTAAGGGATGCGGAGTGGAGCATAGGCGATGGATCGGGGGAACGGGAAAGGGGGAATAGAGCTGTAACCGCCCGCCAGTGGTGGCTGCGAGCCGATCAATGGTTGGCAAAGCACCAGCAGCTGCGGCAGGCGGGTCAGGCTGGTCGAGCGAGCTTGAGGAAAGACGCGGTTCAGCTTGCCCGTTTGCTGTTGCCGGGTGAGGAAGGCTGGTAGACGGTAAGTTAAGCGGCGGGAGTGATTAGATGAAGGGGGAAGATGTGGAAGCAGCGTTTCGTGAAGGTGGTGCCGTTGACGAATGGTGGGAGGAAGCGAGGACAGCAGAGTCAGAAAAGCTGCGTATATCCTTATGCATGATAGTTCGCGACGAGGAAAGGTTTTTGCAGGGCTGCTTGGAATCCGTCCTCCCCTATGTGAGTGAAATGATAGTCGTCGATACGGGTTCGGTTGACCGGACGGTGAAAATCGCGCAATCATATGGTGCCCGGGTACTGCAAGCCACATGGCACAGCGACTTTTCACAGGCTCGCAACAAAGGGCTGGAGGCAGCTGTGCAGCCATGGATTTTAGTGCTGGACGCCGATGAACGGCTGGAGCCGCTACCTCTGGAACAGTGGCAGATGCTGCTCGCTGATGAGGAGCGATTCGGCTATTATGTCCAGCTTATTAGCCGGGTAGGGTGCGAAGGGGCGGAAGACGAGCTGACGGATGCGGTATGCCGTCTGTTCCGCAATGATGAGCGGATTCGGTTTGCAGGCGCTATCCATGAGGAGACGGCGACAGCTGTCGCTGCGCTGGAACGGGGTGGCCTGCCGCTTGCTCCGGTTGTCGTGCGTCATGAGGGCTATCGGGATGAGGTTATAGCCGCACGGGGCAAAAAACAGCGGAACGCCGCTATTTTGCAAAACGCCTTGCGGCGTAATCCCGCAGATCCCGTCCTGCGCTATGCAATGGGCACGGAATGCTGCACCTATGGCGATTGGGAAAAAGCGATTGGCTGGCTCGAACCGCTGACCGCCGAGCTGCCGCCGGATTGCGGCTATGCGTCGGATGTGCTGCTTAAGCTGAGCCGCTCTTGCCTAGCAATGGGGATGGCGGAAGCAGCGGCGCATTGGGCGGACAGGGGAGTCCAAGCATTCGGCTACGCCGATTTCCCTGATTTATATGAAGCTTGGGCGGCAGCGCTGCTGGAATTGGATTTTGCTGAGAAAGCGTTAAAAAAGCTGGAGATAGCGCTTAAGCTTGGAACGGCATCCAGCTTTTATTCGTCAGCCGCGGGAGCCGGGAGCTACCGGACCATGTGCGGAGCAGGCTTTTGCCATGAGCGGATGTATGAGTGGGAAGCGGCTGCTGACCGCTACGTGTCCGCCATTCAGGCGAGGCCAGACTATGCTCCGGCTTGGGAACGGCTGCTGCTGTTAGGTGCGTGGGACGAAGAGATACGCAGCAAATGGCTGCTGGCGAGCACAAGTCTTCTTCAAGCAGATGAAGATGAAACGTCGAAGAAGGGAGGCCAGGCGGGAGAAGGGCTGAAACAGCAGACGCTGCTGAACCACCTGCTGTGCAAGCTTGCTTATATTGGCTTGGAGCTGCAGCCGGAGGTGTCCGCTCAGCTGATTGAAGCGTTGGTGGAGCGCGACCAACGTATATTTTGGCAAGGCTTGCTGCTTGTTCAGCAGGGCGACAAGGCTGGCGGTTCCCAGCTATGGCAAAGCCTGCCCGCCGGGGGATGGGGGGAGGTTTATACGGCTGCGCTGGACTCGTCAGCAGCCGATGACTCAGTTAGTGCGGGAGGCGGAGCCGACTCCGCACTGGTGACACAGGCGCTGCATCATGTGCGCGCCTGGCAAGCGCTTTGCGCCAGCGGCGCGCCGGCGGATGCGCCGCCGCTGGCGTGGTGCAGCCTGCTGCGCATGCAGGCTGCAAGCCCGGGCCGCCGGCCAGCAGCTTCGCCGCTGGCCGCGGGCGCTTTCGCAGCCGCGGCAGGCGCCTGGCCTGCTGCCGCTGTGCACTTCACGGCGGCGCGCGCCATTGCCGCGCCGCCCTGGCTCGCGCGTGCGGCGGCCTCCGGCGCAGCCGCCGCCTACGCGTCCCGCGCCCGGCTGCTATGCGGCCGCCGGGCGGACAGCCCCGCAGCGCGCGGCGTCATTCCCGCGCCCGCGCCGCTGCAAAGCGAAACCGAGCTGATGCAGCGCATCAGCTCGGCCCTATTCCCCTTGCGGCTGCTATAACGGCAGCCGCTTCCTTTATGAATGGCATGATGATTGTAGTTGAAAAAGTTTCACAGCATCAATGCTCTGGTGTTATGTCGCTGCATTCTGCCCAAGCTTCTCAAGCTGGGCCGCAATTAGGCGCTCCCACCTGCTGCTCCATCTCGCTTCATCGAAGGCGAGCGCGGTTTGACGTGCGGCAGCAGCCATTTCTCCCCGAAGAGAGGCGTCTCCAAGCAAGTCGCATATCGCTTCGTAAAGCGGCACCCAGCGAGGCGGCACGAGGCGCCCGTTCAAACCATCGATGACGATGTCATTGAGCCCGCCGATATCCGTGGCGACGACGGGTACGCCGCAGCTCATCGCTTCAAGGCACGAGAGGGAGGTTCCCTCAGAATAAAGCGTAGGAATGACGGCAATATCTGCCGCATGATAGGCATCTTGCACGGTATCAAAGCTGTAGGTCCGCACGAGGATCCGCTCCTTATGCGGCTGGGCCTCTATCCAGAGCTGAAAAGCAGCAGCGACAGGAGTATGGTCCAGCAGCTCTCCCGCGAACTCCACGGTCACATTTGCAAAACGGTCCAGCAGCTTGTCTGTTACGAGCATCATCGCTACAACACCGCGCTCATAGCTCAGCCTCCTTGGATAGAGCACGCGCAGCGGCTTAGGGGCTGTCACTTCTTTTCCATAGGTCTGACCCGAAGCTTCTTTAGACGACAGGCGATTTGCCGATTTCTCGTTTTTTGGCCGAAACTGGCTAGTGTCCACCGGATTTGGCAGCAAGGCGATTTTGGAGGAATCGTCAAACTCGCAGGTGGAGCGGCAATAGGTTTGAAAATGCGAGTCGACCGACACGATCAGGTCGAGCTGGCGGATGGCGCTGCCGATTATGGCGGCGATGTTCGCTTTCGTTTTCAGCTCCATGCGGCTGTAATCCCAGTTGATGCCATGGCAGATGCCGATGCTGCCAGGACGGTAGGCAATGGGCTGCCAAATGCAGCTGGCATATATAATGAGACCCTCGGCGGCAGCCGCCATACGCTCGAAGGCGGCAGCCAATGCGTCCACCTCATACGTCCAGCCGCGGACCGGACTCCCTTCGTAGCTGGTGGAGAATTCTCCATAATAAGAGAGCTGGTAGACGAGCGGGCGCAGCCCCATCCTTGCAATGGTGCGGCACAGCAGCCCTACATAACGCTCGAGCCCGCCACCGAAGGGCCGTGTATACTGCTGCTGATAGGCATTCAAATAGCTATGGGTCAAAATCGTGACGTCTGCCCGTGCTTCCCCATTGCCCATCCCTCTACTCCCCCTTCGGTATCATTCGCTCCGCCCAGCGAACAAGCCGGGGGTTCGGATCAAGAATCGAGGCATAGTGGGCGAGGCTGCCCCATTTGCCCTCCGGGTCAAGCTGCATGTACCGCTCATATTTTTGAAGGCGCTGCGCTGCACTTCCTGCCCATCCGAAATGCTTAATGCGCAGCTCCGTCAGCGCTCCGGGAAGCGCGCTGCATGTGAGCGGGAGACGCGGCACATGATGGGCCCATTGCGGATAGGCATAATGATAGCCGGGCAAGTAGCGAGTGAGCGTCACCGTCGGTCGCTGATGCAAATTCCACCAGGCATCCTCCCGGTAATGCGTCACAGACCCCCAGAAATCATACATGCGAAAAGCTACCCAGTCATACGCTCCCTGATTGATCAAGCTTCGCATTTCAGTCTTGGCGGCATCCTCATAAAATTCGTCCGCATCGACCGCGAGCAGCCAGTCGGGTTCGGTTTCCTCGGCTGCCCGCCACAGCATTTGGCGCAGCCGCCATTCGCAGCCGAACAGCCGCTCCTCATTTTCCACCAGCCTCACAACTTTGCGGCAGGCTTTGCAAATATCGACGGTTGCATCGGTGCTTGCATCGTCCACAATGACGATTTCATCGACGAAGCTGGACAGGTCGGCAAGCAGCGATTCCAAATAGCGGCCCTCCTCATTGCGTACTTGCATAATAGCAGTGAGCTTATTGCCTGTCGTTTTGCGAGGAATGCGAAATGGCTTTAAGCCACTCATGGCTGAACCTCCCTATCGCGATGGTGCGCCTGCTCCATTACGATATGATCGAGCTTGGCAAGCTCGATGATGTTGCCAAGCGCCTCGATGTTAGTCTCCGCCGCGATAAGGCAGCAATGGATGGCTTCATGGCGCTTGCCCTGAAGCAGCAGCACCGTGCCGGTCATCAGCTGAAACTGCTCGCGTTCCGCTATGCTCCCCAGCGGTTCTTTAGACAGCAGCAGGTAGGCGCTTTCCAGCCTGCCGCTTTGCAGGTAAAGCTCAGCAAGCAGCTTGCGGGCTTCCGGATCGGCTTGCAGTGGCTCAAGCCTTGCAATCGCCGATCGATAATCATCGTTGAGCTGGTACAGCAGTGCCTCTGCTAGGAAGTGCTTGCCGCCGTCCATCCACCGGAGCAGCCGCTCGCCCTGCAGCTGCTCTTCATCAGAAAGCGCTGTGTGCAGATAGGTGCGCACCGCTTCATCTATCAATCCCAGCTCCAGCTGCATGGCGGAACGAAATCGATAAATATGCTGCAGCGCCTGCTCGCGCCCATCCAGCACGGCTTGCTCAAAGGCGGCGAGCAGTTCGCCTTGCGCTCGCAGACTTTCGCCAGTCAAGTAGCGATACACCGCATGGAAAAAAAGCTGGTCCGTCAGTCTTCGCCTATAAACGGCTGGAATGCCAGCTTGATCATCTTCCTCCCTCGCCGCCGCTTGCCTGCTTTGTTGCAGCGTCGCAGCGTCTTGCTCACCTTCAGCTCGATTGTTCTGCTCCAGCGCCGCCATATCTGCCTGCTCCCTTGCTTCAGCAATCCGGCCCGCGGCCCGCGTTTTGTCGGCCTGCTCCTCATGCCAAATGGCGCGGTAGCGCTGCTGCAGCCGTATGAGCATCTGTGATTCATAGCCGTCGATATGCCATTCAATCGCTTGTCTCGCCAGCAGATCGGACGTTTCATCGGTGCCATCAAGCAGGAAAATATCGCCGCGGCAAAAGGCCTGCTCCAAATAAAAGGCTTCGGTGGCAGCAACGACGAGCGTCGCCCGCGCGCACAGCCAGCTGCGATAGGAGCGCCATCGCTCTGCTTCCTGCGGCTCTGAATCAGGAAGATAGGCGATCAGGCTGCGCGATGCCAGCGGTGCTGCAATATGTGTCCAGCAAGGATGGAGCACAAGCGCGCAGGTGCGGTCCCAATCCAGCTCAGGCAGACGAGCGAGCGATAGGGGAACGATGGACGCGGCGCTTGCCCAGTCCGGGAGCGCGTCCTCGGCGATCATATAGATGTGACGCTGCTCTCCGAGCTTAGCCAGCCAGTCGCGCTCCGCCGCCGGGAACGCTCCAAAGCGGCTGTAGGGAAAAATAACGATCGGCTTCCCAGTCATGATGTCTTCACCATCCGTTCAGGTTGCAAGGGCTACTGGCAGCGCGCGCCATGCCGCGAGCAAATACGTTATTGATAGAACCTATGAAAACAAAGGTTGATCACATGCCATCTATTTTATTAACCATGCGGATGATCTTATAATTTTGCGGGATTTTGTGTATTATAGAAAGATATCTATTTTCGTGGGAAAGGTTGGTCACAATGGAAAACAACGTGGACACAAAGCTGTCATCCTCTAACTTTATAAAAAATATTGTGAGCGAAAATTTGAAGACCGGCCATGTCAAGGAAATCGTGACGCGCTTTCCGCCGGAGCCGAATGGCTATTTGCATATTGGGCATGCGAAGTCCATTTGCTTGAATTTTGAGCTGGCTGATGATTTCAAAGGCAGAACGAATCTGCGTTTTGACGATACGAACCCGGTTAAGGAAGATACCGAATACGTCGATTCCATTCAGGAGGACGTAAAGTGGCTGGGCTTTGATTGGGACGAGCTGCGTTTTGCCTCGGACTATTTCGAAGAGCTTTATAATCGCGCAGTGCTGCTCATTAATAAAGGCAAAGCATACGTATGCGACCTGTCCGCCGAGCAAATCCGCGAGACGCGCGGCACACTGACACAGCCTGGGCAAAACAGTCCTTACCGTGAGCGCAGTGCAGAAGAGAATATCGATCTGTTCGCCCGTATGCGCGCAGGAGAATTTCCTGACGGCTCGAAGGTGCTGAGAGCGAAGATCGACATGGCTTCGCCGAATATCAACCTGCGTGATCCCGTGCTGTACCGTATCGCTCATGCCCACCATCACCGGACTGGCGATGCTTGGTGCATTTATCCGATGTATGACTATGCTCATCCGATCAGCGACGCAATTGAAGGCATTACGCATTCCATCTGTACGCTGGAGTTCGCCGATCACCGTCCGCTCTATGACTGGGCGATTGCCGAATGCGAGATGCCGGCAGTGCCTCGTCAATACGAGTTCGCCCGTCTGAACGTTACGAATACCGTGATGAGCAAAAGAAAGCTAAAGCAGCTTGTCGACGAGAAAGTGGTGGACGGCTGGGATGATCCGCGTATGCCGACGATCAGCGGTCTGCGCCGCAAAGGCTTTACGGCGGAAGCTATTCGCGCCTTCTGTCGCGAGATCGGGGTTGCGAAGGCGAACAGCACGGTCGATGAGCGGATGCTGGAGCATTTTATCCGTGAGGACTTGAAGCTTAAGGCGCTTCGGACGATGGCGGTATTGCGACCGCTCAAAGTCGTTATTACGAACTATCCGGAAGGCGAAACCGAGCTGCTCGATGCAGAAAATAACGCCGAGAACGAAGACATGGGCATTCGTCAAATTCCTTTCGGTCGCGAGATTTATATTGAGCAGGACGATTTTATGGAAAATCCGCCGAATAAATATTTCCGCCTGTTCCCTGGCAATGAGGTGCGTCTGAAGCATGCTTATTTCATTACTTGCCAAGAGGTTGTGAAAAATGAAGCGGGCGACGTTATTGAGCTTCGCTGCTCATACGATCCGGCAACGAAAAGCGGCTCGGGCTTCAACGCCCGCAAGGTAAAGGGCACGATTCACTGGGTGGAGGCGTCACAGGCAGTTCCGGCAGACTTCCGTTTGTTCGAGCCTCTTATTACGAATGAAGCAGAAGAGGAAGGCAAGCCGTTCCTTGAATGCATCAACCCGAATAACCTTGAGGTGCTTCAAGGCTTCGTGGAGCCGAATATGAAGGATGCCGAAGGACAAGCGAAGTTCCAATTTTTCCGCCACGGCTATTTCAATGTAGATCCGAAGGATACGACGCCGGAGAAGCTTGCTTTCAACCGTATCGTTTCGCTGAAAAGCTCCTTCGATCCAGCAAAAGCATAAGTACCGCATCAGCTTAATAGCAAAAGCCGTGAACGTCTGCCTGTCAGGCAGTCTTCACGGCTTTTTTTTACTGGCAAGAAAAAGAAGCATAGAGCAGGGCCAGCCCTGAGCTATGCTTCTTTGCCCGCAATTCAGGCGGCTAATCCCTAAAGCAGGTTAGCAGCTTGGCTGCGGGGGTTCTGCGCCTTGCTTTCGGTGTTTTGTCAAAATAGCCGAGATGCAGCGTGCCGGCGATTCTCTCATCTGCTTTAACGCCAATAGCACGATGAAATCGGGGATCCCAGTTGTAGTCATGCGTCTTCCATACGACACCAATCTGCCGCTCCCATGCCAGCAATTGTACATTTTGAATGAGAGCGGAAGCAGCCATCAGCGCTTCCTCCCACTCTCTTTGCCGGGGATGGGCTTTGACGACGACAATTAGATGGGCTTGTATAAGAGAGCAGTATTGCGTCTCGATCCAAGTGCCCCATTTTTCAAGCATCTCCTTGGGTTGGGTTAACCTTACAGCATCCGCAAACTTGCTCCGGCCGTCTCCCGTAAATAGAATAAAACGCCAAGGCTCTTTGGAGGAATGAAACGGTGCCCACACCGCGTCCTCCAGCAATTGCTGAATCGCTGCTTCTGTCAGCGGCTCGCCGTTAAAATCGCGGATCGTTCTTCTGCCTGTAATCGTAGAGCGAACGCCGAGAGCCTCATGCTCCATCTTCATTTTCTCCATTGGTGAGGCTGTTTACAATAAACGGAAGCATCGCTTCTAGTGTCGTTGGATCATTAAATGCAGCAGACCCTTTTTCCATGTAGAAAACACGGTTCGCTTTAACGGCCGGCAGCCCTTTCCATATTTCCGTTTCATACGTCGGGCTTGTGTCACTGCTCTCGCTTGTATCTGGCGTAGTGAAGATGTAGTCTCCCGCGAAGTCGGCGACCCTCTCAAGCGAGATTTCCTTGGAGCCAAGCTTGACATCGAAGTCAGCAGGTACCTTGAGCCCAAACTCGTCGTACAAAATTTCGGTTCCGCGTCCAAAGCCTTCGCCGTAAATATATACGCCTTTATTGTGAGGGCTTAGCACCGATACGGTTTTATCGCCAACTGCCTGCAGCACTCTAGGCTTAGCCTCGGCGATTTTGGCTTCCCAGCCAGCAACCCACTGCTTGGCCGCATCCTCGCGGTTCGTCAGCTTGCCGAATTCGATTAATTGCTCTTTATAATTTTTCTCTCCATAGTTTACGGTAACAACCGGAGCAATCTTCTTAATCTCATCCAGGTTTTCCGTATTAGCCAGCGCTACGATAAGATCCGGATTCAAGGAGATAATTTTTTCGATCGAGAAAGCGCCCCATGCTCCGATATCTTCCATTCCGTCAATTTTGCCTTCGTATAGCGGGTTCTCCATCGTCATGCTCGGCGCCCCGACCGGATTAATGCCAAGTACCATAAAGTAGCCGACATAAGCGTGGGTGAGGACTACAATTCGTTGGGGATTGCGGGGAACCTCGACTTCGCCGTCTGCTCCCGTGTAATTCATAGTAGCCGCTTCCGATTGCACAACATTGCCTGCAGTATTGCCAGACGTCGCTACAGAATTGTTTGCCGCACCATTGCTGCCTGCTGCCCGATTTCCTGCTGTCGTTCCTGAGCAAGCGCTCAATAGCAGCGTGAGACATACCAGTAATGTCAACGCCGCTGAGTTTCTTTTGTTCCTAACCAATTGAAAATCCCCTCTGCTCTCGTATTGATAACCATTATCACTTCGAGCTTTAATATAACGTTTGAGCTTGGCTGGAACAATGGACGATCTTAGCATCAGGAATGGATTATGTTGTTTGATGTTATTGCGCTCCGCGGACTCATGCTCACGATACTTAAGCGGCGATAAACCGGACTGTTTTTTGAAAATTCTACTGAAATAATAGACATCGGAATAACCGATAGCCGCAGCAATGTCCTGCAAGCTCGCATCCGTGTGGATAAGCAGGTGGCGAGCTTTGCCCACTCTTAAACGAATCATATATTCAATAGGACTGCAGGAAGCGCGCTGCTTGAATATGCGTGAGAGATGGCTGGGGCTGCAATCCAGCATAGACGCCAGCTTGTCAAGTGTAAGGGGTTCCGCGTAATGCTCATGGATATACCGCAAAGCCTGTTCGGCTGGATCGGCCGGAATGATTTTTACCGTCTGCTCGCGAAGCTGCCGTGTAAGCTCATATATGAGCTGATAGAATAAGGTTTTGGCATGAAGCTTCTCCACATTCCCCAGCGAGTTCCAAGCATGCAAGAGAAGCTCAAGCTTGTCGAACAGTGACAATGGATAGGAGGGAATACAGCCGTATTGTACCTGAAAAGGGTAGGCTGGCGAATGGATAGGGTGTTTGTGCGGGTCGCTGGGCAAAGGAACATTGGCTTTATACAGAACAAGATAGTAGTCAAACTGCTCTGCTGCGAGGCGAATATCCAGCAGCATCCCTTTGCCGCCATGCAGCGCGAACATGCCGTTCACCTCATATTCCGTATAATCAAGTGCGATGTGCGCCGAACCGCGCACGGCAAAGAGGAAGCCGTTTGCTGGAAGCTGATAGACTGGCGGCGTATCGCTTCCCCGCAACGACACGAACCTGACATCCATCAGCTTCACCGACGCCTGTGTCCATAAATGAGCATGCTCATTCCATTCCATCTTGCACCCCCATTCATCGTCTGTTCCACATGTTTCTTTCATTTTACTGATAATCATTATCATAATCAATAAGCATCGTTTTATAGAAGCGGATTTTAGACGGCAAAAGCTTATTTAAAACGAGCAGGCAGGGGGCTTTTGGGGAGCTTCTTCCGGATGTTGGGTTGACAAATTTAGGGGATGCTTTATATGATATTGTAAATTCGCGACAACATCCATGCATCGGCCTCGGCTGAGCCAAGCTGTCGCTGGAGTTTTTATTGTGTTGTGTTTTTAGTTTTTTTCAGCCAAACATAGACAGGAGCGAAATGAATGAAGAAACTGGAGATAAAAGGAATAGGGACGATAAGTGCTTTGAAAGCGGTCACTTATATTACCATTATCCCTGCTGCACTTTTATTTTTAATAGGATTAGCGATGCTGCTGATCGGAATAGCGGTAGGCGAGCCTGGCTTATGGGGCATTGGGTTAGCCTATACTATTATGCCGGTCTTTATCGTTGGAATGTACGGCGTTATCAGCATGGTTATTGCACTTCTGTATGGTGTGCTTGCCAAGAAGTTTGGTGGACTGGAGCTTATTGTGGAAGAAAAGAATGAGCTTGTATTCAATGGACCTTCAGGGAACGGTTACCAGCAAGGGGCTCCTGCTCCTATCAATCCTCCAGGCAGCCCTTATGATGCAGCGAACCAAATTCAGCTGACCAAACCGTCACCGCCGCCGTTGCCCAACCAGTTCCGAAATTCAGATCAGGATCAGAATAATAATAAATAATAACAGCGGCAGCCTATAGTTTTAAGGTGATGCGTAGTTGTCGCAGTGGATAAAATCCTTCTTCATTTCGAGAAGGATTTTATTTTGCCTACCGTGTTTTTGAGCTATGCTTCCTAATTCAGCCAGTAGATGAAAGAGGGGTTTTTATAATGGATCGAGCAGTAGTGAGAGAGGCGCAGCGAGTCGCTGTTGAGGCAGCAAGGGAAGCGGGGGAATTGCTAAAGAAGCTTTTTGACAAGCTGGATACCCATACCTATAAGCAAAAGGACGAGTATGGGGACTTGGTGACGGAAGCCGACCATAGGGCGGAAGAGATTATTTTGGGCAAAATTAAGCAGAGCTTCCCTGAGCATCACATCATATCGGAGGAAGCAGGAGACAACCGCCTTTCAAGCGATTGGCTATGGCTCGTTGATCCGCTGGACGGGACGAACAATTTTGCTGTCGGAATGCCCTTATTTGCCGTTTCCATTACGCTCATGTATCAGCGGGAGGCTGTGATGGCAGTCATTTATGAGCCGATGACGGATCGCTTGTATGAGGCGGTGGCAAACGGCGGTTTTCGCTGCAATGGCAGAATCATTAGATTAGGTGAGCCGCGTGCCTTCAATAGAGCGACAGTTGGCTGGATTCAAGGGCATAAAGTGCAGCAAGAGCCGCGGGCGGTTAGGCTGCGCCAGCATCTTGATGCGAGCACCAAGCGAATGATGCGGCTGTGGGCGCCTACCCTGCAATGGACGATGCTGGCAAAGGGCGATTTGGAGGCGATTATTTTGTACAACTCGGAGGGCGAGGACCTTTATTCGGGAATGCTCATGGTGCGCGAGGCGGGCGGCAGCATTACCGACTTTGAGGGCAGGCCTTTCACGGGCATGAGCAGCGAGCCCTATTTGATTGCGTGCCATCCGCAGCAGTTGCCTTTTTTTCGCGGTCTTGTGCATAATGGCCTTGTTTGGCACAGTGACTGAATCAGAAATACTTTTTCAATTGGTTGTATGCTTTATCGTGGCTGCCTCGCTCGAAATCGTTATTGTCGGCCCAATAGCTAAGAAGATAGCTTTCGCTCTCCCGTATGACAAATCTAAAAAGATATTTGCCGTTGTGTCACTATCTTTTTTCATGGTGATTGGAATGGTCCTCTGTATGTCGCTATATGGCTTGGGGACGGCTTACTTTTTCAACAGCCTCAATGGGAGCTCCTTACTTGAGAGTTACTTTTCCTTAGTGATTAAAAATTTTGTGTTTGCTCTGCCCTTGCAGCTCCTGATTGTAGGACCGCTTGTGCGGTATTTATTTACTAAATTCGTAAAAGGTAAAATTTCTTCGGTAGCTTTAAGCTGAATTAAAGGCTACAGCTTAGCCTTATTTCATTTAAACCAGCCCTTCTCCTTAAAACGGGTAATCGCCTCGATCCGGTTGCTCACGCCCAGCTTATCCAAAATGACGGAAATATAGTTGCGCACGGTGCCATTGGTCAAATAAAGCTGGTCGGCGATCTCCTTCGTATTTTTGCCGTCGGCGATGAGGCCGAGAACTTCCTTCTCCCGTTCGGTGAGCGGGTTTTCCTGCCCGTAGGCGTCGTCCACCAGCTCTGGCGCATAAATGCGGCGGCCGGTCATGACGCTGCGTATGGAGCTGGCCAGCTCCTCGCTTGGGCTGTCTTTGAGCAAATAGCCGCACACGCCGGCCTTGAGCGCACGGTCGAAATAGCCGCTTCTGGCGAAGGTGGTCAAAATGATAACCTTGCAGCCCAGCTGGCGAATTTCTTCCGCTGCCTCCAATCCGTTCTTGACCGGCATCTCAATGTCCATAATGCAAATGTCCGGCTTGTGTTGCTGGACGAGCGTGATCGCTTCTTCGCCGTTTCCAGCTTTGCCGACCACGGTCATATCGTCCTCCAGCTCAAGCAGGGAAGCGAGTGCTCCCAGCAGCATCCGCTGGTCTTCGGCGATTACAATTCTTATCATAGAGAGGACTCCTTTTCCGGCTTCTGGACGACATTTGGCGCTTTAATGACGAGCATCGTGCCATCGCTGCAAATAATGTCCAGACTGCCATTAATAAACTCCAGTCTTTCCTTCATGCCCCTAAGGCCATTTCCCCGGTAATAGCTGCGCGACTCTTTGCCGCCCGTAGCAATGCCCGTGCCATTGTCTTGAACGCGGACAATGAGCTCTGTACGGGTTGCTTCAATCTCGACCAGACATTTGGTAGCGGAGCTGTGCTTGACAATATTCGTTACCGCTTCCTTGAGACACATGCTGACGACATTTTCGGCAAGCAGTGAAGTGTCGGTATGCGACGGGTCGCCTTCAATTATAAGCTGGATATCAGCAGCCTTCAAAATTTGTTTTACCCGAAAAAGCTCATCCTCAAGCCGTGTTCCACGCATTTCCGTAACAAGCTCCCGTACTTCCTTGAGCGCCGTGCGCGCCGTTTGGCGCACATCATCGATTTCCTCCTGCGCCTTGGCGGGATTTTTCTGCATCAGCTTGCCCGCCAGATCGCTTTTCAGACCTATGAGCGACAGCTTCTGCCCGATCGTATCATGCAGGTCGCGGGCGATCCGCTGCCGCTCCTCCAGCTTGACGAGCTCGGAAATCCGCTTGTTGGCATGCTCAAGCTCGCCTTCCAGCTTGTCCCGCTTATTGCGGTTGTACGTATTGACCGGAAGCAAAATGACGCCGATCAAGCTAATGAGTACGAAGGGGAATTGCGCGAGAAAGACCGGATTTTGCACAGCCAGCCCATAGTTGATGCTCAGGAAGGTCGTGACGATATGAATAGAATACAGCGTAAAGAAGCCGATGCGGTTCTGGATATTGCCGATAAAATAAGCGAGAAAGATGGAAAAATACACATAGCCGAACATGAGCGTCATCGCGATGGAAATAATAATTTGGATGCTGGTCCAGAAATAAACCTGCCAGCCCTTGGACATAAAGGAAAGCATATAGCAGATGAAAAATAAAACGATCATCACAATACCGGAAGTCGCTTGGTAGGGCGATGAGTTGCGGAAAATAAAGTAGAAGGGCAGGATGTAGAAAACGACCCATACATAGGGGCTGATTCCCGTATTTTTATGAAAAATATGATGCCATTTTTGCATATGCGTCCCGCCTTTTCAAATCGCTGTTGCAGCATAAGGAGCTGCTTTGAAGCTATTTTAACATAAAAGAGGCTCGCGCATTTGGTTCCGCGCAGCCTCTTTCGTGTGTATATCTTTGTACCTGCTAACCAACGCGTCTTGTATCCAGCTTGGTGCTTGCCGCACGCGGCTTGCGCAGACGATGCTTCATGCCTTTAAAGCTGACGAACATGTTGTTCTCTTCATCCCACAAGCGGAAACGCAGTGCCGTCAAGCTTGTTTTAAGAGTAATCGTCGTTGCCTGCTGAAGCGGAACGGACGAGTTGTGCGCATCCTCTAAATAGTAGTTAGGCACTTTCGGGCTCAGGTGATGCACATGATGGAAGCCGATGTTGCCGGTAATCCATTGTAATGGACGGGGAAGCTTGTAATAAGAGCTGCCTTCAACGGCTGCTTTCACATAGCTCCACTCATCTTCATTTTCAAAATACGTATCTTCGAACTGATGCTGGACGTAGAACAGCCAAATGCCGAACAGTCCGGATAAAAACATAACGGGCAGCTGTACCATGACGAATGCCTGCCAGCCCAGAAGCCAGCTAAGACCTGCATATAAAGCAACAATCGAAACATTGATCAAATACGTGTTGAAGCGTTCCTGGCGTCTAGCGCCTTTACGGTTGAAACGGTATTGAATAAGAAACACAGCAATCGGGCCAAGGCCAAACATGACGACCGGATGGCGGTAAATACGATAGAAAAGGCGGCGCAAAGGCGTTGCTGCAATATATTCATCTACGGTCATAATCCAAATGTCACCGATACCACGCTTGTCGAGATTGCTGCTCGTTGCATGATGGATGGAGTGGCTGTATTTCCACTGTTGGAAAGGGACGAGGGTAATAATCCCTGTTATCGTGCCGACGATAGCATTTGCCCGTTTGCTCTTGAAGAATGAACCGTGGCAGCAATCATGGCAAATAATAAAGGTCCGAATGACAAAGCCTGCAGTAATTAAGGAAAAAACAATCGTGAGCAAATAAGAGATTGGCATGACGGCATACGCCGCGTACCAGAAAAACCCGAGTGGGAGTAACGTATTGATTAATTGTCGTATGCTGGTTTTCATATTCACTTTTTCGTAAGGGGCAAGACTCTTTTTCAAGCTCGCTTGCTTGGCTTTCTGATCCATAATGAAGCTCCTCCTTCAATAACAAGTCGTACATCCTCTGTTAAAGATGCCCGTAACCTGCTAGCTATATTTATATTGTAAAGAAAAATGTCATGCGCCATAAGTCATAAACGTCAGTAAAGACATATGACATATGTCATATGGGAACGCTTCTAGATGCCCATAAATGCATGTTTTTAACAATATTTTTGCAGGGACTGGAATATATAGAGGGCAGCTGGATGGGGTGAGGCGAATAGGCTATGGCTATGCCGATAGCGTTTGTATAAGAAAATTGTAGCGTATGTGCATTGAAGGCAGGGCGGGGGATAGGCTAAACTTGATCTCGTCATTTGATAATGATAATCACTGATTTAAAGGGGAGTCGAGCAGGGATGATGCAATGGGGGAAAAAGAGGTTCAAGGGTAAAATGACGGTGCTCACGCTGCTGGCGTTAGCCGTTATCATAGCGCTCGCGGGTTGCGGTTCGCAAGGCGAGACAGCTGTTAATACGGAGGCTAGCGATGCAGCGGCCACTGTAAGCCCATCTCCTGCTAGAGCGGATGAGCCGGCAGCTGCGGAGCAGGTAGCGGAAACGCGAGTGCTCCAGGACGAATTTGGAGAGGTAACGATTCCGGCACATCCGAAGCGCGTAGCGGCACTTTATTTGGAGGACTATTTGACGGCGCTTGGTGTAACGCCAGTTGTCCAGTGGTATCACCCGAATTGGGGGACGCAGGAATATTTGAAGCTGGATTTGCCAACGTTTGATATTTCGGGCAATATTGAAGCGCTGCTTGAAATGGAACCGGACTTAATTATAGTGGACGGCGGGGCAGACAAAGCCAAATACGATTTATATTCTAAAATAGCACCTACCTACCGTTTGCCGGAAAATATTTTGCTGGATTCTCAAGCGATTTTGACGACCATTGCGGATGTCCTGAATATGAAGGAACAGGGAGATCGCGTGATTAGTGCTTACGAGCAGAAAATAGCCGATGCCAAGGAGAAGCTCAATACAGCGCTTGGCGATGAATCCGTAGCGGTCATTCGTTTGAATGTGGAAGATAGCACCTTCGCATTGTTCGGAGTGAACAACCGTTTTATTGGCTCCATATATCCCAATCTGGGTCTTACGCCCAATACATGGTCGAAGGATATGGAGGAATTTCAAAAGATTTTAACAGAAGAAAGCTTACCGGATCTAGATGCCGACCACATTATTCTTTTATTGTCCAATGGAACTTGGGATTCACCTGAAAATCAGGAAGCGCTGAAGCTGCTGGATAGCAAAATTTGGCAGGCTATCCCCGCAGTGAAGGCAGGACATGTACACCGGGTGGAGAGATCCTATTGGCAGTCCGGCGGCATAACAGCAAATGCCATGAAAATCGATGATATTTTGAAAATGTTCGTCAAATAAATAACGCTTGAGTAGCTGCGCTATTCAAGAAATGAAGAGGAAGGCCCATCTGTGCATTGATGGGCTTTCCTTTTTCATTTATACTAGTTGTGAAAATCATTCTCATTTACTTTGGCATGTACGGGCATAACACGTGCTGTTTGCCAAGACATCCTAAGGGGGATATGAATTGATCGACGAGGGAAATAAGCCGCAGCTGCGCCATGCGATATTCTATAGGCTGACTGCTATACAATATTGGAACGTAGAAAATGGACAGGAGCAGGTGCTGCCCACCGCTGATGACCATATCATCATGATAGTGACGGGTGGAGCTGGAACGCTTTACGTAAATGGAGAGGGAGAGCGGCATGCTCTGGGCCGTGGAGCCTGTTTTATTTTTGGCCCGGGTACGAGGATGGAGTTTGCAGCTGGTGGATTTGAGCGCGGAGAGGAGGAACTGTCGTTCTACTACCTTGCCTTTGATGGAATTGGAGCGGAGCCGACGTCTGTCCCTTTTCCTTGTCTGGGCGAGGTTTCCTGCAAGCCCTTCTCCTATTGTATGAGTGAGCTTCAGGCGCTCCATGATAAGCGGGAAGTGGAGGATGAGCTGGAGGCTTTCCGTCATGATATCAGATTTCAGCAGCTTCTATTATTCATCATGCAGCAAAACCTGCCTCTGCGCACAGAAAGCGGCGAAAGGCGAGCGATGGAACAGTCGATTGCCCATATTCGGCAAAACTTCCGGGAAGAGCTGACGGTAGACAAGCTTGCCGACCATGCAGGCATGATGCGCTGGCGCTATTCCCGTCTATTCAAGGAGCTGACGGGCGAAATTCCGCTGCATTATTTGAACGAGGTACGTGTAGAGCAGGCGAAAAAGCTGCTGGCAAGCACGGATGATCGGCTGTTTCGCATCGCGCAAAGCGTCGGCTATAGCAATGAATATTATTTTAGCCGCCGCTTCAAGCAGTCCGTTGGCCTTACACCGGGCCAATATCGCCGCCATCAGCGGGAAAATATTCGGGTCTTTGCACCTTTTATCGAGGATTATTTGCTGGCGCTTGGCATCAGGCCTATTATGCAATTCAGCCACGATCATTGGGGGCGGCAGGAATATCTTGGTCTTGATGATGTGCCAGAATTTAATGTGGACACCGATAACGAAGCGACCCTATCTGGCTTCGCGCCGGAATTTATTTTGATGGATGCGGGCATTGAACGGTGGGGCATGGACAAGCTTGCCAGCCTTGCACCGAGTATCCAGCTTTCCTATAAAGGCGAGGAATGGCGTTCAACGCTGCATAACATTGCGGATTTGCTCGGGAAGGCTGAGGAAGTAAGCCCTGTTATTGCTGATTATGAAAATAAAGCGGCTGCCGCCAAGGCAAAGCTGCTGCGGGCGGTGAAGCGGCAAACGGTCGCCTGTTTGCGTTTGTCGGCCGATAGAGTGCAGTTGTATGGCGGTCCTGACCATGGCTACACCGGCCCGGTGCTTTACCGCGATTTAGGGCTGAGCCCTCATTCACTCGTAGAAAAGCTGGCTAAAGGTTTGCGGTTCGTTGAGCTGTCAATGGAGGAGCTGGCGCTGCTTGACGCCGAACATCTGTTTATTACCATTGATACGATTGCGGGCAGGCAAATCGAGCTGCTGCAATCGCCGCTCTGGCGGTCGCTGCCCGCCGTGCGAAATGGCAGCGTATATGAAGTCGATTTTTTGTCGTGGATGAATTATGGCGTGCTTTCCCATCATAGAAAAATTGATGATGTGCTGCGCGCATTGTGTTAAGCCAACGATGGCTTGCGATTGAAGCGGCAAGGTAGGCAGACAATTTCCAGCTGCGGTGGTAAAATGTTGATAATATGACGCTAAGGAGAGCGGTTTATGGCAGAGGAAACGTATCGTATTCGCGATGCGGTGCAGGAGGATTTGTCCGGCATTGTAGCTATATATAATTCAACGGTTGCATCTCGCCAGGTTACAGCGGATTTGGAGCCGTCAACGGTGGAAGCAAAGCAGGCTTGGTTTGACGAGCATGCGCCGGATACTAGGCCGCTCTGGGTAGTGGAAGAGGATGGAGAGCTGCTGGCTTGGTTCAGCTTTCAGTCATTTTATGGACGTCCGGCTTATCAGGCAACAGCCGAAATCAGTATCTACATTGCCGAGCAGCACCGTGCACGCGGTTTGGGAAGCATGCTGCTGAAGCATGCGCTGGAGGCATGTCCATCCTTGCATATTCGAACGCTGCTCGGCTTTATTTTTGCCCACAATGCTCCTAGCCTGAGCCTGCTTGGCAAGTTCGGGTTCGAGCAATGGGCTTATATGCCCAAAGTGGCGGAGCTGGATGGGGTGGAGCGCGATTTGGTCATTATGGGACTGCGCGTTGGATAAAGGACGAAAGGAGAGAATAGATGCAGCAGGGAAATTGGAAATATTGGTTTCGAGTGTGGATTCATCCTCGTCAGACGATTAGGCATTTTCTCAAGCATCCGGGGCCATTTTGGCCGCTTGTTGTAATTGCTTTATTCAGCGGCATCTTTCAATTTTTGGATACCGGCGCGGATAATGAGTGGGGTAATCATATTTATTTGGGCTTGCTATTGCTGCTGGCGGTTTTAGTTGGCGCACCGCTTGGAATCGGGGGATTATTTTTATCCGGCGTTTTGTATAAATGGGTGGGCTCATGGTTCGGCGGCACTGCCACCAGGCATCAGATGTACATTGCATTTGCCCGTGGCGTTTTGGCGCCTTCCGTATTAATCGGACTGCTTTGGATTCCGCAGTTTGTGCTATTAGGAAGAAGAAGCTTTACCGATACGCTTGTATATTCGGGTGGACTGGCCTCGGGGCTTGACCTTCCAGGCGGCGTGCTGATGGCTCTCAGCCTACTGTTCGCGATTATTAAAATTGGTTTGAGCATTTGGGTGTTCATTATTATGCTGCATGCGGTCGGCGAGGCCCATCAGTTTTCAGCTTGGCGTTCACTTGGCGTTTCATTAATCATTATGTTCGCCGTATTCGCGCTTGTAATGATTCTTGTATTGCCTTTTTTAGTCATTGGCATTATCGCAAATTAGTGGATGCATTCGGCATCAAAATGTTTTATGCTGAATGAGGATGAATAAGACGGACAAACGGCAGGGGCCGTTAATCGAATGAAGGGAGCTTGACTCATGAGTAAGTTCTGGAGCCCACTGGCGGCATCGTTAGTGCCTTATGTGCCGGGCGAGCAGCCAAAGGACAAGCAATACATTAAGCTCAACACAAATGAAAACCCGTATCCGCCTTCACCGAAGGTGATTGAGGCGATCCAAGCGGCGGCAAATGAGGATTTGCGCTTATACCCTGATCCTACGAGCGGAGCGCTTGTGCAGTCGCTGGCTTCTTATTTTAAGGTTTCCCCAAGCCAGGTTTTTGTGGGCAATGGCTCCGATGAGGTGCTGGCGTTCGCTTTCGCGGCGTTCTTCGATCCTGCAAAGCCGGTGCTGTTTGCCGATATTACATACAGCTTCTACAAAGTGTATGCCGAGTTTTACGGGCTCCAGGCGGATTTAATTCCACTGGATGAGCAGTTCCGTATACCTCTGGAGCTATTTAATACGCGTGAAAATGGCGGCATTGTTATTCCCAATCCGAATGCTCCGACAGCGATGCTTGTTCCGGTTGACGAGTTCCGCTTGATCCTTGAGCATAACCGCAATCAAGTGGTCATCATTGACGAGGCCTATATTGATTTCGGCGGCGAAACGGCCGTTAAGCTAGTTGCCGATTATCCGAATGTGCTCGTTATTCAGACGCTTTCAAAGTCGCGTTCGCTGGCGGGCTTGCGGGTAGGCTGGGCGATTGGCAGCGAGGAGCTTATCGATGGTCTTAACCGTGTGAAAAATTCGTTCAACTCCTATACGATCGATCGTTTAGCACTTGCGGGTGCTGTTGCGGCTATAGAAGATGAGGAGTATTTCCAAGATATTACATTTAAGGTGAATCAGACTAGAGAACAGACGGCTGTGCGTCTGCGGGAACTCGGCTTTGTCGTGACCGATTCCACAGCCAATTTCCTGTTCATTTCCCACCCTGACCAAGCGGCAGAAACGATTTTTGGCAAGCTGCGCGAGCAGGGCGTACTCGTTCGATATTTCAAGCAGCCTCGCATTGACCAGTATTTGCGGGTAAGTATTGGTACGGATGAGGAAATGGACGTCTTTCTTAACGTAATCGCTGACATTGTAAAGCCGTAATGAGCGAGGAAAATCGTTCGCCGTTCGGTTTTGCTATGCGGAGGGTTACGCTGCTTAGCTTAATTTTCTCGTTAATCGGCAATACTTTGTATTATGCGACGGCTTACAGCGTGACGATTTTGAATGGTGTATTCACTTTGCTGGTCCTGCTTGGCGTGCTTTATACGATAGCCATCGTTCGAAGCTTTAGCGGACGCTATTGGTATTTCCCGCTATTTATTCCGGTGCTTTGGGTACCTATTACGGTCATTTTATCGTATGGGCTTGGGCTGTTGCTCCCTTTATCTGATGAAGTGACATCCAGAGGTTTGCTCGTTGTTTATATTCACGGGCTGAATTTATGCACGGTAGCGGCATCGGCTTTTGTGGGAATGTTTGTTAAAGGCTTGCTTTATATTTTGGGTCGAATGAACAAGGAATAAAAGGCATATAAGCCTATTTCCTTTTTATTAAATTTTCGTGCTATAATGGTGACAAGTGACTGGTTCGGATCTTTTTAGTTTGATGTATATTAATCGTCGTCAGTCTTATAAAATAGGAGGATTATTTTGAATAACAGAACAGAAAACAAACTATCCATTTTTGCCTTGGGCGGCGTAGGTGAAATTGGGAAAAATATGTACGCAGTACAATACGCTAACGATATTATTGTCATTGATTGCGGTTCCAAGTTTCCCGATGAAGAGCTGCTGGGCATCGATATTATCGTGCCGGACATTTCTTATCTAATCGAGAACAAGGACAAGGTCAGAGCGCTGCTAATTACGCACGGCCATGAAGACCACATCGGTGGATTACCTTATATTTTGAAGCAGCTTAGCCTGCCTGTCTACGCAAGTCGTCTGACAATGGGACTGATCGAAGGCAAGCTGAAGGAAGCCGGCCTGCTGGGCGCAACGGAAAGACATTTGATTCATGCAGAATCCGAGCTGAAATTCGGGACGCTAACTGCAAGCTTTTTCCGTACGAACCACAGTATTCCGGATTCCCTCGGTGTTGTACTGGATACGCCTGAAGGTGTCGTTGTACACACAGGCGACTTCAAGTTTGATCAGACGCCGGTTAATGATCACCATGCTGATCTTCACCGCATGGCTGATATTGGCCGCAAAGGCGTACTGGCGCTTCTATCGGAGAGCACAAATGCAGAGCGTCCGGGCTTCACGCCTTCGGAAAGAAACGTCGGAGCGAACTTCATAGACGCTTTCCGCAAAGCAGAGCGCCGTGTTATCGTATCGACGTTCGCATCGAACGTATACCGTTTGCAGCAAGTTATTGACGCGGGTGTCGCAACGAACCGCAAGCTGGCGATTATTGGCCGCAGTATGGTCAATATGATTACGATTGCTTCTGAGCTAGGCTATTTGAATATTCCTGACGGTATGCTTATTGAAACGAATGAAGTGAACCGTTATGCTGACAATCAGGTCGTTATTTTGTGCACGGGCAGCCAAGGCGAGCCAATGTCGGCGCTTACGCGTATGGCACGTTCCAATCACCGCCAGATTGAAATTCTGGAAGGAGATACGGTCATTATTTCCGCTACGCCGATTCCAGGCAACGAGCGGAGCATTGGCCGTACTGTAGACGAGCTGTTCCGCCTTGGCGCGAACGTTATCTACGGTCAGGGCGCTGCTACAGGCATGCATGTATCCGGCCATGCCAGCCAAGAAGAGCTGAAGCTGATGCTTCATCTGATGGCTCCAAAATATTTCATTCCGATTCACGGCGAATACCGGATGCAGCTTCACCACAAGAAGCTTGCTGAAGCAGTAGGCGTCGCGAAGGAAAATATTTTCCTTGTCGATAACGGCGAGGTGGTCGAAATTGCGAATGGCCAAGCACGCAAAGCGGGCAAAGTTTCGTCTGGCAATACGTATATCGATGGCCTGGGCATTGGCGATGTCGGCAATATTGTTTTGCGCGATCGCAAGCATTTGTCGCAGGACGGCATTCTCGTTGTCGTAGTAACAATCAGCAAGCAGGATAAAACAATCAAGTCAGGTCCGGATATTATTTCGCGCGGTTTCGTCTATGTACGTGAATCGGAAGGTCTGCTCGACGAAGCAGGCCGCATTGTATCCCGCACCATTACTAAATCAATTAGCGACAACGTCAATCAATGGACGACGCTAAAATCTAATGTAAAAGACGCGCTCGGACGATTCTTATATGAGCAAACGAAAAGAAAGCCGATGATTCTTCCGATCATCATGGAAGTTTAATCGGCGCCTAACCAGTCCACTTCACTTTGCTTAGTGAGCCGATCATTGAATAGATTTATGAACAAGAAGACCGCATAACCGGCCTGTTTCGACAGGTGGCTATGCGGTCTTCTGCTTTTCAATAACCTAGTTATTTAATAACGTTCCAATAAAAGCTGTGTTTTCAGCCCGTCCGCTGGCACGAGCCAGCCCAGGTTGTTCAAGCTGTTGATTAGCGCGGTGCGGTTCGTATTAGCTACGCTGTATTCATCCGTTTTGAAGGAAATTTCCACGATTGGCTCTACGCCTGTACCCGCAGCATTGCGAATGGGCCAAATTTCAACGTCCACCTCAAGGCCATTCCACGTTCCTGTGTGCTTAGTTGTGAGAACAGGGCCGTAAGCGTGCGAGTTTTGCAGCTGCGTCTTGCCCCAATTGCTTGTTCCCCAGTTTTTCAGCTTGCCTGGCAGCTCGTCGAGCAGCATTTGGCGAGCTGCGGATTCGGATGGAAGTCCGAGTGCGCCATTCAAGGATTTAGTCACCTTTTTATCCACTGACATGCTCAGCGTCTGCTTGCTGTAGCCCCAATCGATCTCCGCCTTGTAATTGTCATCGGTGATGTCAAAGCCTTCTGTGTTGGCGAGCGTCAGCGCTGCATCGATGTTGCCGTTTTGTACGGGATAGCGTTTTTTGTACGTGAGCTCGTAGTTGTTTTTATCCTCTTTTTTACGAAAACGCGCATTCCAGCCTGCATCATCCAGAGCATGACTATTGGTATCGAAATATTCCACATTGGTTTGTCTCGAGGTGGTCAGATTGAACTGAGAGCTTACCGCGGAGGTTAGCGTTAAATTACTGTTCAACACTTGTGTGGAATCCAGCAGCAGCTTGACCTCGTAGGATGGGACCATATTAGCTTCCTGTTTTTTTGCCTGTACCGTCTCGGGCGCTTGGAACGCCGACAGCAGCAGCGTTGCGCTCAATACCATCGTGCCTGCTTTCGTTAACCAATGTTTCATTATTTCAGCTCCTCTTCATAATGGAAGTACAAGCTCTACTTTAGGGAGCTATTGTTCGTGAGGAATCAATAACGGAAACGACTTATGTTAATTTTTCCAATAATTAATGGATGGGGACGGAGAATTTTTAAAGCTTCTATGGAGGGTATCAATGAATTGTTCGGTCAGCCGGGTATCATAGCGATCCTTGTTATAACAGCAATAAATCGAGCGCTGAAAGCGGGTATTAGGAATTTTGCGCATGAGCAGTTGCCCCTTTCGAACCTCCTCCTGCACGGAAAGCTCTGAAATAAAAGCAATATGTCCGCCCTGCTGCACCGTCTGCTTGATGGCTTCGATCGAATCGAGCTCAATGGGCCCGATGAGGTCAATGCGGTGATTGTTCAGCCATCTCGTTGTCATTTCCCGTGTGCTGGACTGTTCGCCATGCAGCACAAAATTTGCGGTTGCAATAAGCCCCGGATTAAGCGTTTCATAAGCAGCCAGATGATGAGTAGGGGCAAAAATAACGACCAGCTCATCCTCGCAAATGCTATGCGTGGACAAGGAGGGCTGCTCGAACGGCTCGGAGGAGATGAGGCCGAGATGAATGTCATGGTTCCACAGCTTTTCCTTAATAATAGGGGCGGGCTTCACCAGCACTGAAATCTCAATGCCCGGGTGATGTTTGGAAAAATCGCTCAGCACCTCCGGCAGCACATAGGTAGCCGGGACGTAGCTCGCTCCAATGGTCAGCTTCCCGCGGGCAAGGCTGCCATATTCCATAACGACACGCTCAGCCTCCTGCGCCAGCTTGTTGATGCGTACTGCATAATGAAGCAGCGCTTTGCCAGGCGCAGTCAGCAGCATTTTATCCGCCCGCGCCTCGAATAGCTTGACGCCCATTTCCTGCTCCAGGCTTTTCATATGATAGGTAATGGTCGGCTGCTTGAGATCCAGCTCGTGGGCAACGGGAGTAATTTTCTTATGCTTGTCGAGCAGCTCAATAATTTTCAGCTTCAATAAATTCACAGGCGGTTGCCTCCTACTTATGAACGGATAAGTGTAAAAGTGTGGCGGAAAGGAGAAGCGAAATGAAAAGCTTGAACTGGAGAAGCGATAGCGTTCGCTTTTAGCCTTGAATTTTTTCCTGTGGAAAATTATTAATATAAATTCAAGGCTAATGGCGATCGGAAGTCAAGTTTTTCATGCAGCGTAGCCGCTTTTCCGCCACTACTTATAAAAGTAGCATAGAAAAATTCGATGAATGTTAAAACAAATCCACTAAAAAGTTAATCTTTCATTTACACAGCTCAAATAAACAACGAATAGTCGGGGGCTATACTGAGGTCAAGCTTAAAGCCTAGCGGACAAGGAAGCCTCGGCTGCCTGCTCCGCCAGTCATTTAATAGACAGGCAGGTTAATGCATATGGGACATATCGTAATGAATCATTTGGAAAAGTCTTTCGGCGCCGTTCAGGCGCTGCGGCCTTCCAGCCTATCGATTGCCAAAGGCAGCTTTACAACGCTGCTCGGCCCCTCAGGCTGCGGCAAAACGACGCTGCTGCGAATGCTCGCAGGACTTGAGACGCCGGACGGCGGTGAGATTCATGTGAATGGGGAGTGCTACTATTCCAAAGTAAAGCGAATCAATAAGCCAGCTCATCAAAGGCAATTCGGAATGGTGTTTCAAGACTTTGCGCTTTGGCCGCATATGACGGTGTTTGAAAATGTCGCCTTCGGCCTGCGAGCTGCCGGCATGAAGGCTGGTCTTCAGGAAGCGGTGCTAGGTGCGCTCCAGACCGTCCGTCTTGGGGGCATGGAGAAGCGTTATCCCCATCAATTGTCCGGCGGTCAGCAGCAGCGCGTCGCATTTGCCAGAGCGATCGTCATGAAGCCGCAGCTCGTGCTGTTCGACGAGCCGCTCAGCGCATTGGATGCGCTGCTGCGCGATGAGATGCGGGCAGAGCTGCTCCATCTGGTGAAGGAAGCGGGTGTGACGGCGCTTTACGTCACCCATGACCAGACGGAGGCGATGAGCATGTCGGATGAGGTTGTCGTGCTGCAAGGCGGCGAGATTTTGCAGCAAGGGACGCCGGAGCAAATATACAGCACCCCGGAGCATCCCTTCGTCGCCCGCTTCATCGGCAAGTCCAATTGGCTGATGAAGGACAAGTGGATGCTGCGGCCGGAGCATGTGCGCTTTCACGAGGCGGATGCTGAGGATCATCGCTTCGAGGCGGAGGTGCGGCATGCCAGCTACATGGGCGACCGCTATGAGGTAGAGCTTGAGATGCAGGAGAATCTGGGCACTTGGACGGCCTACTCTCCGTCAAGGCTGCTCGTTGGCGATAAGGTGCAAGTTTACGCCTCGCCGGAGCATGTGCACGAAGTGGTGTCATAAACGAGCGGGTTATATGTTTTACAAATAAAAATGAGAACAATCGGGAGGCCCTACCAATGAAATTAGCTAAAAAAGGCATGATGCTTGCTTTAACCGCTTTTATGGGAGTCAGCTTGGCAGGCTGCGGAACAGCAGCAAGCAATGGACAAGCAAGCAGTGAAGCGTCTGCGTCACCTTCGGCACCAGCCGCTTCTACAGCAGCAGAGCAGCCGCAGCAAACAGAGGTTAAACTGAGCGGCAGCGTAGTCGTATACAGCGCAGGACCAGAAGGACTTGCGAACAAAATAAAGGAAGGCTTTGAAGCGAAGACTGGCGTGAAGGTCGAGATGTTCCAAGGCACAACGGGCAAAATTCTTGCCCGCATGGAAGCGGAGAAATCCAATCCAGCGGTTGATGTGCTTGTGCTTGCGTCACTTCCGGCGATGCAGGGATTGAAAGAGGAAGGCATTTTGATGAGCTATCCGGATGCGGCTAATGCGGACAAGCTGATTGCCGACTGGTCGGATAAAGATGGGCAATATTTCAGCTACAGCGCCTCTGCGCTTGGCATTGTGTACAATACGAAGCTCGTACAGACGCCTCCTGCTTCGTGGGCAGATCTGGCTAAGCCGGAGTGGAAGGACAAGGTTAACATTCCCGATCCATCGTTGTCTGGCTCGGCACTTGATTTTATTTCCGGCTATTTAAGCGCATCGGGCGATAGCGGCTGGTCGCTATTCGACAGCTACAAGCAAAACGGCGTAGCGATGGCAGGCGCGAATCAAGAGGCGCTTGATCCGGTTATTACAGGAGCGAAATCTGTTGTAGCCGCCGGCGTTGATTACATGGCGTACAAAGCGAAAGCGGCTGGCGAGCCGGTTGATATTGTTTATCCAAAAGAGGGCAGCGTTATTAGCCCGCGTCCGGCTGCTATTGTCGGCACGACCAAAAATGCTGACAATGCCAAAGCTTTTATCGATTATTTGCTCTCCGATGATGCTCAGAAAATGGTTACTGGTGCGTATTTGCTTCCAGGCCGCTCGGATGTGGAAGCGAAGGACCGTGCAAGTGTGGACGAAATTCCTACCTTCAACGTGAACTGGCAGTGGATGAACGAAAATAGCGACAGCGTGACGACGAAGTTTACCCAATTGTTTAAATAAAGCGAACACCAGCCGCCTGATATCTGCTGCCCTAAGGCATCAGTTATCGGGCGGTGCTGGCAATAGACAGGTAATAGACAGGTAATAGATAGGTGGTCTGACGATGTTATCCTCTTTGTTCAAAAACTATGTTTGGCTCGGCATGGGACTGGCGCTGGCTCTTCTCGGGATGCTGGTACTCGCGCCTCTGCTGATCGTATTCGGCACGAGCTTATATACCGACCAGAAGCTGGATTTGCTGGCACCGCTGCAAATCATTAGGCAGAGCGAGCTTAGCGAGGTGCTGTTTAACTCGATTTGGCTGGGACTATGCGTCATCGCGGCGACGACAGTGCTTGCTTTCCCGCTGGCTTGGGTTATGGCAAAGACGCCGCTGCGCCGCCACAAGTGGCTGGATATCGTGCTGCTCATCCCCTTCATGACGCCGCCTTACATCGGGTCGATGGGCTGGATGCTGTTCATGCAGACGAATGGCTACATGGAGCAATTCATTCCGGCATCCTCGGCCATCACCCCCGCCTTCTTCAGCTTTGGCGGCATGGTGGCGATTATGAGCCTGCATTTATTTCCGTTTCTGTATTTGCTGCTGCGCAATGCGCTGCTGCAAATCGGCGGAAGCATGGAGGAAGCGGCAGCGGTACATGGCGGCGGCTTCCTGTACCGCTTGCGGCGCATCGTGCTGCCGCTGCTGTTGTCCAGCTACGTCATGGGCAGCCTGCTCATTTTTGTAAAAACGATTGCCGAGTTCGGCACACCCGCGACCTTTGGGCGCAAAATCGGCTTTTACGTCATGACCTCGGAAATCCATAAATATATTTCCAGCTGGCCGATTGATTTTGGCAAGGCGACTTCCCTTGCTTCGGTGCTGCTCGCGGCTTGCCTTGTGATGTGGTACATCCAAAGCACGATTAGCAGCCGCTTTTCCTATCGTTTAGTCGGCGGCAAGGGCGCCATCAAGCAGACTGCAACGATGAGCCGCTGGGGCCGGATATTGTGCTGGCTGTACATTGCGGTACTGCTCATTGCCTCCATCGGCATTCCTTATTTTTCGATTATTACGGCATCCCTCTTGAAGCTGCGCGGCGTCGGCCTCGCATGGGACAATTTGACGCTTCAGCATTATGTGGAGCTGCTTACGCCGGGTTCTTCCAGTCTGGATGCGCTATTGAACAGCTTCGGCCTGTCGATTGTCGCTTCCACGATTGCCGTCGTGCTGGGCACATGGTTCGCCCTAACGGTGCAGCGTTCACGTACGCCGGGACAGAAGCTGGTTGATCTGTTCAGCTTACTGCCGAATACAGTGCCGGGCATCGTTATCGTCGTAGGTTTGATTTTGTTATGGAATGCGAAGTGGATGCCGATTCCGCTTTACAATACATACGGCATGGTGGTGCTAACGTATGTCATCTTGTTCTTGCCTTACACTGTGCAGTATGTGAAAGCGAGCTACGGGCAAATCGACCCGATGCTGCTGCAGGCGGGCCAAGTGTTTGGAGGGCGCAAGCTATATGTGCTGCGGCGGATTTTGCTGCCGCTGCTGCTGCCCGGCATGCTGGCGGGCTGGATGATGACGTTCACGATATCCAATCGGGAGCTTGTGGCGTCGCTGCTCGTCCTGCCGCCTTCGATGAAAACGTCGGCGACCTATATTTTTGCCCAGTTTGAGCAGGGAGAGGTGTCGATGGGGATGGCGATGGCCGTCATAACGGTCGGCGTCACAACCATACTGCTGCTGGCGATGAATGTTTTTAGCTCACAACAGAAAGTGGAATAGCTGATGATGCAACTGACCATATGGGGCGGAGCGGGCGAACACGGACGCTCCAGCTATTTGCTGCAATATAAAGACGAAGCGGTGTTGCTGGATTGCGGCGGAAAAAAAGAAGGCGGCGGACAATATCCGCTCATGTGCCCGGAAGTGATTCCGCAGCTGAAAGCGGTATTCTTATCGCATGCGCATGAGGATCATTCCATGGCGCTGCCGCTGCTGTATAAGCACGGTTATGAAGGTGAAGTATGGACGAGCCGCGTGACGGCGCAGCAGCTTCCGGGTTATTTTCAGGCGTGGAATCGTTATGCCCGCTCACAGGCTGCCGAGCTTCCTTATGGGGATGAGCATATTGCGGCTATCCGATTTGCCTATTTGGAGGAGCGATCCACCGCTGATGAATGGAGCAGCGTAGTCCCTGGGCTGCGCATAAAATGGGGGCGCAGCGGGCATTTGCCAGGCGCGGTATGGCTGGCGCTTGATTGGCACGGCAAGCTGGTGTATTTCTCAGGCGATTATACCGCAGAATCGGGCTTGCTTGCAGCAGATGAGCCGCGGCTCGGAGCGATTGGCGGGGGCAGAGAAGGGGCGGATG
The DNA here is from genome assembly GCF_038051995.1 of Paenibacillus sp. FSL H8-0537. Classification (NCBI taxonomy): domain Bacteria; kingdom Bacillati; phylum Bacillota; class Bacilli; order Caryophanales; family Paenibacillaceae; genus Paenibacillus; species Paenibacillus sp. FSL H8-0537. Next base: position 6,563,686 of record NZ_CP150290.1, on the reverse strand, counting down.
ACGCTCGCTGTCCGATTTCAGAGACAAGCTGTATCGCCGATCTTGCGATCATCGACGCAGCTTACGGGGCGAATCCGGATTCGCAGGCGGTTCGGCTGGCGGAGCTGGAACGGGCGACCGAGGAGGTGCTGCGGGCACAGGGCTCAGTGCTTTATCCGGTGCCGACGAGCGGGAGAGGGCAGGAGCTATTGGTGTGGGCGAGCGAGCGCTTCCCAGAGGTGCAGCTTATCGTAGAGCGGGCGCTGATGGAGCCGCTCCAACAGCTGGCTGCGCTGCCGGAATGGCTGGCCGGCGGAGCGCTGGCTCGTATGGAGGCGCTGCTGGCGAGTGGGAGGCTTGCGATTGTCGCAAGCGAAGAGGAGCGCTTAAGGGCGCTTGCCTGCAAGGGCAGTGCCCTGATTTTTACGAATGATGGCATGATGCAGTCAGAAGTTGCACGGTGGTACTATCAGCAGCTTTCGGGTGACGCTCACCATGCCGTATTGCTGACCGGACATCTCGCAGCAGGCTCTTATGGCGAAAAGGCATTGCGGAGCAGCGAGGACAGTGGCGGCAGTGGGAGTAGCCCGTCGCGCTACCGGCTATCCGTGCAGCATATCCGCTATAAGGTGCATCAGGGCCTGCCGGATGTCCGCCAGATGCTGGAGCGGGTGCCCAGCCGCACCACCGTGCTAGCGCATGCGGTTAAGCCAAGAACCGACGGGCTGCTTGCGGTGTTGAAGGAAGAGGGCTATGAGGGCGTTTATTCGCTGAGTCCGGGGGATCGGTTGAATTTTTAAATGGAAAATAGAAAACAGAAAACAGCAGGAATTCACGGCGCTAAAATGTCGTAATGAAGCCCTGCTGTTTTTTGCTGCCTGCTAAAGTATTCAGACGCGCTGTAATTGGGGAATATTATTTACAAGTTAGATACAAGCTGGACGTAGTCTTGAGATATCCGCTTTATATACTGTATTCATCAGGGAGGACGCAGCAGCGGCAAACGAGGAGGGACAGCAGTAGCGTCCAGCTAGAGCGTCCAATAATTGAAATTATAAAAATAGAGATAAAACAAAAAATCGGAGTATTCAAAAGGAGATCATAAAAATGAAAAACAACATGAAAAAAGGTATCGTATCGATGGTAGTTGTTGGAATGACATTGACGGGCGCAGCAGGCGTATACGCTGGAGCTAGCCTCCAAAAAATTTCTGCCTATTTGAATGGCAATATCAGTGTCAAAGTCGACGGAGCTGCTTATACCCTTAAAGATGAGAACGGCCACAAGCTTTCGCCAATTATGTATCAGGATAAAATGTATCTGCCTGTCCGCTCGCTTGCCGGAGCGCTCCATACACCGATTCAATATGATTCGAAAAACAATCAGGTGCTGATTGGCAAAGGGCAGCAAGCATCCGAGCAGTATGTGGAGGTTAAATACAGCGATGCGCAAATAAAAGCGATCAAGAAGGAATTCGCTGCATTTGATGGCTTCGAAACGGCATATGCACCTAAGCAGATGGCAGCCGGAGATACTTTTGTCAAATCGTTTGCTGGGGGCGACGGCGTTAGTGTGATTTTCAATCATATGACCGTCAATGTATCTCCGAGAGACTACTCGGACGGTTATGAAAGCAAGGAGGTTGTGCTGTCGAACGGAGTAAAAGCGAAATGGTATACGCCAAGCGACCTGCCAATGCTTAGCTTCCAGCTTGATGACCGTACGATCACCATCAGCTCTCCTGACCAAGTGCTGACTCAGGCGCAAATGGAAAAAATCGCAGTGAGCGTAGCAAAACTATAAGATTGACGAGGGAAACAAACGCCTCGCTATATGAATATTGGAATATAGGAATAAAGAAGTCCTCCCTGCTGCTTCCAAGCGGCAGGGGGCTTTTTTTTGTATATAAAGGTAAACGCCGCCGCAATTGTGTGTACAGGATGGAAGGAGGAGCGGGTACAATTTGCCTTCTAGAGCCTGCAGCCTTGACTTTTAGATAAAGGCGTCATACAATATCGAAAGACTAACTAACGTTCGTTAGGTAAAAAGAATGATTGCCGAGAGGTGAATGAGGCTATGAAAAAGGACACCATACAAGTGCCAGCATCAAAAGCAACGGCAGAGCGTCTTAAGCATGCCGCCTTGACGATCTTTACCGAATTTGGCTACGAAGGAACGTCGATGTCCGATATCGCTAAGGCGGTTCAGATTAAGACGCCATCTATCTATGCTCATTTTAAGTCGAAGGAGCAGCTTTTTTTAGAGCTTTGCGCGGATGTTATTGCCGAAGAGGGCATGAAATTTGAGGAGCTTATGCAGCAATCACAAGGCAGGCCTGTTTTGGAGCGGCTGCGCGAGGTGTACGATTTTTTCACGGACTTTCCGCATTTGACGGTCGGCCAATGGTTTCTGAAACGGATGATGCTAATGCCGCCCAAGCATTTGCAGCAGCAGTTCCGCGTCGATTTTTTGGAGCATGAGCAGCGGGTGGACGCTATTGTGGGCGCATTATTTTTGGAGGGGCAGCAGGCAGGCATTTTTCCTCAGCGGGATGTGGAGAATATGATTGCGGTGTTTTATACGCTGCTGGATGGTTTGCTCGTGGCGAATCAGATTTATGAACAGTCGGTATTCAGCTCGCACAAGCAGACCGTATGGGAAATGCTAGAGAAAGACTGGACGACAGCTTAGTCATCTTGGCTTCATTGAAGGTTAACAGGAGGAGATTAATATGAAAGCGTGGCTTTATGTCATACTCGGGGGCATATTTGAAGTATTCTGGACCTTCGGTCTTAAATATTCGAAAGGATTTACAGACCCGCTAATAAGCGTCATTACAGTCATTTTAATTATTATTAGCTTTGTGCTGTTTGCCCGTTCCATGCAATTGCTGGAAATCGGCACGGCTTATGCGGTATTTACCGGAATTGGTACGGCGGGTACGGTCGTGTTCGGCATTTTGGTATTGGGCGAGTCTGCGGATATTAAACGCCTGCTGCTGGTCGGCACGCTGATCATCGGCATTATCGGACTTAAGCTCGTATCCAGCGAAAAGCCGAAGCAGGAGCAGGCATCGGATGGATCGGCGCCGGAAGCACTGAAATCAGCACCGGTCGTGCAGGGAAGGGGCGGAAAATAAAATGGCATGGATTTTTCTTATTATTTCCGGCCTTGGCGAGGTCGGCGGCGTCACATTCATGAAGCTGTCAGATGGCTTTAAACGGTGGAGAGGGACGGTAGGAGCGATTATTTTCGGCTTCATCAGCTTCTACTTCCTGTCGCGGTCGCTTCAGGACATTCCGATCAGTACCGCATACGGCATTTGGACGGGAATCGGCTCGGTCGGCAGCGTCATTCTGGGGATGATTTTTTTCGGAGAATCACGCGATTGGCGTAAAATCTTCTTCGTCCTCATGATTATTGGCAGCGTTATTGGCCTCAAGCTGGTAGGTTAATATTTGCGATATGGATAATAATAGACGATAAACCTAAAGAAGGAGAGCGATCCTATGTCGCTCTTCTTTTCTTTTCGCCGTTTCCGATTTAAAATAATAGAATAGAGTATAGACATGGTGAGAGAGGCAGGCACAAGGTATGGAAGAGAAACGGCTGGAGAAATGGATTGAGATGACCGAACGGACGCTGCTTGCAGGCGTGAAGCTCCAAAGCATTAACCATGGCGAGCCCATTCAAGTGGATGTATTGCCGGAAGGCTGGGAGCTGCTTGGGGCGGGAAATTATGCTGGTGTATTCGTTCATCGGGATGCGCAGGATATAGCCGTGAAGGTGTATGCGCCGGGCAGGGAAGGCTGGGAAGCAGAAAGGGAAGTTTATCGCCGTTTGGGCAATCATCCTGCATATTCCACCTGCTACCATGCATCCAAAAGCAATGATCTGGAATATTTAATGCTGCGCAGGCTTGAAGGGAAAACGTTATACAAGTGTGTGCTTGAGGGTGTAATCATCGAGGACCGAATTATTGCGGAAATTGATGCAGCTTTGGATTACGCTCGTGAGCAGGGACTGTTTCCACATGATGTTCATGGCAAAAATGTAATGGTATCGAGCGATGACCGTGGCCTTGTCGTGGATGTATCCGATTTTCTTAAAGAAGAGCCTTGCATGATGTGGGATGACTTGAAAAAAGCGTACAACCGGATTTACATGCCGTTTCTATCCAAACATTCCATGCCTGTGCCTGAGTGGGTCATGAATGGTGTCCGCAAAGGCTATCGCTGGGTGCGTTCTTCATCCAGATAGCTCTGCGCGGCCGGGCAGCCGCATCCATCGATGCGTGCCCGGCCCGCGCCTTTGCTTAAGGTTCGGCGTCGAAAGCGTCCAGCTGGTGCTGAGCGGCTTCAACGTCCTTTTTAAGCACGTGAAGCCGTTTCAAATTGCCTTCAAGAGTAACTTTTGCCTTAATGCCGCTTGCCTTCAAATGAGCCTCCAATCGGTCAATGATATCCGCCCTAGAACCGCTTTCGGTTCTGATGGCAACCCACCGCCGCCACAGCAGCCCCATCCTATGCACCTCCGAGTTCTGCACAGATTATCCGTTCAAGCTATATATATTCCGGGTCCTCCCGCTGCCATGACAGATTTATTCAAAGGGCTAAAGGATAAGCTTGCATTTGCCGGAAGCGGCATTATAAGCTTTCCAGAAATGACATGACATAGTATACTAGGTGGATATGTATAATTACGACATCGTCCCAGTACGACCAAATAGATGCTGAAGGTGAATGTATAATGGAAGGCATGAACGCTTTAAAGCCTAGATATGAACAAATGTATCTGATGCTGCGCGAAAAGATTCAAATCGGAGATTATACGGTCGGTGACCGCATCCCTTCGGAGAAGGAGCTGATGGAGGAATTTTCAGTCAGCCGGATTACCTCCAAGAAAGCACTGGATATGCTCGTGCAGGACGGCTATATTATGCGTCAGCCGGGCCGCGGCTCTTTCGTTATTGAGCATGCCATTCAGGAACAGGTGGAAGCCTCTCCTGCTCAAGATCCAGTGGCTGCTGCTCGTACACAGCAAATTGTATTAGGGCTTATTATGGAGGATTTTAGCGACAGCTATGGCAAGGAAATGCTGTCAGAGATGGAACGGACAGCACAGGCGCTCGGCGTTTATTTGATGCTGCGCATCTCTTTTTCCCAGCCCGATGTGGAGGAGAAAGCGATTCAGATGCTGCGCCAATACGGGGTAGATGGCCTGATTATTTATCCGACGCGCGGGCAAAACTTCAGCCCGGAAATTTTGAAGCTGGTCATTGATAAATTTCCGCATGTGCTGGTTGACCGTTATTTGAAATGGACGGATACAACGGCAATCAGCTCAGACAATGTGGAAGCGACGAAAATGGGTGTACAGCATTTGTTTAACCACGGGCATCGCCATATTGGGCTGCTTGCTTCGCGGGTGACGGATAATGTAGCGATTGAGGAACGGATTGAGGGGTTTGTGCAGGCGCATGCCGAAGGCGGTATTTTGCTGGACCGCTCGTCCTGGCTGACCGATATGAACTGGACGTCCAATGACAATTCCAGCAGCCACCTCATTGATAAATATGTGAAAATCATTCAGCAGATGCTGCGCGAGCATCCCCGAATTACCGCATTGTTTGCGATGGAATATGAGCTGGCGCTCATCGCGAAGGAAGCGGTAGAAAAGATGGGCCTGCAAATTCCACAGCAAATTTCGATTATTTGCTTTGATAGCCCGCAGAGCACGTCGGCGCTGTATCCGTTCACGCACTTGGAGCAGAATGAGAAGGAGATTGGCCGCCTCGCCGTCAATAATGTTCTGGAACTTATTCAAGGCGCCACGCTCCCAAGCAAAATATCGCTGCAGGTAAAGCTTGTCCCTGGCAAATCGACAGGGCCTGCACCCCAATAGAAAAACGGGCTGCTGGGCAGGATGTATATGCTTTGCATATTTTCTGGCTTATTAGAGAAACTGAATACCAGGATATAGATGGACAAAGCCCTTCTGTCAACCGAGACAGCAAGGGTTTTCTGCTATATATCGTTATGCCTTATGGGCTCGAATCGGAGCTGTGCCTAGTAAAATGATTAGTATGCTATTTGCAAATAAATAATATAACATAGTATATTGACATACCATGAAATATAGATTAATATCGGTACATAAACCTCTTGAAAGCGCTTAATAGAAAGGGATGTATGAAATGACTGAAGTAATGGAAACGCTGCCGACATCGGTGCAGTCGTTAATCCAGGAAGTAGAAGGAAAGCTGGGTTCCCGTACGAAGCTGGCCCGCATGTTTGCAAATTGTTTCTCCAATACGTTAACAACGACGTTGAAGCCTCAGCCTGACGGTGCAATTTTCGTCATTACGGGTGATATTCCAGCGATGTGGCTCCGGGATTCTGCGGCACAGGTTCGTCCGTACTTAATTTTAGCGAATGAAGATGCCGAGATGGCCCGTTTAATTGAAGGCGTTGTCAAACGGCAAATTCAACATATATTGCAGGACCCTTATGCAAATGCGTTTAATGAGCACGCCAACAGCAAGGGGCATCAGAAGGATCTAACGGAAATGTCTCCTTGGCTATGGGAGCGCAAATATGAAATTGATTCGCTCTGCTACCCGATTCAGCTTGCTTATCTTCTTTGGAAGACAACTGGAACTACCGCGCATTTGGACGAGGCATTTAAAGAAGCCTGCTTCAGCATTTTGCGGGTGTGGAGAACAGAGCAGAACCACGATCAGCAATCGAGCTACCGTTTCCAAAGAACGGACTGCCCGCCGTCGGACACGCTGCTTAATGAAGGCAAAGGCACGCCAAGCGCAGTGACGGGCATGACCTGGTCGGGCTTCCGTCCAAGTGACGATGCTTGCGACTACGGCTACCTCATTCCATCGAACATGTTTGCAGTTGTTGTGCTGGATTATATGGCGGAAATAGCGGTTGAAGTGCTTGGCAATGAAGTGCTGGCGAAGCAGGCGGTTGCTCTCCGTCAGGAAATTCAATCCGGTATCGAAGAGTATGCAACTGTCGAGCATGAGCAGTTCGGGAAAATTTTCGCTTACGAAACAGACGGTCTTGGCGGCTACAATCTGATGGATGATGCGAATGTCCCAAGCTTGCTGTCCCTGCCTTACCTCGGCTGCTGCAAGCTGGATGATCCGATATATTTGAATACAAGACGCTTCGTGCTGAGTGAGGATAATCCTTATTATTTCAAAGGTACGGCAGCGCAAGGAATTGGCAGCCCTCATACCCCGGAAAACTATATTTGGCACATTTCGCTGGCTATGCAAGCGCTGACTTCACAAGATGAGGCTGAGGTTGAACGGCTGCTGAACGTGCTGGAAAACACGGATGCTGGAACTGATTTTCTGCATGAAGGCTTTCATAAAGATGATCCAAGCGAGTATACGCGCGAATGGTTTTCTTGGGCTAATGCCTTGTTTAGCGAATTGATTTTGACGTATTGCGGCTTTAAGGTTCCATCGAGCATGAATGCTCGTTTAATATAGGAACAAATAATAAGCGTAACAGACGGACAATAAGGGGAGCGATCAAGATGGCAGGTAAAAAAACAATTCTGGCAGGTACGGTTGCAGCTTTAACTGTATTCACTGCAGCATGTTCAGGAAATGCAGGTACAAATAGCACAGAGGGCGCAGAAGCAACCTCCACAGCGGGAGCAACAAAGACGGTTAAAGTTGCTTATGGCAAATGGAATGAGACGGATAACTGGGGCAAGTGGCTGACTAGCGTAAAGGCGGATTTTGAAAAAGCGAACCCTGGCGTTACCGTTGAGCTGCAACCGATTGAAGGCTCGCAATATGCAACAAAAATTCCGCTGCTCATGATGGATGGGAAAACGGCGCCAGAGGTGCTTGCTGAAGATTCCTTCATGATTAATGCTGACAGCGAAGCTGGCTACCTTGAGCCGCTTGCTGTGGATGCATGGGAAGATTGGAGCAAATTCAACGAAGGTATTAAAGCAGCTGTAACAGCCACGGACAGCAAAGTTTATGGCGTGCCTTTCTCCACTGACGTTCGCGGCTTGTATTACAACAAAGAGCTGTTCAAGAAAGCAGGTCTGCCTGTGCCTTGGGAGCCTAAGAGCTGGGATGAAGTGCTGAGCGCTTCCCGCACCATTAAATCCAAGCTGCCAGACATTATTCCTTTCTGGATGAACTCTGGTAAAGCAGGCCAAGAAGCAACAACGATGCAAACGTTCGAAATGCTGCTTTACGGAACAGACGATACGCTTTATGAAGATGGCAAATGGGTTACACAAAGCCCGGGCATTTTGAGCTCGCTGAACTTCATTCACTCCATCTACTCCGAGGGCATGGGTCCAAAAATGTCGCAAGTACTGACTGCACAAGCAGGTCAAGTATTGGAGACAGATCTGATGCCGAATCAAAAGGTAGCAATCGTCCTGAACGGCAACTGGCTGACAGGCAACTGGTCGGCAAGCGGTGGCAAGCCTTGGCCGGAAGCGCTTGATGTATACGGCTTCGTGAAAATGCCGACAGAAAAAGGCCAAAATCCTGGCTTCACTTCGATGTCTGGCGGCTGGACGCTTAGCGTTGGCGCGAAATCCGCTGAAAAAGAGCTGGGCTTCGAATTTATTAAAATGGCTACTAATGAACAGCACAACAAAGAGTTCGCTATGCTGGACGGCGCTTTAACGCCTCGTACCGACGTTGCGGCTGACACAGAATACACGGGCCAGCCTGGCACGCTGTATGGCGTAGCTGCTGAATTTATTACGTACACACACGTTCGTCCGACTAATGCGAATTATCCAGCAGTATCGACTTCCATTCAAGAAATGGTTGAAAAAGTGGCATCGGGCTCACTTGCTCCTGAAGCTGCTATGCAAGAATATGCAAAAAGCGTAGAAAGAACAGTCGGCGCTGATAAAGTAGCGGCGAAGTAGCACATAGCTGGGAAGCCGATTGTTGCTTAACAACAATCGGCTTGTCTTTTTCAAATTCAGTCAGGAGGATACCAGATGGAAGCGATAAACTCGCGATTTCCCAAAGCGAAAAGGAAAGGGAACGGCGGTGAAAAGTGGAGGGCGGCGCTATTCTTATCGCCTAGCTGGCTGCTGCTTTTACTCTTTTTCTTCGTGCCGGCAGTTTTAACTTTTTATTTCGCATTTACAAATATGGCTTTGACCGGAGCGGCAGCAGCGAATACGCAGTTTGTTGGATTCCAAAACTTCACGAATATGTTTCAGGATGCGACATTCCGCACTTCTGTAGGCAACACCATCCTATTCCTCATCTTCTCGGCCGTTATTGGCCAGCAAGTTATGGGCTTTCTTATTGCGTTTCTAATGAATGGCAGAAACCGCGTATTCCGCAGTGTTGTCGGCTCCATCGTTATTTCTGGCTGGGTAGCGCCGGAAGTAGTATGCGCATTTGTATGGTTCGCTTTTCTGAATGATACGGGAACGGCTAATGCATTCATTCAAGGAATCGGCTTTGAACCTATTGCTTGGTTGTACACATTCCCGATGGTATCCGTTATTATTGCAAACGTATGGCATGGAACAGCCTTCTCGATGATGGTATTCCAGGCTGCACTGGGCGACGTGCCTAAAGAGGTTGAGGAAGCGGCAATGATTGATGGCGCTTCGGCTTGGCAAAGACTTATCCGTATTACCATTCCAATGATCAGCGGTTCTGTTGTAACGAATATGGTACTCGTAACACTTCAAACATTAGGCTCCTTCACGCTTATTTATGCGTTGACAGGTGGCGGTCCGGGAAATGCAACGGAGACGCTGCCAATCTATATGTATCATCAGGCCTTCGTCAACTATCAGCTTGGCTACGGCACAGCTATTTCGCTTGTTCTGCTGTTGATCGGTATTGTTGCCAGTCTGTTGTATATGAAGCTTCTAAAAGTGAAGCTGTAAGCCATGCGCAAAGCTTGGATAATGGTTTATTAAAAGGAGGACGCGAGAATGAGCAGCAACGTACGCAAGCGCCCCAGAATGAATCGGTTTATGGTTGGTCGGGTGCTTCCTTATATTATTTTGAGTTTTATCGCTTTATTGTTCCTGCTTCCTATGTTGTGGCTCGTATTGGCTTCATTCGATGGAGCCGCAACCCTTGCTTTGAAGGTGCCTGATGAGGTAACGCTAAGCAATTATACGTCTACGCTAGCGAGCTCTGACAATCAGCGCTCTTTCGGCAATGGCTTGCTGCTGGCCCTTGGACAAGCACTGCTTGTCGTCACTGCGGCGGGGCTTGCTTCCTATCCGCTGTCACGTTATCAGCTGAGGTATAAACGCCCGTTTATGTATGTAATCCTGTTCGCAACAGGCTTGCCGATTACGGCGGTTATGGTTCCGGTTTATCAGTTTTTCCTCTTTATGGAAATTCAGGATTCCTTGTTTTTCACCATTTTGTTCTTGGCCGCATCCGCGTTGCCATATTCCATCTGGATGATGAAAAACTTCATGGATTCCGTGCCTTTGGAGCTGGAGGAGGCTGCTTGGGTGGACGGCGCCTCCATCTGGACGACGCTTCGCCTAGTCGTTGTGCCACTGATGCTGCCAGGTATTTTCACAGTAGGCATTTTCGCTTTTGCAGGCAGCTGGGGGAACTTCCTCGTTCCGTTTATTTTGCTGCAAAGCCCACAGAAGCTTCCTGCTGCCGTTACCATTTACCAGTATTTCGGGCAAAATGGCATCGTGCAATACGGCAAGCTGGCCGCCTTCTCAATCATTTACACGATCCCTGCGGTCGCGCTTTATGTGTTCGGCCAACGCTTTATGTCCCAAGGCTTTAGCTTTGGCGGGGCGAATAAGGGTTAATTACAAAGAATTTGGTTTAAATGAAAGAGCGGCAAGTCCCACCACTTAATTGGAGGGGCTTGCCGCTTTTTTGAGGTAATCGTATTTTAGTGTCCTAAGTGATTTTTTTCATGTTTAAGATTTCAGACTCAGTAAGACCGGATGCTTTAGCAATAATATGCGCTTCAACTCCAAGAGCTATAAGCTCAGAAGCGATTTCGATTGCTTTTTTTCGCTCGCCACGGGCCTCCCCTTCTGCTAAAGCGCCTTCAATCATGGAAGCCTCATCGTGCAAATATTTTTGCCTATCTTCATACAAGCGGCGCGCTTCTGTATCCTGACTAAGGAACTCAAGTGTATTCATAGCTTTCTTTAATACAGGATCGTTCATGGTGAGCACCTCCCAATTGGATTTATTCGTACTCTTTAGAAAAAGGAGCCAATTAACCAATCCGCCATTTTCAACAGGTACAGCGAGGTCATCAAGCTTAGGCAATTCTAAAAAATGCAGTTCTATATCATCGATTAAGGAGATGCCACTGCGATCTTCTCGAAGATGAAATACGTTATGATACTGTTCGTTAGGTAAAAATGAGTAATTAAGTATATTGATTGTGACACATTTTTTGAGCAGTTTATAAGATTGACCTTCTTGCAATTGTCCGTTGTAGAGCTTGCTCCAATAAAAAAGAGTGCGTTTCTCAGTATCATATTTATTAAATAATTGCATTTCAACATTGATTAGTTCACCTTCGGCAGTTTTGCCTCGAATATCTAAGATCGATTGTTTATCTCGCGGAGCATCTTTCTCTGTTTAGGGATTAAGAAGAGTAATTTCCGTTAATGGTGGCTTTCCTGCTTCTGTAAAGGTCCGGTTAAGGAAGGCAAGCAGTACATCTCTGTTCTCTTCGCTACCAAAAATACGTTTAAACAAGAAGTCATTTCGGGGGTTAAGCAGTTCCGCCATCAATAATCAACTCCGTTCGATACGTTAATATCTATTATATCACGTTGCCGACAGGCTAGACATCCCTGCAGCAAGCCGCTTCATCGCGCCTTCAGTCACAGGAATAAGTTGACCCATCCGCTATTTGTTGTTACTATTTTGTGGAAAATAGTTTTGCTGCTATCGTTCATCACTTTTCTCAAGGTGAAAAGGCTGTCGCCGTCCTTTGGCGGCGCGGCGCGTTTCATTCCGAGAAATATAAGCCTAATGATAAGTGTGAAACTTATACAAGCTTATATTTTAAAAAAAGAACAGGAGGAACAAAATTGACTAAAGCTGCAATAAGCACGGAAGTAACGACTCTGCAAAACGGGGTGCAAATGCCGCGGCTGGGGCTTGGCGTATACTTGTCAAAAGAAGGCGATGAGGTTGAGCACGCTGTGCGTTACGCCATAGAGGCAGGGTATCGCAGTATTGATACGGCGAGCGCTTACAACAATGAAACGGGTGTGGGGCGTGCAATTGCCGATAGCGGTATTGCAAGGGACGAGCTGTTCATTACGACAAAAGTATGGAACCGTGACCAAGGCTATGAAACGACACTGCAAGCATTCGAAGCAAGCCGTAAGCGTCTAGGCTTGGATGTGATAGATTTGTATTTAGTTCATTGGCCAGTAGCCGGAAAATTTACGGAAACGTATCGCGCGCTGGAAAAGCTCTATAAGGATGGCTACGTTCGGGCGATTGGCGTGAGCAATTTTCTGCTGCCGCATTTCGACGAGCTGCTGCCAGGCTGCGAAATTAAACCGATGGTCAATCAGGTGGAATTCCATCCGCTGCTGACACAGCCGGAGCTGCAGAGCTTCTGCCGCGAGCAAGGCATCCAGCTTGAGGCTTGGAGCCCGCTCATGCAAGGGAATTTAGATGTGCCGCTGCTTCAGGAGCTGGCTGGCAAATACAGCAAAAGCCCGGCGCAGGTCGTCATTCGCTGGGATCTGCAAAAAGGCGTCATTACGATTCCTAAATCTGTTCGAAAAGAGCGCATTATCGAAAATGGCGACGTTTTTGATTTTGAGCTGACGGAAGCGGAGATTGCAGCAATCGATGGGTTGAACGAAGGCCGCCGTTATGGCTCCAATCCGATGACTTTTAATTTTTAAAGCCGCCATAAACGGCCAATGCATAATAGATCGAGTGTCATCGCATCCTAATCATGAATTTTAGTGGAACGGACTATTGACAGTTTGAACTGTAATTGATAAAATTACAGTACTAAACAGGGAGGCCGTTCACATTGAACAGCGAATTTACAATTGCCGTACACAGTCTTGTATATTTAGCTCATTTGCCGGAAAACATGGCAAGCAGCGAAATGATTGCCGTCAACGTTGGGACTCATTCGGCCCGCGTTCGCAAGGTGATGAGCGGCTTGCGCCGCAGCGGCTATGTGGATACGCGCGAAGGATCGGGCGGCGGCTATCGGCTGACGATTGATCCGAGTGTAGTAACGCTTGCCGATGTTTACCGAGTGATGGCGCAAGGTTCGCTTATTCCAAGCTGGTGCTCGGGCGATCCGGGCATGGAGTGCGTCGTTGGCTCCAATATGAACCAAGTGATGTTCCGGATTTTTTGTGAGGCGGAGAAGCAGCTTGAAGCGCATTTCAGTCACACGACCATTCAGGATGTGCTAGGCCAGATTCATGCATGTGAATAGGCAACTGATTATAAAGACGGTGTGAGGGGTATTCCCTTATCATACAACACAGCTGGAGAGGATGATTGAAATGGCAGTAGCATTAACGAAAGACAACTTTTCATCTAACGTAGAGAGCGGCGTATCTCTAGTAGATTTCTGGGCACCTTGGTGCGGACCTTGCAAAATGCAGCTTCCAATCGTTGAAGAATTGGCAACTGAGCTTGCAGGCCAAGCTACAATTGCAAAAATCAATGTCGATGAAGAGCCTGAACTGGCTTCGCAATTCGGCGTAATGAGCATTCCAACGCTTATTTTGTTCAAAGACGGACAGCCCGTTGACAAAATGGTAGGTCTGCAAAGCAAAGATGCGTTGAAAACAAAAATCAACAATCAACTGTAAGACCTTTGGTCGGACATGGATTAAATGAAGGGAAGCTGCATTGCCGGTGATTCATCGGTGTGCGGCTTCTTTTTTTGTATAAGGAAACTAAAGGATGACAACTCCGTTTACGCTTGGGCAAATTATTCTTCAAAAAGACGCAACTTCCCACAAAGCTCGGGCGTCTATAGGATATTCAGGAATGTATTGGAGGGGGAAGCAGGAGATGGGAAGCAAACAACGGTTGATTGCATTTGTTGCGCTAGTTGCGATAACAAGCAGTGTACCTACCGCCGCTTTTGCAAATGGAGCGAAGGTGACGATTGATCGCCAGACTACTCTGGCAGACAATATTTCCGGGGAGGGTTCGATGGATTCTGCGGCGAATGTATCGGTTTCGAAGGATAAGGCAGAGAAGCTGGCGCGCGAGCTTGTGAGCATCCCGAAGGAATACACGCTGCAGGGCGCTTCTTTGGCGGTCAGCGTGCTGGCACAGGGCAAACGTAATGTTTGGGGTCTTGATTTCGTCAAGAAAGTAAACGGCAAGCATAAGGGCAGCATTTATGTTCAAATTGATGCTGACGGCGGCCAGTTGCTGTCCTTTAATTCCTATATAGACAATCCTAGCTCCAAGCCGACGTATCCGCTCAAGGTAGAGCGTGCGGCTGCCCAGGATATTGCTGCTTCCTTCATGAAGCAAATTGCAGCAGATTACGTAGGACAGGTGCGCTACAATCCCGAATACGGGGCGCAGGTGCTTCCCCCGCTGACAGGCGAGGTTGTTCATAATATTCGTTATGACCGAATGGTTAACGACATTCCTTATGTAGACAACTATATTGAACTCGATGTGGACAGTGAAGGCCATATTACCAATTATAAATTGCAATGGGACGATACGCTGCAGTTCCCAAAAGCAGACTCGCGCATTACGCTAGCGCAGGCAAATGCGAAGCTTCGCGAGCTTGCCCAGCCAGAGCTGCAATATATTGTGCCTTATAGTCCAGAAGGCCAGCACACCCCTCTGCTTAGCTACGAGATGGGCGGCTTGGCGGTAAATGCACTAGACGGCTCGCTTATTAAGAAGCTATATGATCAGACAAGCAGCGTATCTGCAACGCCAATTGCCCCAGCAGCACTCGGCGAAGCGCCAAAAGCGGGCAATTTGACCGATAAACAGGCGGTTGCACTCGTAGAGTCGACTTTCAAGCTGCCAACAGGCGCTGTGCTGTCAAATACGAGCTACAATGAGTACAGCGACGATACAACAGGCCATAACGAATCGTATTGGAACCTCAATTGGACGACGAAAAGCGGAGCCAGAGAGACGGGCTCTGTATCGGCAACCGTAGATAGCAAGACGGGGATTATTCGCAGCTATTACGCCTATGCCTACGATGGCGGGGATACGTCGGTGAAGCCTTCCCTGTCCTACGAGCAGGCGGAGAAAATCGCAATAGATACGGTTAAAAAGCAGCTTCCATGGGCGGCAGCCCAGCTGTACGTTGTAAAGCCTGATCGGGCGAAGTACAGCGAGGCGCCTGCCGGAACGATTACTTCCTACTACATTTCTTTTGTTCGTAAAATTCAGGGAGCGACGGTGTCCTATGATCGGGTCAATGTTAATGTGGATGCCCGGACGAACGAAGTGACGATGTATGATGCCCAGTTCGCTTCCTTCGACTACCCGGCGCAAGCCCCAAAGGTCATCGAGAAAACGGAAGCGATTGAAAAGTGGCTCACCTACTATCGCACAGAACTGACGTATTATGTAGAGCGGGAATATTCCCTGCAAGGCCAGCCGATCCCTATCGAAAAATACAACCTGATGCTGGCTGCCGGTGAACTAGATTCCGAACAGGTGGAAAGCAAGACAGATGTAAAGCTTGTTTACCGCCTTGTGCCCGCTGCCATTGATGAATCCGTATTTTTGGATGCCCAAAGCGGGCAATGGCGGAATCGCGAAAGTGGAGAGGTTACGGCGCTCGAGAAGCCTAAGGCGCTTGATGTGGAGGGCCACTGGGCGCAGCGCCAGCTGGAGCTGATGGTTGCTTACAAGGCGCTGGATGTGAAGGATGGCAAGGTCCGTCCAAATGCAATTGTGACACGCGGCGAATTGATTAAAATGCTCGTGCTTGCCATGAACAGCGGCCGCGGCCCGATTGTAATGGCGAACGCGGAGGCGGGCAGTGTGGCATTTAACGATGTGGCGAAAGGATCAGGCTATTATGTGTATGTTCAAAGCGCTCTTGAGCAAAACCTGATTGATATTGGCGATGGCACCTTTAATCCGGCGGGTGAGGTAGACCGTGAGGAAATGGCCGAGCTGATCGTGCGGGCATTGGGCTACAATACGCTGGCGAATTATGACCAGCTGTTTAATATTAATTTTAAGGATGCGGACAAAACAGAGAAAAAAGGCCAGGCGGCAATCGTGGTCGGCCTGAATATTATGTCGCTGTCGGACGGGAGCTTCCTTCCGGAGCGTAAAGTGACGCGAGCAGAGGCAGCAACGGCATTTTTCCGTTACCTGCAAACGCGAGCGGATTTGAAGGAAGCGCCGATTCGGAATTAACCTGCAGCTAAGCTGCACAAAGGCGCAGCATTTATTAGAAACGGTCTTAAAAACGGAAGAGCTTAGGGGCAGACGAGGAAGTGTCTGACCGCTCTTCCGTTTTCTTTTTTTACCGGATGCGTGGAACGTTAATCCGTTTTTTGCTTTTTGTCGGAGAAGTTGGAGACGGATTTCGTGTCTTTGATATTGTCGTTTACGAAGGCCATATCCTGATTTTTTGCGTGTGTTTTGGTCGTGCCTTTGTAGTTGCCTTTATGGGTGTTGTTTTCCATTGTGCCGCACCTCCTTTGTGGGTCTATCCCTGCATTAGTATGACCGATGCGTCTGGAAGCATGCGCTGAAATCGGCAGAGCGCCTTCCGCCTATACTGATCGCCTGCTGCGCACATATGCTGAAGGAATGAGCAAAAGGCTATTGAGTATATGAAGGAGAGGGATCAGTGGAGGGGCAGACGAAGGAAATAACGAGCATTATTTTGGTTACCCGCAACCAGTTGGATTATACAAAACAATGTGTGGACAGCATACGCAAGCATACGGAAGCAGGAAGCTATGAAATACTGTTAATCGATAATGGCTCCGACGATGGAACGGTTCAATGGGCGTTGGATCAGCCTGATATGCGAGTGACCACCAATGCGGAAAATGAAGGCTTTCCAAGGGGCTGCAATCAGGGGCTAGAGCAAGCGATAGGGAGCCATCTGCTGCTGCTTAACAACGACACCGTTGTGACGCCCGGCTGGCTCGAAGGGTTGAGGCAGGCGCTGCTTAGCGATAGCAAAGTCGGTGCAGTAGGTCCAGTTACGAATTCGGCCTCCTATTGGAGCGAGGTTTCGGCGGAGTATGCGTCCTTGGAGGAGCTGGATGCTTTCGCCCAATTGAGGCGGAACGATCACGGACCACATAGATGGGAGGAGCGTGCCAAGCTGGTAGGCTTCTGCCTGTTATTGCGTCGCTCGGCGTATGAGGCAGCTGGTAGGCTGGATGAAAGCTTTGGTATCGGAAATTTTGAGGATGACGATTATTCGCTGCGGCTGCGGCTCGCTGGCTATAAGCTCCTGCTCTGCGACGATACGTTCATCCATCATCGGGGAGGAGCGAGCTTCAAGGCGGAGCCTGCCTTGTATCAAGCGGCCTATGAAAGCAACCGCAGACGTTTTGTGGAAAAATGGGGCTTTCAGCCGACGGAGGCACTCGTCATTCGCTCGGATATGGTGTCGCTGATTGAGCCCCAGCTCGAGCCTTATGAAGGGGCGGCGCCCGCGAGGCTGCTGGAAATTGGCTGTGGCTGCGGGGCAACCCTGCTGCGCTTGAAGAAACGGCTGCCGCGGGCAGAGCTGCTCGGGGTGGAGAAAAACCCTGGTGCCGCGAAGGTTGCTGCCGCCATCGGAGTGAAAGTGTATGATACGGAGCGGTCGGAGGATTGGGGCCTCGAGGCAGACAGTATGGATGGCATTATTGTTGGCGATGCCCATCAATATGGAAATTTGGAGCAGTTGAAGCAGCTCGCGGCTCTTCTAAAGCCGGGAGGTTGGCTGATCGGATCGTTTGCTAATCGCCACTATTACCGCTATATACGTCATTATTTGTCACCAAGCAATCACGGTGCGCAGCAGCAGGCAGCCTGCCTATATGGCGCAGAGCAGCTGGGGGAATTGTATGGGCAGGCTGGATTAGTTCGGACAGCGATTGCGCTTGTGCAGGACGGTCAAGAGCTGGCTGAGCAGGAGCGTCGTGTGGTGGAGGGGCTGGAGCAGGTAATTGCGCTGACTAATGAGGAGTTGAAAGGCAGGCTGACAGCGAGCGAGCTGCTTGCTTTCGGCCGCCGCGCCAAGCCAATTACAGCGCCAAACGGCTGGGCTGTGCAGGATAGGCCGTCGATTGAGCCGACTGCGAGTTATGTAAGCGATGAAGCTGCGATAGAGGAACTAGAGGAGCTATCAACGGTGAGTACAGTTTCGGAAGCGGCGCAAGAGGACGAAGCGCGGTTGGCAGAGGGAGCTGAAGAGATAGGTGGAGCTGGCGCAGGGAATGATCAACTAAATGAACAGGGCATTCGTGAGCAAAATGATGTTGTTTTCAGTGGGGAAAGGCTTGTAATAAATCGAGAGGTTAAACAGCAATATCAGGATGTATACGAGGAGCATCTTGCCCGTTATAACTTGGCATCACATTTTGTAGACGGACTGCGGGTGCTGGATGCCGCTTGCGGGGCAGGCTATGGAGCTGCACTGCTTAAACGTTCAGGGGCGAGCGAGGTTGTTGGCATCGACATCGACGAACAGTCGGTGAAGCTGGCGAAGCGGGATTATGGCGGAGAAGATGTATCTTTTGCGGTAGGCGATGTACTGCAATTGCCATTTGACGGGCAGGTATTTGATGCAGTGGTGTCTTTCGAAACGATAGAGCATGTTGCAGATGGGGCGGCTTGGATCAAGGAATCAGCGCGCGTATTAAAGGCTGGGGGATTATTCATCGTGTCTACACCGAATCGGGCGGTGACGAATCCGGCGCTTTATTTTGAGGAGCGGCCATTCAATCCCTATCATCAATTTGAGTATAGGACAGCAGAGCTGGCAGGCGAGCTGCTGCTTCATTACGATATTGTGGAGCTGTATGGACAAAATCCCATCGACGATTCCCGTATGGCAGCGATGAATGGGCTGCGGCGAATGTTCCAGCTGGAGCAGGGGCGGAAGCCGGAGCGGGTGCTGCAGTCGGAAGGACATGAGCTGATTCCGCTCAGCCGCTTCAAAAGCTGCGAGCCGATGTACGTCGTGGCCGTGTGCCGCAAGAAATAAGAATCAGCGGTATTGCACTGGAATGACAGGTGGTTTGCCCGTCGGATGGAGACGGGCAAACGGACGGTGGCAGTTGCGCGCTTTTTGGCAATGGCAGCTTTTTTTATTCTAATCTTACAATGTACATATAACAATTTCGATGTCCGTCTTGGCAAAAACATCTTTAATTATTTCTCTTACCTGGCCTCATTGGAGCTTATCGAGTCCGCAGCCGATTTGCGGCATGGCCAGCTTGGTAATGCCTTCTTGCAAGCAGATGTCCCTCATGGATACAATGGCTAGGGTAAGCGTTTGGTAGGTGGGCTTGTGAAAATATTTCGCTTTGGTAACCAAATTTAAAGCTCTGTCGACTTTATAGCAAGTTCCTATAATTAAGGGGCTGCTGTCTGCCATATTTTGAAGGGATTTAAGCTTAAAATGCTTTCTGAATAAAACGGCGATTCCCGCGCCCATTTTGGCATCGGAGGATATGCAGTGGGCCAAGCTGTACGTGTCCGGCATCGTGAATAGATCCTTTTTTATTTCGGTGAATTCCATGAATTGTCACTCCTCTGCTATGATTTTATCATAAGCTCAAGCCGGCTTGGGAAGGAGTTTTTACTGTGAAAAAAAAGATCATTTCGATTGTGAATGTTGTCGTTATCCTAGTGTTAGCTGTCACTTTATATATAAATTATCAATACAGCTCATTTCAAAAAGTTGTATTAGATTCCATTGATGAAGCAAGGATCATGGTTCCCTCAGAAGCCTCTACCTCTAAAATGCGAGATATCGAAATGTCCGTACGTTATATGGTTTATGACTCGCTAAAGGATTTGGAGCAAGCGGCGGATCTGATTATTATTGGAGCACCTGTACAATCCTTTGAGGAGCGTGATCAAAATTCCACCTACTACCGTGATGGAACGGTGCAGGATTTTTACAGCCTCACAAAAGTGGAGCTATTTAAAATTATTAAACAGCCGGTTGACTGGGTGGTTACGAAGCAGCTGGAAGTCGTTGAGCCTGTTGGCATCATTACGGAAGCCGATGGCATGAAAACAAAAATAAAGGCAGCAGGCTACAATGAAATGGTGCCGCATACGAAATATATTATTTTTCTGAAGAAAAACAGCATGGGAAAGTATTCCATCATTAATATGGATAATGGGAAATTTGAAGTCGAAGGTTCGAAGCATCCCGATTTAAAAACGGGTGGGGATCAACCGGCCGAAATCAAACAAAAGCTATGGGAAGAAATAAACAGCAAATATGAATTTGAATGTGGATTCTAACTTGAAAATTCTGCCCGAGAGTTGGCTGGAACGGGTTGTTTCAACATCGCAGCATGAGCATTTTGCTAAGCGTGTCAGCGAACTCGCCCTTTTATTGTTTATACGCATCGGGTATAATGACGAGAGCTTGTTACTTCGGAAAATGGGGTGTCTTTACGCATGGCTTTAAAAGCTGGTATCGTGGGCTTGCCGAATGTCGGCAAATCGACTTTGTTTAATGCAATTACGCAAGCGGGTGCTGAATCCGCTAACTATCCTTTTTGTACAATTGATCCTAACGTTGGTGTTGTAGAGGTACCGGACCCGCGTATGAATAGGCTCGTTGAGCTCGTAGTGCCGAAAAGCATCGTGCCTACAGCGTTTGAGTTTGTTGATATTGCCGGTCTGGTAGCAGGCGCGAGCAAGGGCGAAGGACTTGGCAACAAGTTTTTGGCGCATATCCGTGAAGTCGATGCGATTGTTCATGTCGTTCGCTGCTTCCAAGACGAGAATATTACGCATGTAGCGGGCAAAATCGATCCGATCGACGATATTCAGACCATTAATCTGGAGCTGATTTTGGCGGATATTGATTCCGTGGATAAAAAGATCGAGCGCTCCCGCAAAAATCTCAAGGGCGGCGACAAAAAAGTCGTGCAAGAGGTGGAAGTGCTTGAGCGTGTAAAAGAAGCGCTCTACAATGATATGCCAGCGCGCAGCCTGGAGCTGTCCGATGACGAGAAGCTGCTTATTCGCGATCTTCATTTGCTGACCATGAAGCCTGTGCTTTATGCAGCCAATGTTAGCGAAGCAGAAGTTGCCGATACGGACAATAATGAATTCGTTAATAAAGTACGTGAGTTTGCGGCTGCTGAAAATGCAGAAGTGGTGCCTATTTCCGCTCGCGTTGAGGAAGAAATTGCTGAGCTGGAAGGCGAAGACAAGGCAATGTTCCTGGAGGAGCTTGGACTTGCGGAGTCGGGACTTAACCGTCTGATTCGTGCGGCTTACAAGCTGCTTGGCCTTTATACGTATTTTACGGCAGGCGTGCAGGAAGTTCGCGCTTGGACGATTCGCAGCGGAACGAAAGCGCCGCAGGCAGCTGGCGTTATTCATACGGATTTTGAGCGTGGCTTTATTCGCGCCGAGATCGTATCGTTTGACGATTTGTCTGCTGCCGGTTCAATGAACGTGGCGAAAGAGCGTGGCCAGGTTCGTCTGGAAGGCAAGGACTATGTCGTAAAAGACGGCGATGTTATACATTTCCGCTTCAACGTTTAGATTTTCTAGGCAAGAAGGAGCTTTCGATCTGCTTTGTGAGCGGATTCGGAGGCTCTTTCGTCTAAGTAGACGAGGATAGCAAGCGGAGAAGTAGAAAACTGGGCGCGGCGGCAGTAATTCGCTTGTCGATAGAATGCTGCGCATATGTTATAATGGAGTATCAAAGTGTGATAACAGAGGTGAATGATGGTGTTGGACCGTTTACAAGCACTAGCTGATCGTTACGAGAAGCTGAGTGAATTGCTGTGTGATCCAGATGTAGCAAGTGATCCGAAGCGTCTGCGGGAATATTCCAAGGAGCAGTCCGATCTGCAACAATCTTATGAAGCTTTTACTGAATATAAACAAGTGTCGGAGCAACTGGACGATGCGAAGGTTATGCAGGGCGAGAAGCTGGATGATGAAATGCGCGAGATGGTCAAGATGGAGATTGATGAGCTGTCTGACCGCAAGGAAGAGCTGGAAGAAAAAATTAAAATTTTGCTTCTGCCGAAAGATCCGAACGATGACAAAAACGTTATCGTGGAAATTCGCGGCGCAGCTGGCGGCGACGAAGCGGCTTTATTCGCTTATGAGCTGTACCGTATGTACACGAAGTTTGCGGATACGCAAGGCTGGCGTGTAGAGCTGATGGATTTTAATGAAAATGACTTGGGCGGCTTTAAAGAGGTTATTTTCATGATTACGGGCAAAGGCGCCTACAGCAAGCTGAAATTCGAGAGCGGCGCTCATCGGGTACAGCGTATTCCGGTAACGGAATCTGGCGGTCGTATTCATACGTCCACTTCTACCGTTTCGGTTATGCCGGAGGTTGAGGAAGTGGAAGTCGAGATTTTCGACAAGGATATTCGTGTGGATACGTTCTGCTCAAGCGGCGCAGGCGGCCAGTCGGTTAATACGACAAAATCCGCTGTCCGGGTGCTTCACGTACCGACGGGCATTATGGCGACTTGCCAAGACGGCAAATCGCAAAATGAAAACAAAGCTAAAGCGCTGCAAGTATTGCGTGCGCGTATTGTCGATGTACAGCGTCAAGAGGAAGAAGCGAAATATGCCGGCGAGCGTAAAAGCAAAGTCGGAACGGGCGACCGCAGTGAGCGGATTCGCACGTATAATTTCCCACAGAGCCGCGTGACGGATCACCGTATTGGACTTACGCTGCATAAGCTGGATTCCGTAATGAACGGCGATATGGCGGAAATCATTTCGTCGCTGACGATTGCCGAGCAAGCGGACATTATGGAGAGAGAACTGAACTAACTTAAGTACTTTCCAAAGTAAGCTGCCGATTAAGGCATGCTGCATGAAGAGGCAGGGTTTTCGAGCATTAGTGCTTGGAGAGCCTGCCTTTTATGCGGCTGTGCGTTTTTTTTGCTGAGTGTACAGGGCAGTAAAGAAAGGGACGTTGGATACATGGGCGACAATAACAAGGGGTGGAGCGTTTTGCTGCCTTGTAGCATTAGAGAAGCCTGCTTGCAGGCTTCTTCGTTTTTGGCGGGGCAGGGCGTCGAGGAGCCGCGCAATAATGCGGAGCTGCTGCTCCTGCATCTGCTGGGCATCGGGCGTATGGAATTGCTGCGCGACGGGGGCGACCCTTTTCCGAGTGAGCTGGCTCCAGCATGGGACGAGCTCACTCGGCGAAAAGGGAATGGCGAGCCGGTGCAATATATCATCGGCGAGCAGTGGTTTTACAGCAGGCCGTTTGCGGTTACGCCGGCCGTGCTGATTCCGCGGCCCGAGACGGAGCTGCTCGTCGAGGCTGTGCTTGAGGCGGCGGATCGCCTGTGGCCGGAATCGGCACAGGCGGAAGCAGAGGACGCGCCAGTGGAAGGCGCGACTGAGGTAGGGCTTGCTGCCGCTGAGAGCAATAGCGGCAGCGAGCAGGCGGAGCAGGAGGGCGCGTCAGCTATAGCGGAGGGCATGGCGGAGGGCTGGGCTGCGCGGCCGACGGTGCTTGACGTCGGCACGGGCAGCGGCGCCATCGGCGTGACGCTGGCTGCGCTGCGTCCGCTCTGGCGCGTATGCGCGTCCGATCTTTCGCCGGACGCGCTGGCTGTCGCCCGCACGAATGCGGCCCGCCATGGAGCGGCAGGCCGCATGGCGTTCGTGCAGGGCGACCTGCTGGCGCCGTTCCTCGGAACGGGCGGCGCCGCCGCAGACCAAGCACTCGGCGCGGCAGATCTCCGCGTCGATGTGCTGGTGTCCAATCCGCCGTATATACCGGCGGATGACCTCCCGGGCTTGCAGCGCGAGGTGCGGGATTACGAGCCGCACCTCGCGCTGGATGGCGGAGCGGACGGGCTGGACCCGTACCGCCGCATGGTAGAGCAGCTTCCGCTGCTAAGGCAAATGCCACGCATCGTCGCCTTTGAGCTGGGCATGGGCCAAGCGGAAGCGGTGGCGAAGCTTCTAAGGGAAGCGGGAGCATGGGACGAGGTGCGGACGATTACGGATTATGGCGGCATTGACCGCCATGTTATCGCGGTTCGCACTAACGGTTAGGCAGGACGAGCAATCTCACTTGTGGGCTGCTGTTCTGCTATTTCTCGGACTGAAACGCGCCGCGCCCACACGGGTCGGCGTCAGCTGTTTACACTTGAAATATAAGCACGGATAAGTATCAACCTTGTAATGGGCTTATAATTAATCGCGAAACGGTAGCTTTGCATCATAGGATGGCGACATCCGTTTACACTTATCTATTAAAATTTAATAGTTTCGAGGTTTATAGAACGGGAATCGCGGACATACTTACGGATAGATACGTTCCGGAACGCAAGCAGAGGTGCCGACGGGTGCCATCGAGAGGAGCTTGTGTATGTCCCGCAATTATTCCCGTATTTCTTATCGTAGATCCGTTGTTCTTATTATGGTGGTGCTTGCTGTACTTGTGATGAGCTGGGAGCTGCAAAAGGTAGATGCCGCTGTAGCTGGCAGTCATATTCCGGAGGAGTCTATCAGGCTCCGCATATTGGCTAATTCCGACGCCCCTGCCGATCAGGCAGTTAAACGCGTCGTTCGTGATGCTGTGGTCGAGGCGATGAACAACTGGGTGACTGGGCCGCAGACAATAGAGGAAGCTCGTGCAACGATGCGTCAGCATATGGGCGAGATGGAGCTTTTGGTTGGCAAAGTATTGAGCAGTCGGGGTTTTGATTATGCGTTTCACATTGAGCTTGGTCAGGTTCCTTTCCCTACTAAAATGTACGGAAGTGAAGTATATCCCGCAGGCAGCTACGAAGCGCTGCTCATTACATTAGGCGAAGGCAAAGGGCAAAACTGGTGGTGCGTGCTGTTTCCGCCGCTTTGCTTCATCGACGCAGCTTCCGGAGAAGCGGTAGCCGCTGATGCCGAGGTTGAGCCATCAAACGCAGCAAGCAAGGAAGAATCGAAAGAAGCGGAGGCATCTGTAGAAAAGGCGTCCGTACAAAAAGAAAATGCCGGCGAAGTTGTCCATGCCAAGCAGGATTCTGCTCCTAACAAAGCGGAAGGCGAAGCGCCGGAAGCAAAGTTTTTCCTTTGGGAAATGCTGCAAAAGCTGATTGCTTGGGTGCAAAGCTTGTTTGCTTAGGGCTTCTATGCAGACTTAAGCAAGCCAGTATCAAACGTAATGCCTCTCCTACCAGGAATGTCATACCTCATAATGGTGAACATATTTTTGAAAGTTAGCATCATATTCATCGTTTCAGGTAGTTACACCCTGCGCAAAGATAGAATTGGCGGACAGAGAAGCCGCTATATCAACAAGGTCACCGGAAAGGCACAGGTGGCGGACTCAGGAGCCGCTAATGCGCTGCCTTTAGCCAAATTGCCGGGATGATGAGCACGATAACGAATTTCCTGTCCGCTTATGGTCAGAAATCGAGTCAAAAGCGAGAATAGCGGATTCTCAGTCCTCCAAAAAGGAGGGATCGTCTGGAGCTGCACGGTCTCGGCAATGCCGCTTAGCCACATTGGCTCAGCAACCGCGGTCTTTGCAACAATCACATGCTTCGGTTCTCAGGCATCAATTCGCCATATGAGATTGGCTTCGATTAAGCTCTGAGCAAGGAATGGCAGGTCTACTTGCATTTGCATACACACCTTAGCTACAGCAGCCAATAGAGTGATTTGAGCCAGTGAGCATCCGTGGGCTGCGGTTATGCTGCTGGCTCCGTTTTTATCCAAGCGTATGGTATACTAACGGGAGTATACGGACTAGAAGGATGACTATAACAGAGCAAGGATTGAAGGATAGAGATGACTACAACGAAGGTATGGCGCATGACGGACCAAGACGCGGAGGCTTCTATCGCGGAAGCAGCAGAACTTCTTCGCCGTGGAGAGCTCGTGGCTTTCCCGACGGAGACGGTGTATGGACTTGGGGCCGATGCTCGCAGCTCGGAGGCCGTGGCGCAGATTTTTCAGGCTAAAGGCCGCCCCTCCGATAATCCGCTTATTGTTCACATCGCAAATATTGCGCAGCTCGAAGAACTGGTGCTGCCTTATTCGTTGCTTGCGAAGCAACTGATGGAGCAGCTGTGGCCGGGACCGCTCACGCTGGTGCTTCCCGTTCAGCCGGGAGCGGTGTCGCCGCTTGTGACGGCGGGCTTGTCCACGGTCGGCGTGCGGATGCCTTCCCATCCGGTAGCGCTGCGCCTCCTCGCAGCCGCTGGCTGTCCAGTTGCCGCGCCAAGCGCTAATCGCTCAGGCAGGCCCAGCCCAACGCTAGCCGAGCATGTGGCTGAAGACCTTAGCGGCCGTATCGGCGGCATTGTCGATGGCGGCGCTACAGGCATCGGCCTTGAATCGACCGTCATTGAACTGACGGGCGAGCAGGCGCTTCGTATTTTGCGCCCCGGAGGCGTAACGGTGGAGCAGCTGCGCCAAGCGGCGCCGCAAGCGGAGATTGATGCGCCTGCGGATGCCGAATCGGCAGCGGAGGAGCTTGCCGCCCCGCGCTCCCCGGGCATGAAATACACGCATTATGCGCCGAAGGGCGAGCTTAGCATTGTGCAAGGAAGCTCAGCCGCGAGGCGTGTTGCTTATATGCAGGAGCAGGTGTCGCAAGCTGCAAACGCTGGACTGAAAGCAGGCGTGCTCGTGTTCAATGAGCAGGTCGTTGCTATGGAAGGCGGCTCCGCCCTCGTGCTCACTTATGGGAGCGGGCAGCAGCTGGAGCAGGCTGCGCATCGTCTATATGCGGCATTGCGCCAGTTTGATGCTGCTGGCGTGCAGCGAATTTGGGCAGAAGGCTGCGTGCCGGAAGGTATTGGAGCTGCGCTTATGAATCGGCTGCTCAAGGCAGCTGGACATCGCATTAATCAGGTATAAGGGGGAGACAAGCTTAAGCCAGCGCCCTATTTTTCACTAGGATAGTTGAAGCTTGTGCCTGTCGTGCCGATTATGCAGTTATGTGAATCAAGCTTTGGAGTTTGCCTAACATGATATAAGGGTAAGAATATCTCCAGGCACGTTTAAACAAGCTATAGTATGTTTGTCCCCATGCCCGCATATGTTGGAGTATTAATGTGTGCGGACGTGGGGGGAGATCGTTTTGTGGGGTAGCCATTTGCTTGGAGGGCAATTTGTTACACTGCTGCTTATGGCGGTTGCGCTTGGCATGGATGCTTTTTCACTAGGAATTGGAATTGGGCTGCGCGGCATTCGCTGGCTCCATATGATACGATTAAGTGCCATTATCGGTATATTTCATATTATTATGCCGCTCGGGGGCATGTACGCTGGGGGATTCGTCAGCGGCATGCTTGGTCATGTAGCAACGGCTGCTGCCGGTGTGCTGCTGGTGCTGCTCGGCGGGCATATGATTTATAGCTCCTTGAGGGGAGAAGATGCACAAACCTTTGATCACCGCACGATTTGGGGAACGATGCTGTTCGCGCTAGGTGTCAGCGCTGATTCTTTTTCCGTTGGCGTAACGCTCGGCATGTTTGCAGCCGATTTGCTGTTGACGGTGCTGCTGTTTGGTTTTTTTGGCAGTATGATGTCGATCATAGGGCTGCTGCTGGGACAAAGGGTCAGTCATAAGCTGGGCGGCTACGGCGAAGCATGCGGCGGCGCGGTGCTGCTCGTGTTTGGTTTAATATTTATTTTCTGAAAATATAATAATTTATAAGTTTACATGTATAAACAGACTTATATTTCATCGCGAAACGGAAGCTTTGCCGCCAAAGGACGGCTTCAGCCGTTTACGCTTG
Source organism: Paenibacillus sp. FSL H8-0537 (assembly GCF_038051995.1). Lineage (NCBI taxonomy): Bacteria > Bacillati > Bacillota > Bacilli > Caryophanales > Paenibacillaceae > Paenibacillus > Paenibacillus sp. FSL H8-0537. The sequence continues at coordinate 6,535,777 of NZ_CP150290.1, read as the reverse complement.
AAATATAAGAATTTATAAGTTGGACATATATAAATACGCTTATATTTCTCGGACTGAAACGAGCTGCACCGCCAGAGGACAAGGGCAGCCGTTTCACCTTGGTACACATAGAAGGGGGCATGCGGCGTGAAGCGCATTTTGTTCATTTGTACGGGAAATACCTGTCGTTCTCCGATGGCGGAGGCGATGCTGAAAAATATGGCGGGCCAGCAGGGCGTAGCGATTGAAGTGCGTTCGGCAGGCATTTCGACAATCGATGGTTTGGCCGTTTCCGGCCATGCGACAGAGGTGCTGCGTGGTTATGGCATTGAACATCAGAGCTCTTCGTGCGCGCTGACTGGAGAAGCGGTGAAATGGGCTGACCTCGTGCTTACGATGACCGCCAGCCACAAAAGAGGACTGCTCCAATGGTTTCCTGAAGCCGTCGACAAAGCACATACGCTCAAAGAGTATGTTAATCAGGACACAGGTGTACTGGCAGACATTAGGGAGCTGGAGCAGCTGTATACGGAGCTGCATATGAAGCAGACGCTGGGACAGCAGTTGAGCGATGGCGAACGCAATCGTCTGCTAGCGCTGGAGCGACGCATACCGAGCTTTGATATTATAGACCCGTTTGGCGGAACGCTTGAGAATTACAAAAGCTGCGCCGAGGAAATTCGCAGCTGCTTGCAGCTGCTGCTCTTGCGTTTAAAGCAGGAATAAGCGGATAGCTGCGGCAACGCAAAAAGGGAAAGCGCGAATTTAGGCGCAGGAACGATTGATTTTTCAAAATAATTCGGCTATGATGGGTACAGATATACGGTTTCCGATGTGACTGGCGACGGAAGTGGGTAACCACGGTGGAGCATCGGAACATACGGCCGGTCGCCTGGGCAAAGAGCAGCATGCTGAAGAGCATGTCATGCTCTTTTTTCGTCTTTTGGGACAAATTTAGGTATAATAAAAGCGTCGAATTGCGGAAGCGGAGTTCATGTGCCGTGCACCGCAAGTATCCATGTAAGTGCAGCATCGTCATACTTTGGAGGAGGTTTATACGTGAAAATTGCCATTGGGGCCGATCATGCCGGCTATCGGCTGAAGGACGAAATTGTACCATTTCTGCTATCGCTTGGACACGAAATTGAAGATTTCGGTTGTGACTGCAATCAATCGGTTGATTACCCGGATTATGCACTGCCTGTAGCTGAAAAGGTGGCAAGCGGGGAATTCGACCGCGGCATTCTCATTTGTGGAACAGGCATTGGCATGTCGATTGCCGCTAATAAGGTTAAAGGCATCCGCTGTGCGCTGGTGCACGATTTATTTTCCGCCAAAGCGACGCGCGAGCATAATGATACGAATGTAATTGCGCTGGGTGAGCGGGTCATTGGCCCAGGCGTTGCACAGGAAATTCTTCGCATTTGGCTGGATACGCCATTCTCCGGCGGCGAACGCCATGCGGGACGCATTCATAAAGTAGGCCAAATCGAGCAAAAATATAACGCTTAAGCTAAATGAGCGCGGAAGAAGGCGTTGTTCCATGCCTGCATGGAAACGGTTAGTCAAACAAGGAGGCCGCCTGCGATGGGAGCAAACGAGGAAACGATAGCGATAGCAAGTGCAGTAGAGACGATCGTTCGCGAGCTTGCGGCAGCGGGCAGCCTGCGGGCTGGACAGCTTCTCGTCATCGGCACGAGCACGAGCGAGGTGCTGGGCCGGCGCATTGGAACGTCGGGCACGCTCCAAGCTGCTGCGGAAATTTTCGCTGGAGTGGAGGCTGTGCGCCGCGACATTGGCTTTTATCCCGTGTATCAATGCTGCGAGCATTTAAACCGTGCGCTCGTTATCGAGCGTGATGCCGCTGAACGCTATGGGCTTGAACAGGTTGCGGCGATTCCCGTTCCGAAGGCAGGAGGCTCCATGGCGGCTTACGCATATCGGCACATCAGCGATGCTTGCCTCGTCGAGACGGTAGCCGCTCATGCTGGAATAGATATTGGCGATACCTTCATCGGTATGCATTTGCGCAGAGTAGCGGTTCCGGTGCGGCCTTCTATCCGCAGCATTGGCGAGGCGCATGTCACGATGGCGGTTACGCGGCCAAAGCTGATTGGCGGTGTGCGTGCGGTGTATGAGCTCGGTGGCGTGGCAGACAGCCGTGATGCTGTTGTATTGACTCCGGAGCAGTCGGCCGGGACTTGCGATTAATCAATAGTATTTCATAAGCGTTTATTATTGGCGGATCGAGCGTATATCCCGTAGAACATGTATCTGACGAGCATATCCTGCTTAATCCTTATTTATATAACAAGTACACACTACTGAGGAGGCAATTATAATGGAAAATCTACGTAAACAAGATCCAGAGGTTTTGAAAGCAATGGGACTGGAATTGCAGCGCCAACGCGATAACATCGAGCTAATCGCATCAGAAAATATCGTAAGCGAAGCTGTTCTGGAAGCTTTGGGTTCTGCTTTGACGAACAAATATGCGGAAGGCTACCCAGGCAAACGCTTCTACGGCGGCTGTGAGCATGTGGACATCGTTGAAGATATCGCACGCGATCGTGCAAAAGAGCTGTTTGGCGCAGACCATGCCAACGTACAGCCGCATTCCGGCGCACAAGCGAACATGGCTGTTTATTTGGCGGCGCTTAAGCCTGGCGACACGGTACTGGGCATGAATTTGGCACATGGCGGCCACTTGACGCACGGCAGCCCGGTTAATGCTTCCGGCTTGCTTTACAACTTTGTAGCATACGGCGTAAATGAAGAATCCTTCACGATTGATTATGAAGAAGTTCGCAAAGCGGCATTCAAGCACCGCCCTCGCATGATCGTAGCTGGCGCATCTGCATACCCGCGTATTATTGATTTCGAAAAAATGGCTAAAATCGCCAACGATGTAGGCGCGCTATTTTTTGTAGATATGGCTCATATTGCAGGTCTTGTGGCTGCTGGTCTTCATCCTAACCCAGTGCCGCATGCACATTTCGTTACAACAACAACGCACAAAACGCTTCGCGGTCCTCGCGGCGGCTTGATCTTGTGCCGTAAAGAGTGGGCAGCTGCGATCGACAAAGCGGTATTCCCAGGTACACAAGGCGGCCCTCTGATGCACGTTATTGCGGCTAAAGCAGTAGCGCTCGGCGAAGCTTTGCAGCCATCGTTCAAAACATACGCGCAAAACGTTGTGAAAAATGCCGCGGTTCTTTCCGATACGCTCGTTGCAGAAGGCATTAACATCGTATCCGGCGGCACAGACAACCACCTGATGCTGATCGACACGCGTTCCCTGAACATCACAGGCAAGGAAGCCGAGCACGTGCTGGATTCAATCGGTATTACAGCTAACAAAAACGCGATTCCTTTCGATCCAACGAGCCCGTTCATCACTAGCGGTATCCGTCTTGGAACGCCAGCTGCCACTTCGCGCGGCATGGATGAGAAAGCGATGAAAGTAATCGGCGAAGTGATCGCTGTTACGCTGAAAAATCCGAAGGATGAGGCAACGCTAGAAAAATCCCGCCAAATCGTTCGCGATCTGACATCGCAATATCCGCTTTATACAGAACTGAAATACTAATCATAGACTTTTGAAAAATGCCGCATAGGGCTTCGGCCTCTATGCGGCATTTTTGCGTATAAACAAGCGTTTGAAGGCTTTCATACCATTACTAAAAGGGATTTTTATTCATTTTTGGCAGATGTATTATGCAGTAAAACCATTCGGCATGCTACAATAGTACAGACAAAGCTAAATGGAAGGTGATGGTACAGCCATGAGCAATACGATTTTTCTCGTTCTGATTTACGTTGTAATTATCGTACTTGTAATTGTAATCGTAACCCGAGCCAATCGTTCGCGAAAAAGAAATGATAATGGCCATTCGCTGGGCAAGCGAAGCTTGTCGTTAGCCTCTTGGCCGTCTGAGGAGCCGCCGCTTGCCCTGGGAGTTCCTTACCAGCATCCTGCCCGCCTGGCTGCCGAACGTCTTGAGGCTGCCCTTACGAATGATTTTGAAAGCCGGATCAAGGATCGGGTGCTCAAGCAGCTGCCGAGCTTGTCCGATAAGGAATGGAAATGGACCTTTTTCGAGCTGAAACGATTTTTTCTAATGTGCGGACTGCTTCGGGGAGTTCCGATGTACAGCGGCCGTGCGGATCTCATCTGGCATGAAATGCTGATGTTTACGCGGGAGTATGAGCTGTTTTGCACATCCTTCTGTGGCGGGCTGATTCATCATGCCCCGCACGCTGAAAATGAACGTCCAAATGTCGATGGCCGGGCCTGGTTTGACTGGGTATACGCAGAGCTGTTTCAGCAAACGCTGGCAAGCGGTCGGGTGTGGGGCGCCTTTTTCAAGACGCCGCTTCCTCGTGAGTGGATGGATGAGTTTGCAGAGCAATCGGAGCAGGGGCTGACGGAAAAATGGTTTAATGCCAATGCAGCGGCAGCATACCCCGATATGCAGAAGACGATAGATTATTTGCAGTGGCGCTTGAAATCGCAGCTGCATAATAGCGATGAGCAGGTTAAGCCTTATCCGGTGGGCGCCTCTTCCTCCTGGAAGGGCGGCTATGATCCGGCAGTTGGAGCGACAGGCATGCTGTCCGGCATGCTCATTTTTCATTCCATATCCGCTTCTTCGCCTAATGACTTTGCCGAGCAAATGAATGCAGCGCAGACAAAAGCCCAAAGAGATGCAAATGGCAGCGGGTCGTCGACATACGGCTGCGACGGATTGGGCTCCTCTCATGACCGTGATGATTCCAGCGGCGGCCATGACAGCGGCAGCGACTCATCCAGCTCCTGCGGAGGCAGTAGTGGGGGAGACAGCGGTGGCGGCTGTGGCGGCGGCTGCAGCAGCTAAAAACGGACGATTTTTCAAAGCGAAAAATCACAGGATGCATCAGGCCTTTTACAATGCTATAATATACGGGATTGTGTCTACAGATACAGAAATACGTTATCACACAGGAGGAATAACGCTCCATGAGCAAATTGGTCATCTGCGACCATCCGTTAATCCAGCATAAGCTGACCTTTATTCGGAATAAAGATACGAATACGAAAGATTTTCGGGAACTGGTTGATGAAGTAGCAACATTAATGGCATATGAAATTACAAGGGACATCCCGCTTGAAACGATTACCGTACAGACGCCGGTTGCGCAGACGCCATCGAAGGTCGTATCGGGACGCATGCTGGGTCTTGTTCCGATTTTGCGCGCCGGTCTTGGCATGGTAGAGGGTATTTTGAAGCTTATTCCTGCTGCAAAGGTTGGTCATATCGGCTTGTTCCGCGATCATGAAACGCTACAGCCAACGGAATATTATATCAACCTGCCGACGGATGCTCCGAATCGATTGCTCGTTGTTGTGGATCCGATGCTGGCTACTGGCGGCTCCGCAATCGCGGCTATTACTGCGCTCAAAAAACGCGACTGCGAGCATATTAAGCTGATGTGTCTAATTGCTGCGCCTGAAGGCGTGAAGGCCGTACAGGAAGCGCACCCGGACATCGATATTTATATTGCCGCGCTGGATGAGTGTCTGAACGAGAAGGGCTATATTGTTCCAGGTCTTGGCGACGCGGGCGACCGCATGTTCGGCACTAATTAGCGCCTGCCTGGCGCAAGCAGATTATAGGAGTGAATTGTTTTGTCCAAATTAAAAGTAATGACTATTTTCGGTACGCGTCCGGAGGCAGTTAAAATGGCGCCGCTTGTTCTTGAGTTGAACAAGCACTCGGACGATATTGAATCTATCGTCTGCGTAACTGCGCAGCACCGTCATATGCTGGATCAGGTGCTTGATTTTTTTGAAATCCAGCCGAACTATGATTTGAATGTGATGAAGGACCGCCAGACGCTAACGGAAACGACCGTACGCGTTTTGGAGGGCCTTGATCCGATTTTGGCGGAAGCAAAGCCGGATATCGTGCTGGTGCACGGTGACACACAGACGACGTTCCTCGCCAGCTACGCTGCTTTCCTGAAGCAAATCCAAGTTGGTCATGTGGAAGCGGGCCTTCGGACTTGGAACAAGCTGTCCCCGTATCCGGAAGAGATGAACCGCCAGCTTGCAGGTGTGTTGTCTGATGTGCATTTTGCTCCGACTTCTTGGTCGGCTAGCAATTTGCTCAAGGAGAACAAGTCGGAAAAGACGGTTTATGTGACGGGCAATACGGCAACGGACGTATTCCAATACACGGTGGATCCTTCCTTTGCTCACCCGGTTATCGACTGGGCTAAGGGGAAACGGATGATTTTGATGACGGCGCATCGCCGCGAGTCGCTGGGCGAGCCGCATCGCAATATTTTCCGTGCGGTAAAACGCATTGCCGATGAGCATGAGGATGTTGCCATTGTCTATGCCGTTCACCCGAACCCAGCCGTCAAAGAACCGGCAACGGAAATTCTCGGCGGCCATCCGCGTATTCAGCTTATCGATCCGCTGGATGTGTTTGAATTCCATAATTTTTATCCACATGCCTACATGATTTTGACCGATTCCGGCGGCCTGCAGGAGGAAGCTCCTTCGTTTGGAGTGCCAACGCTGGTGCTTCGCGATACAACAGAGCGTCCTGAAGGTATTGAGGCGGGTACACTTGAGCTTGTGGGTACGGATGAAGAGGTTGTTTACAGCCGGGCAAGCGCCTTGCTTAACGATGCTTCCTTGTATGAAAAGATGAGCCATGCGGCAAATCCATACGGTGATGGACAAGCTTCGACACGTATCGTGCAAGCTTTGCTGCATCATTTTGGAAGAAATTCTGAGCGTCCCGATCCGTTCACACAACGTTCATAGTTTACACATGGTCTTATAAATAGCAGCGCAATGCACAGCATACAGTTGTACTGTATGGTTTTGTCGGCTCTGAGGGCTTGATTTGACTGGCTTTTGGGCAATCTGTACAGTAAAACTATACAGGATTATCAATTGACAAACCTTGCGCCGCTTGGATAAAATAAATGAGGATTGACAGGGGTATGGGCCATGGATAAAAAGAACAGAAGAGACAATCCGCTGTTTGCCGCAGGTCTTGTCGGCGGGCTCGGACTGCAAGTCGCTATTTGTATCTTTTTAGGGTACTTTCTCGGATCGTCGCTCGGTGAACGCTTTGGCGGAGGTTCGGGTTGGACGGTTGGAGGCATACTGGTCGGTCTGGCTGTCGGTCTTCTCTCAGGCATTCTGCTTGTGAAGAAGGTAATGGAGGATGCCGATGGATAAAATAATGAACACTGCAGTAAGGTCGCTACTCTTCATGATGGGTGTGTGTCTGATTGTCTGGGCGTTTATGCCGAACTGGCGAACAGTTGCACTCGGTCTTCTACTGGGTCTTGCAGCGAGTTTCATGAATGCGTTTTTACTGAGGCGCAGAGTGGAAATGATTACGCTTAAAGCAGCAGGAGGAACCTCTCGCAGAATGGGTATGGGACTTGGAAGCCGCATCGCTATGGTGCTGCTGGTTGCCATGGTTTCTTATCGCTTTCCGGAAGACTTCAGCATGCCAGCCGCATTAATTGGCTGTATGGTTATGCCTTTTATTCTTCTGGTAGCAGCTTATATTCATAATAGAAATAAACTTTAGTGGAAAGGGGTGAGAATTTTACATGCATGAATTTCCGGTGTGGCAGCTCGGATCGCTGCAGATCGACATTTCAACGTTTATTGCGATAACGGTATCCGCCATCATCACCTTTGTTGTGGCGAGACTTGCTGTGCGCAATTTATCGGTGGACAACCCTTCCAAGATGCAAAACTTTTTGGAATGGGCCGTCGAATTTGTTCACAATCTGATTGCCAGCGCAATGCCGCTTAATCGCGTCAAGCCTTTCATTTCCTTGGGTATGACGTTGATTATGTTTATTTTCATCTCCAACCTGCTAGGTTTGCCTTTCGGTATCGTGACAGAAGTCCATCACGCTTATCCGGCACTAGGCATTACAGAGGAGCTGTTGCAGGAGAAGGGCGGACATCTGGAGCTGGCTTGGTGGAAATCACCTACGGCTGACCTTTCCGTAACAGCTGGTTTGGCGCTAATCGTATTCGTACTCGTCCATTATCTGGGCTTGAAAATGAACACGAAGCATTACGTGAAACACTATTTCCATCCATTTCCAATTTTTCTGCCGATCAACTTGATCGAGACAATCTCGAAGCCAGTAACTTTGGCACTACGGCTATTCGCCAACATCTATGCGGGCGAAGTGCTGATCTCGACCATTTTGATGCTGGGGGTTATCGGTACTCCGTTCCTCGCGGCATGGCAAGCGTTCAGTATCTTTGTCGGCGCAATTCAGGCCTTCTTGTTCACTATGCTTACGATGGTGTACATTTCACAGGCCGCAATTCACGAGGAAGACCATTAAGTTAAGCTTGATGCCTAGGATTTAATTACCCCCTAGGTTAGCAATACAAAACCAAAACGAGATATTATTGAGGAGGATTTTTAAAATGGAAGTATTGGCAGCAGCATTGGCAGTTGGTTTGGCCGCAATTGGCGCAGGTGTAGGTAACGGTATGATCGTCAGCAAAACAGTTGAAGGTATTGCTCGTCAGCCTGAGCTTCAAGGTAAATTGCAAACAACAATGTTTATCGGTGTAGGTATCGTCGAAGTTGTGCCGATTATCGGCGTAGTTATTGGCTTCCTTGCTTTCTTTAAATAAGTTAAAACACGTATCTGGCGGGGAAGGCCTAGCCCTCTTCGCCTTCGTTGTGATTGAGACAATTTTGTGGTAAGAAAGGAGTGGCTTTAATGGCATTGCATTGGACATCGACAGTATATGCGATAGTAGCTTTTTTAGTATTGTACTGGTTGCTGAACAAGTACGCATTCGGTCCGCTGCTCGGCGTTATGGAGAAACGGAGACAGCTCGTGCTTGAACAGATGAATACAGCTGAATCCAGCCGTAAGCAAGCTGAGCAGCAAATGGTTGAGCAGAAAGCGGCTCTTGAGCAGGCTCGTAAAGAGGCTTACGAAATTATTGAGCAATCGAGAGTTACAAGCAGCAAGCAAGCTGATGAGATCGTGAACACTGCTAAGACAGAGGCGTCGCGTTTGAAAGATGATGCTCTTAAAGACATCGAAAGCGAGAAAAACAAGGCAATTGCAGCACTTCGTTCTGAAGTTGGCGGCATCTCCGTTCAAATCGCTTCGAAAATCATTGAGAAGCAAGTCGATGAGAAATCACAAGAGCAGCTTGTTAATCAATACCTGAAAGAAGTAAGCGGCAAATGAGCCGGGACGCAGCGGTAGCGAAGCGCTACGCCAAAGCGTTGTTCGAGCTTGCACAGCAAGGCGGCATTATTTCTGAGGTAGAGCAGCAGCTGCAAGCTATTGCACAATCGCTTGGAGAAGATCTGGAAATCCAAAAGTTTCTAAGCTATCCGAATATTGATGCTTCGAAGAAGCTGGCCGTTCTTAAAGCCGCTTTCGGTGGAAGCATTTCCGAATTGCTGCTGAATACGCTGGAGCTGGTTTTTGTGCGCGGGCGTCAGGAGCTAATTGTGGAAATCTACGAAGCATTTACAAAAATCGCAGGCGAAGTGCTTAAGCAAGCGCATGCGACGGTATATACAGCTCGTCTTTTGAATGACGCAGAACTGGCAGAGGTTGCAGTACAGTTTGGCGGATTGACAGGCAAAACCATAATTGCTGAGCAAGTCGTAGAGCCTGCCCTTCTGGGTGGAGTGAAGGTCCGCATTGGCGACCGCCTTTACGATGGCAGCTTGTCCGGCAAGCTTGAACGGTTAGAAAAACAGTTAAAATCTAAAGCACTGTAGATAGGGGTGAGCGAATTGAGTATCAGACCTGATGAAATCAGCACGCTGATTAAGCAGCAGATCGAACAATATAAATCCGAAATTCAAGTCGTGGATGTTGGCACCGTTATTAGCATCGGTGACGGTATCGCTCGCGTTCACGGTTTGGAAAATGCGATGCAAGGCGAATTGCTCGAATTCTCCAACGGTGTTGTCGGCATGGCATTGAACCTTGAAGAAAGCAACGTCGGTGTCGTTATTCTCGGTCCTTACAAGGACATTCGTGAAGGCGATCAAGTAAAACGTACAGGCCGTATTATGGAAGTTCCAGTTGGCGAAGAGCTGCTGGGCCGCGTCGTGAACCCGCTTGGACAGCCGCTTGACGGCAAAGGTCCAATCAACACGAAGCATTCCCGTCCGGTTGAATCTCCAGCTCCAGGCGTTATCGACCGTAAATCGGTTCATGAGCCTATGCAAACAGGTATTAAAGCGATCGACGCAATGGTTCCAGTTGGCCGTGGTCAACGTGAGCTTATTATCGGCGACCGTCAAACAGGTAAAACAGCGATCGCGATTGATGCGATCATCAACCAAAAAGGCAACGGCGTAAAATGTATTTATGTCGCTGTCGGCCAAAAGCAATCCACTGTTGCTAACGTTGTAGAAACCCTTCGCCGTCACGGCGCTTTGGAATATACAATCGTTGTAACTGCAGGCGCTTCCGAGCCAGCTCCACTCTTGTTCCTGGCTCCTTATGCAGGTTGCTCGATGGGCGAATACTTCATGTACAAAGGCGAGCATGTACTCGTTATTTATGATGATTTGTCGAAACAAGCGGCAGCATACCGTGAGCTTTCCTTGCTGCTTCGCCGTCCACCGGGTCGGGAAGCTTACCCAGGTGACGTTTTCTATCTTCACTCCCGTTTGCTTGAGCGCGCAGCTAAGCTGAGCGATGCAAGAGGCGGCGGTTCCTTGACTGCCCTTCCTTTCATCGAGACACAAGCTTCTGACGTATCGGCATACATCCCGACGAACGTTATCTCGATCACTGACGGTCAAATCTTCCTGGAAGCGGACCTGTTCTACTCTGGTCAACGTCCAGCGGTTAACGTTGGTATCTCGGTATCCCGTGTCGGTGGTTCCGCACAAATTAAAGCGATGAAAAAGGTTGCCGGTACGCTCCGTCTTGACCTTGCGGCTTACCGTGAGCTTCAAGCGTTCTCGCAATTCGGTTCCGACCTTGATAAATCAACGCTTGCCCGTCTGAACCGTGGTGCTCGCACAATGGAAATCCTGAAACAAGGCGTTAACCAGCCGATGCCGGTTGAGAAGCAAGTAATCTCGATTTACTCTGCGGTTAAAGGTCATCTGGATGAAATTCCGGTTGCTGACATTTTGCGCTTTGAGAAAGAATTCCTGGCGTTCCTCGATTCCAATCACCCGGAAATCGGCAATTCGATCCGCGATACGAAGGATCTGGTTGCTGATAACGAGAAAGCCCTTGTTGATGCGATCAACAAATTTAAGAAAAGCTTTGCCGTATCGGCTTAATTTTGGAGCTTGTGAGGAACGATAGGTTCCTCTAAGTTCTTATATATGCTGCTCGTACCAATCATTAGGCTTCGCAGCCATCCCTTATAGCTTGCACGGCTCTATATCCGAGCTTGCGTACAGGAAAGCTGCGAGGCAACAAAGGCGGGTGAAACCAAATGGCTAAAGGTATGCGCGATATTAAACGCGAAATCAAGAGTAAACAAAATACGAAGCAGATTACGAAGGCGATGGAAATGGTCGCGGCTTCTAGGCTGAGAAGAGCGCAGGAAGCTGCACAGGCATCCCGCCCGTATTCAGAGAAGCTGAAGGAAGTTGTGGCTAGCATCGCTGCTGGTACGAAAGACGTTAAGCACCCGATGCTGGAAAACCGTCCGATCAAAAAGACAGGTTATCTTGTCATCACGTCTGATCGTGGTCTGGCAGGCGGCTACAACGCCAACGTGCTTCGTAAGGTAACGGACACGATTCGCAGCAAGCATAAGTCGAACGATGATTTCGTATTGTTCGTCATCGGCAAGAAGGGCCGGGATTATTTCCGCCGCCGCAATATGCCGATCGTAGAAGAAGTAACCGGCCTTCCGGATGCTCCTACGTTTGCAGATATCAAGATCGTAGCTTCGACAGCAGTTCAGAAATTTGCCGACGGCACTTTTGACGAACTGTACGTGTATTACAATAAATTCGTTAATGCCATTACCCAAATTCCTACGGAAATGCGCCTGCTGCCGCTTGATTCGGTAGATGGAAGCGCAGCTTCTACAGCAGCGTACGAATACGAGCCATCGCCGGAAGGCGTGCTGGAGGCATTGCTGCCTAAATATGCGGAGACGCTTATTTACAGCGCATTGCTGGACGGCAAGGCAAGTGAGTTCGGTGCTAGGATGACGGCTATGGGCAGTGCGACGAAAAATGCGACGAAGATGATCAGCGGTTTGACGCTTACGTACAACCGTGCTCGTCAAGCGGCAATCACACAGGAAATTTCCGAGATCGTTGCAGGAGCGAATGCTGCTCAATCTTAGGTAACACACTACGCGAGCAGAAGCCCTGAGAGAGGCTGCTCTGCTGGCTAGTAACAAGAAGGAACCAGGAGGGAATACCATGAAAAAAGGACGCGTTGTATCCGTCATGGGTCCGGTCGTCGATCTAGAGTTCGAACGCGGCAACCTGCCGGAAATTTTGAACGCTGTCAAAATCGAGAAGAAGGGCGAAAATGGCGGTGTAGATATTAATCTAACGCTTGAAGTCGCTGTTCACCTCGGTGACAATAAAGTCCGTGCTGTAGCGATGAGCACAACAGACGGTCTTGTACGCGGTACTGAAGCCATTGATACTGGCGCTCCAATCACGATTCCGGTTGGCGCTCCAACACTCGGCCGTGTATTTAACGTACTGGGACAACCGATCGATGAAGCTGGCGATGCTACTTCTTCAATCAATCTTCCTATTCACCGTGAAGCTCCTGCTTTCGACGAATTGTCGACACAATCGGAAATTCTCGAAACAGGAATTAAAGTTATCGACTTGCTGGCACCATACGCAAAAGGCGGTAAAATCGGCCTCTTCGGCGGCGCGGGCGTAGGTAAAACGGTAACGATTCAAGAGCTGATCAACAACATCGCACAAGAGCACGGCGGTATTTCCGTATTCGCGGGTGTTGGTGAGCGTACGCGTGAGGGTAATGACTTGTACCACGAGATGAAAGACTCTGGCGTACTAAGCAAAACAGCAATGGTATTCGGACAAATGAATGAGCCGCCAGGCGCACGTCAGCGTGTAGCTCTAACGGGTCTGACAATGGCTGAATATTTCCGTGATGAGGAAGGCAAAGACGTACTTCTGTTCGTCGATAACATCTTCCGTTTCACACAAGCAGGCTCCGAGGTTTCGGCCCTTCTAGGCCGTATGCCTTCCGCGGTAGGTTACCAGCCAACACTGGCAACTGAAATGGGTCAACTGCAAGAGCGTATTACATCAACGAAAAAAGGTTCGGTTACTTCGATCCAAGCGATCTATGTACCTGCCGATGACTATACGGATCCAGCTCCAGCAACGACGTTTGCCCACTTGGATGCAACGACTAACCTTGAGCGTAAAATTTCCGAGATGGGTATTTTCCCTGCGGTAGATCCACTTGCTTCATCTTCCCGTATCCTTAGTCCGGATATTCTTGGCGAAGAGCATTACAATGTAGCTCAAGGCGTTAAGAAAATTCTTCAGCGCTATAAAGAGCTTCAAGATATTATCGCGATTCTTGGTATGGACGAGCTGTCCGAGGAAGATAAATTGACCGTTGCTCGCGCACGTAAAATTCAACTCTTCTTGTCTCAGCCGTTCCACGTTGCCGAGCCTTTCACAGGCATCAAAGGTAAATATGTACCAGTTAAAGAATCCGTGCGCAGCTTCAAAGAAATTCTCGAGGGCAAACATGACAACCTTCCGGAAGAAGCTTTCCGATATGTAGGTGTGATTGAAGAGGCCGTGGAGAAAGCCAAAACGCTGTAGTAGCGAAAGGCGGGAGGAATCCACATGAGTACCTTTTTGGTAGAAGTCGTTACTCCTGAGCGTAAAGTGTACGCGGAGAATGCGAATATGGTTAGTGTAAAAGGCGTTGAAGGCGAGCTTGGCATTTTGCCAAACCACATTCCGCTCGTAACACAGCTTCGTATTGCACCAGTTGTAATCAAGCGCGATGGAAAAGTTGATGTTATTGCTGTAAATGGTGGTTTTATCGAGGTTCGTAAAGATAAAATCGTTATTTTGGCGGAAAGCGCCGAGCTTGCGACCGATATTGATCTTGATCGTGCGAAAGCAGCGAAAGCTCGTGCTGAGCAGCTTCTGTCTGCCAAACGCGATGAAATCGATTTCCGCCGTGCGGAGCTTGCTTTGCAGCGTGCAATGAACCGTATTGGCACAGCGAAAAAATAATACTTGATACCCAAACACCGTTAATGTCCTGTAAGAGGCGTTAGCGGTGTTTTTTGTAAATGACAACGCAGGAGAGGAGCCCTCCACTATGATTGATATTCATACACATATTCTTCCCGGTATTGATGATGGTGCGGCCCGCCTGGAAGATTCGGTTGCACTGGCAAGAGCGGCTGCTGCCGAGGGAATCAAAACGATTATTGCGACCCCCCATCACCATAATGGGAGATATGTGAATCCGGCCCAAGCTGTAGAAGAGCTGACTCGTACGCTCAATGAGCTGCTGCAGGAGCTGGATATTCCGCTTGTTGTGCATACCGGACAGGAAGTGCGGCTGCATCAGGAGCTGCTGGACCACTTTCAGCAGGGAAGCTTACTGACGCTGGCGGGTTCATCCTACATGCTGCTAGAGCTGCCATCCTCCCATATTCCGAAAAATACAGAGCAAACCGTCTATGAGCTTGGATTGCTCGGCGTTCATGCAATTATTGCCCATCCGGAGCGGAACGCGGCCATCATTCAGCAGCCGGAGCGGCTCGAAGAGCTTGTACGGCTTGGTGCATTTGGGCAAGTGACGAGCCATTCCCTGCTGGGCGCTTTCGGCAAGTCGGTGGAGCGAGCCTCATGGAAGCTGTGTGAAGCGGGACTTATTCATCTTGTGTCATCTGATGCGCATCATGTGGAGCGCAGAGGATTTAGGCTGAAGGAAGCGTATGACCGAATACAGAAGGTTATGGGCGCGGAATGGTCGGATTATTTTCAGCAAAATGCTGCTTTGCTATTAAGGGATGAGGCCCTTGCTGATGCGCCAGATTGGCAGGGCAGTGCTGCGGCAAACCGCTGGCAGGCTTTTAAAGCATTTTTCAAGAAGTAAGGGATTTTCATTTATATTTATCAAATGAGCCTTTTGAACTAATCATTCAACATAATGAGCAAACCAATCAATTGTACGGAATTCGTGCAGATGATTGGTTTTTTTTCGCTCAAATCGCTGCTATCTAAATATATTTGGTTAAAAAAGCTAACATTTTTATATGAAAACGGTGGAAATGTATGTTAATATACTTAACATATAAGAAGATTAAGGAAGGGCATAGGGGGAGTGCGTATGTTTGATTGGCTAGGTACAAGGACGGGGTTTCCACTGTGGGTATCATGGAAGCTCAATTCTGGCATAAAGGAAGATGTCGAGCACATTTTCGAAGGCGTTGCAGATACTCGCAAAGAGCTGCTGCTGCAATGGGCGGATGAGTATTGGGGGCATATGGAGCGCCTGTCGAATCAATTATCGGATGGCCTATCCGCACTGCAAACCGCTGCGTTCTCAAAAGAACAGCAGAAATGGATAGCTCCTTTGCTCGAACGATCCTATGCGAGGGGTATGGATTTTACGGAGCTGTTCCTCCTAGACAACCACAACCATGTAGCTCACTCCACCTATCCCACACATATCGGCACACATTATGGAGAGGGCAGTCCCCTTTCTCCAGGTATGCAATACACCCAAATAGGCAGCAGCCCAGCGGGCAGACGCTGCTTCTTTGGTCCTTTCGAAGACGTGATTACACTCAAGCTAGGGGCTCGAACGTCCTCTTTTCACGACAAAATGACGATCATGTTCATGCAGCCGCTGCATGTGAACGGCAGCAGAGTCGGAACCTTATGCGGGAGAGTGCCTAACGATGTGCTGGGCGATTTGATTCAGCGTGAGTCAGGGCATGTATATCCGGATTCAGGCGACAATTATTTGTTTATGGCAGAGCCTAGCCTGCAGCATAATATTGTGCCTGGAACTGCGTTGTCCCGCAGCCGCTTTGAGGATCGTACATTCACACATGGCGAAAATTTAAAGGATGGCGTAACGACAGATTGGGGTACCGTATCAATTAAGGAACATACTGAGCTGGAAATTATTTTTACCGATCCGGCAACGGGCGAGCTGCATCCTGGCGTCGCAGGCACGATTCGCAATGGCAGTAATTTGTTCGCTCAGTTCCCCGGTTATTCGGATTATCGCCACATTGCCGTTATAGGCAAAGGCGTTACCTTCCGAATGCCTCATTGCCCTGATCTATGGGGGATGATGTGCGAGGGCGATCTTGAAGAGGTTTACCGGCTGCGCAGTATTGGCTGGCGGCAGCGCAAGCTGCAAATGTATGCGGCAATGCTGCAAAGCGTACTAACGTTTCTGCTTGCTTCACTGGTAATCGGCTATATGCCACTATGGGGAGCGGCAGCTGTGCTTGGCGGATTTAATTTGCTGTTCGGCATTTTGTTTGCGATGTCGGTGCAGCGCAAGGAATCACAGCGGGTGACGGGGCACATGGAGCGAATCAACCGTTTTATTCGCATTAATGCCGAGGGGAAAGGTGATCTAACCCAGCGGCTTTCGACGAATGAGTTCGATTGCGACGAGACGCAGGAGCTGGCAAAATGGATCAACAATATGATCGATTCCCTCGAAGGCATTATGCTGCAGGTGAAGCTCACTGCTGCTGAGGTGCTGAGCAGCCAGTCCGTTATGAATGAATCTTCTGCGAATACTGCCTTGTCAACGGAGCGTGTAGGCAGCAAGGTAGGGCATATGATTGGCAGCCTGCGCCACCAATTGAAGGATATTGACAAGGCGAAGCATGCGGCTGGCGAAATGCGCGATACGCTGTCCGTGCTGGAGACTCAGGCGGCAGAGCAAATCGCAGTCGCGCAAACGGAGGTAGGCCGTATTGGGGAGAAGATGCAGCATATTTCCTCTAAGGTAGGAGATACGAACGGTACAATTCGCAAGTTTATGAAGACGGTGGAAGATATTCGTGATGTGCTGCAGGTTATTGAGGAAATATCTTCGCAAACCAATTTGCTGGCATTAAATGCTTCTATTGAGGCGGCGCGTGTCGGAGAGCAGGGGCGTGGCTTCGCGGTCGTCGCTTCCGAAATCCGCAAGCTGGCGGAATTGACGAAGAAATCGACAGAGGAAGTACATGGGATTACGCAGCAAATTTATTCAGAAGCCGAACAGGCCTATCATTCTATGGACGAAGGTACGAAAGTTGTAGAAGAGGGAACTGAACTGGTTGCCGCCGCAGCCCGCACGCTGCAATCGGCGCAAGCGGACGATCAACGCAAAACCCAGGTTGTGGAGGAGGTTGTTAAGCTGATGGAGCAAATTGCCGAGGTCAGCCTGCAAAATCGCTCGGTTTCCTCTGATGTGGAAGGACAAGTGCAGGAGTTGATTGTGGAGATGGATAATGTACGCCATACATCAACGAATGTCGAGTCTATTACAATGCTGCTTCAGCAGCTCGTAGGCCAATTCAAATTAACAGAATCTAGAATCAGATAACGGTCACAAGCAGGAAAATAATAGAATAGTAGGGTGGGAAAAGGCTTGCGAATCGCGGTTTTCAGCGGTTTGGCAGGCCTTTTCACTGTGGACGCATCTAAAACTCCATCATAGACGGTAGTGGGAGCATTTGTTATAATTGTAACTATTATTAGATAGGAAAAAAGCAAAATGCAACCCTTTTTCATCGGATAGTTGAAGGTGACGGCAAAGGGAAGATAGCGCCATGCTAGGCTAACATGTGTGGGCGGAGCAAATCCCTTTTTGCAAGGACCGAAGCTTATGATTAGCTCGGTCCTTTTATGTTAAACTTAGGAGAGGGAGAGTGCGGTTCATTGTTTAATGAATGGTTTACGGCAGAAACAACCGCGTTCTTCCTTTATTCGGCCCTTGTTGTCGCGGGCTCTTTCATTATGATTCACGCCAGGATGCTGCCCAGGCTGGCACTAGGCGTAGTGTTCACGATTATTGGAAATTCAGGGCTGCTCGTCCGATTGGATGCTGGTCTGATTGCGCTTTTTCAGGCACTCTTATATGTTGGGACAATGGGGATATTACTAGGCTCAGAGATTAGGAGACATGCGGAAATAGGCAGGCATAACCGAGCGATTGCAATCGCTTCTCGCGAAATGGCAGCTGCTGCAGGCATTCCGCTTTTACTCTCTATTCTTTTCTATGTCATTGTAGAGACGCCCTATTCAGGCGCTGAAATGCCGCTGCTTCCTGCCCATTTGATGATAGCGGCGACGCTGATGGCTATTGGTGTGTATGGGGCAATTGTCAAAAGAAATTCATTGGTGGCCTTGCTGTGTGTAAGTATCATTTTATGCGGAGCCCAGTTGAATATTGCTGCTTTAAGCTTATTTAAGCAGGGGATAACGGAAGGGCTTCGAACGCTCCCTCTGGTGGTTTTTTTCGCTCAGGCTTCAATTGGTGTGGCCGTATTAAATGTATTATACAAACGAGACTCCACCACTAAGGAGTTGCGAGGAAATTAGTACCCGCTTTTGTCAACAAATTGGCGGTACTTTATTTAAATATAAGATTTTATAAGTTTCACACCTATAAATAGGCTTATATTTCTCGGGCTGAAACGCGCCGCGCCGCCAAAGGACGGCGACAGCCGTTTCACCTTGCGTCGCAGTCTCTAATCGTGAACAATAGTTGGACAGGAGGTGATCGTAGCAGATGCAAATGTATGCCGAGGCTGCTTTTCTTATTCCGCTGCTGCCGCTTGCTGCTTTTTTGATCCTGATGGCACTTGGCCGAGGGTCTCATCCTGCAGGTGTCTTTGTTGGAACGGGAGGCGCAGCTGCCTCGCTGCTGTTGTCGCTTCTGGTATGTATCGAGCGGTTCCGCGAGGGGGCGGTCGATTATAATGATAGCTTTAACTGGATTTCTATAGATCGCTTTACACTGCGAATTGGATTTGAAGTTACCAATATGAGCGCGCTGCTGCTGGTAGGTGTCAGCTTGCTGAGCGTTCTTGTTCATGTTTATACCGCTGGTTACATGAAAAAGGATGAACGCTTGACGGTGTTTTACAGCTATTTATCCTTATGCACCTTCTCGCTGCTAGCGCTTACTCTTGCAGATAACTTACTCGCCTTTTATTTGTTTTGGGAGCTGGCCTCCGTCAGCCTATTTTTGTTGTTTGGCTTCTGGTACGCGAAGAGTGCAGCGCGAGCCGCTGCCAATAGAGCTTTTATAATGATGCGTATAGCTAGTGCGGGGCTGCTGCTTGCGCTGCTGCTGCTGTTCTGGTTCATGCCGGAGCATGCGCTCGATTTTGCTGCTATACATAATGTATTTGAAGGCCAATCCGGTGCGATTGCAAAAAATATGACGCTGCTGATCGCGAGCTTGCTGCTGCTTGGAGCGGCTGGAATGGCTGCGCAGTTTCCGCTTTACGCTTGGTTAATTAGTGCGGAACAAGCCCCTGCTCCAGCGAGCGCGCTGCTGCAAGGAGCCGGCATGATGTCCGGAGCGCTGCTTCTGTACAAAACGACAGAAATTTTCCAATTGGCTCCAGCCGTAACGAAGGCAGCGCTCTATATTGGCGTTGTGACAGCGGTCTACGCTGCTGTAAGGGCGCTAATGGAGCGAGATATAAATAAAGTAATGATTTATTCGACGATTAGCCAGTTAGGGGTCGTTCAGCTTTCGCTTGCTATCGGGGCAGCTACGAGCAGTATGCTTTATGTGCTGGTCCATGCGATTGTCAAAACGCTGCTCGTACTGGCAGCAGGCTATCTATTGCGGACAGTTGGAACAACGGATATAAGGGGCATGGGCGGCTTGCGCAAGCATATGCCTCTTGCAGCGTGGACGTTTTTAATTGGCGGCTTGGCTTTATGCGGGATTCCCCCTCTTACGGGCTTCTGGCTGCAGCAGTCTATTTGGGTGGAAGCATCGGAGCGGCATATCGTATGGCTAGCTGCGATCATGCTTGTACTGCTTTTGACAGCAGCTTACATGTCCCGCATGTATTTTCTTATATTTGAAGGCAAGCCGCGCTTGGCTGCAGCAGCAATACTTGATCGAGGGCAAAAGCGTTCGCGCCTTATGAGCTATTCGATTGCTGCACTTGCCATAATCGTTGTCCTTTCAAGCTTCTTTCAATTGGTCTGGGGCAGCTTGCCTGAACGATGGCTCGATGGAGAAGCGGCTGGCAGGCCGGGCAGTATGTCCGTAGTATTGATGCTGGCTGCTGTGGCGATTCTTCTAGGCGGAGCTTGGCTTGGATGGCTTAAAAACAAAAGAGAAACGAGCGAGCTGCTGTCTGAAGAAACGAAGCTTTGGGATGCTTCTACCGGATGGGCGGCAGGTAAAGCGAGTGCGCTTCAGCGGCCGTTTGCCGCCGCTGGAGCGGTATTAGCAGCGATTGAGCAAGCTATGGGCGCGCTGCCCAAGCTGGCGGCTCAGCTATTGTATGCGATGGGGAGGCTGGCTGTGAGCTGGAGCGCTCGCAGTACGATTCGAGGGATGGGACTGGCGATCATACTCGGCCTGGTCATCACGATCATCATCATGGCAGCAAAGGGGGAGTGGTAAAATGGCATTTTTGACAGAGCTGCCGCTTTTGTCTTTGATGTGGCTGACCCCTGCCGCCGGGATGCTGCTTGTACTGCTCGTTCCAGCAGGGCAAGGACGAGCGTTGCAGTCGCTTGCAGTGCTTGCGGCGCTGCTTCCGCTGCTGTTTGCCGCTTTTTTATATGCGACGTTTAATCAGCAGCAGGGAGGCGGCGCTTATGCGGAGCAGCATCCGTGGATTGAAATTCCGCTTCCTTTTGCTATATCAGCAGGACAAGCATATAGCGAAGCAAAATTATCCTTCTCCTATGCGGTTGCGGTAGACGGGCTCTCGCTGCCCTTGCTGCTCGCTGCCGCCCTAGTGACAGGGCTTGCTGTTGTGACAGCTGTTCAGCTTAGAAAGCGGCGCAAAGCGTTTTATTTTTGGCTGCTATGGTTGGAAGCTTCACTGATGGGGCTTTTTATCGCCAGAGATGTTTTGCTGTTTATTGTATTTTTACAGGCTGCGATCGTCGCTCTTTATTTTCTGGTTGGCATTTGGGGCAATCCGGATAGCGAGCGTACGGCGAATCGGCTATTGGCAGGGGCTGGACTCAGTTCCATGCTGCTGCTTGTCGTATTCCTCATTTTGACCTGTACGGCGGGTCTTCGTGTAGAAAAGGCTGGCGAGCAGCTCCAGACGGTATACAGCGGGGGATACGGGGGAATCGCCCATGGACTGCTTGCAGGAGAAACGGCAATGAGCCAAGAGGTACAACATAGGGGAGCCACTGAGCCATTGTCCGAAGGTGTGAGGATGGTGCTGTTTATTTTGCAGCTTATTGGTTTCGGGCTGCTTATGCCGCTTCTGCCCGTTCATAGCTGGCTTATGAAAGCGCAGGCCAGTGCGCCAATATCGGTAGCGATGATTATTTCAGGGCTGCTTCCGGCTGCTGGGGCTTATGGACTGCTGCGTTATGGGGTATTTTTGTTTCCAGAGCAAGCGGAGAAAATGGCCCCAGCCATAGCGGCTATCGGTATTATTCAGCTTCTGTATGGTGCTTTGCTGGCGCTGCGCCAAACAGATATGAGGCAGCTGCTTGCTTACGCTTCACTTAGCCAAATGGGATTCATTTGGCTGGGTATCGCCGCCTTTAATGAGATTGGGCTGCAAGGGACGATCTTTCAGCTCATGGCGGTCAGCTTATGCTTTGCCCTGCTGTGGCTCGTTGTCGGCAGCTTGCAGGAGAGGGCTAAAACGACGGTGATATCCGAGCTTGGCGGCTTGGCCCGCTCGCTTCCGTTTATTTGCGGCATGCTTATGGCCGCCGTGCTGTCGCTTATCGGCATTCCCGGCCTAGCTGGCTTTCCCGGGATTTTGCTGTCGCTGCTCGGCTTGTTCGACACGCTGCCATGGCTCGCAGCTGCCGCAATACCAGGAATCGTGCTCACTGCGGTTTACATGCTGAGAGGCCTGCTGAGCGTAATCTTCGGACCGATTGATGAGCGGCATAGCGCTTTCAAGGACGCCCGCTTCATTGAGGCGATGCCGATGATTATATTGCTTGCCTTTATCGTCCTTCTGGGCTGCTTCCCGTCATTTTTAACGGATACGGTGCAGCAAAGCATTACGGGGCTTTATAGTCAGCTGCTGTCAGGCAGGATGGAGGGATAGGCTCATGACAAATAGTGAAGCGCTGGGGTCGCAGTTTTGGTTGGGTACGGTGCAGCTTATTCCGGAGCTGCTCCTCCTTTTGCTGCTGGTTATGCTGGCTGCTGGTTACCGGTTTCGCTTGTGGAACCGAAAGGGAGCGCCGTCAGGCGGGCTGATGCTGCCTTGGCTGGCCATCGTATTTGCGGCCGCTTTATGGCGCATGTTAGCGAATGATGCAGAGGCGGCGATAGCGATTGCAGCAGGCAGACAGACCGGCGGAGTCGCGGGAATCACGTATCTTGCCTTGAATACGGAAAGCCTAATGTTTCTGCTGGCTATTGCGGGCGCAATCGTAGTGGTGCTGCTCAGCCTCGGAGAAGAGCGGGAGCAGCGTATCAACCATTATTTTTATATTCCTGCAGCCCTGCTTGGTATTCGTCTGATGCTGACGCCTTCCAATCTGATTACATTGTATGTTGGACTTGAGCTATTTAGCTTGGCGGCGCTCAGCTTGATTTTTGCCTCGTTAGACAAGCGCTATAAGCAGCTTTCGCGGCCCGGGCGCCCGGCATTGCGCTTCTCGGCTCGTTCCGGTGTCGCTACTGCCCTGCTGCTGTTCGGCATGTCTTATATTTATGGTTTTACTGGAGAGCTGGACTTTTCTGCTATTCGCGCGGGCATTTCTGATTTGAAGCCGTATGCTTCACTTGTCTACATAGCTATTTTGCTGATGGCATGTGGTTTGGGCGTTAAAGTGGCAGCTCTGCCATTTGGCATCTGGGTATCAAACGATGAGAATAAAAGCACAAGCTTCTCTTATATGGCTGGCGCAATATTTCTGACGATAGCAGGCCAAGGGGCAACTGCCGCTGTATTATTTCACTTGCTCCATGAAATGGGAATTGTTCAACTATTGGGTTTCAATAGCGCCTATATCGGCTTGCAGGCAATTGCAGCCAGCCAAATAGCTTGGGGCACGGTCGCCCTGCTGAGACAAAAGCAGGCTGCTCATATATTGGGCTGGGCGAGCGTCATCAACAGCGGTTATTTGCTTGTTCCGGTTGCGCTTAGTCTTGCACCTGTTTACAGCAGCTCATTGGCACCGCTCGTCTATCAATTCTCTGTGTATATGCTGGCGATGTTTGGGGCTACGGCAGTTTTGGCAGTCGTTCAGAAAGCGGTGGGGCATGGCAAGCTCAGCGGTCTGGCTGGCTTGTATCATCGGTCACCTTGGCTCGCGGCGGCTATGACTGTTTTCGTTCTGTCGCTTGCAGGAATGCCCGTTACAGGAGGCTTTTTTGCTAAAGTGTATATTTGGCTGGGCAGCACCGCAGCAGAGGCCTATTGGCTGCTGGGCGTCATGGCTGTGTGCAGTCTGGCGGCCGCCTATGCTTATTTCGGCTTCATCCGGCAAATGTTCATGAGAACAGGCAGCGACGAGCGGACGCTTCCGCTTCCCCTTGCCGCTTCTGTGGGTATTGCGATTTGCGCCGTTACTCTTGTCGTGCTGGGCTTGTTCCCAGGCTTGCTGATGAAGTAGCTGGGACTGCTGATTGGAAGGGCCCCTACTGGGTAAGAAGACAGTATGGATTCCTGCAAGCGGGGTCTCTAGTCGTTATCTTAAGCGAGAACAAGGACAAGTCTGCTCGAAGCGCGAAAGTTACAGGGGAGAGTTAGCAGATTCAACGGTATTAGAATGAGAGAGTTAGCGGATACAACGGCATTAAATAGATGTTTATTGCGGGCAAGAATGAGTGCGAAGTGCAAGTGCGGAGTGCAAGTGCGAAGTGCGGAGTGCAAGTGCGAAGTGCGGAGTGCAAGTGCGAAGTGCGGAGTGCAAGTGCAAGTGCAAGTGCAAGTGCGAAGTGCGAATGAAGAGCGCAAATGAAAAGCATGTATGAAAAGCATGAGAAAATTACGAATGCAAAGTGCGAGAAAAATACGAATGCAAAGGCAGAATAATAACATGAAGCTTAATCATGGTAGGTTCCGCAGTTTGCGCCGCCAGCTTGCTGCGCTGCTGGCGATTATGTTGCTCTGCGGCGTTGTACCCGCCGCAGTGCCCTTGGCGGCGGAGCGCATTGACGCCGCCCCAAGTGCTAAAGAGGAGCCGCCGCAAAGCTGGCTCCTCAAATGGAGCGACCCCGCGCAAGCAGCTGAGCTGCGCGGGACGCTCGTGATCCGCCGCCAGGCTGAGGCGGCGGTCGACGTCGTACGTCCGGCCGAGGCATCGGCGGACGTCGAAGCATGGCTGCGCCGGCTGCGAAGCACGCCGGGCGTCGAATACGTGCACCCGAATGGTCGGGTGCACGCCTTAGAGCTGTCCGCCGCACAGCAGGCGGACGACAGCCCTCCAGCCGAAGCTGCCGCCGGCGAGGCTTCGGCCCTTGCAGCCGCCGCTGCGCCAAAAGTGGCGGCCAGCGACCCCGAGCTTGCGAAGCAAAGCTATCTCAAGCAGATCGGCGCGCTAGCCGCTTGGAAAACCGTGCGCGAGCAAACCGCGCTGACAATCGCGATTGTCGATACGGGCATCGATCTCGACCATCCCGATCTCAAGAAAAATCTCGTCCCCGGCATCAACTTGATCGATACGGACATGCCGCCTGAGGATAATAACGGCCACGGGACAAGCGTGGCCGGAGTGATCGCCGCATCTGGCAACAATGGCATTGGCGTGTCCGGCATTTTGTGGAAAGCGAAGCTGATGCCGATCAAGGCGCTTGATCATAATGGCGATGGCACGGAGCAGGATTTGGGCGAAGCGATTTTGTACGCCGTGCGCAAGCAAGCCAAAATCGTCGTGCTCTCCGTCGGATTATATCGTTATTCTCCTTATATGCAGGACATTGTAAACTATGCCGAAAGCAAAGGGGTGCTGCTAGTAGCGGCCGCGGGCAATGACGGTCAGTCGCTCGAAGGCATGGCTGTTGTAAAATACCCTGCCGCTTATTCGACGGTGCTTGCCGTTGGCGGCGTGAAGGCTGACAATTCGCCAGATTTGCGTTCGAATCCCGGTACGGAGCTGGATTTGTCAGCAGCCTGGAACGTTTATACGACGGCGGTAGGCGGGAGCTATAAGAAGGAGGAGGGCACGTCGATGGCTGCTCCTCAGGTGGCTGCGGCGGCGGCACTCATCTGGGCCAGTTATCCGAAGCTCAAAACGTATCAAGTCAGGGAGCTGCTGCGCCAAACGACGCGCAACATTGGCCAGTCTGGCTTCGACAATCGCACAGGCTACGGGCTGCTGCAAATTGATAAAGCATTGAGCACACCAGTTAATGCCGACGGCTTTGAGCCGAATGACACGAGGGGCACGGCTGCGCTTCTACCCTTGAACAAGCAAATATCTGCCGTTCTGAATACGGGCAAGGATATCGACTGGTATACGGTGGAGGCTCCGTATGACGGCAAGCTCACGATGAAATACCAGTCGCTCACAGAATCTGGAGCCGCGATTCCGCCAATTCGGCTGCTGCATTATGTGAACGGTGTCCAAAAAAATACGTATACGACGAAGCTTGCCAGTGGCAATGCCGAGTTCACGGTAAAGAAAGGGACGCAAAAAATAGGCGTCCAGTTTATGAACAGCGATAACGGCGCCCGCCAGCCTTATTTGCTGGACTCCTCTTTTATCATGAAGCCTGATGCTTATGAATCGAATGACCAGACGTATGAAGCATTCGCTTTGTCGCCGCGCAGCCAGACGGTAGTGGGCAACTTCCATCAGAAGGCGGATCGCGACTGGTATGCGATTACCTTCAAGCAAAGCGGCACGCTGCGCCTTACCTTGGAAGGGAATACAGCGCGAATTGATCCAGGCCTTGCAATTCAGCGCGCCGGACAATCGCTTCGGACCTATGACGAGGAGTCGGAAGGCCAAGCTGAAATCTCGCCTATCTTGACAGTAACACCCGGGAAATATTATATTCGTGTGCATAATGCGATTTCGTCTGAGGCCAGCCCCGTTATTGGACAGTACACGCTTAAAATTAATTATGTGCCGAAATACGATGATCCTAACGAGCCAAACAATCAGTATTACGAAGGCTTGAGCATACGCAGCGGTACAGAGTATGTAGGTGTCATTGACAGCAGCACCGATGTCGATTGGTTCCAGCTGCGCCTCACCAAAGCGAGCCAAATTGATTTGCAAGTGTTTAATGTTCCGTCAGGAAAGGTAATGCAAGTCATAGCATACGATAAAAAGCAGCAGCAGCTGTTTGCACAGAAAACAGGCAGCACAGGCAAGCTCGAAGTGAAAAACAAGCGGCTTCCTGCTGGCGTTTATTATTTTAAACTGACAGCCAATGAGCCCTTCGACAAGCAATATTACCGCTTCAAGGTCACGGTCAAAAATGCAGTTTCTGGAGCTGCTGCGATGACTGAGCAGCAGCTCCCGGTAAGCGAAGCGGGAGGCGATGAAGCACGCCGCATGTTTGGAATGGAGGACCCTGCCCTGGAAAGCAGAGGGGGGCCATTTACTAAAGAGCGGCTGCTCGTGCAGTAGCCTTAGTAAAGGAGTAAACAGGCGGCACACCGGAACTTAAGGTGAATAGAAGGAGGCATTTGGAGCACAGATGGGTTTGACTCAGGATATGTTGAACAGCATGCAGACAGCCACAGGAGTAACGGGACTGTTCTCCATTGTTGTAACGCTCGTTAGCATTATACTTATATGGTTTATTATGCAGGAGCTGAAATGGGAAGCATTTTTTGCTTTTCCCCGCAGCCCGAAGGCTCGCATGTTGCAGGCGGTTATTGCTGTCATACTCGGGCACGCATTTGCCAGCTTCATTTTGGATTACTGGTCTTGGACGACAATGCTGAAGAGTTTTGTCGAATAACGAGAGCGGAATATGTTAACAATGGGTAGTACATGACGGACTGAAAATCCCGCCCGCTTCCGAACGCTATACAAGTGCGGGAATTTTGTTCCAGTATCAGGCAGGGCAACACCTAAAAGCATCGTTCAGCATAAGATGTTAGGGTCAGGATAGGGCTGCTTTAAATGCTGCGGTTACACGGAAATTTAAAGCTTGTCGATTAGTGTAGATAAGTGTTAATATGGAGTTTGGATTAAGACGGGAATTTTTCACTTTTAAACAATAATTTTAAAGCGAGAGACAGAAATTCAGTTCGCGGAGGGAACCATAAGATGACCAAAATTATCGTCCGCGGAGGCAAGCGTTTATCGGGAACGGTACGTGTCAGCGGTGCAAAAAATGCAGTACTCCCCATTCTAGCAGCCTCTTTACTTGCGACGGAAGGAGACAGCGTCATCTGTGACGTTCCCCTCCTCGACGATGTCATGACTATACAGAAGGTATTGGCATCATTAGGCGCAACGATATCGTATCAAGATACAACAATGAGAATATCGGCGGGAACAATTGCTTCTTATGAGGCGCCCTATGAGCTGATTCGCAAAATGCGTGCTTCCTTCCTTGTTATGGGACCGCTGCTTGCACGAATCGGCAAGGTGCGTATTTCGCTTCCAGGCGGCTGCGCGATTGGCACACGTCCGATTGATCAGCATTTGAAAGGCTTCGAAGCGATGGGAGCGGAAATTACGCTCGGACACGGCTTCATTGAAGCAAGCACAAGCACGCGTCTCAAGGGCGCAAAAATATATCTCGACGTAGCAAGCGTAGGCGCTACCG
The DNA here is from genome assembly GCF_038051995.1 of Paenibacillus sp. FSL H8-0537. Lineage (NCBI taxonomy): Bacteria > Bacillati > Bacillota > Bacilli > Caryophanales > Paenibacillaceae > Paenibacillus > Paenibacillus sp. FSL H8-0537. Next base: position 6,507,874 of record NZ_CP150290.1, on the reverse strand, counting down.
AGAACATTATGATGGCTGCTGCACTCGCAGAAGGCACAACGCTGCTTGAGAATGCCGCGAAGGAGCCGGAAATCGTCGACCTCGCCAATTATTTGAACGCGATGGGCGCGAAGGTTCGCGGCGCGGGCACAGGACTCATTCGCATTGAAGGCGTTGAAAGCTTGCACGGTGTGACGCATCATGTTATTCCTGATCGGGTAGAAGCGGGTACTTATATGATTGCTGCAGCGATTACAGGCGGCGACGTATTTGTGGAAGGCGCGATTGGCGATCATTTGACACCGGTCATTTCCAAGCTGCAAGAGATGGGCGTCGAGGTGCTGGAGTCGGATAACGGCATTCGGGTTAAAGCGGATCACCCGCTGAAGTCGGTAGACGTGAAGACGTTGCCGCATCCAGGCTTCCCGACGGATATGCAATCGCAAATGATGGCGCTCTTGCTCGTATCCGAAGGTACGTCGGTTGTAACCGAAACGGTATTTGAGAATCGCTTCATGCATGTGGAAGAATTCCAGAAGATGAATGCGCATATTAAGATCGAAGGCCGTTCCGCTATCGTTAGCGGAAATATGCCGCTAACTGGCGCGAAAGTATGTGCGACGGACCTGCGTGCAGGCGCAGCCTTGATCTGTGCAGCATTGCGTGCGGATGGCGAGACGGAAGTAACGGGTATCCACCACGTAGATCGCGGTTATGTAGATATTACAGGCAAGCTGGCTTCGCTTGGAGCGCTTATTCACCGCGTTGAAGCGGAGGAGGAAGAGCTGCAGGCGGCTGAAGTGGAAAATGTACTTCAAGCTAAAGCGGTCGCTGCTGTAGAACAAGCGAAGGAAACGGCCGCTGCTATAGCAGCAGTGGAGCTGGATTCGTCTTCTAGCTTCAAGCGTGAGAAGGAAGCAACGGTTTTGAAGGTTCAGCCTACTTGGGCTTAACCATTTAATAAGCATAAGAGCAGAGCTGTTTGCAGACGCGCCGGATGGGGCGATGTGAACAGCTCTTTTTTTTAGAATTTAAGCATGCTGAAGCTGTCCTCTTGACCATAGGCTTCTTGTGGTATGATGAAAGATCAGTTTGAAAGCGTATAACTTTTTGGGAATGAGAAGGAGATTTTATGGCAACTATTCATGATGTCGCGAAGATGGCTAAAGTATCGGTAACGACGGTCTCCCGCGTATTAAACAACAGGGGGTACATTAGCGAGACGACCCGCAATAAGGTGTTCCAGACGATGAAGGAGCTGAATTATCAGCCGAATGAGCTGGCACGTTCTTTGCTGCGCAAGCAATCCAATGTCATCGGGCTTATTATTCCGAACGTGGCTCATCCCTTTTTCGCTGAGCTAGCGAGCCATGTCGAACGTTATGCCTACGAGAAAGGCTATAAAATTATGCTATGCAACTCGCATCTTGATCCTGTGAAGGAGAAGGAATACATCGATATGCTCAAGCGCAACCGAGTAGACGGTATTATTATGGGCAGCCACACGCTTGAGGTTAAGGAGTATAAGGAGCTGCATTCCCCGATTGTAACGATAGATCGGCAGATCAGCGAGGAAATTCCGTTTATTTCATCGGACAATTACAAGGGCGGCAGGCTCGCAGCACAGCTGCTAGTAGACAAAGGCTGCAGAAAAATTGCGCATATTTGCGGGAATTTAGAGCTTCAGCTGCTGGCGAACCAGCGAACGGCTGCTTTCCGTGACGTAATGGCTGCAAATGGGATCGAACCGATTATTATTCAGACGGATATGAACGTGTTTGACGAGCAGCAGTATGAGCAGATTATGAGCCGTCTGTTTGCGGAGCATCCTGAAATCGATGGCCTGTTTGCGACAAGCGATATTATCGCTTCCTTCGCAGTGAAGGAATGCCGCAAGGCGGACAAGTCTATTCCGGAGCAGATCAAAATAATTGGCTATGATGATGTGAGTGCGGCCAATTGGATAACGCCGGCGCTAACGACAATTCGCCAGCCGATTGCCGAAATCGGGCGGGTTGCAGTTGATTCAATCATCCGGCAAATGAACAATGAGCCGCTGGAGCACCGGTATGTTTTGGATGTTGAACTGGTGGAGAGAGTGACGACTTAAGAACGGTTGAAATCCCTTATACAACAAGGGATTTTTATTTTTTGTTTGTAATGTCAATCGTTTGACATGTCAAACGATTGACATATTTTTTAGCACGGACTATAATACGTTATGAAAGCGGTTTATAAAATGGTTCCATCATAGAATATTTATTATTTAGAATCGGGGGACGAACAAATGAAATCTTGGAAAAGCTTGCAAGCTCTATTCGTATCTTTGGTAATGGTTATAGTCGTAACGGCGTGCGGAGGCAATGCTGGCTCAACGCCTGCAGACTCATCCACAGCTGAGGGCGGCGCAAACAGCGGAAGCGCCTCAGGAGAAGTGAAAATAACATTGCTGAATTCCAAAGGGGAAATTCAAACGCAGCTTGAAGATGCAGCTAAAGCCTTTAAAGAGGACTATCCAACTATTACGCTGGAGATCGTTCCTGTTCCGGCAGGACAGTCTCCATTCGAGAAAGCATCCGCGTTGTATGCGGCAAACAGCCCATCGACAATCACGATGCTGGACACAGGAGATGTGGAGAAGTTCAAGGATCGCATTCTCGATCTAAGCGGGGAAAAATGGATGTCCGACAAGGTTGACGGCAGCACGGATCTGACGACCTTTGATGGCAAAAATTACGCGTTCCCGCTTTCGATTGAAGGCTATGGTTTTATTTACAACAAAGCAGTCTTAGACAAAGCAGTTAGCGGCAGCTTCGATCCGGCTACCATTACGACGACACAGGCACTGGAAGATTTGTTTAAAAAGATCGAAGCCTCCGGTACGGGTGCGCTAATCGTCTCGCCAATGGATTGGTCGCTTGCTGCCCACTACCTTCCGCTCGCTTACGCTGGACAATCAGCGGATAAAGCGGTGGTAAACCAGTTTATTACCGATCTGAAGGGCGGAAGCGTAGATCTTTCGACCAACAAAGTGTTTAACGGCCTCATGGATACGTTCGACATTATGAAGGAGCACAACATTGATAAAGCTTCTCCGCTCGCAGGCACATATGAGAAGGGCCCTGAGGTGCTGGGCAAAGGTGAGGTTGGCATTTGGTTCCAGGGCAACTGGGCTTGGCCGCAGATCAGCAGCTTTGATACGGCAAGCGGCGCATACGGCTTCCTGCCAGTGCCGATCAGCAACAACCCAGATGATTTTGGCAACACGCAAATTTCCGCCGCTGTCTCGAAACGTCTCGTTCTAGACAAGGAGAAAAGCACGCCGGAGCAGCAGGCAGCAGCGAAAACGTTCCTGGAGTGGATGGTTTACAAAGAGAAGGGCCAAGACTTCCTGATCAATAAAGCGAACATCGTGCCTGCGTTCAAAAACATTACACTGGAGCCGCAAGATCCGCTTGCTAAGTCGATTGGGGCGTATATCTCTGGCGGCAAAATCGAGGAATCGATGAGTGCGCTCCCTGCGGATCACTGGAGCAAGGTAGGAGCTTCGATGCAGAAATATTTGGCCGGAGCAGCTGACCGCGCTACGCTTGCCAAGGAAATTCAGGAATACTGGACGACTGTAAAGTAGCGTCAACTAGACTACAAACAACAGCTTAGAAGAGGAGGCGATGGGCGGGTGAACGCGGCTTGTCCATTGCTTCGCTTCCATGAAACGTTAGCGAGGGATAACGATGATATCGGAAAAAGGACTTTGGAGCCGTCTTCGGCTTAGGCTGTTGTTCACCGGGCCTACCCTGTTTGCTTTTGCCACCGTAATGATTGTGCCGTTTTTGTACGGCATTTATTTAACCTTTACGAATTGGGATGGCATTTCCACGACGAGTACAATGGTTGGCTTTGAAAACTATGCGTATGTGTTGAAAGATGCGGTATTCTGGAAGTCATTTTATTTAACGCTCAAATATGTGATTATTAGTGTGGCGCTCGTCAATGTGGTAGCCTTTTTGCTGGCGTATTTTTTATCAAGCGGCTTGAAGGGCCAAAGCTTTTTCCGGGCTGGATTTTTCATTCCAAATTTGGTCGGCGGCATTGTGCTTGGATTCGTATGGCAGTTTATTTTCTCTAACGTTCTCGTATCCATTGGACAAAAAACAGGAATTGCCGTATTCGGTACCTCTTGGCTTGCTGATCCGGATAAAGCGTTTTTCGCGCTTATTATTGTCACAGTATGGCAATATGCCGGATATATGATGGTCATATACGTAGCGGGCTTGATGAATGTGCCGAAGGATATTATGGAGGCGGCCAGCATTGACGGGGCAACGGCATTCCGCAAGCTGCGGACGATGATTTTGCCGCTTATGGTGCCATCGTTTATCGTATGTGTATTTTTATCGCTGCAGCGCACGTTTATGGTTTACGATTTGAACCTGACGCTGACGAAGGGCGGACCGTTCAAAAGCACGGAAATGGTCTCCATGCATGTGTATGAGAAAGCGTTCCTCTCAAGAGATTATGGGGTAGGGCAGGCGGAAGCGCTTGTACTGTTCCTGCTCGTAGCGGGCATTACGTTATTGCAAGTGTATTTCAGCAAGAAGCTGGAGGTGGAGGCCTAATGAAACGTTTGAAAGCCTCTATGGAATGGAGCAAGTTTATTGTTTTGCTGGTTGGCCTGGTGGCCTTCGTCTTTCCATTTATTTTGCTAATCGTCAATTCCTTCAAGGAAAATAAAGCGATCACCGCTTCGCCGCTTTCTCTGCCAGGCAGCTTCAATCTGGCTAACTATGAGTCAGCGTTTACGAAAATGAATTATGTATCCGCATTTTCCAATACGGTTATTATTACGGTGCTGAGCGTTCTGCTCATCTCGGTGCTTGCGGCCATGACTGCCCATTTCTTTGTGAGAAATCAAAGCAAATTTAATCAATATACGTTTTTCCTGATGGTAGCGGCGATGATTATCCCATTCCAGGCGATTATGATTCCGCTCGTAAAGGTGTATGGAAATCTGCATTTGCTGGATAACAAATGGTCGCTGATTTATATGTATCTCGGCTTCGGAAGTCCGCTTGCGGTATTCATTTATCATGGTTTTGTGAAAAGCATTCCGGCAGAGCTTGAGGAGGCCGCAATGATTGATGGCTGTACGCGGACACAGACGTTTTTCCGCATTGTGTTCCCGGTACTTGCGCCAACGTCGGTGACGATTGCGATTTTGAATGTACTGTGGATTTGGAATGATTTTCTGCTTCCATCGCTTGTGCTGACTTCGTCAGAGCAGCGTACGCTGCCGCTCTCGACCTTTTACTTCTATGGAACCTATACCGTCGATTACGGGCCGCTGATGGCTGGCCTGCTGCTGACTATTTTGCCGATACTCATCGTCTATTTGTTCGCACAAAAATTTATTATTCAAGGCGTCATGCAAGGCTCCATTAAATAAACGCGTAAGAATAGGATGATTGAACATGTTATACACGCTTGAAAATGCGGAGCAGTTTGTGGCGGAAAGAAAGCATCTGCTGTGCCCGCAGTACCGTCTTGGCTATCATTTGATGGCGGAATTCGGCTGGATGAACGACCCTAACGGTTTTATTTTTCATAATGGGCATTATCATTTGTTTTATCAATATTATCCGTATCAGCCGGCATGGGGGCCGATGCATTGGGGCCATGCGATTAGCCGTGATTTGGTTACTTGGGAGTATGCGCCTGCTGCGCTCGCGCCGGACCAGCCTTATGACAGCGGCGGCTGCTTCTCCGGAAGCGCGATCGTTCATGAGGGCAAGCTTCATCTCATGTATACGGGGCATGTGGTGACAGGGCCAAATGGGGATACGGACTATTATCAGACGCAAAATATTGCGGTATCAGGCGATGGTGTGACATTTGCCAAGCTGGCGAGCAATCCGGTGCTCGGGCTGGAGCAGATTCCGGCTGGAACGAGCCGCAAAGATTTTCGCGATCCGAAGGTGTTTGTTCGGGATGGCTTCTATTATACAGTCATTGGCTCGAATGACGGCGCTGGGCACGGCCTGATTTTGCTTTACCGTTCACAAAACCTCGTGAATTGGGCCTTTGTTGGCGAGATGGCGCGCAGCGACGGACAAATGGGCGACAATTGGGAATGCCCCGATTTGTTTGAGCTTGATGGTTATGATGTGCTGATAATGTCGCCGCAGCGAATGCCAGCTCAAGGTGACCATTATCGCAATCTGCATTCGACCACTTATATGGTAGGAAAATTAAATACGGAGACAGGCTCGTTCTCGTATGACGGCTATGACCCTGTTGATTTCGGCTTTGATTTTTATGCGCCGCAAACGGCATTAGATCCACAAGGCCGGCGCATTGTCATCGGCTGGATGGAAACGTGGGAGCAAGAAATTCCGACCCAGCTCGGACATTATTGGGCCGGGGCGATGACGCTGCCACGTGAAGCTGTGCTGCGCAGCAGCGACAGGAAGCTGCTGTTTCAGCCGCTGGAAGAGCTGAATGCGTATCGCCGCGATAGCTTTGAGCTGAGCGGGCTGGAGCTTGCAGGCGAGCAGCTGCTTGCTGCCCAGGGCGAATGCTATGAGCTTGAAGTAGTGCTTCGTACCGGCAGTGCTCGCGAGTTCGGTTTGAAGCTGCGGACGAATGGGGCGGGAGAAGAGACGGTGTTGGCTTATGATGCGGAGGAAGGGCTATTCCGCTTCAATCGGGATCGCTCCGGAATCGGGCAGGGCGGCGAAAGAAGGACGGACATTGCACTGGCAGAAGGCGGCGATCTTTCGCTGCGGATTTTCGTCGATCAATCGTCCGTTGAGGTATTTCTCCAAGGCGGGGAAAAAGTGATGACCGGGCGTATTTACCCAGGCGAAGCCTCAACAGGCATTGCAGCCTTTGCCTTGGGCGGAACTAGTACACTCGTTTCATTGAAAAAATGGAATATCGAGCGCCAGCTTTAATGAGCGTGACTGGCGCAAGGCCAGGCTTAAGAACAGGACAGGGGGATTTGTCCTGTTCTCTTTTTTATTTTCAGCCGCCGAAATGATGAAGGTTCTTACAGTACGGTACTAGCTAGGCGACTGTCCTGCAGGGCTTGTTCATTCTCCGTTCATTTTTTCATGCTATATTCGTCACGAATATGTCAGTCGGAGGGTGGAATGCAGTCGATGAAAAAGTGGAAGCTATGGCTTGGTATTATCCTTGTAGTAGGCGCGGCCGGGGGAGGCGGTGCCTATTATTATTTGAAGATGGGGCAGCCGGCGACGGTGCAGGCGGCAACCTCGCAAACGGTGAAAGCGACGCGGGGCAATATTGAGCTGAAAATAAGCGCGACAGGCAGTGTAGAAGCCAACTCTCGCGAAACCGTAACGTCCGGCGTATCCGGTACGATTGCAAAGCTGAACTTCAAAGTCGGCGATAAAGTGAAGGCAGGCCAAGTGCTGGCAACGTTTGAATCCGAGAAGGACTACGATAGCCAGATTGAGCAGACGGAGCTTTCCATTAAGAAGCAGCAGGTGCAGATGGAGCAATATCAGACCAAATATAAGGAAGCTGCGGGCACGGAGGATGAACTGGCGACCCAGCAAAGCATCAAAACGGATATGGAAATGCTGGCGCTGGAAATCAAGCAAAACCAAGACAGCCTGAGCACCATGAGGGAAGATCAACTAGAGGTGACGGAGGTTGTGGCGACGATTGATGGCGAGGTGACGGAAAGCGAGGTTTCCGTTGGAGACGAGGTTGTAGCGAATACGGTTATTGCGTCTATCGTCAATTATGATTTGCTTGATTTTGTCGTGCAGGTCGATGAGCTGGACATTCCGTCGGTCAAAACAGGCCAAGTGGTGCAAGTATATTTGAGCGCGCTGACGGACAAGACGATCGAAGGCAAAGTAGCCAGCCTGGCTCGTGAGGGTACGGCATCGAATGGCGTATCTGCCTATGAGGTGACGATTGCGCTTGATACGATTGCTGGCGTGATGACGGGCATGTCGGGGGAAGCGGACATTATTCTGGAGTCCAAAAATGATGTCGTCGTTGTACCGGTAGACGCAGTTATTGCACGTGGCGGCAAATCCTTCGTTCGCGTGCCAACGAGCACGCAGGGTGCGGCAGGCGGGCAAGGTGCGAGCGGGGCACAAGGTAATTCGGGCGCACAAGGACAAGGTGCACCGGGCGCTCAGGGCGCTCAAGGCGCGAGCGGGATGCAAGGCGCAGCGGGTGTTCAAGGTGCGAATGGTGCACAAGGAGCAGCAGGTACGAACGGTACAGCGCAAGGTGCGACAGGCATGCAGCGCGGCGGCGTTCAGATGGAAGGGCAGCTAGTGGAAGTGGAAGCGGGAATCAGCGATGAGACGTATGTGGAAATTATTTCAGGGCTGAATGAAGGCGACTCGGTGCTTATCCCAACACCGCAGGGTACAGTTGGCATGACGACAACGACGACACAGCAAAATCAAGCGACTATGGGAGGCGGCATGATGCCAGGTGGCTTCGGCGGCGGAACAGGTGGTGGATTCGGCGGAGGTGGCGGCGGATTTACTGGCGGCGGAGCAGGCGGTGGGCGCCCATGACCAGCAAAAGCAGCAGCATTTTAATCGACATTAACCATCTCGTTAAAAATTATGTGATGGGTCGGGAAACGGTGACGATTCTTAAAGGCGTATCCTTTCAGGTGGAGAAAGGCGATTTTGTCGCCATTGTCGGGCCTTCCGGCTCGGGAAAATCAACGATGATGAATGTCATCGGCTGTCTGGATACGCCGACCGATGGCAGCTACAAGCTGGACGGCATTGAAGTAAGAGGCATGAGTGAGAATAAGCTGGCGGATATTCGCAACAAGAAGATCGGGTTTATTTTTCAAGGCTTTCACCTGCTGCCACGGCTTACCGCGCTTGAAAATTGCGAGCTGCCGCTCATTTATCGTGGATTGCCTGCCAAGCAGCGCAGAGCTATGGCGATGAAGGCGCTGGAGCAGGTTGGGCTTGGAGAGCGGGTGCATCACCGTCCGAGTGAGCTGTCGGGTGGGCAGCAGCAGCGGGTTGCCATCGCCCGGGCGCTGGCGACAAACCCGCCTATTTTGCTGGCGGATGAGCCGACCGGAGCGCTCGATATGAAGACGGGGCAGGAAGTGCTGCAGCTTATGGAAGACTTGAATCAGCAGGGCCACACGATTGTGCTGATTACGCATGATATGGAGGTCGCTCATCGGGCAAGCCGGACGGTTATTATGCGGGACGGCGTGCTGACCGAGGAAAGGAGGGACCGGGATGAAGCTGACGCAGGGGTTCAGGATGGCGATCAAGAGCGTCTTGTCAAGCAAGCTTAGAACGGCCCTCTCGATGCTTGGCATACTGATCGGAGTAGCGACGGTTATTGCGCTGGTTGGGATGGGACAAGGCTCGACGAAGCAGGTGGAGGAGCAGGTAGCTAGTCTGGGCACCAATTCCTTGTCGGTTACGATAACGGGCCGTGGAACAGCAACCTCCCTTTCACTCGACGATGCGATGGCTCTGGCTGATATTCCAAATGTGGAAGGCGTATCTCCAACGGTCAGCGGCAGTGCAACAGTGAAGTATGGGAAAAATAGTACGAGTGTCACGGTAGAGGGCATTACGCCGGACTACGAGCAGGTAAGTGATTTTAGCGTGCAGTCCGGCAGATATATCGCCTCGATGGATGTGAAAAATACCCAGAAGGTCGCATTAATCGGAGTCGATACGGCAACGGAGCTGTTTGAAGAAGAGGACCCGGTTGGCAAAACGATTCAAGTAAACGGCAGCCGTTTTACAATCGTCGGACTTTTGGAGGCGAAGGGCAGCACGCTCACCGGCTCCAACGATGAAAAAATGGTTATTCCGATTACGACGGGGCAAAAGCTTTTTGATAGTGTCGGTGTGCGTACAGTCGCTCTCAAGGTGACCGATCTTGACCTGATGGATATAACAGTTGCAGCGCTCGAAGCAAAGCTGCTGGAAAAATTCAGGGGTGATGACAGCAGCTACCGGGTGTTCAACCAGCAGGATGCGGTAGAGACGCTTAATTCGGTAAATGAGACGATGAACACGATGCTGCTTTATGTGGCGGCTATTACGCTGCTCGTAGGAGGCATCGGGGTTATGAATATTATGCTGGTGTCCGTTACAGAGCGGACGCGGGAAATTGGCATTCGCAAGTCGCTGGGCGCAAAGCGCAGAGATATTTTGTTCCAGTTTCTTGTAGAGGCTGTTGTCATTAGCGGCATGGGCGGCGCACTTGGCATTGGGTTCGGTTATTTGGGCTCCTATGTCATTGGGGTGGTGAATGGGACGGATACTTCCGTTCCGTTTAATACGGTCATTTTGTCGTTTGCCTTCTCTGCTTTTGTCGGAATCGTGTTCGGCATTTTCCCGGCCAATAAAGCTTCGAGGCTGAAGCCAGTCGACGCGCTGCGCCACGATTAGCTCTCCTTTCTGTTCTACCCTATTAAATCCGCTCATAGAATGGACTATCCAGTTAAGCAGGATGGCATTGCTATAAAAAGGTAGCGGAAGGAGCAGGGATGAGACGAGGGAGAATCGAACGCAGAGTGTCAGAAGCGCTGCAACGCTTGAAGAGCAGCCGCTGGGTGCATGTTTTTTCAATAGGTCTATTGCTTGGCATTACCGTAGCTTTAATGAAAGTTTCCCTTGGAGGCATACCTGATCGCATACCCGCGACTCTAGCGAATGCCCAGCCGGAAGGGGCAGCGGGGATGGCTTTTGAGCCACCTGGCACGGGCAGCGGCAGCGGGGCGAATAAAGTCGAAGCGGGCAGCGCCGTTATCGCCCAGCAAATGGGCGGGCTATTGCCTAAAACGACAGGAGCGCTGAACGGGCTCATCGTACGCACCTATATGATGAAGGAACAGCGCATGGAAAGCTTGCCGCTGGAGGAGTATGTGCGCGGCGTTATCGCAGCGGAAATGCCGGCCGATTTTGAGCTGGAGGCGCTCAAGGCGCAGGCGATAGCTGCACGCACCTATATCGTACGCCGCCTCGCTTCTGGTGATGACAGCGGCGTGGAGAATGTAGAGGCAGACGTAACGGACACGATTGCCCATCAGGCCTATTTGCCGCTCGCGCAGCTGAAGCAGCATTGGCAAGGAGCCAAGCAGACAGCTAATATGAAAAAGCTGAATGAAGCGGTGAAGCAGACGGAGGGACTAATCGTCACGTATAATGGCGAGCCGATCCAGGCTGCTTTTTTCTCCACAAGCAGTGGGTATACGGAAAATTCCGAAGACTATTGGTCTAGTGGGATTCCTTATTTGCGCAGCGTCGCGAGTCCATGGGACATCGAGCTGTCACCGCGATACAAAGAAAGCGTGGAGCTGACGCTGGCGCAATTTTATGAGAAGCTTGGCCTTCAGGAGGAGAGCAGGGTTCAGCCCTCCATTCGGGTATTAGCTGCAACGGCAGGAAAAAGCATCAGCAAAATCGAAATCGCCGGAACGGTATTCACTGGCCGCGAGGTGCGCGAACGATTGGGACTAGCCTCAGCCGCCTTTACATGGAAAATGAACGATAGGGCCATTACTATTACAACTTATGGGTATGGACATGGCGTGGGCATGAGCCAATGGGGAGCGAACGGCATGGCAAAGCTAGGCTATTCGGCGAAAGATATATTAACCTACTATTATACGGGTGCGTTGGTAGAGCAGGCTTCAAAGTTCTCGGGAACGCTGCTTGGTCGCTCCTAGCTCCATTAAACACAGGCTTTTTCGAAATCTTAAAGTCTCTATATTTTTACCCGGCATTTCATATACCCTCACGTATAAACCTAGCGAATCTGGCAACAATGGCTAGTGAGGTGATAGAAATGAACAATGAAAACAAACCAAAGCAAGGATCAGAGGAAACTCCCAAAAATGGACTGGGAGCATCATCTGCCGCGGGTTCAGGCAATGGATTTAAAAGGCTGCTGGCACGCAAATGGGTTTCGCCAGCAATATTTATGGCCGCGGCAGCAATTATCGTAACCTTAATGTGGGTCTACCAGGGAGCGGATGACAGCAAGCAGACGACAGCTACAGAACATCCGGGCCAAACGGAAGCCACAGTAGGCGAGGGTACGGCAGCACAGCCGGAGAGCGTAGTGGATGAAGTCATTCGCGAAGGCGAGCAATTGCAATGGCCGGTTGTGAACAAGGATTCGCTGCAAATCGAGACACCTTTCTATGATGCTAGCGCAAGCAGTGATGAACGCCAGGCAGCAATGGTGCAGACGGGGAATACATTCTCGCCGCACATGGGCATCGATCTTGTAGACCCGAATGACCAGCCATTTGATGTCGTAGCCGCTATGTCGGGCAAAGTTAGCCTAGTGCTCAATCATCCGACGAATGGCAGCATTATCGAAATCAACCATGGCGAAGGTCTTGTGACCACTTACCAAAGCCTTAGCGACGTGAACGTGGCAGTAGGCGATGAAGTGAAGCAGGGAACCATTATTGCCAAAGCAGCTCGCAACGAGCTGGAAAAGGATTTGGGCGTCCATCTGCACTTTGAAGTGCGTGAAAACGGAAAAGCCGTCAATCCAAGCACCGTAGTCGGCGAGCAATAAACGCGGGCAAAATAGGTCTCTAGACCTTGCAGGCAGGGGAATATCCCCTGCCTGTTTTGTATTTTTATGAAAATTTTATGACAAACTGGCTTGTCAGGCTTGACCACAAAGAATATATAACCGCGCCCCTCATATAATGTACCAAACTATCTCGAGTAGGGAGGCGGGAACGTGCACGATTACATCAAAGAGCGAACCATTAAAATAGGCCGTTGCATCGTGGAGACGAAGCATACGGTACGAACGATCGCCAAGGAATTCGGCGTATCCAAGAGTACGGTCCATAAGGATCTAACCGAACGGCTGCCGGAAATTAACCCCGACCTGGCGGATCAGGTAAAGCACATTTTGGAGTATCACAAGTCAATCCGCCATCTGCGCGGTGGTGAAGCAACGAAAATCAAATATAAGAAAACGAGCACGAAGAAGAGGGAAGTACTGGCAGCCGGGAAAACATAATTTATTCGCAAATTATTACAAACGGGTAGAGGATTTTATAGTTTTTTGGCGAATAATGTACGTTAGGGGTTTCTACGTCGTGGGAACTAATTGACCGTAGCGTTTACACTATTCGTTGGAGGACTTACGCCTTATGCTGAGCAAGGACATTGGAATTGATTTGGGAACGGCTAACGTATCTATTCATGTAAAAGGGAGAGGCGTTGTGCTCGATGAGCCGTCTGTCGTCGCGATTGAAAGCGACACGAAGAAGGTGCTTGCCGTTGGTGAGGAAGCTCACCGGATGGTCGGCCGTACGCCAGGCAATATTATTGCAATCCGCCCGTTAAGGGATGGGGTTATTGCTGACTTCGAAATAACGGAAATTATGCTGAAAGCATTTATTGATCGGGTGGAAGGGCGCAAGTGGCTGAGCCGTCCGCGCATCTTGATTTGCGCGCCAACAAATATTACATCCGTTGAGCAGAAGGCGATTCGTGAAGCAGCGGAACGCAGCGGAGCCAAGGAAGTATTTTTGGAAGAGGAAGCTAAAGCTGCCGCTATCGGGGCTGGAATGGACATCTTCCAGCCTAGCGGCAACATGGTTGTTGATATTGGCGGAGGCACGACGGACGTAGCTGTCCTGTCCATGGGTGACGTCGTGACCGCTTCTTCCATTAAAATCGCAGGAGATAAGTTCGATGCTGCGATCATGAAGTATATTAAAGATAAGTACAAGCTGCTGATCGGCGAGCGGACAAGCGAGGATATCAAGATCAAAATCGGTAAAGTTTACGAGGATGGACAACGTGCGGAAATGGATATCCGTGGACGCGATATGGTAACGGGCCTTCCGTTGACCATGACGATTCATTCGCAAGAGATTCAAGAAGCGCTTTGGGATTCGGTCATGGCGATCGTGGCTACGGCGAAGTCTGTACTGGAGAAAACACCGCCTGAGCTGTCGGCAGATATTATTGACCGGGGCGTTATATTGACCGGTGGCGGTGCATTGCTGAATGGCCTGGATACGCTGCTTGCGGAAGAACTCAAGGTTCCGGTATTGATTGCGGAAGATCCGATGCATTGTGTTGTTAAAGGTACCGGCATTCTGCTTGATAACTTGGACAAGCTTGGCAAGAAGCCTCGTTTCTAGGGAGACAAGGCAGGAGCAGCGCTTGCATAGCCGTTTGCGCAGGTAGGGCGTTTAAAAGGGGACGCGCCGAGGCGTTAAATTGAGTCAAAGGTCGCATAGGAAGCTATAACTGAAGTCATGCCTGTAACCGATATATAAATAATGGCATATACAGCGAGAGGGAACAGCCTTATACGATCTTCGAGGAGGCAATTGCAATGCTTAGAGGGCTTTACACAGCAGCTGCAGGCTTGACGGCTCAGCAGCGCAGACATGATACCGTAACGAATAATATTTCAAATATAAATACACCGGGCTATAAGCAGACGAATGCGGTCACGCGTTCGTTCCCAGATACACTGCTTTCTATGACAGGGGTACAGGGCGAGTCAAGCAAGTCCATCGGCCGTCTCGGCATGGGGGTATTTGCAGAGGAGAGCTTATCACTGCATGTTCAAGGGGACTTGTCCCAGACGGACAAGCCTACTGACTTCGCACTCATGTCCAACATTGAGGTGGAGGGTGCGGCGTTTGACGAGTCCGGCAAATACGTAGCAGATGACGGTACGGTGACGTTCCAGCCGCAAGCGTTCTTTACGCTGCAGGATGCGCAAGGGGATCTTCGTTATACGCGGGGCGGCTCCTTTACGCTGACGGCGGACGGTTTTCTTGTTAACGGAGACGGCGCCAATGTGCTTGGAGCTGATGGGAATCCTATTCAATTCGCAGCAGGCATAGGACTTGAGCAGCTGTCGCTGACGAAGGATTTGCGTTTTGTTAATTCACAAACCGGTGTGGATAGTGGCGTACAACCGCTGCTGGTGACGCGAATTAATGAGCCGAACCAACTCGTACGCGCCGGAGACGGCCAGTTCCGCTTTAATGGAGATGCGGCGCAAGCTGTTGCGCTTCAGGAAACGGATCAGGTAGAGGTGCAGCAAGGCTATGTGGAGCGTTCCAACGTAGATGCGGCACAATCCTCCGTTGATTTAATGGCGGCGCTTCGCGCTTATGAAGCCAACCAGAAGGTTGTACAATTTTACGATCAAAGTCTGGAGAAGGCTGTAACGGAAGTAGGCCGCGTTTAAGACGAAGTCAGCAACGGAACGTGAAGGAGGCAGACGATGAACGGCTCAATGATTAATGCAGTAGTCTCGATGGGTGGACTCCAGCAGAAGCTTGACATGATCGCTGATAATATCGCCAACGTGAATACAGTAGGCTATAAGCGGAAGGAAGCAACGTTTGAGGATTTGTTGACGAATGTCAGCAAGCAGCCAAATGATTTTAAACAGCCGGGCCGTATGACGCCGCTTGATTTCAACCAAGGCTGGGGCTCCCAGTTGACGATGATTAAGCCGAATCTAGAGCAAGGCACGATTGCAACAACAGGCAAGGACACGGACTTTGCTATTGAAGGAAATGCGTTGTTCGAGGTCATTGTGAACGCTAATGGCGACCGTGCATATACGCGCAACGGTGCGTTTCAGTTGACGGTTAATGCAAACGGTGATAACATTTTGGCAACGGCTGAAGGCTATCCTATTGTTTCGACAGTAGTGACCCAGCCAGACAATGTAGTCGTTGAGCAGCCGGTAACTGTTCCAGATGGCTATAAGCTGGTTATTGGTGCTGATGGCAGTGCGCAAGGTGTTGCTGCTGACGGTACAACCATTAATTTAGGCACAATTAAATTGATGCAAGCAACCCGACCTTCTGCTCTTACTCAGCTGGATGACAATTTGTTTTCCGTAGCTGAAGGGCTGAATGTGGGTGATGTAATCCAAGAGGTTACTCCTGACGCGGATAATGCGATCGCGCTGCGCCAAGGCTCTCTTGAGCAATCCAATGTGGATATGAGCAGCGAGATGACTGAGCTGATTAATGTACAACGTGCTTACCAACTGGTAGCTAGGGCATTAACATCAAGCGATTCGATGATGGGATTGGCGAACGGCTTGCGCAGATAGATAGGGTGATGGTGGTAATGAGTACGACGAATGAACGAGCTGATTTTGCGGATGACAAGCTGGAAGATGAACAATCAGAACAGATCCGCAGCAGCTCGCGCAGGAAGGGGCAGGGCTCCACTCCAGAGAAGAAGAAGCGGCCCCTGGTACTGAGAATCATATTATGGATTTTGCGCCGCAGCATTGTGCCTTGCATCATGGTCATTATGCTGATTGCGGGCCTCTATATCGGTTATACGGTGCTGGGCAAGCAATCGGGAGATGATGTGTTTGAGTGGTCAACTTGGCAGCATGTCTATGATCTTGTATTCTCGGATTCGTAGTTCGCACCGTACGAATGGTTGAAGGCGGTATTCGCAGCTTATTGCGGATGCCGCTTTTTTGCAAATATAGGAAAGGATATGATTTTTCTATCCTTTCTCTATATTTCTCGGCATGAAACGCGCTGCGCCGCCAAAGGACGGCGACAGCCGTTTCACCTTGGTCGTCTGCGGGTGAAAATCAGCAGACGAAAAAAGAACACCGATCCGTTTGTTAAGAAAACAAAGCGGAAGGTGTTCTTTTTTTTAAAATATAAGCATTTATAAACATTACCCTTGCTTATTTTACTGTTACACGCATGGATACTGATTTTCCGTCAAAGGTAGCTTTAATAGTAGCTGAACCTTTGCTCAGAGCAATAATTTTGCCATTCGATACAGTAGCTACGCTCGCTTTGCTAGTTACCCAAGTTGCGCTCGTTGTTACGTCTACTGGATTACCAGTCGTATAGTTGGCTTGAAGCTTAAGCGAATATGAAGCGCCTGGGCTTAGTTTAAGCGACTTATCCGACAGGGTTAAAGATTTAAGCTTAGGCGATACGGTAATCGGAACTTCCAACGTTTTGCCTTGATAAGAGCCGGTCAGCTTGCCGCTGCCTACGGCCAGCGCTTTAACGGTGCTGCCATTAACAGTTGCCAGAGTACTGGAAGAAACCGTCCAGTTCATTTTGGTGCTCAAAACCACTTTCTTGCCGCTCACATAGTAGCCTGTTACCTTTACGGACTTGCTTTTGCCTGGGAAAAGCTCAAGGCTCGATGGTTCTGCCACCAGCTTCTCGATCTCTTCTTCAACGTAAGCTTTGACGGTAGTTGTTTTATTTAAATAGGTTGCCGTTAACGTCACTTTGGAGGCTTCAATCCCCTTCACTTTGCCATTAACGACGATTGCATTGTCTGATGATGCTTTCCATGTAGCTTTGGAAGAAACATTCTCTTCCGATCCATCCTGATTCACAACCGTAATCGTAGGCAGCACCGAATCCTTGCCGATTACTACGCTAAGCTCTTTCGTGCTTGGAACGAGCTTCACAGGTGTAAGGTGTACAATGAGCTCAAATGTCTTTTTTAGGCCATTGAGCTCAGCCGTTACAATGGTTTTGCCTACAGCTACTGCTGTCCATTTGCCATCTTCAATAGTAGCGATTTTCTCGTCGGCAACAGTCCATTTCACGATTTTGGAAACGTCAGCTGTATCTCCGCCGAAGGTTGTGCCGCTGACCTTAGGCAGCGTCTCGCTTTTTTCCGGGAAGGTATCGATGGAATCTTTCTCGATTTTCAGCTCGGAGACGCTAGGGAAAACCGTAATGTCAATGCTGCGGCTGATGCCTTTAATCGCTGCTGTTATTTTGGTTGTTCCCGATGCTTTTGGCGTAACAAGTCCATTCGTCACTGTAGCGACGATTAGATTGGAGGATGTCCACTCCGCCTGCGTAGTAACGTTTTCGCTTCCACCGGAAAGCTCCTGAACTTCAGCCGTAATTTGCAGGCCAGGGCTGTTTAGCATCATTTGATATTCCTTGGCTGGCGATAGCTTGATCGATTGGTAGGGTGTACGAACGACAACATCAATAGTCGAGCTTACGCCTAAATAAGTAGCGGTAATTTTAGTTTGGCCAGTCGCAACTGGAGTTACAATACCATCCTTGACGGTTGCAACAGCAGCGCTGCTAGTTGTCCAATCTGCTTTTGCCGTTACGGTTTCTGTTGAACCGCTTGTTGTTGTAGCTATTGCTTGAATCGTCTGGTCATCGTCGCCCATATCGATCTCGAGCAGCGACTTTGGCGACAAAGCCAGTGATTTATAAGGGGAAGTGACGACAAGCTTTACCGTGTCGGTCTTTCCTTTGTATTTTGCCGTAATCGTTGTAGTTCCTGCGCCTACAAGTGTAACGGTGCCGTCATCGACAGTCGCGACGGAAGTGCTGGAGGACGTCCAGGTCGCAATGGTTGTAATAGGCTCATTGGCAGAGCCGGTTTTAATCCCGCTCAGCGTAAACAATTGATCTGCACCGAGATTAACGTCATAGCTTTCGGCTGCGTTGCTGCCATTTTTCAAAATTTGCACAGAATCATAAACGTAATCGGATGTCACTTTAATGTTTTCGGTATAGCCACTGTATGAAGCGCTAACAGTAGCTGTTCCTTTTCCTACAGCCGTAAGAACGCCTTTGTCTACTTTAACGATGGAGGTGTTGGATGACTTCCATGTTGCGGATGCGCTGACGTCTTTATTCTTCGAAGCTCCAGAAATGGTGGCCAGCAAAGAAATGATCACAGCATCATCTTCCACGAATACCTTTAATGATGAAGTTCCGCTATCGTAATCCAAAGAATCGTAGCTTAGTTCAATGTCTGTTACAGTTTCGTCTGCAGCATTCGCGATGCCGCTGAATGTGGTAGCGATGAGCATGACAGATAGAACGGCGGCGAGCCATCTCCTAATTTCTCTGAGAGACTTGTTCCCGTTTACACTTAAATTCACTACATCCTATCCCTTCGTCTATAGAATAAAAAACTCTCTATTCTATATAACGGCTTACATATAGAGGAAATGAATAAAGATGTCGTATTTTGTTTGAAAAAAAAATCATTTGCCGCGCAATTGCACCTGCAAGTCCCAAGTTTAGCCATACATGGGCCGTGGCAGTTTTATTTTTGATACGGTAGTTGTATAATGGTTTGGAGCCTTAATGCCGCGCCCGCCAAGGGGTAGAATGCTTGCCATTCTGCGCTTGCGTGCCGCCAGGGAGTCCAGAGGGATTCGCGGTAAAATGAAAGAAGCTTGGCCGCAGACGCTTCGGGTCCGCACAGCCAAGCCCTCTATCTCAACCTTCACAAACTGCAGCTTCATGAAGGATATCTATAGTGTCAGTAAAAATTGCATTTTTTATACCCTCGATAACAAGAAAGGAGCTTTATTCATGCTCGATATTAATCAAATTCAGGAAATTATCCCCCATCGCCCTCCATTTCTGCTCATTGACCGTATTTTGGAGGTAGAGCCGGGAGTCAGAGCGGTTGGCCTTAAAAATGTAACGATGAACGAACCTTATTTTGTAGGACATTTTCCAGGTTATCCGGTTATGCCCGGCGTGCTTATCGTTGAGGCACTGGCTCAAGTCGGCACTGTGGCGATGCTAATGCTGGAGGTTAATAAAGGAAAATTAGGCTTTTTTGCAGGCATTGATGGCTTTCGATTCCGTGGTCAAGTGAAGCCTGGCGATACGCTTACACTTGAGGTCGTCATTACGAGATTGAAAGGCAGCATCGGCAAAGGACAAGCTACTGCAAAAGTAGGAGACCAAGTGGTTGCTGAAGGCGAGCTTATGTTTGCCCTGTCGAACCCAGCCTAAATTTTCATTTATATATAAAGGAGAGATAGCTATATGAGTCAAAATGAAGCGGCAATCCAGCGTTACAATGCTTGGTTAAATGATCCGTTGATCGATGAGGCGACAAAAGAGGAGCTTCGCGGCATCGCGGACGATGAGAAGGAGATTACAGACCGTTTCTACCGCGATCTGGAATTTGGTACAGGCGGTCTGCGCGGCGTGATGGGCGCTGGTACGAATCGTCTTAATACTTATACCGTAGGCAAAGCGACGCAGGGGCTGGCGAACTGGCTGCTGGGTAATGCTGCGGACGATGCTCCTTCAATGGTTATCGCTCATGACTCCCGCAACTATTCACCGGAATTTGCGCTCGATTCAGCGCTTGTGCTGGCGGCTAACGGCGTGAAAACGTATTTGTTCCAATCGCTGCGCGCAACGCCACAGCTGTCGTATGCGGTGCGCTCGCTTAAAGCTTCGAGCGGTATTGTAATTACGGCAAGCCATAATCCGCCTGAATATAATGGCTATAAGGCTTATGGTGCTGACGGCTGCCAGCTCATTCCTGAGGCTGCGGAGCAGGTTATCGCTTCGATTCAGCAGGTAACGGGCTTTGATCAGGTGAAGCGTCTGAGCCGTGAAGAAGCAGAGGCACAAGGCTTGCTCGTATGGCTGGGGGAGGATGCCGACGAATCCTACATTAATACGGTCGTCGCGCAAAGCCTGAATGTGGAGCTTATTCGCAGCGGTGTTGGCGAGCAGTTCAGCGTAGTATTCACTCCGCTTCATGGAACAGGCAATATGCCCGTTCGCGAGGTGCTTGCGAAAGTCGGATTCAGCAATGTACATATTGTCGCGGAGCAGGAGCAGCCGGATGGCTACTTTAGCACTGTAAAATCTCCTAACCCGGAAGAACGCGAGGCGTTTACGCTAGCAATCAAGCTGGCGCAGCAGGTAAATGCCGATATTATTATCGGAACTGATCCAGATGCCGACCGTATGGGTGCAGTTGTGAAAAATAATAACGGTGAATATGTTGTGCTGACAGGCAACCAATCGGGCGCTTTGATGGTGAATTATGTGCTCAGCCAGCTCACGGAGCGCGGACAATTGCCGGATAACGGCGTTGTTATTAAAACGATTGTTACGAGCGAGATGGGTGCGGATATTGCTCGTTCTTACGGTGTAGCTGTTGAAAACACGCTTACTGGCTTTAAATATATCGGCGAGAAAATGACTGGCTATGAAAAAACAGGCGAGCGCTCCTTCCTTTTCGGCTATGAGGAAAGCTACGGTTATTTGACTGGAACTTACGCACGGGATAAGGATGCTATCGTAGCGGCTTTGCTGATTTGTGAAGCAGCAGCATATTATAGAAGCTTAGGTAAAACACTATATGATGTATTGCTTGAGCTGTATGAGAAGCATGGCGTTTATTTGGAAGGTTTGGAGTCGCGGACACTGAAGGGTCTTGACGGCGTGCAAAAAATTGCTGGCATTATGGACAGCTGGCGCAATCAGCCGCCCGTTGATATTAACGGCGTGAAAGTAGAGCAGGTGCTCGATTATAAGCTCGGTCTGGATGGTCTCCGCCCGGAAAACGTGCTGAAATATATGCTGGCTGATGGCTCATGGTTCTGCCTTCGTCCATCGGGTACCGAGCCGAAGATTAAAGTTTATTTTGCAGTTCGCGGTGAATCGACTTCGCAAGCTGAAGAATCGCTGAATGCTTTGCGTCAGGCGGTTATGGCAAGAGTAGACGGATAAGGAATATTTGGCTTCAACCGTGGACGGCTGCTCGACAATAGAGCTATAGGAAGCGGAATGAAAAGGATAGATGAACGGAGGATTTTCGTGCTTCAAAACTGGCTGCAATGGAATCGCAGAGCTAAGCAGTGGCTCTGGATCATTACGCTGATTGGCGTGATGGCGGCACTTCCTATTGGTTATAATCGAATGAATACGGAGTCAACGTCTAAGCAAGTGGAGTATGTGTTTGATTATCGCGACTTGATCGAAATTGCGGAATATTCGGCGAAGCCGCAGGATTTTCTAGCGCAGCATCTCATTTTTATGAAAGAAGCCGGCGTATCGACGATGGCCGTCTATGAAAGCTCGCTTCGCGAGCTGATGCAGGCGGGCAGATTGACCTACTATAACTCCAAGGATGCAGCCTTGCTTCAGGGCAAGCTGGAGACGCCGGGGCAAAATTTCACTTATATTTTGTATACTGGCAGCGAGGAGAAGGAGCAGGTTGGACCGATTGTTCGCGCTGCATATGACCGGGCTGGCGTCGTTTATCGGGACTGGTCTTTCGATGGTCGCGATGGTCTTGTGGTGGAGCTGCCGCTGCAAAATTCGCTGCTTCAACCGCTTGGCTTTGATCCGATGTCACTGGAAAGAATTAAAGCAGCAGGCTTCAGTGTTCTGCCTCGTTTGACTGACCGGGTGCTTCCGTATTCACAGGAAGAAGCAGAGGCGACTCTTGCCCAGTTGAAAAATTACGGTGTTACACGGATTTTGTTCGACGGTGATAAGGTAACAGGCTACACCGATAATGCCGAGGATAAGAGCTTGCGTGCATTTGCCGAGCTGCTTAACAAATATCAAATCGGTGTAACGACCATCGAGAATTTGAAAAAAGAGCAATCGGGCATGACGACACTCGCCTACCTGACGGATTATAATATTGTACGTCTTTATTCATTGTCTCCTACGGATGCGATGAAAATGAAGCCAGAAGATATTGCTGATCGCTTCCTGCTTGCAGCGAAGGACCGCAACATTCGGATGTTTTTCCTAAATGGTGCCCCATCGTCGAGCCAGGAGAAATCGGCTGTTATTAATCCACTGGACAACCTCTACCTGTCTCTTAAAGGGGAGGATGGAACCAAAGGCACGATTCAGCGTTTGGCAGATGCCGGATTTGCTCCAGGTACAGCGGAGCCGTTTGATCGGGAATATCCGTCATGGGTTAAAATGCTAAAAGGAATCGTTGTTATTGGCGCGATTGCCTTAATTGCACTATTAATCAACGCTTTTCTGCCAGGCACGCTTATTGCGGTGTTCCTGCTCGGTATGGTCGGAAGCGGCGGCTTGTATGTGCTGAGCAGCTCCGTGCTGGAGCAGGCGCTTGCGCTTGGAGCCGGTATTAGTGCGCCAACACTTGCGCTTATCTGGGTCATGAACCGAATTTACTCCAGAACCGAAGGAAACCAGCGTTTTGTTGGCGGAGCGGATTGGACTTTCCGCAACAAAGATAAAGGAAAAGGCGTTGTTATCCCGCTGAGCAGCTCTGGTGATGCTGGCGGCAAGTGGGTATTTGAAGGCTTGCCGGCGCGCCGCCGTCTGGGACTTGCTTTCAGTTGGTTTATTGTAGTAGCGCTCATGTCGCTTATTGCAGTCCCTTATGTGTTCGGCTTGCTGAACAATATTACGTATATGCTTGTGCTTCAACAATTCCGCGGAGTAAGCCTGCTGCATCTCGCGCCGATTGGGCTTGTTGCGATCTATGTTGTGTTTTATACAGGACATGCTCCAATTGCCCGCATTCGCAAAATGCTGTCTACGCCGATTAACGTGCTAATGGTTGTCATTGGTTTAATTGTTGTAGCTGCGGGTATGTATTATTTATCACGTACAGGTAATGAGGGACAGACGCTGCCCTTTGAGCGTCCTTTCCGCGAATGGCTGGAAGGCACGTTTGGCGTCCGTCCGCGAAATAAAGAGTTTTTGCTGGCGCATCCACTGCTGCTGGTGGGGTTGTTCGCCGCGCTGCGTTACCGCGCCGCCTGGCTGTTCGTTATTATTGGCTCCATTGGCCAGCTTTCGATGGTCGACACATTTGCGCATATCCATACGCCGCTGCATATTTCCATCATCCGCGTATTCCTTGGCCTTGGCCTGGGTGCGGCGGTCGGATTTATTCTCATCGGAGTGTGGCAGCTTCTGGAAGGAGTCTGGTCTAAATGGTCGCCGGCCCTCAAACGCATATTCGCCGAATAGTGATTTCTGGCTACTACGGCTTTAGTAATAGTGGCGACGAGGCTGTGCTGCGTTCGATTTTGCTGGCGCTTGCCGAGCAGAGCAAGGCGCATGGGCTTGAGGTGCAGCCGGTCGTGCTGTCGGCCGATCCGGCTTGGACGAAGGCGATGTACGGCGTAGAGGCCGTACATCGGATGCGCCCCGCGGACGTGTGGGGCGCGCTGCGCAGCTGCGACGGGCTGATCAGCGGCGGTGGAAGCCTGCTGCAGGACGCCACAGGCACGAAGACGATTCCGTATTACACCGGAATCGTGAAGCTTGCCCAATTGCTGGGCAAGCCGACATTCATTTATTCGCAGGGCATCGGGCCGGTGAACCGCCGGTGGATGGACCCGATGATCCGCCATGTTATGCGGCGGAGCGCTTATGTTTCAGTGCGGGACGACCAATCCGCCGCTTTGCTTGGGCGGATGGGCGTCCCGCATGACCGGATCGAGGTTGTACCCGATCCGGTTATGGGCTTGCCGCTGCCGCTAGGCGCAGCGGCGGCCGGGGCGCCAGGCGGCGAGGCAACCGCGGCGGCTGCGCCTAGCGGTGCGGGGACCGCGCAGGCCGGCAGCGGAGCTATGCCGGTCGTCGGCGTGTCCCTGCGCCGCTGGCGCGAAGACGGCGCGGATCTTGCGCGCGCCGCCGATGCGCTAATCGCGCTGACGCGCCGCCGCCAGGTGCGGCTGCGGTTTCTACCGTTCCATACCCCAGATGATGTGCAAAGCTCGAAGCAGGTCATGGAACGGCTGAAAGGGCAGCTTGCCAGCGGAAGCATCGCTGAGCTGGCGTCGCCGGGCGACGACCCGCAGCAAATGCTGCTGGAAGTGAGCCATTGCGATATATTATTCGGAATGCGGCTGCATGCATTAATTTATGCGGCAAACCAGATGGTGCCCATGCTTGGTTTATCCTATGATCCCAAAATCGATCAATTTCTGAAAAGAATCCATTTGCAGCCGATTGGCTCAACGGAGCTGCTTGACGCAGAAGCTTTCGCCGATGAGGCGGAGCGGATGCTGGAGAACGGCGACAGCTGGCGCAGATCGCATCAGGAAGCTATTTCGAAGTTGAAGCAACAAGCGCAGCAGCCTGCTGAACAAATTATGAAGCTGCTGCTCCATCCCATATCGAGGTGATATTCGTTTGTCGAACCATGTTCCAACCGTATCAATTTACGGCATACCCTTCTCTAAAATGACAATGGATGAGACGGTCAGCTATTTAGTGAAAGCAATTGAGGAGAAGCGTCAAACGCATGTCATTACAGCTAATCCGATTATGGTGATGTCTGCTCTGGAGAGTGCTGATTACTACCGAATGATGACGAAGGCAGAGCTTATTGTACCTGACGGCGCAGGCGTAGTATGGGCAGCTAATTATGTGGGCACGCCTGTCGCCGAGCGAGTTGCTGGCTTTGACCTGATGCATCGTTTAATGCGTGAAGGCGAGCAGCGCAAATGGACGGCTTACCTGCTCGGAACATCTCAAGAGGTTATTGAAACAGCAGCCGAAAAGCTGCAGCTTCAATATCCGCAGGTGCGAATCGTAGGATATCGCAACGGATTTTTTGGTCCAGATCAGGATCAGGAGGTTGTGGAGGAGATTCGCCAGGCTGCGCCGCACATATTGCTCGTTGCCAGAGGAGCAGAGACGCAGGAGCCTTGGATTGCGAAATATAAGCAACAACTCGGCGTCCCATATATAATGGGCATTGGAGGCAGCTTCGATATTATCGCAGGCAAGCTGAAGCGTGCGCCGATGATTTTTCAAAAGCTGCGTTTAGAGTGGTTTTACCGCTTGCTTCAGGAGCCAAAAAGGCTGCCAAGAATGCTCGTTTTGCCGAAATTCGTTGTGAAAGTGATGCGCGACAAAGAAAACGTAACAAAACCTGGGCCATTATCGTAAAAACTCGTGAAAACCGTTGAAATTGAATGAAAACGGGATTGGAGTTTCTTTTTCGATCGGAGTATAATTCACTTCGGTAGACACAAAAGGGGAGCTGCATTACATGCCAGAAGGCTTATTGTATTCGATTGGTTTTATTCTTGCTCTGACGTTAGCGCTAGTCATGACACCGCTTGTTAAAAAATTCGCTTTTTTCGTCGGTGCGATTGATAAGCCGAATCATCGGAAGGTTCATACCCGCATTATGCCACGCATGGGTGGTCTGGCAATTTATGCTGCATTTGTTGCAGGGTTTTTATTGCTGTTCCCGTTCATTCCTGATGGAATGCTGACAGATGCAAATATGAATATGATTAAAGCGCTGCTTGTAGGCGGCACGATTATTATTTTGATTGGCGCTTTGGATGACCGGTTTGAGCTGTCTGCCAAAGTGAAGCTGCTGGGCCAGCTCGTTGCGGCAAGCGTTGTCGTATTTGGTTTTGGTATCAAAATCGATCTAGTTAACATTCCGTTCGGTGAGGCTATGCAGCCGATTGCTGGCTGGATCGCTGTTCCGATTACCATTCTCTGGATTGTCGGCGTAACCAATGCGATTAATTTAATCGATGGTTTGGATGGGCTCGCGGCTGGAGTTTCCGGTATTGCGATCTCTACCATTTTGATCATGGCGATTGTAATGGGCAATATCCCTATTATTCTGCTCAGCAGCCTGCTGCTCGGCGGCATTGTCGGATTTTTATTTTTCAACTTCCATCCTGCGAAAATCTTTATGGGCGATTCGGGCTCGCTGTTCCTCGGATTCAGCCTGGCTACGTTGTCCATGATTGGCTTTAAGCAGGTTACAATTGTTTCGTTCGTTACTCCATTGCTGATTATCGGCGTTCCGCTTTCGGATACCTTTTTTGCAATCGTTCGCCGCTGGGTGAACAAGCGCCCGATTTTTGCACCGGATAAAGGGCACTTGCATCATTGCTTGCAGGAGCTTGGCTTCAGCCATCGTCGTACAGTTCTGATTATTTGGGGCGTGGCGGGGATATTTGGAGGTTTTGCGATTTTGCAGTCTACCGTCATACAATCGACCGCAGCCAATTGGGTCACGTTCTCCGTTATTTGCTTGCTGATGTTTGGCCTGCAAATTGGCGCCGAGCTTATTGGGATCGTTGACAAAACGCGCCGCCCGGTTATTAACTTCTTTAATCGGCTGCTGCTGCGGACAAAGGTAGATGCGCAATCGCGTTCGAAATAATTTAGGATTCCCGCTATTATTTTATTA
The DNA here is from genome assembly GCF_038051995.1 of Paenibacillus sp. FSL H8-0537. NCBI lineage: Bacteria > Bacillati > Bacillota > Bacilli > Caryophanales > Paenibacillaceae > Paenibacillus > Paenibacillus sp. FSL H8-0537. Next base: position 6,480,914 of record NZ_CP150290.1, on the reverse strand, counting down.
TAGGATTTTATGATGAAGCTCCACAGCCTTTGCAAAGGCTGTGGAGCTTTTTTGCTTAACTTTCCTAAATAGACTAAAAATATAGGCGTTAATAACCGATAACTACAGTACGGAACTTTTCTTGGGTCTTTGCGTCTAATTGTAACGGACATTGACAAACATTCACTCAAGAGGGAGAAGGAGGAAAGTTTATAGAATAGAGGACGATAGCTCTTCTGTGTGATATCAACGTTTGTCTATACAGTATGTTCATAAACTATTTTTATGAAGAATAAGTACCGGTCATCAGGGTGCTTATTCAAAAGCAATGCATATAAGGAGGAACCAGTGCGATGAGAAAGTGGAAACAAATGCTAAGCTTATTTTTATCAATTGCCTTGATTGTAACGTTGGCTCCGCTCCAACCGGCGAAGGCTGCGTCAATCTATTTCCAATTTACCGATTTTAGTACAGTAGAGGCAAGTCCGACCATTGTGAATACGAGCACTGTTGATTTAAGGGGTTCTTTCAGTGATGTATCGGCTAACTCGATTACCTTCAAAGTAGAGCGTCTTGTTAATGGGGCTGTAGTTGCTTCTTCTAATGGAGCACTCACTCCGTCAATTGTAGGCAACACCTTTTTGTTTGCAGGAGTACAGCTCTATGAGGGCTTGAATAAGATTACAGTAACAGGTATGAGTAGCAGTATTACAGGTAATGGAGGGACAGTAGAAGGCGTAAGTTACGTCAGCTATGGCAATGTTCCGGTTATCTCAAGCATCGCTCTTGCTGATGGGACTGTACTTCAGGAGGGACAACCTAAAATTGTCACGGCTGCCCGTCCTTCACTTCTTGTCAAAGCGGCTAATGCGACTGAAGTTTTAATTAACGGTACGGCTATGTTTAACGGTGGCGCAGGCACATTCGTTACTTCCGATTTGGAGTTGCAACTTGGCTTGAATAAGCTAACGATTGTTTCTCGTAATGGAGACAAAAGCTATACGTTGAATCGCGAATTGGTATATTTTAGAGCGAATACTCCAGCTGCTTATAATGTTTTTGCCAATACTACGCAGCTTGATGGGAATCCTATCATTTCACCAATTTCCAATCAAACGATTACTGGTAAAGTTCTATTCTCAACACCAGCTGCTGCAACCGCAGCTCCTACAATTACTTTGGAGCTTTTTGATGATACAGGAACCGTTGTAAGTACTCATGCAACTACAGTAACTGCAGGTACAACGAATACTGATTATACACAGTTTAACTTTACGTCAGATACTGTCTTAACAGCGGCGAATAGTGGTAAGTACCAATTGCGTGTTAAGAGCTCAGCATACAGCGGTCAGCAGGCTAACTTCCCGGTTAGTTTTACAGTGAGAACGGCTACTGCACCGTATATCACAGGACTTAAGCAAGTATATGATGCAGTTCCATCGGGGTCGACAGTAGGCTATACATCAAGTGGAATTTTCTCGAATAATGCTGCAGTAACACAGCTACCATTATATGTGGCTATTGATACATCTAATTTTAGTTTGGCGGGCGGTTCGACAACATTAACGGCGAAATTAAATGGCACAGCAATTTCAGGATCGTCTTTTAGCTCTACGGCATTTACCGGCCCGAACTCAGAGCGTGTTTATCGTATTGATAATATGCCTCAAGGGGAAATAGAATTAACATTTACCATTATTAAAGGTGCAGAGAAGGATACTGTTACCAGAACATTCAATTTCAATCCTATTTCCTCCATTCAAGTGACCAATACCTACAATGGCGCAGTGTATTATGGAAATGGTCTAGCTACCCTAAAAGGTAAGCTCTTGAATTTTAACTTAACGACTGATATTTCTTCTATTTCATTTAAATTGAACGGGTCAGACATAGCGCTTGATGCATCTATGTTTAGCGGGACAGAATTTACCATTCCATTAACAAACCCTGATACAAGTTCAAAGCTCGTATTTGGAAGCAATGAATTAGTATTAAGTGGGCGTGCTAATGGGGTTTTTGTTACAAATACGCTGCTTATATACCGATTCTCCGATCAACAGCCGGGAGTAACAAAGCTCATTCCTGTTCCTTATGCTATTGATCCTACGACGGATTCAACCAACAGTCGTTATCAAAGTGATATCGACAATAAGTTCATACCTGGCGATACAGCTGATACCTTTACAACTACCGAGAAAAAGGTGGATTTGCTCTTTACTGTTACGAAGCTGGCTAATTTGATTATTTCCGTAGATGGTCAGACATTTACAACGGCATCTGTAAATGGGAGCAATAATATCGTGTTCCCAGCACCTAACAACAACTTATATTTAGAGCCTGTAGGAACAGACTCAGCGAATAAACAATATCGACTGCGTCTCTATAATATCGCATTACCTGCAACAGGAGCTAAAAGCATTACGGTTACCTCGCAAGTAGGTACAGAAAGCGTAAGCCAGACTGTAACGATTACTAGAGAGCGTCCGACTTATGAAGTTTTATCGCCTAAACTTCCACAAGAGGCTGTTATTAATCAAAACTTTCTGAATGTAAGTATTCGCGCAGAAGGTGCTGACAGCATTGTAATCGGCAAAGCTGAGATGAATAAAAGTATTACGGATGATATCTTCCGTCATGAACTAACTGGTCTCAAAGCAGGAGTCAATAAAGTTAAATTTACGGTGCTTCGTGGAACCCAAAAAATAAATGGCGAATTTTCAGTAAACTATGCTGCTGATAATTCATCTGGAGCCCAGTACAAAACATCAATTACCAAAGCTGGTAAAGCATCGGCTTTCAAAGGCGAGTTGACGGTTAACTTCCCTAAAAATACATTCTTGCGCCCAGCCAACGTTAGCCCGGGACAAGATGTAACTACGATTGACATGTTTGATTCACAGCAAATTCTATTCTCCATCGCTGATCGTGCTGATGGTAGAACAACGAAGCTTTATAATGCTGTTGGAGAGTATACGACAGGTTCGGACCCTACAGCAAAAGATGGGACCTTTACAGCTATTGGCTATGATGACTATGGCGCAGCCGTTTTACGGCCTTCAGCACACTTTGGTTATGCTTCTAAGCTATTCTGGATTGATCCAGGCTATGTAGAAGGCTCGAAGGGCACGGATTATAATTTTGTGACAGGTCAACAACCTTATGCAACGGGCAACGTATTCCATACAAGACCGTTGACACGTTGGCTGGAAACCACTAATCAGGGTACTATTACGCTGAAATATGATTCAGGTATTATAAATACGGCGGCAAATACATTAAGTGTTTGGCGTTATTACAATGGTCAGTGGAGTAATGTAGGTGGCAAAGTGAATACAGGAAGCAAGACCATTACTGCACCAATCGATGGATTTGGTTATTATGTCGTAATGCAGTTACGTTATAGCTTTACAGATGTCATTGGACATTCTTATGCTCGAAACTCTATGGAGCTTATGTTTGCACGAGGTGTAATGGCTTCGACGAGCAGTAACGAATTCGGAGTTTATGATAATATTACCCGCGGTGAATTTGCCCAGCTTCTCGTGAAAATGTTCCAAATACCATTGGATTATAATCCAAACGATATGACCTTTGATGATGTAATCCCAGTGATTGGTATAAGCCGTTTATGGGATTATCGTTACATCGAAACTGCAGTGAGAAAAGGGATTATTCGAGGTAAAGGTCCTCGTCAGTTTCTTCCGAATGAAGCTCTGACAAGAGAGGAAGCGGCGGTTATGATTGCGCGTGCTGCTAATCTTCTCAAGGATGGCAAGGATGATCAAACAAAAGATAGAGCAACACTTCAAAAACAGTTTACAGATGCAAACTCTATTGATGGGTACGCTTTAAGCTCTGTTATTTCAGTAGTAAAAGCTAAGTATTTAGAAGGATTGCCTAATACTACTGCTGGCACAGCTAAACCAACATATCGTTTTGATCCTAAAGCTAATCTTAAACGGGGCGATGCTTCTATAATCGCAGAGCGTGTTATGAGAAAGAACAAGCTTCTGTAAAATCAGTTTAATTCGTACAGGTGAGGATTAGCCACTTGCTGATCCTCACCTGTTCATTAAAGAAATGAGTAAGATTATCCATGGAAAATCTTTTGCATCGACGTAAGGCAGGAAGCCAAGCTATACTGAAAAAGTAATAAAACATAGAAGTGCATTTAGAACCAGAGCGACCGTTTTCTTGAAGATCGCATGCAGTTGTTTCGAAGCTACATAGCGAGGGTAAAACTTTTTTGAAATTATTTTTAAGGTGAGCGCAACTTTTCTGAGACCTGTGCGTCTAATTAAGTGGTGTTACATCAATCGGCAAAAAAAATCCTTAGACTTGCCTAATATCAGAGTTAGTTGGAATGAATTCTCAACTTTCTCTTTACGATAAGGGTATGCCATTGTATAATGTTATAGTGGTATAAGGGTCTAGCAATTTTCTGCGTGTTTACGAGTTTCTGCGACATGTTATTACATAGGGTTAAACATGGCGACAGACATTATTTATACTAAATACTGCTCAACTCTGGGAAGGGGGTGACACACACATGAGGGAAACGAGCAATTCATTTTCTAAAGAAAACTCTCAACAACCGAAGCAATTTAGAGGAGGAGAAAAAAAGGTTATGAAGAAAAGTTTATTGGCATCCGTGCTATCTCTCTCCCTTGCTATGGCCGTAACAGTTCCAGCATTTGCTGCAACTCCAACTGACGTAGCAGGCGTGAAAGAACAAAGTGCAATTGAGGAGCTTGTAGCTCTTGGAATTATCAATGGTTATACTGACGGTACATTCAAACCAGGCAACAGCATTACTCGTGCTGAGCTTGCTAAAATTATCGTTATCGCAACAGGTAGCGAGAAAGCTGCTACTGCACTGCAAAACGTTAAATCGTCATTTAAAGACGTTAAAACAAACGAATGGTACACTGGTTACATCAACGTAGCAACTGGCAAAGGTTTGCTGCTTGGTGACAAAGGTACTAAAAACTTCCGCCCGAACGCTAACATCAAGTTCGAAGAAGTTGCTGCAATCGTGGTTCGTGCTCTTGGTTACCAAGATTCTAACCTGACTGGTTCGTGGCCTTATAACGTCACTTTGAAAGCTGAAGAAGTTGGCGTATTCAAAAAAGTTGATCTAGCTCTTGGTACTGCAGCAACACGTGGTGTTGTAGCACAACAAGTTAGCAACGCACTTGGTACTGATTTGGTTGAATGGAATGCAGATTCCAAACTTTATGGTAAAAACGGAAAGAAATTGATCTCCCGTCTGGGAACAACAACTGAAGAAGTTGTTACTTCTGCAGTTCTTGATGACAACGGTCGCCTTTCGTTGAACGGTCTTTCCAAAACTTTGGCGCCTAACTTCATCATCACTGGTGGAGTGAAATTGGTTGACCTGCTTGCTCACAATGTAACAGTTTTGGCTGATACTGATGGTCGCATTCGCGCTATTACCAGCAACCAAAATGAGAACAATGTAGTAACTGGTAAACTGAATGCTGATTTCAACAACGCTCTACAAGTTGAAGTTAAAAACGGTACTGCTGTTACTAAGTACAACACTGTAGGAAACTCGGTTTACTATTTCAACAGTGATTCTGTTGCTGGTAATGACTCGAACCTGAAAAAAGACGCTGATGTGTCTGTTTACCTGTTCGATAACAATTCCACTAACGTTAGCGCTGGTGTAGTTGGTAAAGTTCGCGCAGTAGTTGTATCCAAAGCTAACGGCGCTGACAAGTTGCTTGATTCTTACATCGCTGCAACTTCGACTGCTAAAGCTCGTATCCTTACACAAGATAACCTTTCTGTATCGCTTAACGACTCCACTTCTATCGTTCTGAACGGTGAAGCTAAAGCTGCAACTGACCTTGCTAAAAACGATGTTCTTGACATTGTTTATAACAAAGACAGAGTAGCAGTTAAAGTTGTTGCGACTCGTAATGTTGTTGAAGGTAAAGTTACTCTTGTAAGCACATCTGTTGATGGTACATTCGTGTACACTATCGATGGCAAAACTTACACAAGTGTAAAAGGTGCTAACCTTACTGGTTCGAAAGAAGTTACTAAAGATGGTTCTTTCAAACTGTTCTTGAACAAAGACGGTAAAGTTGCTGGTGCTGAATTGTTGAGCGGTGGAAGCTCCGATGCTAAATACGGTGTTATCCTGAACGCTGAAAACAAAGTGTCCCCATCGGGCGCATTTGGTGACAACAAAGACGTATTCAAATACTACTCGATTAAAGAAAACAAAACTGCTGAAGTAAGCTTGAATGAACTTACTTGGGTTGGCGGAACTGATGCTAACAAAGCTGTTCAAACTACAATCCGTTTGGGTGATGCTGTAGATGCTGCTCCATTTACTGGTGCTACAACTGCATTTAACAACACTGCAGCTGCATTCGTTACATGGACTTTGAAAAACTCCGATGCAAGCATCAATGGTATTAAAGAAATCACACCATTGTCTGAAGCATGGGAAGTTAAAGAGAAGAAAGATACTACTTTGAAAGTATCTAACGGAACTACAACAATCACTTACGAAATCAATGCTAACACTGTAGTTCTTGATGCTAACACTTACAACAAAGCAACTGCTGGTGATCGTAAAGTTGAAACTAGCACTCTTGCAAACCTTGCAGTGGGTAACAAAGTAACTATCGTACCTGATGGTACTTCTACTTTTGCTAAGTATGTCCTGATCACTAAAAAATCGGCTACTGATGCTAAAGAAACTAAGTACGGTTTGTTTGTTGGCGCTGCTAAAACTGGTGACGACTACTCGATCACTATCAACGTAAAAGGTACAGAGGAAACTCTTGCTTTGACTGGTACTGAAGGTGCTGCTATTTACAACTCGATCGTAACTAGCAAATCTGCTGGTAACTCGACTTACGAAAAAGACTCCAGAACTTTGGTTGAAGTTAAGGACTCTGTAATTGTTGGCGCTGCTGGTAACCTTGCAGAAGCTAGCACTTCTTACGACACAGTAAATGTGTATGCTGCTACAAATGCTCTACAAGAAGTAAATAACTCTGATTCGACTGTGAAAGTTAACGATAAAGTATACTACGTTAACAGCTCGACTGCAATCTATGTTTACGACGAAGCAAATAATACCCTTGTAACTGATGGTATCTTTGCTGATGTATCTGCTCACCTTGGTGAAGCAACTAACAAATACGGTATCGCTATCGTTGGCGATGCAAGCTATGGCAACTTCACACTTGCTAAAGCAATCGTAGTTGTTAAAAAGAAATAATATTTCTTTAACCCAAAGAAACCGATGAGATTTTCTCATCGGTTTCTTTTTTTGCGTTCACACTTGATTCATAAAAGTTTGTTATACTTAAAGTAGAAAAAAATGTTCTGAAGGGGTGAATTGCTCGGCATTACAGCGAAACTTTTTGTTGGGTATGAACGTCTATATAAAAAAAGATGTGGAGTGATATTTTAATGCAGACAGTTGTTTCTGGAAGCTCAAGATTGAAATGGCGTTTCTATGTAGCCATGTTGTTGGTTGCAGCATTGCTTTTTCCTTCATTACCAAGCAGTAGTGAGGCGGCCTCTAATGCGAGTAGCATTAAACCTGTGTACATAAACAGTAATTCATATGTAAAGCTGGATAGCGCGGATATCCTGTCTACTAGCAAAGGGAAAACAGCAAGCTTTACGATCACGCTTTATAATGGCGGAAGCAAAGCAATTAATCTTCAAGACTATTGGTTCCGTTTGGCTTCTACTAGTGGTACTAAATATACGTTGTATATGCTGGACAGCGATAAAACGAAAAAAACTGTTCAAGCCAATTCGAATGTTACTTTGACTTTTTATAGCGAGCTGCCATCAAGCATGACTTTGCCTAAACTCATTTTTAAAGTGGTGAAGTTTGATTTTAGTGTGGCCGGTTATGAGAAGACATTAGGACAATTTAAGTTTCCAGCAGACTATTCTACAGATGTTAAAGCAGGCGGCTACAGCTCTGTGAAGTTGAATAGTACTCCTGTAAATATTAGAATTAGCAAATCGACGATGTCGACGAGCACAGATAATAATACGGTTAATATTGAACTTGCAATGCGAAATACCAGCAGTTCGGAGCTTTCGATTGCCAATCTGCAATTTTTGGCTCAGTCCGCAGCTGGTGGAATGTACAAGATGAAAGTCACTTCGACTACCTCAGGTACAGCAGATGCTATCGTCTTGCGTCCGAAAATTCTTGAAACGATTAAATTAAGCATCACTCTTCCTAAATCTGTTTCTACAAAAGGGCAAAAGCTTGTTATTACACAAGGTATTAGCTCTGGAACTGGAGAAGGAGCATCTAGCTTATCCCTGCCTGTTTCTAAAATAGGGTATAATTTAAAAACAGCGAATACAGCAACATCAACTAGCTATGAATATATTAAAGATGATTACACTTATAAAATGAACGTTGCTTCTATTCAAAGAAATACTTGGGGCGGCGAAGACAGCCTGATCGGAAAGCTTGTTATTACAAATACAAGCTCCAAAACAGCTCCAATCCCAGCAATTGAGGGTTCATTGTATCTTGGGGATAAAGCGGCTGTGAAAACAACCATTATTCCATTTACGAACCCTGTAGCTATTCCAGCTAAGAGCTCTATAACGATCTATTATACGGGTACAGTTCCTACAACTACATCGTTAACTGATTTGAAGCTCAAGCTTTTTGAGAAGTCTGGTGAATCACAAACAGAATTGGCTGCATTGAAAACACCTGCGGCTATCGTACCAAAATCAATTGCAATCGGCAGTGAAAATAATGTTAATGATATTGGAGAAAACTTCACAGTAAATGTTATGAAAACACAATTGTTCGAAGGAAATTCTAACAATCTGTATACTGTATATATGGATGTTACGAATAAACAATCCCGCGCAATTGCAACTTCCAAGCTTGTCGGTTTTCTGAAAACAGCTGATGGAGACAAATACGATATTAAATTGTTAAAAACAAGCAATTTGATCAATCCGGGCAAGAAGGAACAAATTATTATTACTACAGAAGTGCCGAAGCAGCTTGATTTAACAGGCGCGTCGGTTGTGCTGGGTAGTGCTTTTAATGCCCAAGGTATTGTTAAAAAAGATGATGCTGAAATTTCAGGCTTTGTAAATCCAGTGAGCTATGCATTGCCACAGTATAGCCAGACGATAACATCCGAATTTAACAAGGTTCAAGTTGGTCCTTATACGATTAATATGGATAATATTATTACTTATTTGACTGATGACAAAATCGATGTTGATTTCTCTGGTCAAGTAACGAAGGATCTTAGCTATGAAGGCTTTAGCGCTAAGAAGTTCACTTTTGCTATCGAGGACCAATCTACTAATATTTCCATGATTAATGCTCCATTTGAACTCGAAGGTGCAGGTGGTACTGCAGGTCAATATGTTTGGAAAGTTGGCAACAACTATACGAACATTGTCCAAAGCGTCACAGATAAGCTAGTTGCCAAAACCATTCAGCTCAATATTTATGAGGAGATTAATGGTTACAAAACAAAGCTGGTATCCAAAAATATTAAGTGGTCGGCATACCTGAACTGGGCTGATCCAAAAAATAAGGAATTTTAATTTCATAATAGCTAATTAAAATATTGTAGTTAATTTTTTAAAAATCAGGTATCTTAATAAGATACCTGATTTTTTTTCTGAGAGGAGTAATAGAGTTGAAGAAAACGACAATGAAAGTGGCTATTGGTGCAGCACTCCTATTGGTAGGTTTCGGTATTGGTATTCTTAATCCGAAAGCGATCGAAGCAGATGGCGTATCAACAACTCCAGGCTCTATCGACGATCCTGTTATTACAAAAAGTTATTTAGATGAGCAGCTTGCTAAAGTATCTGATGGCAGCAGCAGCTCGGGGAATGGCTCTAGTGGCTCGTCGAACGCTTCCAGTGCTCAGGCTTCACTGCAAGTCGTTAGTGTACCTAGCGGCAAAGTGCTGCTTGGTGATGAAGGCACAGAGATTATTCTTCGTGTGGGTAAAGCAGTAGCCTACAGCTCAGATAGCAGTGGTATCGTGGATATAACGGATGGCAAGGACCTGGTTAAAGGGAAATCCGTTACTAACAATCACCTTTTGCTGATGCCTCGCTCAGGCAGGGGAGTTACGGCCGCGACAGGCTACACTAAATCGTTGACCGTATTGGTCCGAGGTGGATATAAACTGCAATCCGTTAACTGAGTTAGTATAATTTGTACAAGTTGACAATAGATTATACGCTTGAACAAATGCCTTGAGGTTAAAATAAGACCATGCTCCAATCATCCAACAGTGAGGTGTTCTTATAATGAGTCGTTCTAATAAAGTAGCCGTTCCATTAAGTAAAGCAGCACTGCAGCAAATGAAATATGAAATCGCTGAAGAATTTGGGCTTTACTCGTATGTTTCCGGGCCGTCCGGTGATGATACGGAGTTTGCGGGCGAGCTAGGATCAGTACCACAAACTACAGGCTCAGTGCACTGGTCACAGCTTTCAACAAGGCAAGCCGGTTCTGTTGGCGGAGAAATGACGAAACGCCTTGTAGCTCAAGCAGAGTCTGTTTTAAACGGTTATATTTAAAATATAGGAAAGGATATCTTTAGATATCCATTCTCTATATTTCTCGGACTGAAACGAGCCACGACGCCAGAGGACGGCGACAGCCGTTTTACCTTAACCTTTACCGAAAATTAAATCTTATCGGGATAGTATCCATTGACAGGAAGCGACATTTTCGGTAACATACTTTATTAGAGAGTTGTAAAACAACCTTTTCCCTAAGGAAAAGGTTCGTTTTTTGTTTATACGTTCTGAACTTATTTATACTAAAGCTGTAGGAGGTTGATACGGGTGTCAATTAAAGGTCGTCATTTATTTACATCAGAATCAGTAACGGAAGGTCATCCCGATAAGATTTGTGACCAAATTTCCGATGCAGTATTGGATGCATTCCTGGAGTCAGATCCTTATGCGCGTGTAGCGTGTGAAGTATCTGTAGCGACAGGACTTGTTCTCGTTATTGGTGAAATTAGCAGCCGTGCAGACTATGTCGATATCTCGGCTATCGCGCGTCGTACAATTAAAGAAATTGGGTACACTAGAGCTAAGTTTGGTTTCGATTCCAGCACTTGTGCGGTTCTGACTTCGCTTAATGAGCAGTCCGCTGATATTGCTCAAGGCGTGAATGCTGCACTGGAAACACGTGATGGCAAAGATATTCAACAAGAAAACGAAGATATTGGTGCTGGTGACCAAGGCCTGATGTTTGGTTTTGCTACTAACGAGACACCAGAGCTTATGCCTCTTCCGATCGCTCTATCGCACCGCATTGCGCGTCGTTTGTCTGAAGTGCGTAAAAACGGAACTCTCGAGTATCTTCGTCCAGACGGCAAAACTCAAGTTACAATTGAGTATGTCGATGGCAAGCCAGTACGTGTTGATGCAATCGTTGTATCTACACAGCATGCTGAAGAAATTGGCTTGGAGCAAATTCAAAGCGATATTCTTGAGCACGTTATTAAACCAGTTGTACCAGTTGAATGGCTGGACGCTGAAACAAAATATTACATTAACCCAACAGGCCGTTTCGTTATCGGCGGTCCTCAAGGTGATGCAGGTCTTACTGGCCGTAAAATCATCGTTGATACGTACGGTGGTTATGCACGTCATGGCGGCGGCGCATTCTCCGGTAAGGATCCTACAAAAGTTGACCGTTCTGCAGCGTATGCGGCTCGTTATGTAGCTAAAAACATCGTTGCAGCTGGCCTAGCTGATAAATGTGAAATTCAGCTTGCTTACGCGATTGGCGTGGCAAATCCGGTTTCTATCAGTGTAGACACATACGGAACAGGTAAAGTGGATGAAGAGAAGCTTGTTGAAGTTATCAGCAACAACTTCGACCTTCGCCCTGCTGGCATTATTAAAATGCTGGATCTTCGTCGCCCAATTTACCGTCAAACAGCTGCATATGGTCACTTTGGCCGTACAGATGTGGATCTTCCTTGGGAACGCGTTGACAAAGCGGATAAGTTGAAAGCAGATGCTTTGGTTTAATTAAAGTTTTAAAACCAAAGCCCTTTAGAAAAAAGTTGAGAACATCGGTTCTTAACTTTTCTGAAGGGCTTTTTTTATGCGAAATTGTTCGTGAAAAGAAATGGAGGAACTGGCTGGATTGATAGACAGATTCCTTCAAGACATATGAACTTCGCTCTTAATCAAGCTTATTTGGTAAGTGCAAGCTTTAATGGTAATAACCTTGTTGCTTGGGTGAAAACCAAAACAATCAACAATCAACAATTAAAGATTATTGAAGTAAGGAATACACAAAATGTACTCTTGTAGAACTATCAAATCCCTCAAGGTGTTTATGAGAATATAGATTATTTGCAATATTTTTATTGGGAAGGTAATGATTTGGTCGTTACAGGGTATAATCGTATTTATAGTAATGGGACTGCCAATTATATAACAATGTGATTTGATAATCTTCCTGCATTAAATCTGAATTAATAACTTTAGTTTGGGATATTGTTTGAATAAGAAATCTGTTTATATTAATTGACTCATATAAAAATAGCCTGCGAATAAGCATTTTCTCAATGGAGAATGCCATTCACAGGCTATTTTTAATGAGAAATGACGAATTATTCAAAATGGATGGAAATTATCCGGAAAACCTACATTTTTGGCGTTCAGAAGCCGACAAATAAGGTACGAGTGTAAATTTTTGGGGAGTGAATGAAATGAGTCGTTACAAAATTAGTATTCTTCTAGTATTCGTACTCTTGCTACAAATTGCATTGCCGCCAAGCAGCAGCCTTCTGACCAATGAAGTGCATGCGGCAGTCACCGGACCTGTTATTACAAGCAAATCACCAGCTAATACTTTTGGAAATGTCGGACTCGGTGCGCCTCTTTCCTTTACTTTTGATGAAAGTGTAATAAAAGGAACAGGTCCTGCTTCAATTACCATCTACAATTATTCGAATAATACTCGATTTGAGACGTTTAATGTTGCGACAAGCAATCGAGTTACCATTGATGCTACTGGAAGAACGGTTACGGTACAGCCTAGTACTTCTTTTGCCGTAGGCACCGAATATTATGTATTCATTGACCAAGGAGCATTTGTGAATGCATCCAATGGTGCGAATTTTAGCGGCATATCCAATGCTGCGGATTGGAACTTTAAAACCGTAAGTCAGGTTGACAGTACACCTCCAGATTTACGGTCGGCGGTGTCTCCTGCTCCTGAATCGGGTGGAGCGCTCATTACAACAACAATAACGCTACCATTTAATGAAAACGTATATACGACATATGGGGCGATTACGCTCGTGTCTGCTCCAAGCGCAACAGCTTATGACTCTAGAGAAATAGCGGTCAATTCCGCGCAGGTGGTAGGAAGTGGTACCTCCACTCTGACGATTAAGCCTTCTGAAGCGCTCTATCCGAATACGACGTATACGATTTCGATTCCTAGTCATGTTATTCAAGACAGCTCTGGAAATCGCTATGCAGGAACGACTTGGCGTTTTACAACCGCTCCTGCGCCAGTTAATGCAACGGGTTTAACCCCTGGAAATTCCGCTACTTCAGTGGGAGTTAGCAGTTCTTTTAACATTAGCTTTGATAAAAATGTGACAGCGAACGCTGGAAAATACATAAGCCTCGTACGCGTAAATGATAATTATGCGGATCGCTATCAGGCTACAGACACTTCTCGTGTGATCGTTAGCGGAAATACCGTTACCTTTACGCCTCCGAAGCTGCTGGCAAACACCCGCTATTATATTTTGATTGATGCAGGGGCCTTCACGGACAGTGCGACTGGGGACTGGTTCCAAGGTGTTTCCAATGCTGCTACGTGGAGCTTTACAACGAGCCCAGGCGACGAAACCGATCCGCCACGGATTCAGAGTACTTATCCTGCACATACAGCTGCAATTGGGACGCTTAACTCCAGCATTGAAATTAACTTTACAGAGCCGGTTTATCCGAGCGCAGGCAACATTGAAATTCGAAACTCGAACAATACAATTTTTGCCACTATTCCCGTAACTTCAAGCTATGTAACGGGTGGCGGAACGAGCAAAATTACGATTAACCCGAATAAGACCTTTATTAACAACTCGCAGTATTATGTGGTTATCGGCAGCAGTGCTTTCCGCGATGCCGCGGGGAACTATTTCACTGGACTTTTGGCGAACAGTTGGACGTTCAGGGTGACTCAAGATACCGTAAGACCAACGATTGAGTCGCAATATGCTGTTAATAATACACAAAATGTACTTACAGATGCGTACTTTGCCGCTATTTTCAGCGAGACGATTGTCAAAGGCACTGGAACGATTACGATTAGACCGGTTACACCAGCGCCTGGCGTAGTCGATATTCCAGCTAATTTCTACATTAATCCGGATAACAGCCGTCAGTTGGTCATCACGCTTCCAACAGGAACAACAATGGTACCGAACACGAATTATTATATCGAGATTAGTCCAACAGCAATCTACGATCTATCGGATAATGCGTTTCTAGGTATTCAGAACGCTTATCAGTGGGCTTTTAAAACAATAGGTATAGATACGACGCCTCCTGCGGTCAGCAAGATGGAGGTCAGGGGCTCCACTATCGTCATGACCTTTAACGAGGATCTTAAAGGAAGCTCTGTCCCTGCCTTAAGCAGTTTCTATGTTACTGTTAATGGCGAGCGGCGCGAATTGCTGTCGGCTGCTGTATCGGGAAGTACCGTTACTCTGACGTTAGCGGGAACGCTCGTTAATATTCAGACAGTCAAGCTGTCCTATTCTAAGCCTACGACGACAACTGGTGGCATACAGGATCTCGTTGGCAATCAGGCGCTAAGCATTGCGAATCAGGACGTAGCATTTGCCGTAGATGCAACAGCGCCAACGCTTTCCAGCGGAACGGCAACAGGCAGTGTTGTGACGCTCACGTTCAATAAAGCGCTGGCTTCCGTCAATAATTTGGCGTATCAGCAATTCCGCGTCAATATCGGTGGTGCGTCCTATACACCGACGGCTATTAGTATCAATGGCTCGGTTGTCACGATGAGTGTAAATGCGACGATTGCCAATCAGTCCGTTTACGTGTCTTACACACCAGGCAGCTATCCGCTTAAAAGTATGGACGGAGCCAATGTGGCCGCTTTTAGCAGCTATTACATTACGAATACGGTTGATGTAACGGCTCCAACCCTGCAAGGCGTATATGCAAATGGAAGCATCATTACGCTGAGCTACAATGAGTCGCTGAGCACGGGGGCAATTCCACCTGTTAGCAGCTATACAGTTAGCGTGAATGGGAGTCTCCGTTCGATCGTGCAGATTTCTGTGTCAGGAAGTCAAGTACTGCTTACACTAAGCTCGGCCATTAGCTCAAGCGATACGATCTATGTATCGTATAATATGTCTTCACCTAGAGTAGTGGATCTGGCTGGGAACGCGGCAGCAAGCTTCTCTACACAAAGAGCATCTATGGGAACCGCAAACAGCTCGCTGTCTTCAGCAGTCATTAAAGGAAACTCCCTTGTGCTTACATTCGGAGAAACGATGAATAGCTCCTATGTACCTTATACAACGCAGTTTTCAATTCTGGCAGGCAGCGCAACTGCGACAGTATCCGGTGTATCCATTAGCGGTTCAACCGTTACGCTGACGCTCGCAACGGCGATTGCTTCGACCAGTACAGTAACCTTTAGCTATTATGCTTCAGGAACGACGCTTCGTACTTCATCGGGCAAAATCATTGAGAACATAATAAGCCAATCGGTAACGAACAGTTCGTCAATCATTGATTTGATTCCGGGAGAGTTTACCCAATCGTCCGATGGCGGGGTTCTAATGACGAGCGGTGCTTTTACAAAGACGTCTTATCAGACCGCTTCAGGAAGATCGTCAGTGAAATATTCTATCTCAGCCGACAAGCTTGCTCCTGCCTATCAAGCGGCAAGAACGGCTAATCTTACGAAATCGCGAATTATAGTAGAAATTCCGAATTCGGAAAATGCGGCTGTTGTAGCTGTGCCACTGTCCACACTGCTGAATGCAAGCTCTATTAATATGAATCCGTTTTTTGTTGTAAAATATAATGGCACCTCATATGAAATTCCGCTGGGTGCCTTGAACTATTCCAAGCTTACTAGCAGCGTGGGCTCCACGGGTGAACTGCTTATTGAGATCGAGCTTGGTACGACATCACTCACAACAGCGCTGACGAATAGGCTGAATCTATCAACAATTTCGCTATTATCAGGAATTGTACATTTTCAGCTCTATGCTGTTAGTGGTACAATGAAAAGCGAGATTACAGAGCTTAACGGCTATGCGACTTTAAGCGTGGATACATCCTTGGCTGTGACGAGGAAAAATACGGCAATCGTACGGGTTGACCCAGTTGCGGGTGCATTGACCTATGTACCGACGATGTTTTCTACGTTGAGCGGCAAGACGGTTGCTACCTTTAGAAGCAAAAGCATCGGCGCCTTTGCATTAGTTAGCAATTCCGTCAGCCTTGTTGATATTAGCAGCCATTGGGCTGGCCCAACTGCGCAGTCGCTTGCCAACAAAAACATTGTTGCAGCGCGCACAGGCAACCAGTTCGTTCCAGACAGGCCGATTACCCGCGGTGAGTTCGCTACGTATATTGCGAAGGGATTAGGGCTTTCAGGCAACCAGGCAGCGGCTGCCAAATATTCGGACGTTAATGTAGGCAGCGAGCTTGCAGCTTATATTGGAGCGGCCTCCGAAGCAGGCATTGTGCTTGGCTATACGGACGGAACGTTCAAAGCAGATAAATATATTCAACGCCAGGAGATGTCGGCAATGATGACGCGCGCAGCAAGTGCAGCTGGCGCCACCATTCAACTTCCATCTTCAGCCTCTACGTATTTGCAGCCATTTACTGATCGCAACAGCATCAGCTCATGGGCGCGTACGGATGCGGCAAAAGCGATTTATACCGGCGTAATCGGCGGTAAAACTACAAAAACCTTTAGTCCTTTGACGAATGCAACCCGGGCAGAAGCAGTCGTCATGATCAAGCGCTTGTTAGAGCATATTCAATTTTTAAACACGTAGTAAATTGGTACCAGCCCCGGGACACCTTGTATAAAGGTTGTACGGGGCTTTTTTTAATAAGCATTTACAAATTTGGGGTTACATTCATTTGAGAGAGGACTGATGCCGCAGCGACAGGCGCTCACAGCAAGAGGCAGGATCAGAGACGAACGCTGTTGCCATACGACAAAATTCGCAAAAATCGGAAGATTAGCGGAACTTTTTGCACCTCTTTATAGTCTATAATTAATAGGCTTAGTAGATTAGGCTGCTGCCAACATCCCTTTTTCATATTTTTGGCATGGATGGGGCGGGGCCTGAGATGGGAGAGTTGCAAAAATAATGCGCAAGCTAGTAAGAGGATACGACCAAGATAACCGCGGAATAGGCAAAAAGGTAGCTATTGTTATAATCGGAGGAGCGCTGCTCCTGCATCCAATTTCAGAAATTGCTCCGGCAAGCTGGAAGATGCTTAAAATAGAAACGGCCGCAGCAGCAAGCAGCGGAACGCTTAAACAGCTGCAGCAGTCCTATGTGACATCAGGTGCCAAACGAGTCGATTATCTTTGGACGACAACACGCAGCGGCAGAACGGCGCAAGCGAACGTCCATGTCATTGAAGTCGATCTCACGAATAAATACGTGCAATTGAATGCGTTGAGCGGCAAAAACAATACGATCGGCGATCGCGATACGATTTTGAATATGGCGAAAACGAGTGGAGCGGTAGCCGGCATTAACGGCGACGTCTATGTGACAACGGGCGAAGGCTCGCCGATGGGGGCGCAAATTACTAGCGGAACGCTCATGACAACGCCGATGCAAATTAAAGGCATGTATGCTTTTGGAGTCACAAAGGACCGCCAGCCGAAAATCGACAGCTACAGCTTTAGTGGCACGGTAACGTCTGCAGGCGGCTCTTCCTTTGTCCTTACTGGCATTAACCAGTCGGCTTATACGCCGGATAGTGGAGACTCCACTTACAGCCACGCCAACACGATGTATATCTATACGAGTGCGTGGGCAGGCACGGAGCGTCCGAAAAATTCCGCCGCATTGCCGACCGAAGTGCTTGTTCGTAATGGCGTTGTCGAGCAGATTTCCGATGGGACTGCGCTCACGATGGCGCCGCCTAAAGACGGATATATTTTACGCGCCAACGGTACGGCAGCTAAATTCATCCGCGCCGAGATCAAGGTCGGGGACAAGCTGAAGTCAGACTACTCGTTAGTCTCTCAAACGACGGGAAGCAAAGTAGATCCTAATCAATTCGAAATGATAGTTAGCGGTCATACGATTCTGGTTAATAATGGGGCAGCATCGACATTCTCGCGCAGCATTACAGGTGTTAGCGGAGCGGCGTACCTTTCCCGTTCAGCCGTGGGCTATTCCAAGGACGGTACAAAGGTATATCTGATCACCAGCGAACAGTACGGAGACAGCACGGGCGTGAATTTGGCGGAGCTGCAGCAGATTATGGTGAAGCTTGGCGTCTACAAAGGCATGAATCTGGATGGCGGCGGATCAACAACGATGATTGAGCGCCCGCTCGGGCAGTTTGCCCTGCAATCCGCGCATTCCACAACTTATGGGACGACGATGCGCAGCGTAGCCAGTGGAATAGGCGTGTTTTCGACAGCGCCTAAAGGGGAAGTCAAAGGCATTACAGTAGGCGGCACGAATGCCTTGCTTATTGGGCAGCAGGCGACCTTTACGGTAAAAGGGTACGATACCTATTACAATCCGGTAGCGGTTGACGGCACCAATGCCAAATGGAGCAGCTCCTCGGCGATCGGCACCTTCAAGGGTGCGGACTTTACGGCCACAAAAGCGGGCTCTACGACCATTAGCGTCAAGTCGGGCTCAGCGAGTGCTACATACAAGGTAGATGTTGTCGGACAGGATCAAATTGCGTCGATGACGATTGACAGTGCAGCAGGCATGCTTTCCAAAGGAGCAACTGTCTCGGTGCCAGTAACGATGACCTTGAAAAATGGCAAAAGCTATAAGCTGAGCGGCGATTCGCTTAAATGGGAGTTTGTAGGCTTTACCGGCAAAGTGTCGGGCGATACGCTTACGGTGCAATCAGTCATTGAAGGCGCAACGACAGGCTATGCCATCGGTCGCTATGACGGTTATCCAACGATGCTCCCGCTTACACAGGGAGGCTCGGAGAAGCCGCTTGAGGATTTTGAAAATGTGAATTACAGCATTTCGACGCAGCTAACGCCATCGGCCACGACAAAGGGCAGCGTCAAGCTGACTAGTGATCTGGCGGGCCAGACATCGGCTAAAGCTTTGCAGCTGACGTATGATTTTAGCGCAGGAACAGGGACGAAGGCAGTCTATGCTGTGTTTAATGGCACTTCCGGCAAAACGGTTGAAGGCTCGCCTACTGCCATGACGCTTGATGTTTTTAGTGATAAGAGCCTCAACTGGCTGCGGGCGGAATTCACCGATGCTGATGGCAAATCGCATCTGGTGGATGTGGCGAAGCAGCTCAATTGGAGCGGCTGGAAGACGGTGAAGGCTGACTTATCGTCTTATGGGATGAAATATCCGGTTAAGCTGAAGCGGGTATACGTCGTTACAATCGCGGAGGGTGCGGATGAGCGCGCGGCAACCGGCACGATTGGCATTGACAATATGAAGCTGCAATATCCAGGCGAAGCTGCGAATTCCCAAGCGAAAGACATTGTCATGACGATTGGCAGCAAAGCGGCTTCCATCGGTGGCAAGACGACAACGCTTGACGTGACGCCAATTACGCTGAAGGGCACAACCTACGTTCCAATCCGTTTCGTATCCGAAGCGCTTGGAGCCAATCTTCAATGGGACAATAAGCTGAACCGGGTGACGGTATTTGATGGCGCCCATTTGCTTGAGATGGTTATTGGTAAAAAAGAGATTGTAGCGAATGGCAAGCGCTCCACGACAGAGGTTGCGCCTATTGTGCGGAACAATCGTACGCTCATTCCCATTCGACTATTTTCGGAGCAGCTGGGACTTAAGGTAGGCTTCGATAATAGCACGAAGAAAATTACCATTAACTAGGGAAGAGCTCTAACCGGGATTGCAGGAGGAAGAGAGGGAAATAGAGGGATTTTTGCCTGAAATGCATGGGTAAACCTGCCTCTATTCCCTCTCGTTCCCGCAGTGTTCGACAGCTAGAGTTCAAGGCCAAGGAGGCGGCGGACTATGCAATTGTGTTATGATAGTCTAAAAGAACCTTCTATTGGAAAGGTTGCCGATTTTTTATGGATCAACATATTTTAGATATTAACCGTGTCATTACGAATGCGACGCAGGTCATGGAGGACAGTAAATTTCAGATTTTTGAAATTTGCGAGGCTGCACGCGCTGAACTTGAATCGCTGGAGCAGGAGCTCGAAGTGGTCATTCAGGAAACGGTAAAGACGATTGAACGAGTCGATCAGCTTGAGCTGGATTACAGGCAGGCTAGAATACGCCTAACGGAAGTTAGCCGTGATTTCGTCAGATATAAGGAAGAGGATATTAAATCCGCGTATGAGAAAGCGACGCAGATTCAGCTGGATTTGATGGTTTGCCGCGAGAAGGAAACGTATTTAAAATCGAGACGGGATGATCTGCAAAAGCGTGTGCGCAATGTAGAGTCCTCGATTGAGCGTGCGGAGATGATTGCATCGCAAATTAACGTCGTATTGGAATATTTGTCGGGCGACCTCAATCAGGTTACGCGTATTTTAGAATCCGCAAAAACAAGGCAGCTGATTGGCCTGAAAATTATTTTAGCCCAAGAGGAAGAGCGCAAGCGTATAGCCCGTGAGATCCATGACGGACCGGCGCAATCCCTTGCAAATATTGTCATGCGTACGGAAATTGCAGAAAGAATGTTTCTAAAGAAGGAATTTCAGCTAGTACAGGACGAATTAGTAGATTTGAAGGGTCAGGTTCGTCTAGGACTCGAGGAAATTCGTAAAATTATTTTCAATCTGCGTCCAATGGCGCTTGATGATTTGGGACTTGTACCCACGCTGCGCAAATTTGTACAGGATTTTGAAGAAAAAACTAAAATACATACTGTATTTGACCTTACGGGCAGAGAAATTCGGATGCCTTCCGCCATGGAAGCTGCTATTTATCGTTTGGTTCAAGAAGCCTACTCCAATGCGCTTAAGCATGCTAATGCCTCTTACGTTACTCTAGACATGGTTTATACCTCAGATTCAGTTACAATCACCGTATTCGACAATGGAAGTGGATTCCAACAAGAGCTCATTCAGGTGCATAACGGAGACAACTCGCATTTTGGGTTAGTAGGCATGCAGGAAAGGATTGACCTCTTGGAAGGGAAGATGGACATAGACTCAAATTTAGGAAAAGGCACGAAGATTATATTTAAAATCCCTATTACAGCGGAGAATAGAAAGGAGTAAGATGACGAATGAACCAAAGCGCACCTAACCATAAACGTAAAATTAAAATTTTGCTTGCTGACGATCATCAGCTTTTTCGTGAAGGATTGAAACGTATCTTGAATATGGAGGAGGACCTGGAGGTCATTGGCGAATGCGGTGACGGCATTCAGGTGCTCGAATTTTGCAATCATACCATTCCAGAAATCGTTCTGATGGATATTAATATGCCGATTGAAAATGGGGTCGTGACGACTGAGCGGCTTAAGACGATTTTCCCAGATGTGAAGGTCATCATTTTGTCGATTCATGATGATGAAAGTTATGTATTTGAGACGCTGCGCAAAGGAGCGACAGGCTACCTGCTGAAGGATATGGAAGCGGAGGCTCTTATTAATGCTATACGCTCTGTAGTTAACGGACATGCTTACATACATCCTAAAGTCACAGGCAAGCTGATTAACCAGCTGCGTCGTATGACATACTTGGATGAAATGGGTGTCGTGTCGGGCGCAGCAGCAGCGAAAGAGCCAGGCGTGAAATTTGTCGCTGGCGATGATAATCCATTAACGCGGCGTGAGGCCGAAGTATTGCGCCTGATGGCTGAGGGCAAAAGTAACAAGCTTATTGGCGAGTTTCTATTCATCAGCGAAAAAACGGTTAAAAACCACGTCAGCAGCATTTTGCAAAAAATGGAAGTGGATGATCGTACGCAAGCCGTTATCAACTCCATTAAGTTTGGCTGGGTTACGCTGTAGTTCTTCTGACCAGGGGAATTAAGGTTGGGGCGTTCTAGGTTAAGCTCCTGTGACTCATGAGGGCAGAGGATACTTGCGCTGTTTGCCCTTTTTGACAATCTACATAGTGTTCTTAGGGCACATGTCAGGAATATGATATGAATTGGAATGAATAAAGGCGGATAGGATCGAATGAAGAGCTTCTGGAACCATGTTTACATGGGCGGAAGCTCTTTTTTTGTTGCCTCTTTGATGTGAAGGGATGGAGGATGAACACAGAAAGCTGATCCCAAATCCGGGTGGATGACAAAAAGAAAGCGAGAAACAGGAGAGCCAAAGTGTTAGCTGTAACGGGTATTGTTTTTTTCGGCAACAGCTGTGTGCATGTCCTTCAAGGAAGGAACCACTGGGCGCCCGCAGGCATATAATGCAGAACAAGACAGGTTGGGAGCAGCAGCAAAGCCGTCTGTTTAATACTCTAAACCTTGCAGGAAAATAAGTCCGACTAACGGCAACAGCAGTTTGGAATAAAAGAGATGGCTGCAAAATAGGGCCAAGCATGTATGGGAAAATACCTGGGTGTGGGATAGGGAAGGAAGGCTTATATTATTTTCAGGAGGTGCGGTGCCATGATCAAAATTTTCTTGTTAGTCGTGGGCTGCTATGTGCTGGCTGGCTTCATTGTGCATGCAGTTTACCGCTTGAAACGCCAGCGGCGGCGTTCCGCTAAACATTATGTGCTGCTTGCGAGTCGTCAGTATTCCAATATGGAACGGACTATTCGCTCCTTCTTCTCCTTCTCGCGGTGGATGGGAGTAGACGTACACTTGACTGTCGTAGATGCCGGCCTCAGTGAGCAAACACGTGAAATCATCGAGCGGTTGAATCGGGCAGCTGGTGGAGTACGTCTCTATGTAGATAGGCATGAAGATAGCGAGTTAACTCATTTGTTGTCAAAGCAATTGGAGCAGAATAGAGAATTCGAAGGTGGACTAGAGCAAGGGCAGAATGAATATGAGCAGCAAGCCGAATCGAACGTAAACAAACAAGAAGCAGAGGCTTCCAGCCTGCTGTGGCGACTGCAGGTGGATGGAGTAATAACCAAAAATGAGTATCCTGTCGTCATCGATTTGCATAACCCCGACGATTTAGGGAAGATTCCTTTTTGAGAGATGTGGGATTTGAAGGTGTAGGAGCCTAAGTGGGGCGCAAATATTGAAGACAGAGAAGCGGTTTTAGCAAGGCGAGAAATAAAGATACGGACTAAAGTCTTTACAGTAAGGTCAGAAGATTTAGCAATTGGCCATTTAAATAAGTATACCGTTGATAAAAACGGTTTAATCCATTATAGTTAGAGCAATCAAATAACAGTTGTTGCTTGTTGGCTCAGTTTTCCTATATGTGCAAGTCGAACTCAGCAAGCAAAACAGTTTTTGGAAAATCGGGATGAAGCACATCTTTGATAACGCTTAGGCGTTGTTGAGATGTGCTTTTTTTGCGTTTGATATTAAAAGGGGGATATCTGGATGAAAGCCTATATTTATGTTGTACGGCAATTCGGCAGCTGGTCTTGTAAAGTAACTATTGCGCCTGAGGTAGATATTGACTTCTGGCAATATGCGGATGGGATGCTTCTATGGAAAGCACCGCTTCCGCTCGGCATTGCGCTGGAGGCTGCTGGGCACTTCAACGAATATGATAATAGAGATGGTCAGTATGTTAGGCAAAGTAAGCAGAGTGCAAATCAGAGTGCAGGAATGGAAAGGCTACGCTCCTTCAAAGGCTGGCTGGATATACAAGCGAAGAGATGGTCGGGCAGAAAAAGTAGGAATGCTGGACAAGGGAGGGAGGACAGTGGGCAGAGAGGGGTATACTCGGGGAAACCGTATCAGAAAATGCAGGGAAAACAGCCATGGGAACCAAAGGGGGCGGGAGCCGCGGCTGAAAGGGCCTCACGTTGCAGGAATGAAAGGGATGATGAGGTGTCAGATAGGCTTGCTGCTGCTATCAGTAAGGCAAGCAGCGGAGTGCTTGTGCAGGTAGAGGGAGCTCAGGAGGAACTTGATGGGAAGAGAATAAGGATGATACTGATACCCGTCGGACAAGCTGGGCGAAGCCAGTCTGCTTTAGTAGACCAGGCAGCATTGGCTGCGGATAGGTGCGAGCGTAGTGGACAGGCGCGCGGAGTGGATCGCGCGCCTGCAGAGGCGCTTGCCGCCGCCGCGCAGCTGGCGGCAGCGGCGCTGCAAGGCCGTGCGCTGCTGCGCGGCGAAGCGCACGCACTGCTTGCAGGGACAGCGCCTGCGGCAGCTGTCCCTTCCATGGATAAGGACGCCACGCTGCAGCTGGCGTCCTTACAGGGCTTGATACAGCTGCGCAGCGCTGTATCAAAGAAGGCCAGCCGCGAAGCCGGCTGGCCTCGGCGCGCTAAGCGCGCGCTTCGCTGCCTGCGCTGCGGCAGCGGAGAAGAGCAGCTGCACATGACACCTTGTGCAGCTTGCGGGCAAGAGGCATGCGCGTATTGCACCGCATGCCTCACAATGGGACGCAGCCGCGAATGCGAGCTGCTCATCATAGGAGGAGGAGCTGGCGGCAGCCGCTCCTCCATGGATCTGCCGCCCCCGCAGCAGCGTCTCGCGCGCTGGGGGCTAAGCCCTGCTCAATCAGCGGCGGCAGAAGCCGCGCTGCATTTTACAGAGCGGCCGCTTCGCAGTGCTTCGGCTGGCCCGCTCGCCGCAACACAAAACAGCTTTCTGCTATGGGCGGTCACCGGCGCTGGCAAAACCGAGATGGTGTTTCCTATAGTCGAATCCACTCTGCTGCGAGGTGGCAAAGTCCTAATCGCTACACCGCGCCGCGATGTCGTGCTGGAGCTGAGCCCGCGTATTAGAAAAGCCTTTTCGGGGTGTGATGTGGTCACATTATACGGCGGCAGCGAGCAAAAATGGGAGCAGGGCGACATCACACTGGCGACGACGCATCAACTGCTGAGATTCCATTTTGCTTTTGATTTGGTCATTATTGATGAGCTGGATGCATTCCCCTATCATAATGATCCCCAACTGCACTATGCTGCCAACAAAAGCTGCGCTCCTGACGGCGTCAAAATTCTGCTCTCGGCTACACCTCCAGCAAAGCTGCAGCAGCTGGCGCGACGTGGAAAGCTTGAACATGCGAGAGTCCCGGTACGTTTTCACCGCCATCCGCTTCCTGTTCCAGTACTGCTTCACACGGTGAGTGTGGGACAAATGCTGGACAAGCTTCAATTGCCTAGGCAGCTTAATGATGCCATGCTCCGCTCCTATGGTCGCGGCGCGCAGCTGTTCGTTTTTGTTCAGCGTATTTCACAGGTGGAGCGGATGGCAGCATTATTGAGACAAAAGCTTAATATTTCTCAAGTAGCAGGCACCTCCTCCCAAGATCCAGAGCGGGGAGACAAAGTTCAGCAATTCCGCACGGGAGAAATACGCATTTTGGTGACGACTACGATTTTAGAGCGTGGCGTTACGATCCCTAGGAGCGACGTGTTTATTCTGGATGCCGACGGGCAGCTGTTCGATGAAGCTTCACTCGTGCAAATGGCGGGTAGAGCAGGAAGAGCCAGCGATGATCCAAACGGAAGGGTTGTTTTTTGCGCAAAAGAACGTACACGCCCACAAATGCTGGCCGTCAAGCATATTAAAAAAATGAACCGTATCGCACGGGCGAAAGGCTATTTTCAACATGTATCTAAGTAAGGGGGACCCCATGATGAACAGGCTTACTTTATCCCGTTTTGGTCGTCAACTGACCAAATATTTAGGAGACGCCATTAGTCTCCTCGGCCCGACCATTCGTCTTTGTCCACTATGCGGCAAATCGGCAAAGCCTTTTTCATCCGAATTAGCTTCTCTAAAGTCCGGGCAACGGGCCGCGCTGTCCCCAAGTTTTTATAAGCTGATTTGCAGGGCATGTTTATCCTCCATCCCCTGGATTCAGCAGGTGCAATGCCGAATTTGTGGACGTGGCGTCTTTTGTCCAGACTGTATAAGACGAAGTGACACAGCCTTTGTTTGTAATAGGAGCGCCGTACAATATAGCAAGGAAATGCGAGAGGTTTTGGCCAGATATAAATATCGGGGTAATGAAACTCTGGAGCCGTATATGGGACAGATGTTGATGTCTCCTCTGACTGGGATGACGCTTGAATTAACGGGCCGGCTAGGGATTTACACGGGCAGCAGGGATTTTTTGGCTCAAAGAAACTTTGATAGGCGGGAATTTTCCGTTTGGGATGCAATTACCTATGTGCCTGTTAGCACAGAACGTGCGGAGGAGCGAGGATTCAACCAAGCAGAAAGACTGGCAGGAATCGTATCGCGCCAAGCTCAAATTCCTCTAATGCATTTATTGGAGCGTAACCGCCATTCAGCTAAACAAAGCTTTAAGACCCGCTCAGCCCGCATGCAGGATATGGAGAGTCTTTTCGCTGTTAAACCGGTGGTTGTGGAGAAGCTTCTATTAGCAAATCCACGGAAAGAAAATCAACATACACTGCGACTGCTGCTCGTGGACGACATCTATACAACGGGAAGCACGATTCAAGCTTGCTCGGAAGCTCTGCAAAAAGCAAGCCCAACACGTATCGATATTTATGCTCTAACATGGGCGAGATCTTAATTAGAATCTATCACTTTTTTCCAGTTCATTAAGATTACTAGTGAAATTATTGTTTGTTTCAGCTAGAATAGAGCTAATCATAACTTCAAAAGGTAGATCAGGGAGGTCGGAAATTAATGATGAATTTAGATAATTGTCCACGCTGCGGCAAGCTGTTCTCCAAGAACTTTCGTGACGTCTGTCCGGCTTGTATTAAAGAAATAGATAAAGAGTATGAGCTTTGCTCCGATTATTTGCGTAAAAACAAAGGCACAAACATAAATGATTTATCCAATGAAACGGGAGTATCCGTCCGCCAGATTACGAAGTTTGTTCGAGAAGGAAGAATTTCGATTGTGAACGCGCCAAATATGTCCTATCCGTGCGAGGTTTGCGGGACGTTCATTAGGGATAATAATATGTGTGACAGCTGTAGATCCCGTTTAATTAGTGATACTGGGAAGATGCGCAGCGAGGATGCCAGAAGGGCTGAGGAGCTGGAAGCACAGAAGGCAAATCAGAACATTTACAAAGGCATAGATCGCTATAAGGATCGTTAGAATTTATTAATATTTGTCAATCGTCGATATAACTATAAATTTCTTGGGGAATAAGCCGATAATACTGTTAAAGGTTATCGGCTTATTAGCATGTGTCCAAATAAATGAGGTGAATAAATTGAAGATAAATGAACCTGGTCGTATCCACTCGATTAACCAGTACCAGAAGAAGAATGACATGGCAGTGAATAATGCCAATAAGAAGCAGAAGAAGGATGAGGTGCAAATCTCAGCCGCCGCGAAGGAGATGCTCTCTACGAGTCAGACGAATGGCCCTGAACGCGCTAAGCAAATTGAGAGCTTGAAGCAATCCATAACATCTGGAACGTATCACGTTGATTCAGGCAAGCTGGCTGAGAAGCTGCTTCCTTACTTCAGCAACAATCCAAGTGAATGAGGACAGGTGAACGGAGATGTCTCTTGAGTTAATTGCAGATACTCTGCAGCAGCAGTTAAAGCTCTATAGAACCCTGTTGGAAATTGAACAGAGTAAGAAGGACATGATTATTCAGAATGATGTTCTGCAATTAAATGTACACACTCAGAAGCAGAAGCTGCTTGTTGCAAAGGCAGAAGAGCTTGAGCGTATGCGAACCCAGCTGACTTCCCGTTATTTTAAAGATATCGGTTTTAGAATCCGCAGTGGTATTTTAGCTGAGCTGATTCGCTCCGTCACTGATCCTGTCATCAAATCCCAGCTGATGGAGATGCACGGTCAGCTCAATACGGTACTGGCTCAGCTTAAGGAAGCAAGTACTTTAAACCAGCAATTAATTAAACAATCGTTGTCTTTTCTGGATTTCTCAATCAGCCTGATGATGGATGACCCGAATGAGGATCTTGTCTATCAGCATCCGATGAATCAATATCCAGGCAGTAAGCGCAATGGATTATTTGATAGTAAAGCTTAAGGAGGAGACAAGCAGATGACCTCAACTTTTCATTCATTAGAGACATCGAAGCGAAGCCTGATTACCCAGCAGGTCGCTTTGACTACACTCAGTCATAACATTGCAAACGCCAACACAGAAGGATATACACGGCAAAAAGTAACAATGGTGGCAACCCGTCCAATGGAAGCCTATGGCATGACGAAATCCACAGCACCAGGTCAAATCGGAACAGGTGTAGAATATACATCGATTACACGTATCCGCGATGCTTTTCTCGATGCGCAGTACCGTGATCAATCGGATATTGCTGGAACAACGGCTGTGCAGATGGATACGCTGAGCAAACTTGAATCTTTTGTTAATGAACCGTCGGACACAGGTATTCGTACCGTTTTGTCGGATTTCTGGAATGCTTGGTCAGATCTCAGCAAAGATCCAGAAAATGTAACGGCTCGCCAAATACTTGTAGAACGTACTCAAGCACTAACCGATACCTTTAATGGACTTAGCAAGCAATTGTCCGATCTTGATGCTGACATTAATATGACGATCGACACCTCGGCGGAGCAAGCCAATTCCATGATGAGCTCCATCGCGGCGTTGAACGACCAAATTAAAAAAATAGAATCGCTTGGCGACAATGCCAACGACCTTCGCGACCAGCGTGATCTGTTAACGGATAAGTTGTCCAAACTCGTAAATGTTACCGTTACGGATACAGAGGATGGATATACCATTAATATGGGAGGTGCAAACCTCGTTACTGGTGGAGAAACGACGCCTCTAACGGCTCTTTCGCTGGAGCAGTCCTATAATAATGGCACTCTGACTGGCGGAGAGGTTCACGGGATGTTTGTATCTTTGGATACAGTTGCTGAATTTGTCGGGCAGTTGGATACACTTGCTAATACGATTGTGAACGGCAAGTTCGATGTTACGATTCCTAAAGGCTCTGTCTTGCCGGGAACGACGGTGCCTACAACGGCCGATCAAGTGATGACGGTCGACGGTATAAATGGGCTGCATCAGCTTGGATATACACTTGGCAATCCGGCTGCTGCTGGACAACCGTTGTTTACGATAAAGGCAGGATCTACAACGATAACTGCAGCAAGCATCCAAATTAACTCCGACATTGCTGCAGACTCAAACCTAATTGCTTCTTCCATGCGAACAACAACAGATGGTGCAGGTGTTACGACAGTTATAAAAGGCAATAACACTTTAGCGCTGCTCATGTCTCAAATGACCGAAGCAAAGTTCTCCTTCGATGAGACGGCTACTGGTGGCGGAATAAAGGAAGCTACATTAGGAGATTTCTACAGCGCCTTGGTAGGTGCGCTAGGAGTTAAGAGCCAATCAGCTGCCCGGGAAAACTCCAATGCGGAAGCCCAACTGGCTCAAGTAGACGGAAGCCGGATGTCTACCAGTGGTGTTTCCTTGGATGAGGAAATGTCCGATATGATTAAATATCAATATGCTTACAGTGCAGCGGCGCGCTTTATGACGACGTTTGATGAGATGCTGAATAAGCTCATTAATAATACGGGTGTAGTAGGACGTTAAACGAAAATAGCATAATCACTTTAATTTTCCAAGGAGGCTAGAAGTAATGGCACTTCGTATTACACAAGGTATGATGCATGCTCAGCTTACACGAAATATCAGTAAAAATTTAAACAAGATGGCCGATATCCAGAACCAGTCCTCCACTGGCATGAAGCTGCATAAGGCGTCTGATAATCCAGTAGGGATAACCTACTCCCTTCGATATCGTACAGAGCTTGGCTCAAATGATCAGTATGAGAAAAATACGGACCAGGCTTTGTCTTGGCTGGATTATACGGATAGCGTTATTAACCAAGCCGGTGACGTTTTGCAGAGGGTGAAGGAGCTTGCAACCCAAGCGGCTAACGGTACTAATCCTCAGGAAGCGCTCGATGCGATCAAAAGTGAAATTGTTGAGTTGAAAACTCAATTGGTTGATATTGCAAACAGTAAATTTAACGGCAAGTATATTTTTAATGGTGAGAAGTTTAATGAGGTTCCTTTCGATACGTCGGCAGCTGGTTTTGATGCTAAAAATATTGTTACCGATACAGAAAGCGTTGAGTATGCTTTAGGCGCCAACGTAACAGTCGGAATAAGCTTGACAGGAAATTCGGTATTTGGAGATGCGGATCCAGCTGGAACTGGAAATAATGTGTTTTCGGTCCTGGATCGCTTGATGACGGCTATGACTCCTCCAACTACCAGTTATGATGCTATTTCAAATGAAATCCCAAGTATTGAAACGAGCATGGATCGGATGCTAAATGCCCGGGCAGCTGTTGGAGCTAAAGTCAACCGGGTTGAGCTCATGCAAAATCGAATCGCAGACTTTAAATTAAGTCTTACAGATATGCAATCCAAAGTTGAGGATGCTGATCTGGAGCAGGTGCTTATTGATTCGACTACAGCGCAAAATATTTATGAGGCTTCATTATCCGTTGGGGCAAAGGTTATCAGCAAATCATTGGTAGACTTTTTAAGTTAATCTATTTAGGTTAGCATGATCACAAGAAGAAAAATAATGTAGAAGCTATGGAATCAGCAACGATGCCGTAGCTTCTACATTTTTAATTAAAGGGAGCGGAGTTGAGCATAATGATAGTAGAAACAACGCGGTTTGGATCGCTTGAATATAGTCCAGAGCAAATCATATCATTCGTGGTGGGTATTCCTGGTTTTAAGCAGTACGACAAATTTATGATTGTAGGCATAGAAGATAGTCCTTTTCAGTATTTGCAATCGTTGGAGGATGGCGAGTTAGCCTTCATTATCGTGTCGCCTTTCGAGTTCTTTCCTAATTATGAGTTTGATTTATCAGAACAGGTAAAGGAAGAACTTGAGATTAAGGATGGAGAGAGCTTGGAAATCTATAATATTGTAAGAGTACCTGAGGAGTTGTCATCAGCAACGATTAATTTACTTGCTCCTATTATTATGAATACGACAAAGCAAATGGCGGTACAATATATTCTGCCAAATAGTCCCTATTCCATTCAGCATCAGCTGTTCAGTGACGATTTGAAGACAGGAGGGGAATAGAATGCTGGTGCTTTCAAGAAAAAAAGGAGAATCCATTCTAATCGGCGAGCATATTGAGCTTACCGTCCTGGAGGTAGTGGGAGATACGGTGAAGCTAGGCATTAAAGCGCCAAAGGAAGTGGAGCTTTTAAGAAAAGAGCTGTATGTCTCCGTTGAGAATATGAACATGAATGCAGGGCAATCGGTTATAACGGCCAACGAGCTGAAAAATCAATTCAAAAATCTTAAAAAAAATTGATTTGGCTATAAACTCTTGGTTAAATATGCCGATAACTATATTAGAGCAGGATGAGCTTCACAGCTTAATCGGCTAACCACAAGGATGTGGGACTAAATAACCATTTCAGGGAGGAAACAACAATGCGTATTAATCACAACATCACAGCTTTGAACACTCACCGTAACATGACTTTGAACAACGCTGCAGCAGGTAAGAACATGGAGAAACTTTCTTCAGGTCTTCGTATCAACCGTGCGGCTGACGATGCTGCTGGTCTGGCAGTATCCGAAAAAATGCGTGGTCAAATCCGTGGTCTTGAGCAAGCTCAAAAGAACGTTCAAGACGGCGTATCCTTCGTACAAACAGCTGAGGGCGCAATGAACGAAGTTAGCTCCATGCTGACTCGTATGAAAGAATTGAACGTACAAAAGCTGAACGATACTTACAGCTCCGGCGACAAAGCTAACATTGACGTTGAGTTGAACGAGTTGGGTTCGCAAATCAAGAGCATCATGACTGATACTAAATTCAACGGCATGGCAATTACAAGCGGTGCTACAATTCAATCGGATGATAATGCACAAACGATTAAAATCGGTAGCATTACTACTACTGATTTTAATGCTCTTAACAGCAGCAGTGCTCTTTCTACTATCGAAACAGCTATCAAATCCGTTTCGACTGAGCGCGCTAAGCTTGGTGCTGTTCAAAACCGTTTGGAGTACACTTCCAACAACCTGGGTACAACTGTTGAGAACCTGACTGCTTCCGAATCCCGTATTCGTGATACAGACATGGCTAGTGAAATGGTTAAGCTTACGAAGAACAACATTCTTCTTCAAGCTTCCCAATCGATGCTTGCTCAAGCAAACTCGCAACCACAAGGCGTTCTGTCCTTGCTGCAATAATCGTTGCTCTGAGCGGAGAGGCCTTAGATTATCTAGGGCCTCTTTTTCTATAATTAAATGAATAAATAGGATTGAAATAACGGTCTAAGGCTAATAAAATATATGCTTCAATCCGATATTAAATATAGATAACCAATTTCATTTGAGGTGGGGAATGAAGATGAATATTTCATCTGTAAATACCACAGCGGGCTATACATCAGATAAGGCGGCAGGAGCCGCTCCAATAAAACCGATTACAGGAGCCATTGGTGCAATATCTGGTCCTGGCACTACAATCGACGGATTTTCACAAGTGGCTTCTATTCAGGGTGATGATCAGCAGCTTACGAAGAGTGTTGATCGGGTTATAGAATCGATTAGTGGGCCAGAGACAACTGTGGACCGCTCCGTACATGAAGAAACAAATCATATTATTTATAAAATTCGCAATAAGGAAACGGGAGAAGTTATACGTGAGATCCCCGAAGAGAAATTGCTGGATATGGCAGCCAAGCTGATGGAGCAAAATGGTATTATCAATGGGATTTTAATCGACGAGAAGATTTAGAAGGAGGGGAATATTCATGGCAAACAGAATTACAGGCTTAGCTTCTGGCATGGACGTTGATAATTTAGTCAAGGAAATGATGAAGGCTCGCCGGACAAGTTACGATAACATGATCAAAAAACGCACGAAGCTGGAGTGGCAGCAAGAAGATTACCGGTCAATGAGTAGTAAAATTGTTGATTTCCGGAACAATAAGCTTTCTTCCTTTAATATGTCCTCAGCTATCAGTGCGAAAACATCGCAGGTCAGCGGTGATACGAACACGTTGACTATCAATGCAACAGCATCTACCGCAAATGGTTCTTTAAATGTAACAGTAGACAAGGTGGCTACAACTGGAAACAGTGTGTATACGTTTTCTGCTGCAGATAAAGGCAAGACCTTGGAAGATTTAGGATTTGCTTTATCGGGCGCGGGCTCAAGCACGGTTAACGTTAATATTAATAATCAAACGATTAAAGTGAGCAAGGATGCAAAGCTAAGTGATCTTGCAGCAGCTATTAGCACAAACGCAGGTACGCTGAAAGCGACAGCATTATACGATGCCAATTCGGGACAGTTCTCCATATCGGCCACTCAGACTGGTGAAAATCAATTGTCGCTTCAGGACAATGTGTTTACCTCTCGTACTCCGACAGGAGGGCAAGCTGGTACGGATGCAGAAGTGAAGATTAATGGCATCAGCTATAAGCAAGCTAGTAATCGTTTTGCAGTCAACGGCTTCGACTTTACCGTTAAAGCACAGTCAGCAACTTCTGTTCCTACAACGATTTCTGCTGTACAGGATACAGCTAAAATTATTGATACCATAAAATCGTTTGTGACTGAATATAACAGCTTAATTGCTTCGGTTAACTCAGAGCTTTCTGAAGCTGTCAATCGTACCTACAAACCACTGACTGCTGAAGAGAAAAAAGAAATGACTGATGATGAAATTAAACAGTGGGAAGAAAAAGCGCGCAGTGGCACATTGCGTAACGATGGTACACTCAGCACGATGCTTTCCGATCTCCGTATTGCGGCGACTTCATTAGTAGCTGGAATAGTAGACGGTAACGGAAATAAATTAACAATTGGTATCACAACAGGCACCTATACCGAGAAGGGGAAGCTTGTACTTGATGAAAGTAAATTGAGAACGGCATTAGAGGCTAGCCCAGATAAGGTAATCAACCTCTTTACAGCTAAGAGTACGGATACTTCGCCGGGCAGCTCAACATCTGGCGTATTTGCCAAGATGAGTGCATCCTCGATGACCGCACTGAAAAGCATTTCTACAAAAGCGGGAACTTCGACAGTTAGCTCAGACACGAGTGCAGCTTTTCTGGAGAGCTCACTCATTAGCGCACAGCTTCGTACTATGAAGGATCAGGAAAGCCGCATGCTTTCCAGACTTAATAGTATCGAAACGCAATATTTTAAGCAATTCAGTGCAATGGAAAAAGCAATTAGCAGCTTTAATACACAGTCATCCGCTTTAATGAGTTTTACTAGCTAAAGGAGTGAACCGGATTGTTAAACTCGCCGTATCAAATTTATCAGCAGTCCTCTGTTCAGACAGCGACACCTGGTCAGCTAATTATTATGCTGTATGAAGGAGCCATCCGCTTTACAAAAGCGGCAATTGACGGCTTGGAAAAGAAAAATTACGAGGCTACTAACAAAAACTTGAAAAAGGCACAGGCAATTATACATGAACTGACAGCCTCATTGGATACTAGTTTTGAAATTTCCAAAGAGCTTTCACGTATTTATGAATATATGCTGCATCTTTTGATAGAAGCCAATATGAAGAAAAATATAGCCGCAGCTAAGGAAGCGCTGGGGTATTTGCAGGAATTTCGTGATACATGGAAGCAAGCGATGCTAGCTGCTGCAAATGATGCACCAACAGGAGCTCCTCGATGATATCATCCTTGCAGTCTCTATATGATCAGACTCTGTATATAGCTGAGCATATTCAGGAGGCAAGCTATGAAGAATTAGTCGAATTAGCTGATTTTAGAACAGAAATCGTTAATAAACTTCAGCAGACCCAGGTTTCAGAAGAGATGAAGGCGGTAATTCGTTTGATTGGCGAGTATGACGATACGATCCTAAAACGTATGCAGGAGTTAAAGGATGAAGCCGCTACAAGTTTGAATAAAATTAAGCTGCATCGCATGCAAAAACAAAAGTATGAACAAGCATATAATGCAGAAAGTTATTTTGTTGATTTAAGGGAATGATTGAAACCTTGGAGTATATGTTAACATTTATGAAACCGTCGGAATATTAATCTGACGGTTTGTATTTTTTAATTGTCCATGCTTTAAATTTTTTATAAAGTGAGGAGTATTTATATATGGGGGAACAGCAGTGGGAAGTTGAAGATACGATTGAGGACATCAGCCTGTTTTTGCCTAAGCTGATTGCTGCCTCCGAGTCTGTTCAAGAACGATTGGTTGAGCCAATAACTGGGCACTTTTGGGGGTTGTTTTCCGAAATAATCGAGGGGATGGATGACTTATATCGCGCATTATCTAGTATCCAAGACGTACTGGAAAGCAAGCAGGGTTTTCAAGCATTGCACGAGGTATGTGAAAGAACAGCCAGAGACCTTAGTATGAAATTTCAAGAAATGAACGCTCATATGGATCAAGAAAATTATATTGAAGCTAATGACTGTCTCCGTTTCGAATTGATTCCATTGTTTAATCAGCTTTCATTGGAATTAGGACAGGAAGGCAGCAGAATAAATCAAGAACAGCTATTAGCAGCTAATCTGCGATTTTTAGGCAAAAAGTATCCGGATATATTCCGTAAAATGAATGTGTTACATAGAGATCAAGATAACTACGAGTTTATGAATGCTAGAAATGGCCAGCCTAATTTATTTGTTAAAGCAGAAGATGGAAAGGCCATTTATTTATATAGCAAATATAGTCCTGAATATGAAATGGAAAACTGGTTGAAACATATTGCTTTAAAAGTAGAACAAAAGAATGAAATTATTTTTTTTGGTATGGGATACGGGTATCATGCGCTTGCTTATGCTAAGCAATATCCAAATCATAATATATACATATATGAGCCAGATGAGCAAATTTTACTTTCGGCCATGTATAATATGGACTTAAAACAGCTATTGGATTTGCCTAATGTTAAGCATTTATCAGTTAGCGGAAATATAAATGATCGGGCAAAAATGATGTATAGATTTATGAAATATATGAAGGGGGATGCAGAAATTATTGTACTCCCTGTTTATAATAAATTAAGTAACAACGATGTTTTAGCATTTAGTAATGAGGCTAAATTAGCGATTTTAAACTTTGGCAGCTCGTATATGATGTATGAAAAACATGGATTAGAATGGTTTGAAAACAGCATGTATAATTTGCCGCAAACTATATATTCGCCTTCACTTGCAGAGATGAAAAATAAATTTACCGATAAAACTGCGGTAATTGTTGGTGCAGGGCCATCGCTCGCTGAAGATATTGAATATTTACGTCAGCTTAAAAAACATACCATTATTATTGCAGCCGGATCAGCAGTACAATCGTTAATGCATTATAATATAAGGCCACACCTGATTGTAAGTATGGATGGCGCTGAATCAAATTTTAATGTGTTTAGAAATACAGATGTAACAGGAATACCGCTTTTATATACCCCTTTGATTAAATATAAAATTTTGGATTATAAAAAAGATAATCTATTCCACGTTCATTTTGAAAACGATTTTATAACTAAGTTTTTCTTTCAGCTTTCAGATAAAGATGCAATCTTTTTATCCAATCATTCTGTTACAGGGACTGCCATACAGGCAGCAGTGTATATGGGCTGTAAAGAGATTATATTTACTGGGCAGGATCTATCATTTCCCACAGAAAATATGTATGCCCCAGGCTCGCAGCATGTTTCGGAGCAGCATATGGAAAAAACCATTGCAAAAGCAGATTTAATGGTTGAGAATGTACAAGGTACATTAAATCGGACGAACAATATAATGAAGTTAGTTTTAGAAGATATTTGTGAGTTATTGGAAAATCATCCTAATGTAAAATTTGTTAACACATCTCGAAAAGGAGCACGTATTCGCAGTGCTTTATTTGAACCTATGGAGCAAGTGCTAAAGCGGTCTTTAGAAAAGTTTGTAGCGGATGACTTTATGAATCAGGAGCTGCAAAAGTTAAAGGGCTATGACTTAGTTCGTATACAGCGTATTAGCAAGTCTCTGCTGCAGCTTCCTAAACAAATCAGTGAGTTTGAACAGCAGCTAAAAAGAATTGAAAAAAATATTAAAGTATCGGTTGAATTGAGCCGGAATAATCCTGCGAAAAGTATAAAAGCTATAGACGATATAGATAGTGATTGGGGCAAGGTAGTTGCAAGTGCTCCTTTTAGTGCCTTTTGTTATATGCTTTTGCGAAATCAAATTAATAGATTTGAACGTGACTTGCCCGAACTGGTTAAAGAAACGAATATAGTGAAAAAATCGGACTTGGCAAAAGAAATCATGTATCCCTTGATTGTTGCACTTATAGAGAAGGTTCCTGTTTTACGTGAAGTGACTGGAAAAACAATTGAAAAATTGAATAACATGAAGAATAGAGAATAGCGCTTTTGCTCTCTTTTTACGATAATTAATTAAATTCCTCCACTATATGTTTGTTGAAAATTGAAAGACCACAAGGATACAATTTCCTTGTGGTCTTTCTTATAAATCGACTTCTATTAGCCGATATATATATAAGGGTAGATAAATGATCTCATATCGTTTCCCAAAGGCAAGATGCCAAAAAGAGGTGTTTGTAAAAAATGTACAAAAACAAGAAAATTCTTATCACAGGTGGAACGGGGACGATTGGCTATCAATTAACGAAGCAACTGCTTACTTATGATCCAAGCGTAATTCGTATATTTAGCAGAGATGAATATAAACAGTATCAAATGAGCCAAGACTTCCATGAGCATCATGAGAAAATGCGATATTTAATTGGGGATGTACGTGATCAGCAGAGGCTGCTCAGAGCGCTTGAAGATGTTGATTTTGTTTTCCATTTGGCGGCAATGAAGCATGTGCCCTTTTGTGAATACAATCCGTTTGAGGCTGTTCAGACGAATGTCATTGGAACACAAAACGTCATTCAAGCATCCATTCAGGCCGGAGTTCAAAAGGTTCTTTTTACGAGCTCAGACAAAGCAATTTCTCCAACCAATACATATGGGGCAACAAAATTAATGGGAGAAAGACTAGTATCTGCGGCAGAGTATCAAAAAGGGGCGAAATCAACAATCTTCTCTTCTGTACGCTTCGGTAATGTCATGGGCTCCCGCGGCTCTGTAATTCCATTATTCAAGAAGCAAATAGTAGAGCAAGGAAGGATTACTGTAACAGATCCTGAAATGCTTAGGTATATGATGACGCCAACGCAGGCCATTGAGCTGCTTCTTCGTGCCAATGAGCTCGCAAGCGGCGGTGAAGTATTAGTTTTGAAAATGCCGGTAGTCAAATTAGGGGATTTAGCAGAAGTTATGATAGACCTGCTGAATCACATAAAGAAATCAGATAATGAGATTGAAATACATACAATAGGTTTACGTCCAGGAGAAAAAATGTATGAGGAATTAATGACTCTGGATGAACAGCGAATCGCAGTAGAAACAGAGGAAATGTATATTATTCCTGCTTCTTTTATAAGTACACCTAAAACAAATCATCAAGTTATTGATATGAAAATTCCGCAGGAAGGAAGTATTGATAAGGAAACATTACGGAACTGGATAATAAACGAAAAATTACTATAGAAAATCGTTATAAACAATCATAATTGCATCAGGAGGATAAGCATGAATAACAATGCATATAAATTGAGGGAAATGATTACATCGCAGGATTTGGAATTTATTATGGAGGCACATAATGGGCTTTCGGCAAAAATCGTAGAAGAAACGGGTTTTAAAGGGATATGGGCTAGTGGACTATCCATCTCTGCATCCTTAGGGGTAAGGGATAATAATGAAGCCTCGTGGACGCAAGTGTTAGAAGTGCTGGAATTTATGAGTGATGCAGTCAATATTCCCATTCTAGTAGATGGGGATACAGGCTACGGAAACTTTAATAATATGAGAATCTTGGTTAGAAAACTTGAACAGCGCAACATTGGCGGCGTATGTATTGAAGATAAACTATTTCCAAAGACAAACTCTTTCATTTCCGGGGAGTCGCAGCCATTAGCTAGTATAGATGAGTTTTGCGGGAAAATTAAGGCTGCAAAGGATTCCCAGAACAATGCCGATTTTGTAGTAGCAGCAAGAGTAGAAGCACTAATCGCCGGTTGGGGAATGGATGAAGCTTTACGTCGCGCAGAAGCTTACAGATTGGCTGGTGCCGATGCAATTCTTATACATAGCAAAAAATCAAATGTGGCAGAAATTGAGTCATTTATGAAGGAATGGGATAACAGGCATCCTGTAATCATCGTGCCAACAAAGTATTACTCTACTCCTACAAGTAAATTTAGGGAAATGGGTGTTAGCACGGTCATATGGGCTAATCATAATTTACGGTCATCCATTAAAGCGATGCAAGAAACAAGTAAGCAAATATTTGAAGATCAAACCTTGAAGTTTGTTGAAGATAATGTAGTTACAGTGGATGAAGTGTTTAGAATTCAAGGTGAAGATGAGCTTAGAATTGCCGAAAAAAAATACTTGCCTACAGCTGGGCGTCAAGTTAATGCGATTATTTTAGCTGCGAGCCAAGGAGATCTTGGAGAGCTTACTAAAGACATTCCAAAAACCCTATTGAAGGTTAATGGCAAATCTCTACTATCTAATCAAATTAACGATATGAATAAAATTGGTATAAAAGATATTGCAGTTGTTCGCGGATTTGGCAAGGAACAAATTGCGGCTGTTAACATTACAACAGTAGATAACGATGAATATGCGGAAACAAAGGATTTATACTCCTTATATTTAGCTAAAGATAAACTAAAAGGTACTACCGTAGTTAGCTACGGAGATATTATATATAAAAGCTACATATTAAATGAACTATTTGATGACAATAATGACGTTACCTTAA
Organism: Paenibacillus sp. FSL H8-0537; assembly: GCF_038051995.1. Lineage (NCBI taxonomy): Bacteria > Bacillati > Bacillota > Bacilli > Caryophanales > Paenibacillaceae > Paenibacillus > Paenibacillus sp. FSL H8-0537. The sequence continues at coordinate 6,440,768 of NZ_CP150290.1, read as the reverse complement.
TTATAGATCCGGATTTTGATTCATCCGTCGATGGGAAAAACATAGTTATTACGGATCAATCATATTCTAAAACATATTATAGTCAATCTGTAGGGCTAGTAGAGATGACTACAGACGGGCAAGCAAAATCAGCAACCGGCGAGTTTATCGGCATTTGGAAAGTTTCTGAAAAAGGTGCCCAAGCTGTTAAAGATTGTATGGAGGTTCTGTCTAAAAGACCAGATTTTAAAAATTTGATGCTTCATGACCTCTTCAATGAATTAGTTAAAGTTATTCCTGTCCGTGCCAAGTTTGTGAGAGGATTGTGGCTAGATGTCAATAATATCGTTGACCTCCACAAAGCGGGTGATTTAAGGTGATCGATACAAAAAATTTCGGACAATACCTTAAACAAAAAGGGTTCGATTTTTTCACTGGCGTTCCTTGTTCCTTTCTTGATAGCTTAATCAATTATGCTATTAATGATTGTGAGTATATTGCTGCTGCAAATGAAGGGGACGCAGTAGCAATTGCATCAGGAGCATATCTGGCGGGTAAGAAGCCAGTTGTACTGATGCAGAACTCAGGTTTAACCAATGCGGTCTCTCCGTTAACTTCACTAAACTATACATTTAGACTGCCGGTGCTTGGTTTTGTCAGTCTAAGAGGACAGGAAGGAATAGCGGATGAGCCACAGCATGAGCTGATGGGGAAAATTACGACTGATTTGTTGGATTTGATGAATGTAAAATGGGCATATCTTTCAGATTCAGAGAGCGAATATGCGGAGCAAATAGATGCTGCCAACCAGATACTAGAAAGTAACCAGTCCTTCTTTTTTGTTGTGAAGCAAGCAACGCTATCGAAAGAAGAATTGATAGTCACTGATAGTAAATTCGATAAGCCTTATAATAAATATATAAAGAACAAGACAGAGGAAGACGAGCTTCCACGAAGATTTGATGCTTTGACTGTTATTAATAAATATAAGAACGATTCAACCATTCAGTTAGCTACAACAGGGAAAACAGGTAGAGAGCTGTATGATCTCGAAGATTCGAGCAATAATTTATATATGGTAGGTTCTATGGGCTGTGTAAGCTCACTGGGGCTTGGCGCTGCTTTAAACACATCTAAAAAAGTTGTAGTTATTGACGGCGACGGCTCCGTTCTAATGAGAATGGGAAGCATGGCTACAATTGGATATTATAGACCGAATAATATGCTTCATATTTTGCTGGATAATAACTGTCATGATTCAACAGGAGGACAATTTACTGTCTCAGGCAACATTGATTTTACGACTGTAGCGAACGCTTGTGGTTATGTGCACTCTTATTATATTCATAATTTGAGCGAACTAGAGGCTGGCATACAGAAGTGGCAAGAAAGCCCTGAACTAACATTTCTATATGTGAGAATAGCAGAGGGATCTAAAAAAGAATTAGGCAGACCAGTCATTAAACCTTTTGAAGTAAAGGAGCGTCTGCAAGCGTTTCTTACAAGGACGGAGTGATTATGATTTGGGAAGAAATTTGGAATAAAAGGGAAATCTCTCATGAGTATAATGGGTTAGAGAAGCTGCTGCGTGCAGATGGCTTTGACAGTGGTGCTGGGAAAATCAGTATAGATAGATGGATTGAATATACAGAATATATTAAACAAGAAATCGATATTCAGCCTAGTGATTCCATTTTTGAAGTTGGCTGTGGCTGCGGCGCATTTCTATATCCTTACTATCTTAAGGGGCATCTAGTCGGGGGAGTTGATTACTCCAGTAAGCTAATTGAACTGGCAAATCTAACTTTCTCATTGGACTCCTTTGAAGTTGCGGCTGCAGAAGCGTTTGACGTAAGCGAAAGGTATGATGTTGTCATTTCCAATAGCGTATTTCACTATTTTAAGGATTACGCTTTTGCTGAACAAGTCATAGCTAGAATGTGTGAAAAGTCCAATAAATATACGGCTATTCTTGATATACCCGATCTTGCACATTTAGATAAATCCGAATCATATAGGCGTCAGGGTTTAAGTGAAGAGGAATACGATAAAAAGTATGCAGGGTTACCCCATTTATACTATGACAAAAAATGGTTTCATATGGTCGCAGAAAAATTAGGTAAGCGTATAAGAATATTTGATCAAAATTATCCAATTGGCAATCTACATAGGTATAATATTCTACTTGAAAATTAGGAGGAGCATGAATGAAAATTTCGACTGAAAATTATATTACGCTTTCTTCAGAGTCTCATAAAGAGATTATTCATTTTTTTTCTGAAAATAACGACAGTCTTGTCTTTGATAATATTACGCCAGAGAAATTACATAGCTTTAAACAGCTGACGGAAGAAATAAAGGCAATTAAACAGAACGTTAATCAAAAAGGCTTTATGGTTCTAAAGCCCTTGCAAGAGTTATCCTTGCATGAAAATAGATTTTTATCATGGATTGTCATTTCCCTTTTAGGAGAGCCATTGGTTCAAAATAAAGAAGGGGCAAAAATTATTCATGTATATGATCGAGATAGAACGAAAAAAATGGAAGATGGGGCTCGTTATCACCAAACTCGGCAGGGTGGCTCTATCCACACTGACAACGTTAATGTTCCTGTGAAATGGGAGTACTTAGTCATGCATTGCGTTGCGACAGCGATGGTTGGTGGGGAAACCATTTTATTAAATGGAAATGATATATATAATTATTTGAAAGAATCGCTGCCTGACGTATTGAGTACTTTAGAAGCCCCATTCTATTGGGAATACAGAGGTATTTCTGATGGCACCTATCAAGCTCCAATTGTAACCTATTCTGAAGAAGGTGTAGCGCAGTTTAGATATTTAAGAGATTATTTAGAATCTGCGCATCAGAAATCTGGGAACCCTCTAACTGCTAAACAGCTGTCGGCATTGGATGCTCTTGACTCTATTCTGGAAATTTCTGATTTGCAAAGCAGATTTTTCTTGGAGCAAGGGGAAACACTTATTATTAATGATTCTCAGGTTTTCCATGGCAGAACAACATTTTCAGATTTTGAAAATGCAGAAGTAGTGGATCTGGATTTCACAGCAGGAAAGAGATATAAAAGAACGATTGATCGAGCATGGGTCAAGGAGATAAACGGATGAGTAGCGAAGGGCTAACGGCAGTACTGCTTGCAGCAGGAATTGGTTCAAGAATTGCTGATCTAACAACCGAGCCAAAGGTGTTACTGAAAGTTAATGGAAAGTCTCTATTGGACAGACATATAGAGGCGTTTATAGATTGTGGGCTTGCCAAGCTAGTTATCGTTGTTGGGTACAAACAAGAGTTAATTATTAATGCTGTACAAAAGTATAAGAACGATATTCAAATCGAATTCGTTGAAAATGCAGATTATCGCGTCAAAGGGAACTCCTTCTCGCTGTATATGGGGGTTAAAGAAATTGAAAAAGATATTTTGATTTTTGATGCTGACTTGTTTTATGCAGTAGATATCCTTCAAGATTTCATTGTGAAATCAGCACAAGAAAGCTCTATCTTAGTAGGAAAAGGTCACCTAGAAGATATAGAATGTGCGAAGGTTTTAATAGATGAAAACTCATATGTTAGAAAAACAATTGATAAAAGATTAGTTACAAATGAAGAACTAAGCCGTCATTCTTTTTTAGGTGAGGCCATAGGAATTATTCGAATTAACAGAGAAGATAGAGAGCGGTTTATAGCTGCTTGCGAAAAATTTCTTCAGGTGGAAACGAACTGGCCATTGAACTGGGAGCATTTATTGAATGAATATTTTATTCAAAATAAAGTAGGCTATGTGTTCACGAATGATGGCCGCTGGATAGAAATTGATACTTTAACGGACTATAAACAAGCTTGCGAATTATAAAACACCAACAGAAAAGAGGATTTTAATGATAACCTTACCTAAATTTGATGAACAATCCATGTATGATTACGAGACTTATTTTCATTTAACTTTGCAGCCAGATCGGCTTGCTAAATTTCTGGTGCATTATGAAGCCTATAAAATGGTTCAAGATGTTCCAGGGGCTATCGTGGAATGCGGTGTATTCAAAGGAACATCATTTACAAGATTCGCTATGATGAGAGAATTGCTAGGCAATTCATTTTCCTCCAAGCTTATTGCATTCGATGTGTTTAGTGATGAGTTTCCGAATACCTCGTATGAAGAAGACCAGGCACAAAGAGAGCACTGGATTAATACAGCAGGAGCAAGCTCGATTTCTACAGATCAGCTGTCTCAAATATTTAATGAAAAGGGTATTAAAAATTATGAGCTTATTGCGGGGAATGTGCTTGATACTGTCCCTGATTATATCCAAAAAAATGGCGGCTTAAAAATCTCCTTGCTTAATATTGATATTGACTTTGTAGAACCTACTTACTGTGTTCTGGAGCATATGTATGACAGAGTTATGAAGGGCGGAGTAATTTTATTGGACAACTATGGCGGTGAGGGTACAAGCGGATTAAGTTATCATGGAGATACTAGAGGGGTAGATGACTTCTTTAAGGATAAAGATGTGACGATCAAACAGTTTCCTTTCGCTGCCCGCCCTTGCTACATCGTAAAAGAGTAGGTGGAATCGTGCAGAAAGTAAAAAGGAATATACTCTTAAATCCAGGCCCTGCCACAACAACTGATTCAGTGAAATATGCACAAATTATTCCGGATATTTGCCCTCGTGAAGAGGAGTTTTCAGAAATACTAAAATGGGTGTCCTTGAACCTAACTGAATTTGTTGCCAACACAGAGGAATATACTTCTGTGTTGATTGGCGGATCAGGAACAGCAGCTGTAGAATCTGTCATTAGCTCGGTTGTAGGCGAGGGCTTGTTACTCATTATTAATAATGGTGCCTATGGTAAAAGAATGATAGAAATTGCACAAGCATATGAACTGAATTATGACGAGTATGTTAGTGATTATTTAAACCCAATAGATTTAGAACAGTTAGAAAGAAATTTGCAGGGAAGAGAACAGCGGATTACTCACCTTGCAGTTGTACATAATGAAACAACAACGGGCCTGTTAAATGATATTCATGCAATTGGTACCTTGTGTAAAAAGTATAAAATTGACTTAATTGTAGACGCAATGAGCTCGTATGGGGCGATTCCAATCCATATGGTTGAGTCAAATATTGATTATTTAGTAGCTAGCTCGAATAAAAATCTACAAGGTTTGCCTGGAGTAAGCTTTGTGATAGGGAATAAAGAGAAAATAAAGCACAGCAAACAAGTAAAGGCGAATAATTATTATTTGAACTTATATAAGCAGTATAGTTATTTCGAAGAGCATGGACAAATGAAGTTTACTCCACCTGTTCAAACGCTATACGCTTTAAAGCAGGCTATAATTGAGACGAAAAATGAGGGCATTATTAATCGTCATAAAAGATATACCGACTCGTGGAAAACACTTATTTCAGGTATAGAAAAATTAAACCTGGAATATCTCGTCCCCATTGAGCACCAATCACGTATTATAACGGCAATTAAAGACCCTAAGCATGAGAATTATAATTTTGATGAGATGCATGACTTTTTATATGATAAAGGATTTACGATATATCCAGGGAAGATAGAGGGTAATCGAAATTTCCGAATTGCTAATATTGGTGATATCAATCGTGATGATATTCAGTTGTTTTTATCTCACTTAGAAGCTTATTTCCAAACGATAAGCCGAGAATAGGGTTGGTGCTATGAGAGAGCTAGAGCTACATAAGGATATCACCTTTTTTTATACAGACGGTGGTGAGTTGCAACAAATCAAACCTGTCGCGGCTGAAGCGGAAGCGAGAGGATATAAGGTCACAATATCAGCAGATATCCATGAAAAGGCCCATATCGGTGTTTATTGCCAGCATCGTTGCTATCCGGAGAATGCAGACTTTTCTATGATTATGCTGCATGATATGGGACAAGGACATAATAGGTGGCCTAATATTTGGAACGGTGAGCCTTGGAATAAGTTTGATGTGGGAATTTTACCAGGCGATGGTTGGGTCAAAAGATGGGTCGATAGCTCTTGGGATCCTATTTCTATGCCAGTGAACGGTGTATATAAGCTTGGTTGGCCTAAGGCTGATATTATTACCACAGATAGTTTCAAAAAAGAAGTAGCAGAATTGAAGCAAAGTATGAACCTCAAGCATCCAATTACAGTGTTGTATGCTCCTTCTTGGGAAAATGATGGAAAACAGCATGAGTTTGTAAAAGCGCTCGAGAAGCTGCCTGTCAATTTGGTTTTGAAACAGGGACCGTGGAAAGCAGGTACAGGATGGGTTGAGCGTTATCCCCATATCATCGAAAATATAAAAGAAATGAATGCTTTGCATGAGAATTATGCCGATAACGTATATGTTGCCGACAGCGAAATCAACATCATGCATTTTTTAGCATTTACAGATATTATTGTTTCTGATGAGTCTAGTGTATTGTTTGAAGCCTTACTATTTGATGCCTGTGGTGTTGCTGTAAGTGACTGGCTAATACCAGACACGGTTCCTTCAAGATTTGCCGACATTCCTTATGATCATGTTATAAAAACGGAAAAGGTAAAGCTAACTGAAACAATCGAGAAGCTGCTTAATCATTTAACGGAAGAAAAGTTAAAAGCAAAGCAGCATAAAGAGAATAATTTTGAGCATATTGGTACAAGTGCTTATCAAATTATGCAGCTAGTAGATTCTTTTGTTGATTGTAATATTCCTGCGCCTCAGCCTGAAGTAGAAGGTGCTCTAGATCAACAAGCATTGCAGGCGCTTTTAGCTATTAACAATGAAGATGTAAGACAGGTTAGGGAACAGATTTATATGGAAAAATTGGAGTCCCTTATACAGAGTACTGCAGGACGTAAGATTGTTGTTTGGGGAGCCGGGGGTTTAGGTTCCAAGACAGTTGTATTTCTAGAAAAGTGTCAAATTAAGACTGATTTATTTGTAGATGCAAACGAACAAGCATGGGGGACCTTTAAAGAAGGTATACGTATAGAAGCCCCTGATGCTCTAGAAAAAAACAATGCCAGCAAACCGTTTATCTTTATCGGAACGTCGTTTTCTCATGATGTAATTAGACAGCTTGCAAAGTTAGGCTTTGTAGAGGAAGAGGATTTTCATAATAGTTCCAGATGGTTAATGAGTTTATGATAGCGGTAAGTCAACCTAGACAACTTTATTTTAAGGGGAATATTATGAATGTCTAAAAAAATAGGCCATATTCATATTGATGATACATTTTACAAAGGTTCAGATACCTACTCGGATGGAAGTATTGAGGATGAGATTCTGAATATAGTCAGAAACGATGAGGATATTGATCTTCTATTGCAAAAAGATAATCGTTGGCCGATATTGTATCATTTCTCTCCCATTAGAAGAAACCTTCTGGAGTGGTATAACTTTTCTGAGAATGGAACGCTTCTTGAAATCGGAGCAGGCTGCGGAGCAATAACAGGCTTGTTCAGTGAAAAGTTGTCGCAGGTGACGGCATTGGAATTATCCATGCGCAGAGCTGAAATACTAGCAAATCGTCATAAGAAACGTGAGAATATTGATATTGTTGTAGGCGATTTGTTCGATGTGGAAATGGAACAAAAGTTCGATTATGTAACGCTTATTGGAGTTCTTGAATATGCCGGCTTAAGTGGTATGGAGAACCCTTTCGAAAAGTTTTTAAATAAAGTTAAAACCTTTTTAAAGGAAGATGGCGTGCTGCTTATTGCCATTGAGAATAAGTTTGGGCTTAAATATTGGTCTGGAGCGGCAGAAGATCATTCCGGCATCTATTTTGATAGCATTGAAAACTACCATTCTACCAATCACTCCGTTAGAACCTTTTCTAAAAAAGAGTTGAAAGAATTACTTGGACAATGTGGGTTTAAACAATTGGATTTCTATTATCCGGTCCCGGATTACAAAATGCCAGATGAGGTTTTTAGCGACGAATTTTTACCGAAGGCGGGAGAGTACAATTCTGTCACTCCTAATTATGATAGAAAGAGAATTTCGCTTTTCAATGAAAAACTAGCTATGGATTCCATTGTTGATAATGACATGTTCGACTTTTTTTCAAACTCATTTCTAATAAAATGTCAATTCTAAAAAAACGGGTGATGGTATGGACATTAAATATGCGAGATATAATAGACAACGTAATGAGCAGTTTCAGACCGAGACTGCAATAGGATACCGCTTCGATCAGTTAACGGTACGCAAGCGGGCATTAAATGATAAAGCCACTCGGCATGTGCAGCGCATTCAGGAAAATTATGAGCTCCTGCAGCTTCACTTCTCTACTATTAAAACGATGAAGCTGGTACCCGTCACATTAGAAAATAATGCTGTTTTTTATGAATATATATCCGAAAAAACATTAAATGAAATGATATTAGATTACATACGGAATAAAAAGTTTGAAGAATTTTATGCTGTTTTGGACCAATACGTAAGCTTCCTCAACTCATTAAATGTTCTACAGGTGGATAAAGCTCCCGTATCAGATGAATTTAAGCAGGTTTTTGGAACAGAATGTGATACGATCAGCGGTACTGTTTTTCCGGTCGGGAATATTGATTTAACCTTTGAAAATTTATTTTTGATTAATGGACAATATCAAGTTATTGATTATGAATGGGTTTTTGACTTCCACATCCCCGTGAAATATGTTCTCTATCGGGCGATTCAGCAGTTAGTTGTACGAATTAGAGATTATATGGAAATCGACTATAATGACTTGCTTTCAAGAGTGGGGATTAGTGTTGATGAATACGGGCAGTATGCTCAGATGGAAAGATCGTTTGTTGCTTACGTGAAGTCCTCTAATTATCTTGGTCAATATCTAATTAAGGACAATGCTTCCTTAGAGGATACTAAGCTCGATTCACAATGGCGTAATGTTCAACCTGCTACCTCGGATTCAGGTTTGATACAAAAGGGTTACTTGGAGCTAGCCATGCAGCAGTACTCTTCCGAGAAAAATATATATATTTGGGGCACAGGAACGGCCGGAATCAAAACGATGGCTGTTTTAAATGATTTAGGATATAAGGTCAGCGGTTTCCTTGATAACAACGAGAAAAAGTGGGGAACGGTTATGCAGGAGCTTCCTATATCCTCCCTTGAACAGGTCTCACTAGAGAGTGACTATATTGTTATCGGTTCCTCTTATTTTAAGGAGATCAAAAAACAGCTGGATGAAGCGGGCTTGAAGCAGCATATTCATTACTGTTTCGGGATAATTAATTAGTTAAAGGTTGCCTTAAGCCATTACATTTTAACTTGGAGGCTTTATGAAAATCATTGCTTTTTATCTACCTCAATATCATCCTGTTAAAGAAAATAATGAATGGTGGGGCAATGGTTTTACAGAATGGACGAATGTGTCAAAAGCCAGGCCATCGTTTAATGGCCACTATCAGCCCCATATTCCTTCTGATTTAGGATTCTATGATTTAAGGCTGCCGGAAACAAGAGAAGCGCAGGGCGAACTAGCAGCGAGCTATGGCATAGATGCATTTTGCTATTATCATTATTGGTTCAATGGAAAAATGATTTTAGAGCGTCCCTTTAATGAAGTGCTTCAATCGGGCAAGCCTAATCTGGATTTTTGTCTCTGTTGGGCGAACGAGAACTGGTCAAGACGTTGGGATGGAATGGATCAACAGCTGCTGTTAAAGCAGGAGTATGAAGAATATAGCCCTGAGGAGCATATAAAGTGGCTGGCGGAGGCTTTTCAAGATCCACGTTACATCAAAATCGACAATAAGCCGCTGTTCCTAGTCTATCGTGCGAATGAAATAACCAATTTGCAAGAAGTGGTTGCAGCTTGGCGGAATGAGATTAAGAAATATGGATTTGATGATATATATTTATGCTGTGCCAACAACTCCAAAGCCAGTTTAACGGTGGATGATATGATTCAGGCTGGTTTTGACTCGATGTATGACTTCACTCCTGATTTCAGAGATACGGCTAATGAACACCTCTCGGTTTCCACAATCCCAGGCTTAACTGTTTATAGCTATCAAGATATGGTGGAAAAGGCCTTGCAGAAAGAAGCAGAAACGAAGCTGCCTGCTTTTCCATGTGTATTTCCAAGCTGGGATAATACAGCACGTAGAAGCAATAATGCAACGATTATCCAAAATAATGATGCCAGCTTATATAAGCATTGGCTTCAACAAAGTATAGAGCGTGTAAACGAATATGCACTAGAGGAACAAATTGTATTTATTAATGCTTGGAATGAGTGGGGAGAAGGCTGCCATTTGGAGCCGGATCTTAAAAATGGCCATTTATTTCTGGAAGCAACAAAAGAAGCCCGTGATGGTAGTGCGCCAGATAGGCTTGAGATGGGGGAGGAAGCTGAGTCTACCGAGTCCCTTAAGCACAGCGTTAATTTGTCTGTAAATGTTTTAAGACCGATTTATATCTGGGGAACCGGGGCAGCAGGGTTAAAGACACTGGAGCTGCTAAGTGCATCGAGTATTAAGGTAGAAGGGTTTATTGATAATAACGCTTCTAAAGTCGGTACATTAATTAATGGTGTTACGGTTCATTCAAAATCTACTTTAAGCGTTGCACAGCAAAATGTGGAACCTTTCGTTTGTATTGCGTCTATGTTCCATGAAGAAATAGAAAATGATTTAATGGCAATTGGCTTGTTGAGAAATAAGGATTACGCCATAAATATCAATCAATCAACCATTAGAAGATACTCTGCTAAAGGCCAGCCTTTTATTATGTTTGAAAACGATTGCTTTTGCAATATTTGTGGGTTCGGTAAGTTTTCAATGGATACCATTCAACGCTGCCAGAAGTGTGGGGCTTTACCAGAAGAGAGAATGTTGATTGAGATTCTGGGTGAGGAATTGGGCGCAGCAGGAATACCTTTGTCTAATTGGGTTAGCCACAAGCATGTTCAAATTTTGAATCTTAATGCCATCCAAGATAACATCCCGTTTTTAGAGCTAATATTCACGAATACAACGGCTAGCATGCAAAGCAGCTTAAACAAAATGCACGATGATAATGGCTATGACTATGCCCTGGTTTCACTTCAGCGCTCAAATATGGATGAAATAGCAGTGTTGTCTATTCTAGAACAGCTTACCGCATGCGCTTCTAACCTGATTATTTTAGCAAAAGATCAAAACGCCTCCAATGTTCTACATGCTTACTTTACTCAGAGTAAATCTAACGTATATAGAGTTGAGCGAGAATATAGAAAGTACAAAACAGGCTTCCAGTATGTATTGATTATTAATCATTTATCTATTAATCTGCACGATAATTAAAATACCTGCTGCAGCGGCGGAGGAGATTCTTTTATGCGCATTAGTACAATTACTCCTGTATACAATAACGATAAATATTTGGAGGAATGTATACAAAGTTTATTGAATCAGACATATGCGGATATGGAATGTATTTTTGTCGATGATGGAAGCAGTGATGATTCGACTGAGCTATTAAGAAGGTACGAGAAAAATAACGATAAGATGAAAGTGATTTACAAACCTCAAAATGAGGGAATTACTGCTGCTTATCGTACAGCATTTCCACTTGTAACTGGTGACATTATTTGTTTTCTAGACGCCGATGATGTGGCACTCCCACAGCGTGTAGAACTGACTGCAAGGGCTTTTGGGGAAGAGCGTATTGGTATGGTATATTCCCAAATGGAGCTCATTAATGCAAGAGGCGAAAGCTTTAAACATCCACTCAGGCTCCCTGAATATTTAGATTCAAATAATTTCTTTATGCAATTGTTTCGAAGAGGTTTTTTCACCGGAACCGGCCTTTCTTTTCGTAATGAACCATGGTTGCGATTAAACAGGGAAGTTATTTGTTCAGACTATGACATCAGTTTGCAATTTGCCGAGCGCGGATATCGTTTTGCTTATATCGATCAAACGTTAACCCAATATAGAATTCATTCGAACAATACCTCAGGGCAATCGATGAGAATGATTCAAGATGTAGTTCGGATTCAGAGTCGATATGACATGAATAACTTAGAAAATGTGTGGCTAGCAAAAGGACAGGCGCCTAGTGATATTTATACTACTTTTGCGATAAAGAATTATTATTTTGATAAGAACTTTACTCAAGCGCAACATTGGTTGGTCCGGTCCGAGGAAGCGGGCGGTAACACGGAGACATTTTTTTATTTAGGCCTTCTGAAACATATGCAAAATAATATTGAATCAGCCTATAACTATTTGGAGCGAGCCTATCTCACTGATCCTGAACGCTTTCATACCATACACAATTATGCAATGATTACTGCTCAATATAAAGGTGATATTCCTTATGCCTTGCAGCTCGCTGCCTCAGCCAAACAAAAGCAGCCTTACTATTTATTAATAGATAAGAACATAGAGGCATTGAAGCAGGGAGAGATCAGCTCTTTAAAAATGATTCATTTTTTATCGGATGAGGATGCCGTATTTAATAGTTATTTCCGACTTATACAGTCTAGTAACGAAGCATAATCGGGGGAATCCAGTTGAGCCAATATATATGTACATGGATTTATTTAGATTCCAAAGATGAGGAAAGCAGCTACACACAAGTGGGAAACAACTCAGCCGATAAATCCTTTCAAGAGGTTTACTGGCGCTGTGTGTATGTTTATTTTTGTTCTAGTGTTAAGAATAATCCAGAAATGAATCATGTTTTATTTACGAATAGTGTAGATATTCCGGATGTTAATGGTTTTTCTATTAAAGAGGAGCTCGCCAAATTAAAGGTTGATGTTGTACATTTGCCATTAACCTATCAAACCCCTGAAGGGTATTTCTCAAGCTGGCGAAACCAGTTTTACATTTTTGACATCTTAAAATACATAGGTTCAAATTATAATCCAGAGGATTGTTTTGTTATCTTGGATTCTGATTGCGTATGGGTACGCAAAGCAGACACCATAATGAATGTAATCGCAGAAAAGCAAATTATGGCCTATAATATGCCGTTCACAGAGACAGAGGATATTCATGGGTTATCACGAAATGAAATGAAAGAGATCTATGAGGCGTTGCTTCAAAGGACTATTCCAGAACCGCCGTCCTATGCGGGTGGAGAGTGGTTTGGAGCTACTGTAAGTTATATTAGCAAATTAAATGAAGAGGTCGATCAAGCTTGGTCGGAGAGCTTAAATCGCTTCAATCAAGGTCTGCTAAAGTTTAATGAAGAAGCCCATATGCTTAGTTTCTTGTATTATAAGCTGGGTTACGAAGGAAGCGAAGCAGCTCCTTTTATAAGGAGAATGTGGACTCTTTCGGCTGTAAGACGAGATGTATCCTATAATGATTTGGAACTGACAGTCTGGCATTGCCCGTCTGAGAAAAAATATGCTATAGCGCACTTATTTGAAGATATATCAAGTGGAAAAGGTGATTTTGAATCTATTCCAGTCGGAGAGGAATTTGTTAAATATATTGGGGAGTATTTTGGAATACCCGAAGAGAGATTAAGAAAACAAGCAGTGGATGCCGAAATACGACTTCAAATAGAACAAATTAAAAACTTGGGAACTAGTAGCATTTATATATTCGGTAGCGGGAAATACGGTGAGAACGTTCTGAATCTATTAATGGAACAAAATATTACTCCAATAGGATTTATAGATAATGACCCAAACAAATGGGGATTAGCTATCCAAGGGATTACTATTTTTAAACCAGATGTGCTTGAGCATTCAGATTTTATTATAATCGCATCGTACGCTTCGGCCGAAATAAAGAAACAATTGCTTGGCAAAGGATTTAATGAAGAGAAGAATATGCTGATATATAGTTTTTATAATTGAGTTCGACTTAAAGAAAAAAGAACATACTTTGCTCCTAAAGTAAGGGGCGGTATGTTCTTTTTTCTTAATATCTATTAGCAGAAGGGTCCGAACTCTATATCGTCCCATTATCCACATGAATAACCGTTCCCGTAATGGATCGTGCTTTCTCTGACAGCAGATACAGCACCGTACTAGCCACACTTTCCAGCTCTGTTTCTTTCTTCAAGGAGTTCCTATTGTATATACGTTCCTTTTGTTCTGGGGTGAGCGTAGCGCTCATTGCCGTTTCCATGAAGCCGGGGACAACGCAGTTCGAGCGTATTCCTTTGCTGCCCCATTCACGGGCGGTGTTTTTGGAGAATGCCTCCATCGCCCCCTTAGTGGCTGCGTACATGCTTAACCCCTTGTAGCCTGTATGGGCGCTGATGGATGAAATATGAACGATGTTGCCCTGGATTTTATTCAAAATCATATCGCGAATCGCATATTTGGTTAAATGCATAGCTGCAAACACATTGACTTGAAACATTTGCTCTAGCCGTTCCATATTCATATTGGTAATAATATCGTCATATGCAGCGGCCGAATTGTTGACAAGCCCGTAGACAGGACCAATTTTGCGAATTTGCTGCAAATATAACGCTTTAATATCCGAGCTGTTCGACAGGTCGAAGGAAATAGCTTTCAATCTCTCCGGATACTTCTCTATAAGGTCTTGAACTGAAGCTTCCCCGGAGCGGCTGATTCCAATTACGCCGTAGTCCGTCTCTGATAAAATTTGAGTGGCGATTTCTTTGCCGAGGCCGGTTGAGTGACCAGTCACTATAATCCACTTCATGCTCTAACCTTCTTTCCTGTCCGCGAACCAGGAATGTCGTCCACAAATTTAATAATTCGGGGAACCTTCCACTCCTGCAGCTGCTCGGTCGCATATTGTTTAATCGCTTTTTTTAAAGCAGCATCTTCATAGCCGGTGTCTTTGACGACATCCATCACAAGAATCTGGCCCGTTACACTATTGGCCTTAGCTTTAACAAGTAGATTCAGTACGCCGGGTACCTGTATTAAGGTATTCTCTACCTCAGAAGGATTAACTTTATAACCACCAATATTAATAAGTTCAGTCTCCCTCGACACAAACCGGAAACGGCCATCTCCTTCAAGCTCGACAATATCCCCTGTACGGTACCATTCTCCATCCAAGGAAAAGGTATCTGAGCCACCAAGCAAGGAACGGTGAATCATTAGTTCATTCGCTTCTGTGAAGCGGACGAGCTTCTCCATCTCTTCACCTATTTCAAAAATATCCCCGTTAGCTGTAAATAAGCTTCCAGCCTCAGTAGATGCATAAATATTACGGATTTTAGCTTTTGGAAAAAGAGTGGCGATAGAGCCTTCCAAATGGGGATCGTATTTCTCACCGCCAAAAGTAACCGCCTTAACGCTTGGGTAAACATCTCCGCGCAAATGAGGTATCACATTGCGATAGAAGGTTGCAGTTGCCGAAATATGAGTAATGGCATATCGCCGAATATGTTCGCCAAGCTGTCTTTGTCTGCCGTCAAAGGCATAAACAATTGTATTTTGGTTAAATAACGCTTGGAAAAAAACCTGTAAGCCGGCCATATGAGTTGGGTTATAGGCAAAAGCCCAAACATGGTCGCGAAAGCGATCATTTATTTTAACCGTCCGCGTTAGCGTCTCCAGCGTATGAATGACCTTCTTTGGCCTGCCCGTTGTGCCGGAGGTCAGCAGAGCTGCTGACCAGTCCTTGTTTTGCCTAATTAACATAAGTAATTCAGACACATTTTTGATATCGAGCGGCCTCTTAACAGGGTATTCCACGGCTAGAGCCGCAGCATCTATACCCAAAGCGGTTAGCTCCTGCTGTGAAAAATCTCCGTCCAGCACCTCTATGGCATGCTGATGGACGAGACTGTGCACAATCGCCAGAAAAATAGCGTATGGCTCGTTATTTTTCACATAAACGAATGGGGAGTAGGTTTGTAAGGCCTGCAGATCACCTAGCAGTCGGGCGTAGGTATATGGCTTGCCGTCATCGGACAAAAAAATCGGCTCCATTTTATTGACCTTCGATCTTGGCAATCACTTCACCAATCGTCAGAACAATGCCATCCTCAAAAATGTCGACATCAAATGCCTCTTCGATTCTCACTGTCAGCTCGGCTAGCATAAAGGAATCCATATGTAAATCTTCTCTCAGGCTTAGACTGTCTTCAAGAGTTGCGATCGGTGCATTTCCAGCTTCCTCAAGCATTTCATTTAATATATTTAATAGTTGTCCGTTCATAATCGTTCCTCCAAGGCAGGCAGCTGCTAACGTTCAAAGCTGTCTGCATATTTTTTTGGCTTGCTTTTTGCAGCCCAGGCTTCCTTCATCAGCTCCATAACATGAACATCGTGGAAGCGTCCATATTTAAAGATATGCTCTTTCAAAATGCCGACTTCCCGGTAGCCGTGCAGTTTATGTATTTTCATAATATTATCATTGCCTTCCATGACCTCGGCGATTATTTTATGAAGCCCAAGCTCATGGAATACATGATAATAAAGGTAAGGAGGAAGGATGCCGCCGTACAGGGTGTAATCCTCTTCTCCAATATAAAGGCCCCAGCTTGTCCGTTTATGGGCGTAATCTATCCCGTTTAAGGAAATGACTCCAACCAGCACACCTTTTATGGAAATGATCCAATATTTATCGGTTTCAGAACGGGAGATGTGATCAAACCACTTTTTCTGGTTGTCCAAATTATAGGTAATATCCGAAAACATATATTTGGTGACGCTCTCTTTTATCCGCCAGCTTAGGACTTGCTCCAAATGCTCTTCGCGGAGCTTAATAAATTCTATCATGAAAAACCTCCTTGACCCCTGCTGCATGTGTAAGCGGCTTATCAAATGTGCTTAAATGACTATTGTAATTGTACCATTTTCAAAAGAAATACGTTTCCAATTTTCCAGATGGGGCAGCTTGTCGTTTCGTAAGTGTCTTTTTTAAATATCGGCATTTCAGACGAAACTTCTTAGGCTGTTTGTGCTTTATTATTTTTGCGAATTTCAAAGTCGCGGCGCGATATTGGAAATAGATTAGCTGTATGTTGGTGTGCCGATCGATTTTGTCTCTTATGCTATAATACAGGAAACATTTGCTCTATTCGGAACGGCCATGTTAACCGATAAAATACATATACATAGTTTACTGCAAGGGAGGGAATTCATGAAAACCATTGTTATTATTCAGGCTCGAATGGGCTCATCCAGACTCCCTGGAAAAATACTGCTGCCGCTAGGAGACAGCTGTGTTCTCCATTATGTGGTGAAGCGAAGCCGGAGCATTGCTTCCGTTCAGGAGGTTGTCGTAGCGACTTCGATTTTGCCAGGCGATGATGCCATTGCAAGCTGGTGTGCTGAAAATGGTGTAGCCTGCTTTAGAGGGGCAGAGCAGGATGTTTTATCCCGTTATTATGAATGTGCGGCTCCCTATGCGCCTGATTATATTATTCGAGTGACCTCGGACTGTCCATTTGTGGATTATGCTCTCGCCAGCCGCATTGTTCAAGCAATGGAGGAGCAGCCGGCGGATATAGCTCTACTGGAGGGAGCACTCCCAAGAGGACTTGCCGTCGAAATGATTTCCTATCGCGCTTTGACTAAAATCCAGCATGCCCCTACAGAAGAGCGGCACCGGGAGCATGTTACCTACTATGCCTATGAATATGCAGAGCAGTTTTCGAATATAGCTGTCCAAGTTCCCGAGAAGCTGAGGCATCCCGAGCTGAGAATTACTCTTGATACAGCTGAGGATTATGCCTTATGCCGCGCGCTAGCGGAAGCTTTTCATGGCGATATGGCCGTGCCCGCCGCTGAGGTGGTCGATTATTTATTGGCTCATCCGGAAGTCGCTCGATTAAATGCTCATATTGAGCAAAAGCCGGTTGTTTGATGGCGGCTAATGTAATTATACGTGCGGATGCGTCAGGTGCAATCGGAACGGGACATATTATGCGATGCCTCTCGCTGGCGGATGAGCTTGCTTCTTGCGGATACTGCATTATTTTCATAAGCCGCCTGCTGGAAGGGAATTTGCGTGATTATATTATTCAACGAGGCTATCCATTTGTCGGGATTCCCTCGACTGCTCCGTTGGAGAGATTAGATGTTGCGGCTGTAGAGCAGGATGCGCAATACACCGTTCAACTGTGTGCGAAGATGCATCCGGACTGGCTCATCGTTGACCATTATGCTCTAGATGAGCAATGGGAGGTGAGCGTTAAGCCGCATGCTGGCAAGTTAATGGTCATTGATGATCTTGCTGACCGTAGGCATTCAGCAGATCTGCTTCTGGACCAAAACTTGTCATCGGATCAGGAGTATCGTTACCGTAATCTCGTTCCCGATGACTGCAAGATGCTGCTTGGCCCCTCTTACTTGCTTTTGAGGCCCTCATTTTATGAGCAGCGGGCGGCTTTAAGGCGGCGAGGGGAAGAAGTGAAGCGGCTGCTCGTTTTTTTCGGAGGCAGTGACCCTACCAATGAAACGCTGAAGGCTTTGAAGGCATTGAATAGTCTAACTGCAAATTCCCCGATGGATACCCCGCTGATCCACACCGATGTAGTGATAGGAACAGCGAATCCACGTCTGGAGGAGATTAAGCAGTTTTGTGATGAAATGACGGGTGTCGCCTTACATATTCAAATTGAAAACATGGCAGAGCTTATTGCTGCAGCAGATTTTGCTTTAGGAGCGGGCGGCGTGGCGATGTGGGAACGTTGCTACTTGGGCCTGCCCTCTGCTGTTGCGGTTGTTGCTGAAAATCAGGCAGATACCGTTGCATTAGCTGGGCAGCTAGGGGCGGTCATTGAAATGGGCTGGCACGGACAAATAAATTCGGAGCAATATGCCGATATACTTAATAAAGCATGTGGTTCTATCTTTAATCTAGGTGCTATGGGGACCAAAGCTCTAGAATTGATGGGCAGCCAGCCTGGCCAGAAGCAGAGCCGGGTGATTACGGTGATAACGGAGGAACGATTACGAGATGAAAGACATTCACATTTTGGACCGCATAATTGGGAAAACACATAAGCCATTTTTAATTGCCGAGATGTCGGGTAATCATAATCAATCACTTGAGCGTGCACTGGCTATAGTGGATGCAGCGGCCGATGCTGGGGCAGATGCACTCAAGTTGCAAACCTACACAGCGGATACGATGACGCTCAATATTCACGAAGGCGATTTTTTCATTTCCAGCTCCGATAATTTGTGGCAGGGCACTTCGCTTTATAAACTGTATCAAGAAGCATACACGCCTTGGGAGTGGCATAAGCCAATCTTTGATCGCTGCCGCGAGCGTGGCATGATTGCGTTCAGCACACCGTTTGATGCGAGCGCCGTTGATTTTCTGGAAGAGCTGGACGTGCCGGCTTATAAAATTGCTTCATTTGAAAATACAGATATTCCGCTGATCCGCAAGGTAGCGGCAACAGGTAAACCCGTCATTATCTCGACAGGGATGGCTTCTATCGCTGAATTGGATGAAACAGTGAGAGCGGCGAAAGAAGCAGGCTGCGATAATCTTATTTTATTAAAATGTACCAGTACATACCCTGCCTCGCCAGCTAACACGAATATAGCAACAATTCCGCATCTGGAGAAGCTGTTTCAATGCCAAGTAGGGCTCTCCGACCATACAATGGGTGTCGGAGTTTCCGTCGCGAGCGTGGCGCTTGGCGCAACTGTTATCGAAAAGCATTTTACACTGTCACGGGCTGATGGAGGAGTGGATTCGACATTCTCTTTAGAGCCGGAGGAGTTTAAGGCGCTTTCCATTGAGACGGAGCGTGCTTGGCAGGCAATTGGCGGTGTAGTTTACGGCGCAACGCAGGCGGAGCAGGATTCCAGAAATTATCGCCGCTCCTTATACATTGCAGAAGATGTGAAGGCAGGAGAGGCGTTTACAGAGCAAAATGTAAGAGCGATAAGGCCGGGGCTAGGCCTTCCAACCAAATATATGGAACTGATTCTAGGCAAACAAGCAAGAACGGACCTCAAGAAAGGTACCCCGTTATCATGGGATATCCTCTAGCAAACCGAATAAGAAAGGGCAGTCGCTGTGGATAAAGTAAAAGAATTGGAAGCAATGGACAAGCTATTCGACCGTCTTTTTCCCATATGCCGAAGCATTACAGGAGAAGGGCTGCGCGAAACTATCGAAATCTTGTCAGAATATATGCCTCTAGAGGTATTTGGTGAGCCGACGGGAAAGCAGGCATTCGATTGGGAAATACCGAAGGAATGGGTCATTCGTGATGGCTGGTTAAAGGCGCCGGATGGACGCAAGCTTGCAGATTTTAAGAGCAGCAATTTGCAAATTCTCAATTACAGCACGCCAGTCCAAACAAAGCTTTCGCTGGCTGAGCTGGAAGGACATTTATTTTCGATTCCTCATCTGCCAGAGGCTGTTCCTTATGTTACCTCCTACTACAAAGAGCGCTGGGGTTTTTGTCTGCCGCATTGCGAGAGGGAGCAGTTGGTAGAAGGAGAGTACGAAGCATACATAGATAGTGAGCATATTGACGGAGAGCTTAATTACGCCCACTCTGTGCTTCCAGGCGAAACGGATCGAGAGGTGTTGATTAGCACCTACATTTGTCATCCATCGATGGCTAACAACGAATTAAGTGGACCTCTTGTTGCTGCATTTTTATATAATCGGATTGCTAAATGGAGCAAGCGCCGTTATACATACCGTTTTGTTTTTGTGCCGGAGACGATTGGCAGCATTGCTTATTTACATCGTTTTGGTACAGAAATGAAGCAAAATACACAAGCAGGCCTAGTATTAACCTGCTTAGGAGGGCCCGAGCCGTTAAACTATAAGCTCTCACGCTCGGGTGCTAATCCATTGGATCACATATGGCAACAGCTTCTTGAAAGGGGAGAATTGGAGGGGAAAACTCGCCCATTCACCCCGGCTTTTGGATCGGATGAGCGTCAATATTGCTCTCCAGGCTTCAATCTCCCTGTTGGCCAGATGGCCCGCACGGTATATGGGCTTTATGATGGCTATCATAATTCCTTGGATACGAAAGAAGCTATGACCATTGAAGCGCTGCAGCGCAGTGTGGAGGAATTGGAGCGGCTGTTGGAGTTGAATGAAGCAGAAGGTTATTATGTAAACCGTTCACCTTATGGTGAGGTTAAACTAGATAAGCATGGTCTGTATCCGGATATTAATTCACCCATTAATCGTTCCCAGTCGTCCAATGAAGTTATGGACAACCGCAGACAGCTGAATATTATATTAACGATACTCAACTATGCAGATGGCGAGCATACTTTGACTGAAATTGCCGAATTGTGCCGATCCAGTATTGCTGCAATTCTCCCGTTCATCGAGCAATTAAAGGAAAAAGGAATTATTGAAGGTCCATACGCAGAGAAAGGAAGGCTGTTCAAATGAAATTGATTTTTCTGACGGGGTCCCATCCGCGGCATTTGCATATTGCAAAACGTTTGCATGAAGAGGGGCTGCTGCAAGCATTATTGATTGAAAAACGTGAAGAGCTAATGCCCAATCCGCACCCTAGCTGGTCGGAGCTGGATCAACATAATTTCGTTCGCCATTTTTCGGATCGTCAGAGCGCGGAAGAGCAGGCATTTGGGGAAGCTGATCTCAAAGTATTTGAAGGCATACCCGTGCGTGAGGTAACTATAGATCAATTAAATAGCAGTGAGACTAGACAATGGGTGATTGAGCAAAATCCCCAGGCTGTAGTGAGCTATGGGGTTCATAAGCTTGACGAAGAGACGCTGAGCGTTTTCCCGGAAATATCCTGGAATATACATGGAGGCTTATCTCCTTGGTATCGTGGGAATATTACGCTTTTCTGGCCATTCTATTTCCTTAAGCCGAACTGGGCGGGTATGACGATTCACCAACTGACTTCCCAATTGGATGGGGGAGCCGTCATTCATCATTCTGTGCCTGAGCTGCACCGGGGGGAAGGTCTGCATGATGTTGCCTGTAATGCGGTTAAGCAGGCTGCCGAGGATCTCATCCACCTTTTTAATAAGATGGGTGAAGGTCAATCGTTTAAAGCAATTCCGCAGCGCTCCAGCGGCAAGCTGTTTACATCGAAAGATTGGGCTCCACAGCATTTAAGGCTGGTATATAACACATTTAATAATGATATCGTTGATCGTTATTTGGACGGAGAGCTAGGCCATGAAGAACCTAAGCTTGTTAGAGCTTTTTAATTTGATTTCAGGATAAGAAGAATATCCTTTAGGAGGACTATTGTGAATATATTGCTGACCGGCGGAGCTGGTTTTATTGGAAGATGGGTAGCCAAGCAACTGCTTGAGGATGGCCACAACTTATGGATTATTGATGATTTATCTAATGGCAGGGAAGCGAATATTGAGGAATTTCGCCAGCATTCGCGTCTGGAGCGTTTCATTGAGGGGTCAATACTCGACGAGTCTTTGCTGAAGCAGCTTTTCGAAGAACATAAATTCGACATTTGCTATCATCTTGGCGCATCTATAAATGTACAGGATTCTATAGATGATCCTCGCACTACCTTCAACAATGATACAATTGGAACCTTTCATGTGCTGGAGCAGGCTCGTAAGCATAATGTCAAAGTCGTATTTATGAGCACCTGCATGGTTTATGACCGTTGTACAGAAGAGAGCGGAATTGCAGAGCATCATCCGATCAAACCGGCTTCGCCTTATGCAGGCGCCAAAATTGCTGCTGAAAATATGGTACTGTCGTATTATCATGCATACGGTTTGCCGACGGTTGTTATACGTCCATTTAATACCTATGGTCCGTTTCAGAAGACCGGAGGCGAAGGCGGAGTTGTAGCTATTTTCTTAAAGAACAAGCTAGCAGGCAAAGATTTGAATATATACGGGGAAGGTACGCAGACGCGTGACCTGCTGTATGTGGCGGACTGTGCGAGATTTGTCGTTGAAGCAGGCTATTCCGATAAAGTGAACGGCGAAATCGTCAATGCGGGCTTGGGCCGTGACATTTCGGTTAATGAATTGGCGAAGCTCGTGCTGGAGGGGGATGAATCCCGTATCCACCATGTTGAGCATATCCATCCGCAGAGTGAAATTCAGAAGCTGCTTTGCAACTCATCCAAAGCCTTTGGGCTGCTTGGCTGGAAGCCAGAGGTGACTCTGGAAGAAGGGATTAAGCGGACAGAGGACTGGATTCGCGTAACGGATTTGATTTAATTTAGGAAAGGCGGCAGATCAGATGGAATATGCGGGACCAGTTAGAGAAGCGCTGCTGCCTTATGGCAAGCAGTGGCTGGATGAAGAGGATATCGAGGCTGTGGTGCAGGTTTTGCGCGGCGAGCTTATTACTCAGGGTCCAGCTATTGAGCGGTTTGAGCGCCGGGTGGCGGAATACGCCGGCGTTCGTTACGCGGTTGCTTTTTGTAATGGAACGGCGGCCCTTCATGGCGCCTGTTTTGCTGCGGGCATCGGTGATGATGATGAGGTTATAACAACGCCAATTACCTTTATAGCCAGCAGCAATTGTGTGTTGTATATGGGAGGCAAGCCAGTTTTCGCAGATATATTGCCTGATACCTATAATATCAACCCGGCTGAGGTAGAGAGGCTAATTACGAGCCGTACCAAGGCGATTATTCCGGTGGATTTTACAGGACAGCCTGTAGATATGGATCGAATTAATGAACTGGCTCGCAAAAATAATTTGGTCGTCATTCATGATGCCGCCCATTCTTTAGGAGCCTCTTATGCAGGGAAGAAGGTAGGCTCATTGGCACATATGACAATGTTCAGCTTTCATCCTGTCAAACATGTGACTTCAGGTGAAGGCGGCATGATCGTAACCGATGACGAGCATTATTATAAACGCCTGCTATTGTTTAGAAACCATGGTATGACACGGGATGCTGCTGTTATGCAGAAAAACGATGGCCCTTGGTATTATGAAATGTCGGAGCTAGGCTACAATTACAGAATGACAGATATTCAAGCGGCATTAGGCCATTCACAAATGGGCAAGCTCGATCATTTTGTAGATCGTCGACGGGAGATTGCTGGGGCTTATAACGAGGCTCTATCCGGCTTGGATGGGTTAGTCCTGCCGTTCCAGCACGAGAAAAGCGACTCCAGCTGGCATTTATATATGATCCGCTTTGAGCAGGGCAAGTTTACGGCTGACCGTAGGGAGATTTTTGAGGCATTTAGGGAAAATAATATTGGGGTTAACGTTCATTATATCCCTGTGTACCACCAGCCATTTTATAAGAATAAGGTTAATGAGGTAGTGCATTGCCCCGAAGCGGAGACGTATTATCAAACCTGCATTACACTTCCGTTGTTTCCAAGGATGAATGAACATGATGTGGCTGATGTAATAACAGCCGTGTTGAAAATATATAAACAATATTATTCAGGAATATAGCTCGCCTATTGGAGGAACTATGGATAAATACTCAATTCTTCATAAAATCAAAGCGATTTATCAACAAAACGGAAATATCATTCAGCACTTAAAAAAAATGAGCGGAAGCCCGATGAATAGCACGGAAGATATAATGATCAGCTATGATTTTCAAGCTGGTTCATACATTGCAGGTTATAAGAGCAATCCCGTATCACGAGATGCATTCAGTACTGCATTGGCTAAAATATTAGATGGCCTTGAGTCATACGATTCTTTATTGGAAGTGGGCGTTGGCGAGGGGACTATGCTTGGAATCACCATTCCTCGACTTCAAAAACAACCCGATAAGGCATATGGATTCGACATATCATGGTCTAGAATAAAATATGCTAAAGCCTTCATCAAAGAGCAAGATTTGGAGTGCGTAAGGCTGCTCACCGGCGATATGTTTCAGTCCCCATTTAAGGATAATGCGATAGATGTTGTTTATGCAACTCATTCGATTGAATCTAATGGTGGCAGAGAAGAAGAAGCTTTAAAGGAACTCTATCGAATTGCAGCCAAATTCTTGGTGCTCCTTGAGCCTACACATGAATTTTCTTCTGAAGAAGCAAAGAAGAGAATGCAAGAGCATGGTTACGTGAAGGATTTATACTCTAAAGCAGTCGAGCTAGGTTACGATGTAATTGAGCATCGTCCATTTGAGGCGAACTACCATGAACTTAACCCTGTTAGTGTCATCATTATTAGGAAAAATAATGAAGGTGTATCGAAGTCGGAAAAGCCGCTATGTTGTCCGATTACAAAAAGCGAGTTGATTCAATACGAGGATTGCTACTATTCACCTGAAAGCCTACTAGCGTATCCGATTTTAGGCGGTATTCCGTGTTTGCTGCCTCAAAATGCAATAGTGGCCACTAAATATCAAACAAAGCTGGAATAGGCAGAATGGTGAGAACCTTCTCTTATTTTGAAAAGCGTAATGTAGGATGAATCTCACGGTGCTTTCTTAAGAAGTTGTACAATTCATTTACAAGCAAAAGGCATATACAGTCGCAATGTATTCGCTTACAATAAATTGTTTGACAATTCTAATAACGCGGTGTTATAGTCAAATTGTGGGCCACATGAGTAAGGTGTTTCACAGTATTTGAAGATGAAGGGACTGTTTATGCATGCAAGGTAAAGTTAAATGGTTTAACGCGGAGAAGGGTTATGGATTTATCGAAACTGATCAAGGCGGCGACGTATTCGTTCACTTCTCGGCTATTCAAACAGAAGGCTTCAAAACTCTTGACGAAGGCCAAGCGGTTGAATTTGACATCGTAGAAGGCGCACGCGGTCCACAAGCTGCTAACGTCACTAAACTGTAATCATCAGGCTGCAATAGCCAGTCTATAGGATTTATTTATATGTAAACTTTAAGCTCCGGGCAACCGGGGCTTTTATTTTGCCGAATGGCACTAGGTGCTTGTTAATCTTTGCTCGTTCAAACCTTCGACATAAATTATTAGAAAATTCTAAATTAATAGAAAATAGTTTTACTATACCTCCCCTACTATGTTATAATAAGAACATGTAAAGGAGGCATGCCCCATGGAATACATCATTCGAGGTCAACATTTACAAGTGACAGATGCACTCAAGGAATATGTCGAGAAGAAGCTCGGCCGCTTAGAGAAGTATTTTGAAGCCCCTACCTCCGAAACAACCGTAACCTTATCGGTGACGAAAGGCATACACGCTGTTGAGGTCACGATTCCGATTGCCCGCAACTTTTTGAGAGCAGAGGAAAAAAGTGCCGACATGTACGCCTCTATTGATACAGTTGTGGATAAGCTCGAAAGACAAATTCGCAAGCACAAAACGAAAGTTAACCGTAGATTCCGCCATGACAGCGGTGTGAAATCGCTATTCAGGGAAGAAGGCTCCGCCGTAGGCGTTCTCGAGCATGAGGAAGAGGATTTCGAAGTCGTAAGAACGAAGAAATTCCTGCTCAAGCCGATGGATGTGGAGGAGGCCATTTTGCAAATGAATATGGTCGGCCATAACTTTTTCGTATTCGCCAATAGCATTAATGAAGAGGTGAACGTCGTGTACAAACGCGATGATGGAACATATGGATTAATTGAACAAGGCTAATACAAGGCCAGTCGTACTTATATATTTATTGCAATTTTAAGCCTTTCCTCCTGCGGGAGGGAAGGCTTTTTCATTTTTTTGTCATGGTGCATTTATCCATAGGAGACAGTGCTGTTTTTTAATAGGTAGACGTTTTGATTTCGCCCTCTGCGCGATGTATAATGAACTCAGTTGAAAACATAGACGGTTCGCCTTTTTTCTTTTCGAAAGGTTTGTTATATTCTTACCTGAAAATAATGGTGATGCGTTGCGGTGCATCCTGCAAACTGTTACAATTTAAGGCAAACAAGCGTAAGGTGAAAGGGGAAGCCCCATGCTCGGATTAGTGAAAAAAATATTTGGTGATGCGAACGAGCGCGAGGTTAAACGCCTCACGCGTAAAGTAGAAGAAATTAATGCACTGGAGTCAACCGTATCGGCTTTGTCCGATGAGGAGCTCACAGCTAAAACGGCACAATTCAGAGCTCGCCTTGCTAAAGGGGAGACGATTGATCAAATATTGCCAGAAGCTTTTGCAGTTACGCGTGAAGCTTCGAAGCGTACGCTCGGCATGCGTCATTTTGATGTGCAGCTGATGGGCGGTATCGTTCTCCATGAGGGCAAAATCGCTGAGATGAGAACCGGTGAAGGTAAAACGCTCGTGGCGACACTGCCTGTATATTTGAACGCGCTATTGGAGAAAGGCGTACACGTTGTAACGGTCAATGATTATTTGGCCTCCCGTGACAGCCAGCTGATGGCTCAGCTTTACAATTTCCTCGGCATGACGGTCGGCTGCAACTTGAACGGCTTATCGCATGAGGAGAAGCAAAGCGCTTATGCTTGCGATATTACGTACGGTACGAACAATGAATTTGGCTTCGATTACTTGCGCGACAACATGGTTCTCTACAAAGAACAAATGGTTCAGCGCCCGCTTTATTTCTCAATTATTGATGAAGTGGACTCCATCCTTGTCGATGAGGCGCGTACACCGCTTATTATTTCGGGACAAGCTGCCAAGTCGACTGATCTTTATTATGCCGCGGACCGCTTCCTGAGCCGTTTGAAGGCGGAAGAGGATTATACGATTGATGTGAAGCTGCGCAACGTTATGCTGACGGAAGAAGGCGTGGAGAAGGCAGAGAAGGCGTTCCATATTGAAAATCTTTTTGATCATGAAAATGTGACGCTCAATCATCATATCCAACAGGCGCTTAAAGCTAATGTTATCATGAAGCGCGATGTCGATTATGTCGTTCAAGATGACGAGGTTATTATCGTCGACGAGTTTACGGGGCGTTTAATGTCGGGTCGTCGTTACAGCGATGGCTTGCATCAAGCGATTGAAGCGAAGGAACAGCTCAAAGTTCAAAATGAGAGCATGACCTTGGCGACGATTACGTTCCAGAACTATTTCCGGATGTATCGCAAACTTGCGGGCATGACGGGTACGGCGAAGACGGAGGAAGAAGAGTTCAAGCGGATTTACGGCCTGGACGTTATTCAAGTTCCAACGAACCGCTCTATGATTCGTAAAGATCTTCAAGATGTCGTCTATAAATCGGAAACAGGCAAGTTTAATGCCGTTGTTGAGGAGATCGTTGCTCGTCACGCGAACAAACAGCCGGTACTGGTTGGTACGATTTCCATTGAAAATTCCGAGAAGCTGGCAGATATGCTTAAGCGCCGTGGCGTTGGACATAAAGTACTCAATGCGAAGTTCCATGCGGAAGAGGCTGAAATTATTTCGCGTGCCGGTCAAGCCGGATCTGTTACGATTGCAACAAACATGGCAGGACGCGGTACCGACATTATGCTTGGCGAGGGCGTAGCTGATTTTGGCGGCCTTCATATTATTGGTACGGAGCGCCATGAGAGCCGCCGGATCGATAACCAGCTGCGTGGTCGTGCCGGACGTCAAGGCGATCCGGGCTCGTCCCAGTTTTATTTGTCGCTGGAAGATGAACTGATGCGCCGTTTTGGCTCGGATAACATTATGGCCATGATGGATCGTCTTGGTCTGGAAGAGGATCAACCGATCGAAAGCCGGATGATTACCCGTGCAGTAGAATCGGCTCAGAAGCGCGTAGAAGGAAACAACTTCGACCAGCGTAAAGTCGTTCTCCAATATGATGATGTCATGAACCAGCAGCGCGAAGTCATTTACAAGCAGCGTCTGGACGTGCTTACTTCCGATAACATCCGTGAAATCGTCATGGAAATGATTAAAGCGGTTATTGGCCGCACGGTTGAAGCTCATTGTACGGAGGATATTCCGGAAGAGTGGGATTTGGAAGCTATTATCGACTACGTAGATGCCAACCTTCTCAATGAAGGCACCGTCACAAGAGACAACATTTGGGGTAAAGAAATTGAGGAAATTACACAATTTATTTATGACAAAGTCGTTGCTTACTATGACGAGCGTGAAGCTGAGCTAGGCGAAACAACCATGCGTGAATTCGAGAAGGTCGTTTCGCTCCGCGCGGTTGACAGCAAATGGATGGATCATATCGATGCAATGGACCAGCTGCGTCAAGGTATCCACCTTCGGGCATACGGCGGCACAGATCCGCTTCGCGAGTACCAATTTGAGGGCTTTGAGATGTTCAAAGCGATGATTGATGCGATTCAAGAGGAAGTTGCTAAATATATTATGAAGTCGCGCGTAGAGAGCAACCTGGAGCGCCAAGAGGTAGCTCAAGGCCAGACGACGACGAACAGCCCAGGCGAAAGCCAAGAGAAACGTCCGGCGAAGCGTCTGGACCGGGTTGGGCGCAATGATGATTGCCCATGCGGCAGCGGCAAGAAATACAAGCAGTGCCACGGTAAATAAGGTACTGATTGGATAGGCAAGGCTTAACGCGCCAGTGTGCGAAAGAGATGCGGCAGAAGCTGCTTCGCTTCGCAGCAGGCGCGTTTATGCCATCAAGCAGCATAGCAAGCAAAAACGACTTCGTCGTCCTTCTAGGACGTGCGAAGAGCTTTGTCGGAGAAATATAAGCCTATTTATAAGGGGAAATACTTATAAATTCTTATATTTCAAGTAAAAGCTGGGCAACCAGACAAGATAAGAAATTTGAGGTGAAGCGTACGCTATGATAGAACCAACGGTGAAACAGGACTTGCGAGAAATAGCGAAGCGGCTCCAAGATCTCAGGGGGTCTCTTTGACTTAGATCTTAAGAATGAGCTGATCGCAAACTTTGAGGAAAAAATGACGGCGCCTGATTTTTGGGATGACAATGACAAGGCGCAAAACGTGATTTCCGAAATGAATGCGGTCAAATCGGTCGTCGATCAATATTTGCGCTTGAACGGCGAGATGGAAGATTTGCAAACGATGCTGGAGCTTGCGGAAGAAGAGCAGGACGTGACGCTTGAGCCTGAGCTGCTGGAAGGAACAGCCCAGCTGCTGCGCAAGCTGAATGACTTTGAGCTGACGCTGCTGCTCAACCAGCCGTATGATAAGCTCAACGCTATCGTTGAGCTGCATCCTGGCGCCGGCGGCACCGAGTCGCAGGACTGGGGCCAAATGCTGTACCGCATGTATACACGCTGGGCGGAGAAAAGCGGCTTCAAGGTCGAGCTGCTTGATTATCTGCCAGGTGATGAGGCAGGCATCAAGAGCGTCACGATTTTGGTCAAAGGCTACAATGCCTACGGTTATCTTAAAGCGGAGAAGGGCGTACATCGCCTCGTTCGTATTTCACCATTTGATGCGTCAGGCCGTCGTCATACGTCCTTCGCATCTTGCGATGTAGTACCGGAAATCACCGATGACATCGATATTGAAATTCGCAGCGAGGATTTGAAGGTCGATACATACCGCGCAAGCGGGGCGGGCGGACAGCATGTCAACAAGACAGAATCGGCGATTCGTATTACGCATATTCCCTCGGGTATCGTCGTTGCCTGCCAGCAGGAACGTTCGCAAATTCAGAACCGTGAGCGGGCTATGAATATGCTGCGTTCCAAGCTTTATGAGCGGAAAATCGAAGAGCAGCGTCAGCATCTCGCGGAAATTCGCGGCGAGCAATCGGAAATTGCTTGGGGCAGCCAAATTCGCTCCTATGTTTTTCATCCGTACAGCATGGTCAAGGATCATCGCACATCGGTGGAGACAGGCAATGTGGGAGCCGTTATGGATGGCGACCTGAACGCCTTCATCAACGGATATTTGCGCCATCAAATTCGCCACGACTAACAGCTGACGATTGCAGCGTTCCTATAAGCTAGCCCGAGTGCTGGGCATTTGCGGTAAAAGGCTATAAGGATACAGGATCTGGATGAATACGCATGGATCAAGCCATATTGACGTAAGCTAAGAAGAGTTCCGACTCGAACAAGGGTGGAACTCTTCTTTTTTATGAGCGTTTTACATAAGACTTTATGAATTTGGGTGGGATTCGATATGGTGAAAGAAATGAATGATAAAGGCAACCCCAGGTCATACACAGCTAAATCGACAGTAATAAATAAACGAATAAAGAAACCGCTCAGCCCTGGAAAACAGCTCTTTTGGAGCATGCTTCAGGTGCTGCTGGGCTCTTTTTTAATGGCGGCAAGCTTTAATTTATTTCTGGTGCCCAATGAGATTGCCTCAGGCGGCGTTTCCGGCATTTCGATTTTGGTCCAACGTTTTGCTGACATTCCGCCAGCTTATACACAGTGGGCTGTAAATATCCCCTTGTTTTTTGTGGGGCTGTGGCTGCTGGGCAAGCGTTATGCGCTTAAGGTGGCGCTGGGCTCCGTTGTGCTGCCGTTATTCGTTCTGCTTACATCCCATTGGGAAACACCCACACATAATCCATTGCTTGCTGCTATATATGGAGGGATCGGCGTTGGTCTCGGGCTTGGCATTGTCTTTCGTGGGGGCGGCTCGACGGGCGGGCTTGGCTTGGCTGCGCAAATTTTGCATCGTTACACGGGAATATCGCTAGGGCTCGCCGTTGCTATTTTTGACGGATGTGTCATTATTGCAGCTGGCCTGCTTATTTCGCCGGAAGTGGCGTTGTATGCTTTAGTCGGGCTCTTTGTGACGAGCAAAACGATTGATATTATTCAAAGCGGGCTGCCAGTGTCGAAGGTCGCTTTTATCATTAGCAGCGAGCCTGAAAAAGTGTCGGAGGCGATTCTTTATGATCTCGACCGCGGTTTGACCAAGCTTGCTGGGCATGGCGGCTACAGCGGGGAAGGTCGGACCGTGCTGATGGTCGTTGTGGGGCAAATGGAGGTGGCGAAGCTCAAGCAGCTCGTTCGGACGGTGGACCCGACTGCATTTGTCATCATCAGCAACACATCAGAGGTAGTAGGGGAAGGGTTTAAGCTGGAATAGAAATAGCGATATCGCTCCATGACAGCGGGTTGTTCGAGCGTGCGAGGCGCAAAAATACATCCATTCGCTCATTGTATTAATATGAAATGACATGTATAATAATACGGAAAAACAGTGTGTTTTAATCGACTGCCGAATCATGTACAATATACTTTTAGATAGTCTCATAGGGAGAGATGATGGATATGAGCGAAAAACTGAAAATAGCTATTATCGGTTCAACCGGCTACGGCGGCGTTGAGCTTATTCGATTGTTAGCCTCACATCCTCTTGCTGAGGTGACCTCGGTTATTTCATCATCCAGCGCGGGGACGCCGATAACGGAAGGATACCCGCACTTAATAAGCATTCGCGAAGAACTGCTAGATGATGTAGAGCCGCAGACGATTCGCAGCAAAGCGGATGTTGTGTTTTTGGCAACACCAGCGGCTGTCGCTTCCAAGCTGGCACCCGGTTTGCTGGCTGTAGGCCTTAAAGTGATTGATTTATCCGGCGATTACCGCCTGCAAGATAGAGAGTTATATGAAAAATGGTACAAAAAGCCGGCGGCGGACGAGGAGTTTTTGAAGCAAGCGGTGTACGGATTGGCTGAAGTTTATGGCGACCGTGTGCGGGGTGCGAATCTCATTTCCAACCCAGGCTGCTACGTTACGGCGGCGCTTCTTGGCCTAGTTCCGGCTGTGCAAGCTGGCTTTATCGATCCGGACAGCATCATTATTGATGCGAAATCCGGCGTTTCTGGAGCGGGCCGCGGCGCGAGTCTTGGCACGCACTATTCCGAGCTGAACGAGAGCTTGAAAGCATACAAGCTGAATCAGCATCAGCATACTCCTGAAATCGAAATGGTGCTCTCTGATGTAGCGGGCCGTTCGGTTGTGACGACGTTCTCAACCCATCTCGTGCCGATGACGCGCGGCATTATGACAACGATGTATGCAACGGTGAAAGATGGCAGAAGCGCGGATGATTTTATGGACCTGTATCGCAGCTATTACGAGAACCGCCCGTTCGTGCGCATTCGTCCTGAAGGACAACTGCCTGCGACGAAGGAAGTGTGGGGCTCCAACTATTGCGATATCGGCTTTGCGTTCGATAGCCGTACAGGCAGAATAACGATTGTTTCGGTCATTGATAATTTGGTCAAAGGTGCAGCGGGACAAGCGATTCAGAACATGAACCTTATGATGGGCTGGGATGAGACGCTTGGTTTGCAGTTTGTTCCTGTTTATCCATAAGAAGCAGCATAATCTAATTTAGCATGAAGCGAAGGAGAACGATGTAATTATGGAACAGGGACACACGGCACCCCTTTATACGGTTGTGGCGGAAGGCTCGATTACAACACCAAAGGGCTTTACAGCGGGCGGCATTCACTGCGGCCTCAAAAAAACCACGCGCAATGACCTTGGCGCGATTGTATGCGAGGTTCCGGCGGCAGCGGCGGGCGTGTACACGACAAATGTATTTCAGGCGGCACCGCTTAAGGTGACGCGCGAGAGCATTGGCGCGGATGGCCGCCTGCGTGCTGTGCTGGTCAATAGCGGCAATGCCAATGCTTGCACGGGCGAGCAGGGTGAAGCGGATGCTTATGAAATGCGCAATAAATTCGCTGAGCGGGTTGGCGTTGCAGCGGATGAAGTAGCGGTAGCTTCTACCGGCGTCATTGGTGAGCTGCTCAAGATGGACAAAGTACGCAGCGGCATCAGTGAGCTGCCAGCGAAGCTGGCTTCCGATAAGCAAGCGGCAGAAAGCTTCTGCCAAGCGATTTTGACGACCGATTTAGTGCAAAAAATGGTCTGCGTATCCGTAGAAATTGACGGACAGCTCATTCATATCGCTGGAGCGGCGAAAGGCTCCGGCATGATCCACCCAAACATGGCAACGATGCTTGGTTTCGTTACGACGGATGCGGCAATTGGCAGCGAAGCGCTGCAGCAAGTGCTGCGTGAAGCGACGAACCATACTTTTAATATGATTACGGTTGATGGCGATACAAGCACGAACGATATGCTCGTTGCGATGGCAAGCGGACTTGCCGGCAACAGCGAGCTTCATCCGCAGCATGAAGGCTGGGCAGCTTTCGGCGCGGCGCTTCGCCATGTGTGCGAGGTGCTTGCGAAAGCGATCGCGCGTGACGGCGAAGGCGCAACGAAGCTTGTCGAGGTTCAGGTGCGTGGAGCGGTTAGCGATGCATCGGCGCAGGCGATTGCAAAGACGGTCATTGGTTCTTCCCTTGTGAAATCAGCGGTTTTTGGAGCTGATGCGAACTGGGGCCGGATTATTGCGGCAGTAGGCCGCGCTGGCGAGCCTGTCAATCCGGATACGGTCGATATTTCGCTAGGCAGCATTGTAACGCTGCAGCAGTCGAAGCCGGTTGCTTTTGACGAGGAGAAAGCTTTGGAATATTTGAAGGGCGACACGGTCGTCATTCATGTGGATCTGCATATGGAAGCGGGCGCGGCAACAGCTTGGGGCTGTGACCTGACTTATGACTACGTGCGAATTAATGCGGCTTACCGTACATAACGGTGCATAAGGCGGGCATTAAGCGATAAAGGGGCTCATAATAGCATGACGCAACGATTTGTAATGAAATGCGGCGGCAGTACACTGGCTGCGCTGCCGGAATCTTTCTTTGGCGAGCTGCGGGAGCTGCAGCAATCCGGCGTTAGCCCGGTTATTGTACATGGCGGCGGCCCGGCGATCTCGGAGACGTTGGCGAAGCTTGGCATTGAGACCGAGTTTGTCGGCGGCTTGCGCAAGACGAGCGAAGCGGTGCTGGATGTCGTCGAAATGGTTTTATCTGGACGCATCAACAAGGAAATTGTGCGGAAAATGTCTTCCTGCGGCGCACAGGCGCTCGGCTTATCCGGTGTGGATGGCCAGCTGATTACAGCCCGCCCGGTCGCAAACGCTGATGAGATTGGCTTTGTAGGCGATGTGACGGACATTAATGCTGCTGTTATAGAAGGCGTGATGGCAATGGGTTATATTCCTGTTATCGCGCCTGTAGGCATTGACGCACAGGGGCAGCGCTATAACATTAACGCGGATACTGCGGCTGGAGCTGTAGCTTCCCATCTGGGCGTTCATCAAATGATCGTAGTAACCGATGTGCCGGGCATTATGCGCACGGTCGATGGCGTGAAGCAGGTGCTGCCTGTGGTCACTGTTGCTGATATTGACGAGATGATCGCAAGCGGAGAAATATATGGCGGAATGATTCCGAAGGTTCGCGCAGCTGTGCAATGTATTCAAGGACAGGTGCAGGAAGTGGTCATCGTCAGCGGCGAGGAGCCAGGCGTATTGACTAAGGCAGTGCGCGAGGGCGGAGTCGGTACGCGTATCGTCAAAGGGGTTTAAATCGCGAGAGCGGGAGGGAGGATATAAACGATGAGTGAGAAAACAACAACTTCGGTAGCGGCAAATTCGCTGCTTCCTACTTATGCGAGATACCCAATCGCGCTGGTGAAGGGCGAGGGAAGCTGGCTATGGGATGATCAGGGCAAGCGTTACCTTGATTTCATGAGCGGCATTGCCGTTACGAATTTGGGACATGCGCCTCGCAAAATCAAGGAAGCTTTAATTAAGCAGCTGGATGAGCTGTGGCATGTATCCAACCTGTTTCATATTCCGAATCAGGAGGAAGCTGCTAAGCTGTTGACGGACAACAGCAGCGGCGACGCTGTATTTTTCTGCAACTCGGGCGCAGAGGCGAATGAAGCGGCAATTAAGCTGGCGCGCAAATACCAGCAGAAGATTAAAGGCAATGGCCGTTATGAAATCATTACGTTCGAAAATTCTTTCCATGGACGGACGCTGGCAACCTTGACTGCGACGGGCCAAGAGAAGGTAAAGGAAGGTTTTGCTCCGTTGCCGGAGGGCTTCAGATACATTCCTTACAATGATATTGAAGCGCTGGAGGCGGCAATCAGCGATAAAACAGCGGCAGTTATGCTGGAGCTGGTTCAGGCAGAAGGAGGCATTTATCCGGCTGATCCGGCATTTGTGCATGCCCTGTGCAAGCTATGCCGCAAGCATGGCATTTTGCTTATCGTCGATGAAATTCAGACGGGCATGGGCCGTACAGGCAAGCTGTTCGCTTATGAGCATTACGGCATTGAACCGGATATTTTCACGCTGGCCAAAGGGCTTGGCAGCGGCTTCCCGGTAGGGGCAGCTGTGTGCAGGGAAGAGCTGCGTGAAGCGTTTGGTCCAGGAAGCCACGGTTCAACTTTTGGTGGAACACCTATTGCAACAGCTGTTGTGAAGGCGACGCTGGAGACCATTGTCGGCGACCGTCTGTCTGAGCGTGCGGAGGAGAAGGGCGACTACTTGACGTCGCAACTGAAAGCGAAGCTTGAGGGCAATTCATTCGTGAAGGACATTCGCGGCAAAGGGCTG
The DNA here is from genome assembly GCF_038051995.1 of Paenibacillus sp. FSL H8-0537. Lineage (NCBI taxonomy): Bacteria > Bacillati > Bacillota > Bacilli > Caryophanales > Paenibacillaceae > Paenibacillus > Paenibacillus sp. FSL H8-0537. Next base: position 6,404,656 of record NZ_CP150290.1, on the reverse strand, counting down.
CTTGTAGGTATCGAATGCGCGGAGCCAATCGCTGGATTGCTCACGGCAGCGCAGGATAAAGGGCTGCTCGTCATTTCGGCAGGGCCGAATGTCATCCGTCTGCTGCCAAATCTGCTCGTTACGAATGAGGAGATTGATCAAGCGGTGAGTATTTTGGCAGAGCTGCTGGCAGGCACAGGCGCTGGCGACAATAAATAACAGCTGTCTAACAGCTATCATAAATGAAACGCATAGATGGAAGTGGAGGAGATACGATTGCAAGAAGCAGTAAAAGAAGAAATGGTTGCGAGCCTGAAAGGCCGCGATTTTCTCATGCTGGTGGATTATGCGCCAGCGGAAATCCGTTACCTGATCGATCTCGCTATCGAGCTCAAGCAAAAGCTGAAAGCGGGCGAAACGCATCATTTGCTTAAAGGAAAAACACTCGGAATGATTTTTGAAAAATCGTCGACGCGTACGCGCGTATCGTTCGAGACGGGCATTTACCAGCTCGGTGGACACGGACTATTCCTGAGCGGCAATGATTTGCAAATCGGACGGGGCGAGTCGATTTGGGACACGGCACAGACGCTTTCGCGTTATTTGGACGGCATTATGATTCGTACGTTTGCTCATCGCAAAGTAGTGGAGCTGGCACGCGGCGCAACGATACCGGTTATTAACGGCTTGACCGACCTTTCCCACCCTTGTCAGGCGCTGGCCGACTACCAGACTATTCTTGAGCACAAAGGCAAGCTGGAAGGGCTGAAAGTGGCTTATATCGGCGATGGCAACAACATGGTTCACTCCCTGCTGATGGGAGCAGCTAAGCTGGGCATCGACATGTCGGTTGCGACTCCGGAAGGTTATGAGCCGGATGCAGACATCGTGCAGCAGACGAAGGATCATGCAGCTGAGACCGGCTCGCGCATTCATGTATGCCGCGATCCGAGAGAAGCCATTGAAGGCGCTGACGTTGTTTATACGGACGTATGGGCGAGCATGGGGCAAGAAGCGGAGCAGAAGGAACGCGAGAAAGCATTTGCCGCTTATCAAGTGAATGAAGCATTGACTGCACATGCGAAGAAAGACTACTTATTCATGCACTGCCTGCCTGCACATCGCGGCGAGGAAGTGAGTGAGGGTGTTATTGACGGCGACCACTCGATTATTTTTGATCAGGCGGAAAATCGTCTTCATGCTCAAAAGGCCATTATGGCCGCGATTATGTAACAAAGCTTAATTCGGCGTTATTCAGTTTGCCACCCGCATAGCGGATTATTCGCCAGGATTATTCATCATGATTTTAAGGAGTGCGACAATTACAATGGCTAAGGAAAAAATCGTATTGGCATATTCGGGCGGTTTGGACACGTCCGTCATTCTCAAATGGCTGAAAGAAACGTATGATGCGGAAATTATCGCGTTCACAGCTGACATCGGGCAAAAGGATGAGCTGGATGGACTGGAAGCAAAAGCGCTTGCGACAGGCGCTTCGAAAGTTTATATCGACGATCTGCGCGATGAGTTCGCGTCTGATTTTATTTACCCGATGTTCCAAGCTGGCGCTTTCTATGAAGGTCAATACCTGCTTGGCACCTCGATTGCCCGCCCGCTGATCGCGAAGCGTATGGTTGATATTGCACGCGCTGAAGGTGCGACCATTATCGCTCATGGCGCGACTGGCAAAGGAAATGACCAAGTTCGTTTTGAGCTCGGCGTTGCCGCGCTTGCTCCTGATATTAAAGTGATCGCGCCTTGGCGTGAAGAGCAGTTCCGTGAAGAGTTCCCGGGACGCGCAGAAATGATCGCTTATGCCGAGAAGCACAACATTCCCGTTCAAGCTTCGGCTGCCAAACCATATTCTACTGACCGCAACCTGCTGCATATCAGCTTTGAGAGCGGCATGCTGGAAGATCCTTGGTTCGATCCAAGCTCCGATGAGAACAAAGATATGTTCGTGCTCAGCGTAGCGCCGGAAGATGCACCGGACCAATCCGAATATGTGGAATTGTCCTTCGAAGCGGGCAACTGTACGGCCATTAATGGCGAGTCGTTGACTCCGCTGCAAGTCATGGACAAGCTTAATGACTTGGGCGGCAAGCACGGTATTGGTCGCGTGGATATGGTCGAAAACCGTTTTGTCGGCATGAAGAGCCGTGGTGTCTATGAGACGCCGGGCGGCACAATCCTGTTCAGCGCACACCGCAAAATGGAGTCGCTCACGATGGACCGTGAAGTCATGAATCTGCGTGATTCCCTCATTGCAAAATACAGCCAGCTTGTATATAACGGCTTCTGGTTCGCACCTGAGCGTCTTGCGCTGCAAGCTCTCGTGCTGGAATCCCAGAAAAACGTGACGGGTACTGTTCGCCTGAAGCTGTACAAAGGCAATGTCATCGGCGCTGGCGTACAAAGCCCTGTGAGCTTGTACAACCCAGAAATCGCTACGATGGAAGCTGATCCGACACAAGCTTATGACCAAGGCGATGCTACAGGCTTTATCCGCCTGAACGCACTGCGTTTGAAGGTCGGAACGAAATACAGCGGTAAATAACAATAAAAGTACGTCATTTATTAATAGATGCCGGAAGCAAAGGAGAGGCCGCTGCATGCAGCGGCCTGTGCCTTATCCGGGAGGGAGTGCGATAACGTGAGCAAGTTATGGGGCGGCAGATTTACGAAGAAGACCGATCAGTTGGTGGAGGAGTACACAGCATCCATCCTGTTCGACAAGGAACTGGCGGAAGAAGATATTCAGGGCAGCTTGGCTCATGTGACGATGCTGGGCAAGCAGGGCATTTTGCCAGATAAAGATGTGGAGACGATTCAGGACGGCCTGCACCGCGTCTTGCAGCGCATTAAGCGCAATGATCTGGAGTTCTCGGTGTCCGACGAGGATATTCATATGAATATCGAAAAAACGCTCATTGACGACATTGGCTCCGTAGGCGGCAAGCTGCACACTGGACGCAGCCGTAATGACCAGGTTTCGACCGATATGCATCTTTACTTGCGCAAGCGCGTTGTAGAATTTGTGGATTTGCTGCAAAAGCTGCAAGCGTCGCTCGTGGAGCAGGCGAAAGCGAATACGGCTACAATCGTGCCGGGCTACACGCATTTACAGCGCGCCCAGCCGATTTTGTTTGCCCATCATCTGATGGCATACGTGGCGATGTTCGGACGCGACATCGAGCGCCTGCAAGACAGCTACAAACGCATCAATATGCTGCCGCTTGGCGCAGGCGCGCTTGCGGGTACAACGTTTCCGATCGACCGTCATTTTGTAGCCAGCCAGCTGAAATTTGATCGTGTTTATGAAAATAGCCTGGATGCAGTCAGTGACCGCGACTTTATTTTGGAATTTCTCTCCCATGCTTCGATCATTATGATGCATCTGTCGCGTCTGAGCGAGGAGCTCATCCTGTGGTCCAGCACAGAGTTCAATTTCGTCGAGCTGGATGATGCCTTCTGCACAGGCAGCAGCATTATGCCGCAGAAGAAAAATCCGGATGTGCCTGAACTAGTGCGCGGCAAAACAGGTCGTGTCTATGGCAACCTTGTTGGCCTGCTGACGGTTTTAAAATCGCTTCCGCTCGCGTACAACAAGGATATGCAGGAAGACAAGGAAGGTATGTTTGATACGGTTCGCACACTGCAAGGCGCGCTGCAACTGTTCGCGCCGATGATCGCTACGATGAAGGTCAACAAAGACCGGATGCGCCAAGCGGTTAATCAAGATTTCTCTAATGCGACCGATATTGCCGATTTCCTCGTGGGCAAAGGTCTGCCTTTCCGCCAAGCGCATGAAGTTATCGGTAAAACGGTGCTTTATTGCATCGAGCAGGGCAAATATTTGCTCGATTTGAAGCTGGAGGAATTCAAGCGATTTTCCGAGCTGTTTGATGATCGCATTTATGCGGTGCTCCAGCCGGAGCAGGTTGTGGATGCGCGCAACGTCTATGGCGGCACAGCGACTGTACAGGTTGAAGCAGCTATTGGCCGTGCCGATGAGGACCTGCTGAAGGTAGCCGCATGGGTAACGGAATACGCAGAGCGCAGCCGTTAAGCTCTGTTTGTGATATAAAATCAAAAATCTCCAAATCCACCTTTACAGTGGGTTTGGAGATTTTTTACTTTCTCGCATGAGCTTATAATTAAAGTAATCGCATGCGTATGCGTATGTGCTGCTTCCTTATGGGGCAAGTACAGGAGCGACGCGATGCTTCGTCCCTTGCTCGTAGGAGTAAGCCAGCTTGATCAGCGTCGGCTCGCTGTATTCGCGGCCCAGGAATTCAATGCTCGCTCCGAGTCCTTCAGCTGTGTAGCCGGCAGGCACTGTAATAGCTGGGAAGCCGGAGAACGGGCTGAGGCGATTGTTGCCGCCTGCGCTTTGTGCTTCGCCAATCAATGCTGCTGTTTGCGTAGTGGAAGGATAGACGATCGCATCAAGCTTATGATCAGCCATCACTTTCAGCAGCGCATCTTTTGTCGTTTTGGTGCGGAACAGCACGATATCTTTGTAGTCCTCTGTATTCAGCGATTGTCTGGCATCACGTGTTTTGAGCGAAGCTTCCATCGACTTGTCGAATTGACCGGAAGCAATAATTTCAGTAAGCGAGTGGTAAGGGGCTCTGGAGCCCAGTTCAGCTAAATATTCATTCAGCTGGAATTTGAATTCGTAGCCGCTGAGGCTTGGGTAAGCCATAATTTCCTTCAGGTTTGGAATGGTAATATCGACAGTTACCGCTCCTAGCTTGGCTAAATCCTTAACAGCCGCTTGTACCACTTCAGTGGTAGGCTGCTCTGCTTCCGCAGTTCCGAATAGCTCGGTCGCCACTCCAATGCGCGCGCCTTTCAAGCCTTTTGCATCCAGATAGCTCGTGTAGCTGCTCGGAATGTGGCTGATGCTTGCTGCTGTCGCGACATCGTCAGGGTCATAACCAACCGTTGCGTCCAATACGATGGCTGCATCCGTCACGGTCCGGGTCATAGGTCCGCCTACATCCTGCGACAGGGCAAGCGGGATGATGCCGTCGCGGCTGGAGAGGCCGATCGTTGGGCGGATGCCGACCAGACTGTTATAGGTCGAAGGGATGCGGATGGAGCCGCCTGTATCGGTGCCCATGCCAATGACGCCGAAGTTTGCCGCAATGGCAGCGCCTGTACCGCCGCTAGAGCCGCCGGGGTAGTGGTCCAGTGCATAAGGGTTCAAGGTTTGACCGCCTAGGGAGCTGCTAGTTGTAATGCCGAATGCAAACTCATGCAAATTGGCTTTGGCTAAAATAATGGCGCCTGCCGCCTTAAGCTTGGCAACCTGATCGGCATCCTCCGAAGGAATGGAATCCTTCAGGCAGAGGCAGCCTGCCGTCGTTGGCATGTCATTTGTGTCATAGTTGTCCTTCACAATAACGGGAATGCCATGCAGCGGGCCGCGAATGCCGGAGGAAGCACGTTCTTTATCCAGCTCCTCGGCGATTTCAAGCGCCCTTGGATTAATCGTCAAAATCGCGTTCAGCTTAATGCTTTGGTCATCGTATTTCTCGATGCGGTCCAAATATTGCTGAACCAGTTCTTTGTAAGTAAGCTTGCCTTGACCGACAGCCTGCTGAATGCTGGCAATCGTCGCTTCTGGCAGCAGGAATGGCATGCTGTAATTATAAATGCGATAGGCAAGCGCATAGGCCCCCGCATAAGTTAACGATTGGTTTGGCGCAAATTGGGTCTGGTTAACGCCAAGCATCAGCTTCGCTTCCATGACCGCTCCTACCGATGCAGCATAGGATGCTTTATCCGGCACGTCTTTGTATGGTTCGGCGGCTGGGGACAAATGCAGTCCTTCAGCGATCATAACCGCAGCATCCTTGCGAGTGACGGTCGCCCCTTTCGGTGCGGCTTTAAACGTAGCGTCTCCGCCTGCGAGCTTGGCGCTTTGGTCAAACAGTATTTTTAGCTCCGCCGAAGGAATAAGTTTATCAGGGGAAATGCTGGCATCCCCCAGCTTCAGCTCTATCGCTTTCGAAGATTCTCCTTGATAGACAGCTGCTGCCGCAGCAGTAGAGGCTGTTAAAGGCCCTGTGAGCAGCAATGCGCCGACAAGCAAAGCAGCACTGTGTTTTTTCCATGATGAAAGAAGATTTGGCATCTTTAAACTCCCTCTCTATTATGTAATGTAACCTGACATAATTAAAGAGTATAGTAGAGGGCATAAAGTATGCAAGGTTCATAAATCATCCAAGTAAGCGGTTGAATAACTGAATTACTAGATATATCAGCTATTTCATCCCATTATCTCAATGTGTTAATAAAACTAACATTAATGATAATCTCGAATCTATTAATGTTATATTCATGTTATACAATTATTATATAATTACGATGTTGAATATCGAGATTTAGCTAATGCCATCCTCAAGCAGCGGTTCTGTCGGTGTACCCGATCCGTTGGGTGAGCTTGACGCGCTTGGAGCTGGAGCGGGCTCGGGGACGGGTGCCTGATCGGTGCCCCCTGCTTTCCCTGTGCCAATATGAATGACAGTAGGCTGAGCACGGTAAGTGTCGCGCGAAATGCGTTCCTTTAATGGAGGCTTGCCATTTTCCAGTGTCACTCTAAATGTGTCGACGACGTAGCCATTGCGCCCAGGAGCGATTACCTTGCGTGTGCCAGCTGGCAGTGCAGGGTCTTGAAGCTGCTGCACCTCTGGAGACAGCGTGCCGACAGTAACCGATTCAATGCGGTACTGGACGTCCTCGGACATATTTCCGAATAGCTTGACCGTCAGCTTGCGTCCCTCAGATGTAGCACGAATGACGATGTACTTGTCCGTTGAGTTGCGAAACCGAAAGTTAATGGCGCCGTCGGCATAGGTAGCGTCTTGTCCAACGGGCAAATAAGAAACGGGAAGCGAGTGGTTGCGTCTTTCGACAATTTCAAGTCCGGCGCGCAGTGCGGCATTGTAAAGCGTGCTGGACACTTGGCAGATGCCGCCGCCAATACCGGGTACAAGCTTGCCGTTCAAAATGACGGGCGCTTCGCGAAAGCCGTATTTTTCCTCGACCCTGCGAATGACTTTGCTGTAGTCAAAAACCTCGCCCGGAGCCAGCAGCCAGTTGTCGAGAGCCGCTGCCGTTGAGGCGACATTATAAGCGCGGCCTTCTGTACTAGCGGCGAAGTCGGTCGTGAACGACATCAATTTGCGCTCGACCCCCTGCGCCTTGAGCTGCTCCAGCGTGACGGAAGGAGATAGGGTGAGGATAGGAAGCTCGGTGCGATACGCCGCCTGTTTCGCAGGAGAACTAGCACCGGTGGCGAGCCAGAGCCAATTTTTCACTTCAGCAGCGAGGCGACTCATTTCAATACGGTAGGCTTCTGCCTCTGGCTCATAAAAAATTTCGTCCTGATCCGTGATGGTTCGGGTGGCATCTTTGGGCTCATTTTGCTCTAGCCAGCCCCACTGCTGGCGAACAAGCTTTTCGAACAATGCTTGATCAAACGTCTGCGCAAGCTCAAAGGTTCGCGGAAAATGATAGCGGTATTTCGCCGCTTCCCATAACGTTCCTTTGCCGAGTTGCTGTAAAGCCTCGCGCACTTCCGCAGTATTTGCTTGGTAGCCGAGCTCCTTCGCCCTCCATGTGCGCCTGTCCGAGCCGGCGTTGCCAGTAGCAACCGTCAGTTCGCGTGCTCCTAGAGCCTGCTCATAGTCGCTCAGCAGCTTTATCGCTTCTGTAATAGGCATTCCGCCAATGTTAAGCCCACCCGCTGTTACGCCTGTCGGCACGGTGCGCTGCTCGGCATAATAGGTGAGTCCACCCCAGCTGACGGACGCTGCAAGCAGCAGGGCAAATACAAAAATGCTGATGAGATGCAATTTTTTCAATGGGACAATCCCCCTTCCTTCGGGTCAAGCAAAAACGACTTCGTCGTCCTTCTGGGACGAGCGAAGAGCTTTGCCCTAGAATTCTAAGCGGATCAAAGGATGAAACTTCTAAATTCTTAGAATTCAAGGTGAAATGGATTTCGCCGTCCTTTGGCGGCGCAGCTCGTTTCACTCCGAGAAATATAAGCCCATTTATAAGTGCGTAACTTATAAATTTTTATATTTCAAAAGCGACTCTGTTATGTATATGCAAGCAGCTAGAATGAATATGAGAATTGTGAAAAATGAGGAAAGAAACCGTCGAAAAGAAAGGATTTGCCACGTCATTGTCGAATTACTAATGCTGACTAAAAACAGGATGTGATAACGTGATTGAAATGCAAGACATTTGGAAGACTTACGTCGACGGTACCCATGCACTGCGAGGAGTGTCCGTACGCATAGATCGTAATGAATTTGTGTATTTGGTAGGGCCTTCCGGGGCAGGGAAATCAACCTTCATGAAGCTGATCTATCGCGAGGAAGTGCCTACGAAAGGGCAGCTTTCCGTAAATGGTTTTAATATAGGCAAGCTCAAGCCGCGCAAAATTCCATTTGTACGGCGCAACATAGGCGTTATTTTTCAAGATTTTAGATTGCTTCCGAAGCTGACGGTGTTTGAAAATGTCGCTTTTGCGATGGAGGTTATCGAAGCGCCCAAGCGGATTATTAAAAAACGGACGATGGAGGTTCTCGATCTCGTTGGTCTGAAGCATAAGCATGCCAGCCTGCCGGCCCAGCTTTCAGGAGGAGAACAGCAGCGTGTGTCGATTGCCCGGGCAATAGTGAATAACCCGTCGGTTATTGTAGCGGACGAGCCTACTGGCAACCTAGACCCGGAGACGTCCATGGAAATTATGGCTTTGCTGGAGGAAATCAACTTTCGCGGTTCAACCATCGTCATGGCGACGCATAACCGCGATATTGTAAACAGCTTGCGCAAGCGTGTCATCGCTATCGAGAATGGCTTGGTCGTTCGGGATGAGGCAAGAGGGGAGTACGGTTATGAAATTTAGAACCCTGCTCCGCCACCTTAGAGAAGGCTGTAAAAATATAATTCGCAACGGCTGGATGTCGTTTGCTTCCATTAGCTCGATTTTTATTTCGTTGTTTTTGCTCGGGGCGTTTATGCTGCTGGCGCTGAATGTAAACAATTTTGCCTCCTCGGTAGAGAGCAAGGTGGAAATTCGCGTATTTCTGCAGCTGGATATAGACAAGGCGAAGATGAAAGAGGTCGAGAATAAAATTCTCGCCCTTTCTGTAGTGAAGCAAGTTACGCTGGTTACGAAGGAAGAGGGACTTGAGGAGCTTCGCAAAAACTTGAGTGACGAAGGCTTGCTTGACGGCTATGATGATGCGAGCAATCCGCTGCCGGACTCATTTACGGTAGAAGTATTTAAACCTCAGTCTGTCAGCATTGCAGCCACGCAGATCGAGGCGCTTAACACGGGCGATGAAACAGCGCCAATTACGAGTGTGAAATATGGGGAAGGCAAAATCGAGACGCTGTTCAAAATTACGAATGCGGTGCGTACAATTGGCCTCGTGATCGTACTTGCGCTTACGGTTACGGCGATGTTCCTCATTTCCAACACGATTAAAGTGACGATTGTTGCTCGGCGCCGGGAAATCGGCATTATGAAATTGGTAGGCGCAACGAATGCGTTTATCCGCTGGCCATTTTTCATTGAAGGTGCGCTTATTGGCATGATTGCTTCGATATTGACAACGGCGGTACTGCTCGTCAGCTACGCGCAGTTTGTCAAATTGACGCAGGAGGGACTTGGGCTGATGATGCTTAGTCTCGTATCGGTTCAGCAGGTTGGACTTGAAATTAGCGGTGTATTAATTGGACTGGGCTCCTTGATCGGCATATGGGGAAGTACGATATCCATTCGAAAATATTTGAAAGTGTAGGTGGACGCGTCAGTGAAGAGAAGAAATCTAATCGTTCTTATGGTGATAATGACGGTATTGCTTGTTCAGCCACTGAGCAGTAGTGCCGCATCGCTGGACAGCATTAACAAGCAGCTTACAGATGCCAAGAAGGCCATTGACAAAGCGCAGAAGGAAGCTGACGCGACAGAGCAGCAAAAGACGGAAGTATCGACGCTCAAATCTGATGTACAAGCCTCAATTAAAGCTGTATTGGCACAGCTGGATGCGGTTGTAGTCAATATGAATAATACGCAAGCAAAGGTTGACCAAACGGAATCGGAGCTTCAGCAGGCCGGTGCAGAGCTGGTAGAGGCGGAAGGCCGTGTTAAAACACGCGACATTCTAATCCAGCAGCGTCTGCGGCTTATGTATGAGAACGGCTCGGTGTCGTATCTTGACGTCTTGCTGAATGCGAGCAGCTTTTCCGATTTTATCGACCGGTTTGATTCGCTCCAGCTGATTCTAAGCCAGGATCGCAGCATTTTAGAGCAAAACAAAGTCGATCAGGCATTGGTTGAGGAGAAAAAAGCTGAGGTTGAGCACAAGCTTGAAGAAGTCAAAACGATGTACACCAAGCTGCAAAATTACCAAAGCGATCTAGCGAAAAAAGAAGCCGAGAAAAACAAGCTGGTTGCTGAATATGATCATCAGCTTGAGGATCTTGAAGATATAAGCGCAGAGCAGGAAGAGCTAATGATTGAATTCGCACAGAAGGTATCCGAGCTGGAAGCCGAGAAGGTAGCGAAGCTGGAAGCGGAAAGAATCGCGAGGGAAAAAGCAGCAGCGGCTGCGGCCGCTGCTGCGGGTAAAGGCAATGGCAGCAGTGGAGGCGGAAGCGGCGGTGCCGTCTATACAGGCGGAAAGCTGGGCATGCCTATTTTCGATTCGTATCGTGTCAGTTCGGGCTACGGCTACCGGATTCACCCGATAACGGGCTCTAGGAAGCTGCATACCGGCATCGACTTTGCAGCTCCGCAGGGAACGGCTATACATGCAGCAGAAAGTGGCGTTGTCCTTATGGCGCAGCGCTGGAGCGGTTATGGAAATGCCGTCATTATCGACCATGGTGGCGGCATGTGGACGCTGTATGGCCACATTCGCGAAGGCGGCATTAAAGTAAGCAAAGGCGACAGCGTTTCAAAAGGCCAAAAAATTGCCGAGGTTGGCAGTACGGGCAATTCCACCGGACCGCATTTGCATTTTGAGGTGCGGATTAATGGGTCAACAACGGATCCAAGCAGCTATTTAAAATAGGAAGATCAGTAACAAGCGGCAGCCTTCGGGCTGCCCTTGTTCGAAATTTAAGCAATGATACGAGTCTTCATAATAAATTAGCTTCTATTTCTGCTTCTGTGTGAAACGGGCGTTGCCATCCTTTGATGGCAACGCCGTTTACGCTTGAAAAATATGGAATAGGTGGGTCGCTGGGCATACGCAAATAAATGGACAGAACTTGTCATATACTAGGGCGTGTCTTCCAAGCGGGAAGGCATGAACTGAAGTAGGTTCTATTTAATGCTGTGGTCAAACGAGAAGGTGGTGTCCTGAATATGCAGTTTAGAGGCCGTACAGTCATTGCTTTTGTAATGATTACGATGCTCGCTTCTGTTCTGGTCACGCTTGTAGTGGCTCGCGATCTTGTCGTGGGCAGCTATCAGGCGTCAGGCTCCGCTCCGGCAGCTGCCGAAACTAGCGGGCAACATGATCTGAATGAAGCCGAGATTGACAAAATGAATGCGGTGCTGGATTTGATTGAAACCAAATACGTGAAGAAGACGGATCGTGAAGAGCTGGTAGATGGCGCAGTCAAAGGCATGCTGGAATCGCTGGATGACCCTTACTCCGTTTATATGGAGAAGACATCGGCGCAGCATTTTTCCGAATCCATCGAAGGGTCCTTCACAGGTATTGGTGCGGAAGTGACGCTGCAAAACGGCAAGCTGGTCGTTGTATCACCGATCAAAGGCTCCCCTGCCGAACGGGCGGGACTGCTGGCGAAGGATGTCGTCATTTCGGTTAATGGAGAGAAGCTGGAGGGCCTTGGACTGAATGAGGCGGTAGACAAAATTCGCGGACCGAAAGGGACGAAGGCCAAGCTGCAAATCCAGCGGACAGGCACCAGCGAATCGATCCAGCTGATTTTAATTCGGGATGATATTGATGTGGAAACCGTATATGCCCATTTGTCCGATGACCGGATTGGTGTCATTGAAATTCGTCAGTTTTCGCTCAATACGGCCGAACGCTTCAAGGAAGAGCTTGCTCGTCTGGAGCAGGAAGCGAAGCAGCAGTCAGCAGGGCAGGCTCAGGTACAGTCTGGCGCCGGGGGCAGCGAAGGAGCAGCCGATAAGGGCCAGCAGGGGCTTAAGGGCCTCGTAATTGACGTCCGCAATAATCCTGGCGGCGTATTGCCGGTCGTAGTGGAAATTGCCGAGCAGTTTATTGCGAAGGGCGATGCAATTGTTCAGGTGGAGGATCGCGACGGCAAGCGGGAAAAGACATTGTCCAAGGGGAGCAGCAAAGCTTACCCAGTTGCCGTAGTCATGAACAAAGGAAGCGCCAGCGCCTCGGAAATATTGGCAGGAGCGCTTGGCGAGGAAGCCGGTGCGATACTTGTCGGCGAGACGACATTCGGCAAAGGAACGGTACAGGTCAGCTATAATAAAGCGCTGGGCGATGGCAGTCTGGTAAAAATGACGATTGCCAAGTGGCTGACGCCGGAAGGCATCTGGATTCATGAGAAGGGCGTTGAGCCGACTGTTGCCGTAGCTCCGCCTTCGCTTTACACTGTTGCGCGGCTGACCATAAACGAAACGCTGCAGCGTGATATGAACAATGAGCAAATTCGCAGTGCGCAAATTATGCTTAAGGGGCTTGGTTATGAGCCGAAGCGTGACGATGGTTATTTCAATGAGGAAACCGTGCAGGCGGTCAAGCAATTCCAGAGAGAATCGAGTCTGGCGGTGACGGGAAAACTGGACAAGACTACAGCGACAGCATTGGAGAAAGCAGTTGTTGCTTGGATTAAAGACAAGAACAACGATGTGCAGCTTCGGGAAGCGATTGAACGTGTAGGCAGGAAATAACGTATCGTTGTCGAATCCATAACAAGGTTGACTCTGTCTTCGGAGTCAGCCTTTTCTTTTGAGTAGACAGCAGGTTAGAGACGGGAAAAAGCCGCAAGGGCGGACACAGGAACAAGTTGGTAAAAATGAAGGAGTGTATGCGGTGAATCAGGCTCTTGCTTTGTTGCAGCAATTCCAGTTGGCGTTGCTTCAACTGCTGGTACAACCTTTTTATTATGTGGCTATTTTATTTATATTGCTCCAATACACGAAGCAGATCAAGCTTGAACGGCAATTGTTCGCCGTTAAGCTGCATATATGGCCCCGGCTGCTCGGCCGGGCAATCGTCACAGGCTTGCTGGTAGGCCTAGCTGTATCTCTCATAGGGGCTTTTATCGGCGTTTCCGTTACGCAGCAGTCGGTCATGTGGCTATGGGGCGTATCCGCGCTGCTGATGCTGTTTCGCATCCGATATTTATGCTTTGCTTATGCGGCTGGCGTACTTGGGCTGCTGCAATGGATCGTTGGGTTTACGCCGCTTGCTTCGGGCGAAGGCATAGCCGGTCAAGCAGCGGCCTCGCTCGCTGCCATGGATATGACAGGGTTGTTCATGCTGGTAGCTCTGCTGCATTTGGCAGAGGCGCTGCTCGTGCGAAAACAGGGCGGCAAGCTGGCGACGCCACTGTTCCTCTCGGGCAAGAGAGGGAAAATTGTCGGCGGCTACATGCTGCAAAGCTTTTGGCCAGTCCCTTTGCTGCTGCTCGTTCCCATTGGCGGAGGTGCGGGTGCAGATGCTTCAACAACAGCATTGCCATGGACACCGCTGCTCGGCGCGGACTGGTCGCAGGGCTGGACAATAGCTGCGCTGCCAATGATTATCGGCTTTAGCGAATTGACACGCTCGATGCTGCCTGAGGAGAAGGCCAAGCACGCTGCGAAAGGCTTGCTGCTTTACAGTGTCGCACTCGCAGCAGCAGCTTTGCTGGCTTGGTGGCTGCCCGTGCTGCTGCCCATTGCCGCGCTTTGCTCGCTGCTGCTCCATGAAGCGATTATCTGGCACAGCCGCAGGCTGGAAAATGCCAGCAGCCCGCTATTCGTTCATGACCAGCGCGGCTTGCGCCTGTTAGGTATTTTGCCGCAAACGCCGGCTGAGGCGCTGGGGCTTCAGGCAGGCGAGATTATTTCGAAGGTTAATGGCGTTCGCGTGCATTCGAAAACAGATCTGCATGCCGCGCTTCATCTCAACTCGGCTTTCTGCAAGCTGGAAGTGCTGAACTTTGCGGGAGAAGTAAAGTTTATGCAGCGTGCGCGTTATGAAAATGAGCATCATCAGCTCGGGGTTATTTTGGCGCCAGATGAGGATGCGAATTTCTATGCGGCATCGGGCCCAGCTTCGCTGCTTGATTTGTTGAGGCACAAGCGAACTGCGCATCGCCGGAGCACATCAGCAGGGCCAGTCCCTGTGAAAGGCGCTGCTACTAGCGAGAAAACAACAGTATAGCTGCAAGCAGAGGCGATTTCCGAAATGAATGGCCTGTGCCTGGAGTTGCTGGACAAACTGCCTATCAAATATCATTCAAAACCGCACTGACAGACTTTTTCTGCTGTCAGTGCGGTTTTTTAATGTAGGGAAATTTAGCTGGTTGCAACGGAGAATTCTTAGAGCTATAATAAACGGGAACACATATTCTTATAAAGGGCAGACTTGCCTTTATGAATTGGGATTACTTGTAACAGCATGAACAAATTGAGGCTTGCTGCTTCTTTTGCGCGATATAGACTATAATGATAGATAGCTGAGGAAGGAAGAAGGAGTGGATGGCTGAAGTGAGTAATTTTGCACCGCAAGCCCGCAATTTTGAGCTTAAATCCGATTATACGCCGCAAGGCGACCAGCCGCGTGCTATTAGGCAGCTGGTTGAAGGCGTTGAAGCAGGAGAGAGGTTTCAAACGCTGCTGGGTGCGACTGGAACGGGGAAGACCTATACGATTGCCAATATGATTGCGCAGGTTAATCGGCCTACGCTCGTTATTGCGCATAACAAGACGCTCGCAGCGCAGCTGTGCAGCGAATTTAAGTCATTTTTCCCCGATAATGCCGTGGAATATTTCGTCAGCTATTACGACTATTTTCAGCCGGAAGCTTATATTCCTTCAACCGATACCTATATTGAGAAGGATTCGAGCATTAATGAAGAGATCGATAAACTGCGCCACTCTTCGACCAGCTCGCTATTCGAACGAAGAGACGTCATCGTTGTGGCCAGCGTCTCCTGTATTTACGGGTTAGGTTCGCCGAAGGAGTACGGCAGCATGCTGCTGTCGCTGCGCGTGGGGATGGAGAAGCCCCGCGATGCGATTTTGCATAAGCTCGTCGATATTCAATATCAGCGCAACGATATTAACTTTATTCGCGGCACATTCCGTGTCCGCGGCGATATTATAGAGATTTTTCCCGTTGCCAATAATGAGCGGGCGATTAGAATTGAACTGTTCGGCGATGAGATTGAACGGATTACGGAAATCGATGTTCTGACCGGCGAGATCGTGGGCGAGCGCGAGCATGTAGCGATTTTCCCGGCGTCTCACTTCGTTACCCATGAGGATACGATGAAGCTTGCGCTCGTTAATATTGAGCGCGAGCTGGAGGAGCGGCTTGCCGAGCTTAAGGAAGCGGGTAAGCTGCTGGAAGCGCAGCGGCTTGAGCAGCGTACGCGCTATGACATCGAGATGATGAGCGAGATGGGTTTTTGCTCGGGCATTGAGAACTATTCGGGGCCATTGACGTTCCGGGAACGGGGAGCGACACCTTACACGCTCTTCGACTATTTTCCAGATGATATGCTCATTGTTATTGACGAGTCGCATGTATCGCTGCCGCAAATTCGCGCGATGTACAACGGCGACCGGGCAAGGAAGGAAATGCTCGTCAACCATGGCTTCCGGCTGCCATCGGCGATGGACAATCGGCCGCTTAAGTTCGAGGAGTTTGAAGCGAAGGCCAAGCAGACGATTTATGTTTCGGCTACGCCGGGTCCTTTTGAGCTGGAGCAATGTCCAACAATGGTAGAGCAAATTATTCGGCCTACAGGCCTGCTTGATCCGATCATTGAGCTTCGTCCAACGAAGGGGCAAATTGATGATTTGCTAGGCGAAATTCGCGATCGGGTGGCGAAGGATGAGCGGGTATTGGTCACGACGCTGACGAAGAAAATGGCGGAGGACTTAACCGATTATTTTAAGGAAATTGGTGTGAAGGTGCGTTATCTGCACTCGGATATTAAGACGCTGGAGCGGATTGCGATATTGCGTGACCTCAGACTTGGCGTGTTCCACGTGCTGGTTGGCATTAACCTGCTCCGGGAGGGGCTGGATTTGCCTGAAGTATCGCTGGTAGCGATTTTGGACGCGGATAAGGAAGGCTTCCTGCGCTCAGACCGCTCGCTGATACAAACGATTGGACGTGCGGCGCGCAACAGCGAGGGCCGGGTCATCATGTATGGCGATAAAGTGACGGATTCAATGAGCCGTGCGATGAAGGAAACGGAACGTAGGCGGACGACTCAGGAAGCCTTCAACGAGAAGCATGGCGTTACGCCGCAGACGATTCGCAAGAAAGTATTGGAAGTTATTGAAGCGACTAAGGTTGCCGAGCAGAAGGCTGATTATTTGGCGGATGCCGGATCTGGCAAGATGTCGAAGAAGGACCGTCAGTCGATGATTAATAGATTGGAAGTCGAAATGAAGGATGCGGCGAAAAACCTGCAATTTGAGCGGGCGGCCGAGCTTCGGGATGCGTTGTTGGAGCTGCGTGCGGGAATGTAGAAGCGAAAGAAGAGAATGGATAGGAAAGAGGAGGCAATAAGATTGGGAAGCGACAAAATTGTAGTAAAAGGCGCTCGTGCACACAATTTGAAAAATATTGATGTCACCATTCCGCGCGACAAGTTTGTTGTATTGACGGGTTTGAGCGGCTCAGGCAAATCGTCCCTCGCATTTGATACCATTTACGCCGAAGGACAGCGCCGTTATGTGGAGTCTTTATCTGCCTACGCAAGACAGTTTCTCGGCCAAATGGAGAAGCCAGATGTAGATTCTATCGAAGGATTGTCTCCGGCGATATCAATTGACCAGAAGACGACGAGCCGTAATCCGCGCTCCACTGTAGGTACAGTAACGGAAATTTACGACTACCTTCGCTTGTTATACGCACGAATCGGCAAGCCGCATTGTCCGGAGCATGGGATTGAAATTACTTCGCAGACCGTAGGACAAATGGTTGATCGTATTATGGAATATCCTGAGAAGACGAAGCTGCAAATTTTGGCTCCGCTCGTATCCGGCCGCAAGGGCGAGCATACGAAGCTGTTTGCCGACATTCAGAAGCAGGGTTTTGTCCGCGTTCGCGTAAATGGCGAGCTGCGCGAGCTCAGTGAGAAGATCGAACTGGAGAAAAATAAAAAACATAGCATTGAGGTCGTTGTTGACCGTATCGTTGTGAAGGCAGACGTGCACAGCCGCTTAGCTGATTCGATAGAGACGGCGCTTAAATTGGCCGATGGCCGAGTGCTCGTTGACGTAATGGAGAAGGAAGAGCTGTTGTTCAGCTCAAACCTGGCTTGTCCAGTATGCGGCTTTAGCGTAGAGGAGCTCGCGCCGCGGATGTTTTCGTTCAACAGCCCGTTCGGTGCTTGTCCGGATTGCGATGGACTAGGCGCGAAGATGATTGTCGATCCGGATCTGCTCGTTCCCGATATGAGCAAATCTATTAAAGAAGCTGCTTTTCTTGCTTGGGCTGGAAGCACGTCCAATTATTATCCGCAGTTTTTAAGCTCGGTTTGTGAGCATTATAGCATTCCACAGGATGTGCCGGTTTCTGAGCTCAGCGACGAGCAAATGAATAAGCTGCTTTATGGTACCGGTGGAGAACGTGTTCGCTTCCTATATGAAAATGACTTTGGCCATCGTAAAGAGGCTTATGTACCGTTTGAAGGTATAGTCAATAATCTGGAGCGGCGCTACCGCGAGACAGCGTCCGATTCCATGCGGGAACACATCGAAGCTTATATGAGTGCCAAGCCTTGTGGCGGCTGTAAAGGCCAGCGGCTGCGCAAGGAAACACTTGCTGTAACGATTGCCTCCCAGAACATCGCTCATGTCACTTCACTTTCTATTGGTGATTCGCAGCGCTTCTTCGAAGGACTGGTATTAACGGAGAGGGAACAAACGATTGCCAATCTGATTTTGAAGGAAATCAACAGTCGGCTAGGCTTCCTTGTCAATGTCGGGCTGGAATATTTGGCGATGAACCGGGCGGCTGGAACGCTGTCCGGCGGTGAGGCGCAGCGGATTCGATTGGCAACACAAATTGGTTCGAGCCTGATGGGCGTTCTTTATATTTTGGATGAGCCGAGCATCGGACTTCATCAGCGGGACAATGATCGATTGATTGAGACGCTTGTGCATATGCGGGACATCGGCAATACGCTTATTGTTGTAGAGCATGATGAGGATACGATGCTGGCTGCTGACTATATTATCGACATTGGCCCTGGTGCGGGCATTCATGGCGGTACCGTTATCGCGGAAGGAACACCGGCGGAAATCATGCACAATGAAAATTCGTTGACGGGCCAATATTTGAGCGGGCGCAAGTTTATTGAGGTGCCGCTGGAGCGTCGTGCGGCGGGAGACAAATGGCTGGAGGTTCGCGGTGCGAAGGAAAACAATTTGCGCGGTGTCAATGTAAAGATTCCGCTTGGCATTTTTACGGCGGTTACTGGCGTATCTGGTTCGGGCAAATCAACCTTCGTCAACGAAATCGTCTATAAGACGCTGGCGCGTGATTTGAACCGAGCGAGAACACGGCCTGGACAATATAAGGAAATGCGCGGCATCGAGCATTTGGAGAAGGTTATTGATATTGACCAATCGCCAATTGGCAGAACGCCACGCTCGAATCCCGCTACGTATACGGGCATGTTTGACGATGTGCGCGATCTTTACGCTTCGACGAATGAATCCAAGGTTCGGGGCTATAAGAAGGGCAGATTCAGCTTTAATGTGAAGGGCGGCCGCTGCGAGGCTTGCCGTGGAGACGGCATTATCAAGATTGAAATGCATTTCCTGCCTGACGTGTATGTCCCTTGCGAAATTTGCAAAGGCAAGCGTTACAATCGCGAAACGCTGGAAGTGAAATATAAAGGCAAGAGCATTTCCGATGTGCTGGAAATGACAATTGAGGATGGCTGCAAGTTTTTCGAAAATATCCCGAAAATCCAGCGCAAATTGCAGACGCTGCTTGATGTAGGCTTAGGTTATATGTGCCTGGGACAACCTGCAACGACATTGTCTGGAGGCGAAGCACAGCGTGTTAAGCTGGCTTCCGAGCTGTATCGCCGGAGTACGGGGAAAACGTTGTACATTTTGGATGAACCTACGACAGGCTTGCATGCCGATGATATTGACCGTCTGTTGATGGTTTTGCATCGCCTTGTTGATTCGGGTGAATCGGTGCTTGTCATTGAGCATAATCTCGATGTCATTAAGACAGCCGATTATTTGATCGATTTGGGACCGGAAGGCGGAAGCGGTGGCGGCTTAATCGTTGCGACGGGAACGCCGGAGGAAGTGGCGAAGGTAGACAAGTCCTATACAGGGAAATACCTGAAGCCGATTATGGAGCGTGACCGGGAACGGACTATCCAGCGGCGCGAGACGCAGGCTTCCGTTGCTGCGGCGTCTAATTAGGCCTGATGATGTAAGGCTAGCCCACTGATGTGTGTTAGCCTTTTTTTCTTTGTCTGATTTGAATTTCATCTATATTCCATGACGGCCGCAGGTTATAAGGTTGGGCAAAGCTGGACAACGTATAAGGAGATAGTGGAAAAGGATTAGCCTGATTGGCAATAAGGTATTAGTCATGCTTGATGGACAAACGTGACAAAGTTGTTACGAAAACAGATTCGGACTTGCGTCAGGCGCATGGAAAAGATAACATATAGGTTAGGATAGGATGCGTGTGGCCAAATGGATTTTTAAAATATAGGACAGGATATGAGGTTTCCATCCTTTCTCTATATTTCTCGGAATGAAACGCGCCGCGCCGTCAGAGGACGGCGAATGCCGTTTCACCTTGGTTTGGAGGACAGGTCCTGAAGCAAGTGAAATGGAGCAAAAGCTTAACTGTGGGAGGGGTCATTCAAATGTTTTTGGCAGAAGAAGCAGCACAAGCGACCAGCAACATTAACACGTTTGACTGGTTTATGCTTGCGTTTACAATTTTGTTATTGATCGGCTTTGTCCGGTTGGTGAAAGAGCGCAAGAAGAACATTTTCGCGATTGGTTTCACAGCTGTATCTTTGGGATTGTTTTTGTTTATTGATTACATCATGATCACCAAAGTATGGTTGGCATAACGACAAACAAGAAAGACCGTCCAAGTTGAATACGACCTGGGCGGTCTTTTTTTGTTATCCACTTGACAATATACGAGTGATCCGATAGGATTTAAATCAAAACTGACTGACGAGTCAATCAATGGAGGCGATGCTGTTATCGGAACCGTAGATCGCAATACGGCGAACAATGCGGAGCGCAAGCGCCAAATTATGGAGTCCGCACTGAAGCGTTTTGCCCTTCATGGTTACCATTCGACGAAAGTATCGGATATTGTAGCGGATGCAGGAGTAGCGCAAGGTACTTTCTATTGGTATTTCAAAAGTAAAGAAGCTATAGCTATAGAAATTGTACAGGATGGCCGGGAGCGGTTGCTTACGGTTATTGGACAAGGCTACCGAAAAAATGCTGGTTCGGTGCAGGATATGGTGTCAGCCTCTGAGCATCTGCTTACCGAGCTCTTCCATTTTGCTAAGGAAAATCGCTATTTAATGGGCATGCTGCTTGATGGCACAGGCTTCAGCGAAGTCGTTAGACAGGAAATAACGGTTACTCAAATGGAGATGGAGCAATCCTTTGTACTCAATATTGAACGCGCCACTGAGCTGGGCATGCTGCCGGCTACCATTGATGCCAAGCTGCGAGCGGCATTTCTGATGAGCCTCATTGAAGGCGTACTGTCCCGTTGGCTGTTTCGCAGCTCGCCGGAAAGCGATGCTATTGCGGTAAAATCTGCGGAATTGCTGGCTGCGGAAACGGCGCGCTTTGAATTTTTCGGCTTATTAGGCATTTAGCTGCATTTCCCTGCGAAAGCCGGACACATTAATAAGCAATAATAAAATATTAGAGAAGCTATGAAGGAGAGAGTGGAAGATGAGGATTCAAATGAAAAAATCAACGTTATTGATGATGACAGCTATTTTGCTGCTGGCGGTTATTGTGGCGGGCTGTGGCTCGAAGAACGGCAACAGCGGTAATGCGGGCTCGGCTTCGCCGACTGCGGAAGCAGAAACAGCTGCTCCTTCCAATCTGCTGGAGCAAGTGAAACAAGCAGGCGTTCTCAAGGTAGGTTTGATGGGAACCTATGCGCCGTATAACTTTTTAAACGACAACAAGGAAATAGATGGCTTTGATGCCGATATTGCAAAAGAAATCGCCAAGCGCCTTGGCGTAAAAGCTGAGTTTGTTGCACAGGAGTTTTCCGGTATGATTGCCGGACTGCAGGCGAAGAAATTTGACGTCGTCATTAGCCAAATGACGATTACCGACGAGCGCAAGGAGCAAATGGATTTTACAGAACCGTACATTACGAACTCTGTAAAAATCATCGTAGCCGAAAAAAACGATACGATCACGAAGCTGGCTGATTTTAAAGGCAAAAATATTGGCGTAGGCCTGGGTACGAACGACGAAACCTATCTTCGCAAAACGGTGCTGCCTGAAGTTGGCGACTTCACCATTAAAACCTATGATGATGTCATTACGTCGCTGAAGGATCTGAATGCCGGACGTATTGATGCGACTATTAACAATATGTATGCCCTGAAACCAATCGTCGAGAAAAATGGCTTCAAAATCAAAGCGGTTGGCGATCCAATTAAATCGGACAACGCAGGCATTGCAGTTCGCAAAGATAACCCGGAATTCCGTGACGCGCTGAACGAAGCTTTGAAGGCGATGAAAGCCGACGGCACGTATAAAACTATTTTTGTGAAATGGTTCGGCGAAGAGCCAGCGGCTGAATAAGCCCGGCTCTCGTCATATTATATGGATTTATAAGTTTTACCTTGCGAAACCACGTAGACGGAAGGGAACCTTCACGTTATGAATCTCGTTTTTGAAAATTTCTCTTTTCTGTTGAAGGGCGCGTATTACACGCTACTGCTTACGGTTATGTCGATGTTTTTTGGGCTCATAATCGGAGGAGTAGTAGCTATTGCCCGTTTGAAGGGTAACCGTCCCATTCGGCTATTGGCACGGGGATATGTCTCGATTATTCGTGGAACCCCGGTGCTTATCCAAATTTTTGTCGTTTATTATGGGTTGGCGGACTATAAAATTATATTAGGGCCACTGACGGCAGCAACGATTGCACTTAGTATTAATGTGGGTGCGTATTTGTCGGAAACGTTTCGTGGAGCGATTTTGTCGATTCCAAAAGGGCAAATGGAGGCTGCATATGCAACGGGCATGACCTCTTGGCAGGCGCTTTATCGAATCGTGCTTCCGCAGGCGGCAAGGGTAGCCATTCCACCAATGGGAAATACGTTTATTGGAATGCTTAAGGAGACATCGCTCGTTTCAGCTATTACTGTAACCGAGTTGCTGCGTCAGGCGACTTTGCTTATAGCACAATATTACGTCTATATGCCGTTTTATGTGGGAATTGGAGTTATGTATTGGGTGATGAGCACCGCTTTTTCAGCTATTTTAGAAGCGATTGAGAAGCGCTTGTCCAAAGCTTATTAAAAATATAAGAAATGATAAGTTTCACTCTTATAATGGGCTTATTTTTCATCGCGAAACGGAAGTTTTGCCGCCAGAGGACGGCGACAGCCGTTTACGCTTGGGTTGGGGCGTGAGAAATACGATGATTACGACGGAGAAATTAACGAAATCTTTTCAAGGCACCGAGGTGCTGAAGGGTATCAATCTTCAGGTCAATCCCGGAGAAATTATTGTGCTGCTCGGCCCAAGCGGTTCGGGAAAAAGCACGCTGCTTCGCTGCCTGAACGGGCTAGAGACGCTCAGCGGAGGTCGTATTGAGATGAACGGTGTTCGCCTTGATACACAGATGAAGCCACGCGAGCATAATCAGAATGTCCGAACCATTCGCCGCCATAGCGGGATGGTATTTCAGCAGTTTAATCTGTACCCGCATAAAACAGCGCTGGGCAACGTCATTGAATCGCTGCTCGTCGTGAAAAAGCTGCCAAGAAGCGAAGCTATTGCTATCGGCAAAAAAATGCTGGAGCGCGTCGGGCTGGAAGGCAAGCTGGATGAATATCCATCAAGGCTGTCTGGCGGACAGCAGCAGCGGGTAGCGATTGCAAGGGCGCTGGCGATGGAGCCGGATGTTTTATTGTTTGATGAGCCGACATCTGCGCTTGATCCGGAATTGGTCGGCGAGGTGCTTGATGTGATGCAGCAGCTGGCTCGCGAAGGTATGACGATGCTGGTGGTGACGCATGAAATGGCTTTTGCCCGCCATGTAGCGAATCGGGTTGTGTTTATGGATGATGGGCAAATTGTCGAGGAGGCAGCGCCAGATGTGTTTTTCGATCATCCTGTTACCGAACGGGCGCGTCGATTTCTGAACAAGCTGGGCCAGCACAGAGGATTGCAGCAAGAACAGCAATAACGAATGACAGAATATTAATACGAACCACAAAGTTAAAGTAGGAGGCTTGGCCTTCGATTCTTACGAAAGAAAGAGGGTACACCGCAATGAAGGTTACAACAACATGGACAGGCAAACGTGCATTTACATCTGTAGGGCCATCTGGCTACAGCGTTGGAATGGATGCGACCGCAGCATATGGCGGCGACGGGCAAGGAGCTACACCGATGGAGCTGCTGCTTGCAGGCCTCGCGGGCTGTATCGGCATCGATATTACGATGATTATGGATGCGTTCCTTGGTTCAATCAGCAGCATCGAGATAGATGCGGAAGGCACGCGCAAAGAGGAAATGCCGAAGGGCTTTACGGCCATTGATCTTATTTTCAAAGTGAATGGCGATGTGCCGGATTACCGGATTTGGAAAGCGATTGAGCTGGGCAAGGAAAAATATTGCGCTGTCTCGGATTCGCTGAAAGCGGACATTCGTTACCGGCTAGTGCTCAATGGGGAAGAAATGACGCGGGGATAAGCTGATTTCAGCGAACACAAAGAAAGAGTCGTGATCCGAGGCTGCCGTGGGCGGTTCGGGTTACGGCTCTTTTTTGTACGTAAGGCACTTGGCCTTGCTTATTTGTCAAAACGATGCAATCGCCGCGCAACTCGGCGTGGCGATTGAAGCAACGGCAACGGTAAAATTAGAAGCATGGCTAGCCATTATGAATCACCTATCCTCTGTTGTTAACGTGGGGAGTGTTATTTATTGGCGAGATGTTAAGCTTTTACGAGCTTGCCTACCCTCTACCTGTAAAAAAATAACAGTCGCATCCTCAAATGTTGTTGCATATTAAGTGAGAAGGTTTCGCGATCTCGTTTTTAAAGAATAGTTCATCTATATAAGTTGAACTAAAGGAATTCATTTCCACACTGTCGAATATAAGAAACATAACTTAAAAGCGATGGTGAAATCATGGAAATGACACAAGCGTTAACTGAAATTGAATCCTTAATGAAAAAAGAAAAAGAGCGACGAATGTTTGAGCGTTATCAAGCTATTGTTCTGTATTTGAAAGGGAAGAATGCAAAAGAAATCGCAGAGATCATAGGCAGAACGGAACGAACGGTCTATAAATATATGCGTGCGTACCGCGAAGCAGGTGTAACTGGACTGCAAATCCACTATTCAACAGGAGCGCCAGAGCGGCTGACCAAAGAACAACAGGAGCAACTGAAAGCGACGATCGTCTCCTCGGTTCCACACGAAGTAGGCTTTGAAAGTAAATACAGCTGGACGCTCTACCTTATTGGCCAATATATCAAGCGGGAGTTCGGTCCGTCCTATTCGCTTCGTGGCATTTCCAAAATGGCACACCGCCTTGGGCTCAGCTACACCAAACCCACGTATACGTTAGCTGCTGCGGATGAAGCCAAGCAACAGGTCTTTACAGAAGAGACGTTTCCTGCTTTGAAAAAAGACTAATGAACGAAGACATTGCTCATTTACTCTTCGAAGACGAGTCCATGATCCGGGATTACCAAGCGCTTCAGCATACATGGTTTCTCAAAGGCAAGCAACGCAACATCCAGACCACAGGCAAACATCGCGGCGTCAAATTGTTGGCTGTACTGGATTATACGACGGGTCAAATTCTCTGGAAAGAAGATGAGCAGTATAACGCAGAGACATTTCTATCGTTTCTACAAATGGTGGTCGAAGCGTATCCCAAAGGAAAGATGGTTATGGTACTGGACAATGCTCGCATTCATCATGCGAAATTGCTTCAACCCTTTCTGGAAGATCACAAAGAGCGTCTTGAATTGGTTTTCTTACCACCGTATAGTCCGCAATTGAACCTGGTGGAGGGACTTTGGAAATGGCTGAAATCGGATGTTATTAACAACGTGTTTTTCCATACCGTCTCAGAGATCCGCAAAAAAGTTGCTGCGTTTATGCAAAACATAGCTCTCGATACTCAGACGATTATTGATCGTCTTTGTCTTCGTTTAGAAGACGATCAACTCACTGAATATATCTAGTTCAACTTATATAGATTGGGAGGTTAAGAAAACTTTCATGGAAATAAGTAGAGATATTAGGATTGTAATTAGCGCTAAAAGCAGTAAACTGCCTGCTAAAAATAATGGATGGATAGAGACCAATGTATCAACCGTTAGCATTCCAGAGTTAATAAGAAAAGCACCAGCAGAGAATAACAATATAAAAATCAACATCACAATAGAACTGCCATTTGTTCCACTATAGTATATAGAGGGAATGAGCAATGATAAGTAAATAAAAGCCAGGCACAATGCCGCGAATAAGGTAAGGATATGAACTGAAAATGAAAGGTCGCTAAATAAGTAATAATAAAAAATATTCAACAATAATAAGCTTATTAATGAAAATGTAATAATAGAAAAACTCACAATATATCGACTAATCACAATTTGCTTCTTCGATAGCGGTGAAGCTAAAACATAATTATGCCAGCCTGCTTTTTCATCTTCCTGAAATACAGGTATTGTAAGGGCGCAGAAATAGACTGGGAAAAACACATTCAAAGCTAATACACCAGTGGAACCTAGATAATAAATAGCCAAAATAGCTAAAATGAATAAAAGGATAAAAGGAATGATCTTCATCTTGCTTTTTAACACTAATAAATCTTTAATAATTAGACCTTGCATCAGATGACTCCCCTTTAATATATGATCTCATGATGTTTTCAAGGTTCCCATGCTGAGTTATATTTGAAACATTTTCTGTAAATACTATTTTTCCTTTGTGCATGAAGGTAATTTTATTAGCTATACGTTCAACATCTGATAATATATGAGATGATATGAGAACGCAGCTGTTATTTTCCGTAACATATTCTTTCAGGACATCTAAAATTTCAATTCTCATAACAGGGTCTAGCCCGCTGGTAGCTTCGTCTAATAGTAATAGTTCAGGTTTATGCGACAATGCAACAGAAAAATTTAATTTTACTTTCATGCCCTTCGATAATTCATTTATTTTTTTGTTTAAGGGTAAATTGAAATTATCTAAATAATAATAGTACGTCTTTTGATTCCATCGTTCATAGATACTAGACATTATCAAATTTATTTGTTTAGGAGTCAGAAGTCCGTGCAAGTAATTTTCGTCAAAAACGACCCCTATTCTATTTTTTATGTACGATGAATGATCGGCGTAACTTTTATTGAATACAATAAGTTCTCCTTTTTCGGGGCTTAACAGATTCAGAAGTAATTTCATTAGTATCGTTTTTCCAGCTCCATTTTCTCCGATTAAACCCATGATATCGCCTTGCATCAATTCTAAATTTATATTATTTAATGAGAAATCAGAATAACTCTTGTAGAGCTTGTTCATAGTTAGTACTTTTTCCAAGTCTAGCCCTCCTCATTTTGCAGAGTGAATGATTGAATCTACAATTTGTTTGCAAAGTCTCAGCTAAATAATATGAATGTAGAATTGTAGTTAAAAAACCGGTGAATTTAATTTCTTCTTTCGAAACAAATGCTGCATATTATTGGTGCATTATCTAATTCGAAGCTTTTTGTTGGTACAATTTAGCTTAAATGTACCTTATAAGAACTTTAATATTATTAATGAAAAAATGGAATCATATTACAAATTAGTTTTTGTCTATTTTGTGAAAGTGTTGATTAATTGTAGAATGAGAATTTTGTTTGAAATATAGAGTGATATTTTCCGTGGTGTTTTGAGTTTAATGGATCAAATTTACTGTTATAGTATAAATTTTGATCTGTATGAATGACAGGGTCATTTTAAATGAGGTAACTAGGGAGTTTCTAAAGTGAGATTAGATTAGAGAAAAAAGCAAAATTATGGGGAGGGGTCTTTCATTTAGTCGATTTTAATGAAGGAATCTAAATGGAATGCACTATCCTAAGAGCAAAAAAAGAACGGCTGCATCCTCGCCGGATGCAGCCGCCCTCCTTTAACCTATACCCACCACATTTCGCCTAGTGGTTCTTTAATCAGCACTTGCTGCAGGTTTTGCACCGCTTTGGTGAAGCCTTCATCAACGGACATCAGGCCGTCCTCGTGCTCAATGCTCACCACATAGTCGTAGCCGACTAGACGAAGCGCGCTAATAATGTCCGCCCATACCTTCAGGTCATGCCCGAAGCCGACGGTGCGGAATTGCCAAGCGCGATCCAGCATCAGCGAATACGATTGCATATCCGTTACGCCGTGATGGTTGACGTTGATTGGATCAATCGTCGTATCCTTCGCGTGGAAATGGTGAATTGCGCCAGCGCGTCCCAAAATATGAACAGCTTGAACCGGATCAATCCCTTGCCACCACATATGGCTCGGATCCAGGTTGGCGCCGATAACCGGGCCAACCGCTTCACGAAGGCGAAGCAGCGTTGCCGGGCTGTGAACGGAGAAGCCGCCGTGCAGCTCAAGTCCGATTTTCACGCCATGCTCTTCAGCAAGCGCACCGATCTCAGTCCAATAAGGGATAACTTTGTGTTCCCACTGCCAAGCCAAAATTTCTTGGAAATCGTTTGGCCAAGGCGCAACCGGCCAGTTCGGATATTTAGCATCCTCGTGGTCGCCTGGGCAGCCGGAAAATGTATTAACGACAGGAACGCCCAAGCGGCCTGCGAGCTCAATCGTTTTGCGAATCGTAGCGTCATCCGCAGCAGCTAGATGCTTTTGTGGGTGCAGCGGATTAGCGTGGCAGCTCAGGGCGCTGATGATCAGGCCGCGTGATTCTACCGCATGCTTAAACGCTTTCAACTTTTCCTCATCAGCAAGCAGGACATCAGGATCACAGTGGGCTGTGCCAGGGTAACCGCCAGTGCCGATTTCAATAGCATCCAGTCCTTTGGCAGCTATGTAATCGAGCGCTTCTTCAAATGACTTCTGTGCGAAAAGCACGCTGAATACTCCTAATTTCATGTGCAATCATTCCTCCTATTTATAAGAAAAGCTAATTCCCATTATACCATTGCCTAATTGCCGATATCTAATGAAAACTGCAAATTTGACATAATTGCATATAAACTAAACAAAAGGTTACCTAAACCCCGCTCATCCGTACAGTTAAAGATAATACTTGACAGCTTTTTCTATCTTTAGGCTATAATTTTGTATAGAAGCTGCCGAAAACAATGGAGAAGCCACGGGAGAGCGGGAGGAAAAAAGAGATGGCAAGTGTCATGCTGGTAGATGATGATCCAGATATACGCGAGCTCATGCACGCGCAGCTTAGCAGTGAGGGATTTCAGACGATTCAGGCAAGCCACGGCAAAGAGGCCATGCGGCTGCTGCGAAAGCAAAAAGCAGATTTAGTGGTGCTTGATGTGATGATGCCCTTCATGGATGGCTGGGAGCTATGTAAATATGTAAAGGAAGAATACCCAAATATCCCTGTGCTGATGGTAACAGCAAAGCGTGAAATTAATCAGAAAATCAAAGCGTTTGGCCTGGGAACCGATGATTATATGGTGAAGCCTTTCGAGCCCTATGAGCTTGTGCTGCGCGTTCGCGCATTGTTGAAGCGCTACCGGATTGAGGCGTCTATGCGGCTGCAGTTGGGCGATTTTGTGCTGGACCGGCATACGTTTGAGATGATTCAGGGGCAGGCACGGGTGGCGCTGCCGCTGAAGGAATTTGAGCTGCTGTTCAAGCTGGCGGGCAACCCGGGCAAAATTTTCACGCGCAACGAGCTGATCAGCCAAATTTGGGGTCCGCAGTTTTTCGGCGATGAGCGGACAGTGGATGTACATATTAAGCGATTGCGCGAACGTTTTGTAGAAATGGATGCGCCGTTTACGATTGTGACCAAGCGGGGGCTTGGCTACAGGCTCGAAATGGTGGACGCATGCTAAGAACGTTATATGTCAGAGTCATTATTAGTTTTATAACGGCGGTGCTGGTCGGTCTGGTCAGCGCCTTCTTTATTACGATTACGCTGTTTAAGGACCAGGTGATCACCGAGGTGCAGAAGGAGGTTCTGCAATACGGACATTCGATTGCCGCTTTATATGAGCAGTATGGCATTGAGGAAGCGAAGCGAATTGTTACGCTATTAGAGCCTACCCCGACCTATAAATATATGGTTATGGATGACAAGGGCTGGCTCACCGAGGAGGGGAAGCTGTTTGCGGAATTTGGCATTGCTCCCGGAGACAGCATTTCAACATCTGTATTAAACGGCGAGCCGTTTGTAGATTTTGATTTTGGGTTCACGGAAGGCAAAGGCCTCGTGCTCGGGATGCCGTTTACTTCTGATCATAAAACGTACGCGTTGTTCGTGCACCAGCCGACGAGCAAGACTGTTATTTTCAACCAGATGCTCTTCGTTGCTCTTGCTGTTGTGCTCGGGGTAGGCGGTCTGTGCATCTTTGTGGCCGCCATCTATTTGGTGCGTCCGCTTAAAGAAATGAAGCAGGCGGTAGAGCGGATGGCGAGTGGGCGCTTCGACATTCAGCTAAGATCAGGCAAGCGTACAGATGAGCTCGGGCAGCTGGCCCAAAGCTTTAGCGGCATGGCGAAGGAAATTGAACAGATGGATGAACTGCGCGGGCAATTTGTAAGCAGCGTCTCGCATGAGATTCAATCGCCGCTGACGTCGATTGCCGGATTTTCGCGAATGCTTATGCTGGATGCGGTGGAAGATCCCGAGCAGAAGCAGCGGTATCTAAACATTATTTATACAGAAAGCCAGCGTCTGTCGCGCCTTAGCGATAATTTGCTTAAGCTGGCGGAACTGGATTCGGCAGTGCCTGCTTTTGATCCGGTTACCTACGATCTCGATGAGCAACTGCGCCAAGTTATTTTGGTCTGCGAGCCGCAGTGGACCGAAAAATCGATTGAGATGATACTGGAGCTGCCCCATGTGAAAATAAATGCCGATGAGGATGGGCTTAGCCAAGTATGGATAAATGTAATCGGCAATGCGATCAAATTTGCTCCGGAAGGCGGATATATACGCATTGAAATGAGCCTAGATACAGACAGCATTAAAGTATCCGTATCGGACAATGGCAGCGGGTTTCCTGACGAAGACGGCTTTAGGCTGTTTGAACGATTTTATAAGGCGGACAAGTCGCGCAGCAAAAAGCTGGGCGGAAGCGGCCTAGGCCTCTCCATCGCCCAGAAAATCGTCAATTTGCATCAAGGCGTCATACGTATTACAAACCGGGTGGAAGGCGGTGCGCGCGTAGACGTGACGCTGCCGAGCATGGCAACCAAAAAACGCATTTCCTGACGGGCTTAAGCACCATATCACTCCTACAAATGCGAACCACGCAAAAAAAAAGGGCTGCTTGCATCATTTTTTTTGCATGGTTCACGTTATGTTCATACAGAAAGTTTAACGTTGAGGTATACACGCGAGTAGGAGGGGTTCTGGTTGAATGGTTTAATCCGCTTTTCGATGAATAAAGTGGCTGCAATGGTTATATTGATTGCCCTGCTTGTAGGAGGGGGGCTATACGCAACGGCGACTCTGAAAATGGAGACAATCCCCGATATCTCGTTTCCAGTCGCCATGATTCAAACCACATATCCGGCACCGCCAATGGATGTGATGGATGAGGTGACGAAGCCGATTGAGGATAAAATCGCGAACATACAGGGGCTAGATACACTCAGCTCAACATCCAGCGATAATATTTCCAGCGTCGTTGTCCAGTTTAAGCAGGGCTACGATATAAAGGAGAAAAAGACGGAGCTGGAAAGCCTGCTGCAAGAGGTAGCACTTCCGGCTGGCGCGAGTACGCCAAAGGTTTTGACCTTCGGCTTTTCCTCCCAGCCTGCTTATTACTTAACGCTATATGCCGGGGAAGGCATGTCGCAAATGGAGCTCAACAAGCTTTACGAGGATAGCATTAAGCCATCGCTGGAAGGTGTTAATGGTATTGACCATGTTAATTCTATTGGCGTTAGTTCAACCTCGCTCGATATTTTGCTGGACGCAGATGCTTTATCCGTGTTCAACTTGTCGGCGGTAGAGGTAACCAGTGCCATTCAATCCGCTCTGACGGATGGTGCAGTCGGTTCAGTAGAGCTGGACGGCAAATCGCAGATGGCGCGGGTGACGGGTGATTTAAACAGCATTTACGGCCTTCGCAATTTGGAGTTTGCCACGAGGACCGGTCAAACGGTGCTGCTTCAGGATTTGGGAGATGTCCAGGCTGTGAACGAATCGAAGTTTATTGCCCGCTACAACAATCAGCCTGCGCTGGGCATTCGTCTTTATAAGATGAGTGAAGCCAATGCGGTTGATTTCTCCAATGAAGTCAATTCGGTGCTGACCGATTGGGAAACAAAGCAGCCAGCGGTTACATTCCAAAAAATTTACGATGGCGCAGATGAGGTTAGAAAATCGATCAGCGGCATTTTAAAGGAAGGCTTTATCGGGATTGCCCTTGCCTCGCTTATGATTCTGCTATTCCTTCGCAATATTCGTATGACGTTGATCGTTCTCGTCTCGATTCCACTCTCGATTCTGATCACGCTGATTATGATGTCGAGCATGAATATTACGCTGAACATTATGACGCTCGGCGGCATGTTTATCGCCATTGGGCGAATTGTGGACGATAGTATCGTCGTCATTGAGAACATATACAGCAATCTGGAAAAAGCGCAGGAGCGCGGCGAATCCGTCATTATTATGGCTACCCGCCAAGTTTCCATGGCGATTACATCCTCGACGCTCGTTACGGCAGGCGTGTTCCTGCCACTCGCAGTTGTTGGCGGAATCGTTGGACAGATGTTCCGGCCATTCGCGCTGACGGTATCATGTGCTCTGCTTGCTTCACTGGTCGTGGCGCTGACGGTCATTCCTATGATGACAAAGCTGCTCGTACTGCGCAGCCGCAAGCAGATTAAGCAGAACGAGCATGCGCATGACGGCAAAGTAACGCGTCTATATGAGCGTATTCTAGTATGGTGCTTGACTAATCGGATCAAAACCTTGCTGATGTCGCTTGTCATGCTGGTTGTGACCATGGCGATTACGATTCCGAATTTGGCAGTTAACTTCCTGCCTTCGAGCGGCCCAGAGAAGCTCGTGTACTTCCAAGTGAAGTATCCCTATGAAACGTCACTGGAGAGCAATGACATGCAGTCACAGGAAATTGAGAAGATGCTGCTGGATGCCAAAGACAGCCAGGGCGGCGCCTTGTTCACCTTCGTGGAGTCCTTGGTTGGATATGCGGACAGTGACGATACCGTTCCTTATACAACCTTGCTTACCGCTGAGATCAGCGAAGCAGAGGATGCAATGCTGGTCTTGAACAACTATGTGGAGCTGATTAAAAACCAGTTGCCGCAAGGCACGGAAGTAACGGGAGAGACGGCAAGCGGTGGTGGAGGTCTTAACGGAGGAACCTTCTCTTATGTGCTGAAAGGTGACGATCAACAGTTGCTTGAGCAGGGGGCCGCACTCGTCAAGGATAAAATGAAGGAATTCCCTGAGCTTACTAAAATCAAGGATACGCTTAGCGACGCCAAAACGGAAATAAGCATTACCGTTTCGCAGACGAAGGCTAGAGAGCTTGGCATTAATCCTGCTGATGTCAGAGATTCAGTTCGGATGTGGCTTGCAGAGCAGCGCCTTGGAGATATTCGCTTTGATAATGTTTTGTATTCCACAGTGGTCAAGCTTCGCGATGAAGATAAAGGCTCGCTTGAGAAGCTTGGCAAAATGCCGATTTTATCGCAGACGGCAGGCATCGTTTATTTGCAAGAGGTGGCCAAAGTAGAGGAAGTACAGGCCCCTGCTGCATTGAGCCGGGAATCGCGCTCGCAGGTCGTGAAGATGTCGGCTACCATTGATGCAGCAAACCAGACTGATGTCAGCACAAGAGTGGCGGCAGCGCTGGATGCAATTGAGCTTCCAACAGGTGTATCTACCGAGATACAAGGCGTGTCGGAGGAAATCACCGAAAGCTTCACGCAGCTGTTTATGGCTATGGCTGTATCCATCGCTATCGTTTATTTTATACTGGTTCTGTGCTTCGGCAATGCCAGCACGCCGTTCGCGATTCTGTTCTCGCTGCCGCTCGCCATTATTGGCGGTTTGCTAGGCCTGCTGGTTACGAATGAATCCATTAATATTACATCCCTCATTGGATTTATGATGCTGATCGGCATCGTCGTTACCAATGCGATCGTATTGCTCGACCGAGCGCAGCAGCTGCGGCATGAAGGCTTCTCCGTCCGCCATGCGCTGGTCGAAGCAGGCAGAGTCCGTCTGCGTCCGATTATTATGACAGCAGGCGCAACGATAGTAGCGATGATACCTCTGGCAATGGGCACTGGTGAAGGCGTACTTATTTCTAAAGGGCTCGCGGTCGTTGTTATCGGAGGCTTGATCACTTCTACACTGCTTACGCTTGTAGTCGTGCCAGTCGTATATGAGATGCTTGAGGCGATTAGCAACAAGCTGCTCCGCAAAGGGAAAGGCCAAGCAGCGCCAGTAGATTTTAATAAGCCTGCCCATTTGGAAGGCTAAACATTTAAAATATAAGCCTTTATAAGTTTTTCCCTTATAAACAGGCTTATATTTCTCCGACAAAGCTTTTCGCACGTCCTAGAAGTACGACGAAGTCGTTTTTGCTTGGCACATAAATGGTTAAGAGGGTTAACAATATAGAGGGGAGCTGGAATATATGTTTTTTCGTTTGATCAAGCAGGAGCGGCGAAGCAAAGCAGCTCTCGCAGCCGTGTTTGCAATGGCTTTAATGGCTGCGGGATGCTCGAGCGCGGCACCTGCTGCAGAAGAGACAGCAGTAGAGCAGCAAGTGGCAGTCATTAAAACAGAGGCGGTAGCCAAGCACAGCATGGGAGCTCCGCGCGAGCAGGTCGCTGAGGTAAGCGCCTCGGTTCATCTGGACATTCCGACAATGGCTTCTGGCAAAATCGCTCGCGTGCTTAAGAGCAATGGCGACACGGTTAAAAAAGGAGAAGCCATCATTCAATTGGAGTCGAATCTCGCAGTGCTGGACCGTAAACGTGCGGAAACCAGCCTGTCAGCTGCAGAGCAATCTCTAGTAAAGGCTAAGCAGGAAATTGCTTCAGGTCGCTCTACCTTGCTTAATAATATTGCTAGTCTGGAGACGCAGTACATTCAGGCTAGTGCCGGTGATGATCAAAATTTGATTGATGCCGCACGTCGTAATCTGGAGTCGGCCAAGCAGCAGCTTGCGGATTTGGATAATGGCAGCTCGCTTTCCGGGTTGCAGTCCCAAATCGATGCGGCTAGATTAGCCGTCGAGCAGGCAGATCTTCAGCTGGACAGCTATCAAATTACCGCTCCAGCGAGCGGTACGATTACTGATTTTGCCGTGAGCGAGGGCATGACGATAAACGCAGGTACAGTAGTAGCTGTCGTGCAGAATGTGAAGCAAATTTCGATTAAAACCGAGCTTAGCGAACCAGCAGCCGAGCTGGCCCGCGGCAAGTCAGATCTTGTCTACTACAATTCGGAGAATCCATCTGTGAAGAAAAAAGCGAAAGTGGTCTATCTCGCCTCGGTGCCTAATGCAAAAACGAGAATGTACGCGCTTGAGCTCACAACGGACAATGCGGATGGCTCGCTCAAGCCAGGCAGTCGCGTTCAAGTGGAGCTGACGACCGTTGCAGAGGAGAATGTAATTGCTGTTCCATCGCTGAGTATTGTACGTGAAGGCAGCGAAACCTTCGTTATGCTGTCCAATGCAGGTACAGCTGAGAAGCGCGCAGTTAAATTGGGCCGCATCAATGGCGTCTATCAGGAAGTGCAAGAAGGCTTGAAAGAAGGCGAGACTGTTGTCGTCTCTGGCCAGCATACGCTGAGCGACGGGCAGAAGATCGAGAATGAAGAGGCTGCGAAGCAGTCATAAGGCAGGCGAAAGAGAAGGAGGGAGCGGCAATTATGCTCTCTCCTTTTTTAAATTTAGGAAAGGATATGATTTTTTCCATCCTTTCTCTATATTTCTCGGACTGAAACGCGCTGCGCCGCCAAAGGACGGCGAAAGCCGATTCACCTTGATTTTTACAAGACTGCTTGATAGCATGTCTGGACTTTCTATAATTTTGTCAACAATGTATGGTGGAATAGCTGGCGGCGGTTTGTTACACTAGTAGCAACAGATTGCTAACTATTGAGGAGAATGTGCGGTACTATGAAAGCAAATATAATGCGTCAAGATGTAGAGTTGCTTGCTCCAGCAGGCGACTGGGAATGTATGCGGGCGGCGGTTGCGAACGGTGCGGATGCTGTCTTTTTTGGTGTGGAAAAATTCAATGCGCGTGCGAGAGCGAATAATTTCCGCAGTGAGGAGCTGCCAGAGATTATGGCCTTTTTGCACAGCTACGGCGTGCAGGGCTTTTTGACTTTCAACATTCTAGTATTTGAGGACGAGCTGCGCGATGCGCAAGCGCTCATTGAAAGGTGTATAGATGCAGGTGTAGATGCGGTTATCGTGCAGGATTTGGGACTCGTGAAGCTCATTCGCGAGCTTTCCCCGGATTTCCCGATTCATGGCTCGACGCAAATGACGATTACTTCTCCAGAAGCGGTGGAATTTACGAAGCCGTTTAATATGGAGCGTGTCGTCCTCGGCCGTGAAAATAACCTAAAGCAAATCAAAACAATCGGCGAGCAGGCGAAGCTTCCTATGGAGGTTTTTGTGCATGGCGCGCTATGCGTATCATATTCTGGCCAGTGTCTGACTTCGGAAATGTGGGGCGGCCGCTCGGCGAACCGCGGCGAATGCGCGCAGGCCTGCCGTCTGCCTTATGACCTGATGGTCGATGGCAAGCATCAGCCGATGGGCGATATTTCGTATTTGCTGTCGCCGAAGGATTTGGCGGCGATCGATCTCGTGCCTGAGCTGATTGAAGCAGGCGTCGTTTCCTTCAAAATCGAAGGACGTCTTAAAAGCCCGGAATACGTTGCCAATGTGGTCAGCAAATACCGTAAGGCAATTGATAAATATTTTGACGGCGACCTGTCCAAGCCATCGGTAGAGGAAGTTCGCGAATTGCAGCAAAGCTTCTCGCGCGGCTTCACACATGGCTTCCTGTCTGGCACGAACAATAAAATGCTAGTAGAAGGCACGTTTCCCAAAAGCCGCGGCGTCTTCATTGGCCGTGTCGAGCGTATTCTTCGCGATGCTGTAACCGTCCGTCTGGAAGCTCCGCTTAAGCGTGGCGATGGCGTCGTTTTCGATGCTGGCGATCCAACGAAGAAGGAAGAGGGCGGCCGCGTCTACGACATTCGCCGCCAAGGCGTGAAGATTGAAGGGGAAGCGCAGGAAGGCACGCTGCTGGAACTTGTTCCAGGACGCAGCGACGTAGATTTGCGTAAGGTGCATGTGGGCGACCGCGTATGGAAGACGAATGACCCGGCGCTGGATAAGCGCCTGCGTGCGACCTATGAGACGGAGAAGCCATACCGCGTTTTCCCGCTTCATGTATCGGTAACAGGCAAGCTCGGCGAGCCGCTGCGGACGATATGGACGGATATGCAGAAGGGGACGACGGTAGAGGTGGTCTCTGAGCTGCTGCTGGAGCAGGCGCAGAAGCGTCCGATGGATGCTGAGCTGCTTGCCGATCAACTGGGCCGTCTAGGCGGAACGGTTTATCAGCTTGACCATTTGGAAGTGCTGCTTGAGGGCGAACTGATTGTGCCCGTGCGTGAGCTCAACCGGATGCGCCGCGAAGCGGTAGAGCATTTAGCTGGAGAACGCCCAAAGCCGCCCGTTTATGTGAAAAATAACATCGACCCGCTGGCAGACAACGCGGATCAAGAGGCTGTTCCAGCCGCTGCCTCCGGCTATTCGCACGAAGGCGATCTTGCGCCGCGCCTTACGGCTCTATGCCGCGGCTTGCCGCAAGTCGAAGCGGCGATTGCCGCCGATGTCGATATGATTTATGCTGATTTTGAATTTATTAAGCAATTTCCAGCGGCTGTAGAGCTGGCGCGAGCGGCAGGCAAGCCTATCGCTCTGGCAACTCCGCGCATTCATATGCCGGGTGAGAACGGCTACCATGCCAACATTTTGAAGCTTAAGCCAGACGCTGTGCTTGTCCGCAATACGGGTGCGCTTTATTATTATTTGCGCGCCAAGGCCGAAAACCCCGATCAGCCATTTCCTAAGCTGATTGGCGATTTCTCGCTGAATGTGGCTAATCACAAGACGGTTAAGCTTTTTGAAGAAGTTGGCCTCGATATGATTACACCGTCCTATGACCTGAATATTCAGCAAATGATGGATATGCTGGATAAGGCCAATACGGCAAAGCTGGAAGTCGTAATCCAGCAGCATATGCCAATGTTCCATACGGAGCACTGCGTCTACTGCACCTTCATGAGTGAAGGCACCAACTTCACGAACTGTGGACGTCCATGTGAAGATTCGCGCGCTTCCTTGCAGGACCGTATTGGCATGTCCCATCCGGTTCGCGTAGACGAAGGCTGCCGCAATACAGTGTACAACGCGATTGAGCAATCGGGCGCTGAATATATTAAGCAATTTTTGGAGCTGGGCATTCCATCATTCCGCGTCGAATTTTTGGAAGAAACGCCGGAGCGGGTAACGGAAGTATTGTCCCTTTACCGCGATGCGCTTGATGGCCGGATTACGGGAACGAAAGTATGGCGTACGCTGAAAGCAACAAACCAAATCGGCGTAACGCGCGGACAATTGGTGAAGTAAGAAAGCGGCAAGAGGAGAGCCGGCATTGCGGGAAACGCAGTGTCGGCTTTTTTTGAAAATATAAGCTGATTATAAGTTTCATCCGTATAATCAGCTTATATTTCACCGCGAAACGGAAGCATTGCTGCCAGAGGACGGCTTCAGCCGTTTACGCTTGAGGATACCTGATCTTCGGGT
The DNA here is from genome assembly GCF_038051995.1 of Paenibacillus sp. FSL H8-0537. NCBI lineage: Bacteria > Bacillati > Bacillota > Bacilli > Caryophanales > Paenibacillaceae > Paenibacillus > Paenibacillus sp. FSL H8-0537. The sequence goes on along the minus strand of NZ_CP150290.1, from coordinate 6,366,142 downwards.
CACTCTAGCTGTTTGACACCGCCATGCGGCTCGCTTAGCATAGGAAGAAGCAGGCTGCAATTTAGAGCCATAGTTACTGAAATAACTGAAGCGCTCATAACGACAAGAGAGCATAACAGATAGGGATAAGCGGGGTAATGGTGAGGATGGACGGACAATGGTATGCAGGTTGGAGACATGTATTTAAGCTGGACCCGGAGCGCAGCATCTCCGATGAGGAGCTTGATGCGATTTGCATGTCGGGTACAGATGCCGTGTTAGTAGGAGGCTCTAGCGGCGTGACGTTTGAGAATACTGTAGATTTAATGTCGCGCATTCGCCGTTATGCGGTAGATTGCGCGCTGGAGGTCTCGTCGATGGATGCGGCGGTTCCTGGCTTTGACGGCTATTTCGTGCCGCTTGTATTGAACACGAGCCAGGCCGAGTGGATTAATGGCCGCCAGACAGAAGGGCTGCAAGCATTCGGCTCCTTCATTCCTTGGGAGGAAACGGCGGCGCAAGGTTATATTATATTGAATGGGGAAGCGACCGCCGCCAAGCTGACAGGAGCGAATGCCGAGCTGAACGAGGAACAGGTGCTTGCTCATGTGCAAATGGCGGACCGCCTCATGCGCCTTCCTGTCATTTATATGGAATACAGCGGTCAGTACGGCGACATGGCACTTGTTCAAAAAGCTTATGATACGATCGCGCAGGCCCAGCTATTTTATGGCGGCGGCATCGATGGTGCAGAGAAGGCGAGCGAGGCGGCTGCGGCTTGCGACACTGTCGTTGTCGGCAATATTATTTACGCGGATTTGCAGGCAGCACTGGCTACTGTGCCTGCCGTTCACAACACGATTCGCAAGCATACAAGAAACGAAGCCTAGCTTTTATAAAAATAACAGAAATTTAGGATTTTATTTGCGTCTGCAAATTGACACTTCACGGCCCGTTGTCTACACTATGGATAGGCGAACAAATGCGAACAAAGGAGTACGACCATGTTTAATTTTATAAGCATCGACGAGGCGGTACAGAAGCTTAACCCACCGCAGCGCGAAGCGGTAAAAGCAACCGATGGGCCGCTGTTGATTATGGCTGGAGCGGGCAGCGGCAAAACCCGCGTATTAACCCATCGGATCGCTTATTTAATTGAGAAGAAGCGCGTAGCGCCTTGGAGCATTTTGGCGATTACCTTTACGAATAAGGCATCGCGTGAAATGCGCGACAGAGTTAGCGCACTGATTGGCCCGTCGGGCAATGATATTTGGGTATCTACCTTTCACTCGATGTGCGTACGGATTTTGCGCAGGGACATTGACCGGATTGGCTTTACTTCCAATTTTACGATTTTGGATTCTGGCGACCAGCTGTCGGTTATTCGCAATTGCATGAAGGATCTGAATATCGATACGAAGAAATTCGAGCCGAAGGCTGTTCAAGCGTCCATCAGCGCCGCGAAGAATGAGCTGCTTACGCCGGAGCGGTATGAGCAGAAGGCAGGGGACTATTTTCAGGATATCGTCATTAAGGTATACAAGTCCTACCAGAAGCGGCTCAAAAGCAATAACTCGCTCGATTTCGACGATTTGATTATGAAGACGATTCAGTTGTTCCAGGAAGTGCCGGAGGTGCTGGATTTTTACCAGAACAAATTCCGTTACCTCCATGTCGATGAGTATCAGGATACGAACCGTGCGCAATACATGCTGTGCCGCATGCTCGCTGACAAGCATCACAATATTTGCGTCGTCGGGGACAGCGACCAGTCGATTTATCGTTGGCGCGGTGCGGATATTACGAATATTTTGAATTTCGAGGGCGATTATCCCGAAGCGCAGACGATTATGCTGGAGCAGAACTATCGTTCTACGGCTAATATTTTGAATGCGGCGAATGCGGTCATCAGCCTGAATACCGGACGCAAGCCGAAGAACCTCTGGACCGATCAAGGTGCCGGAGATGAGATTACGGTGTATCAGGCGGATTCCGAGCATGACGAGGGTTATTTTGTAACAGGCGAAATTCGCAAAAATAAAAACAGCGGACGCAAATTTGCCGACCATGCTATTTTGTATCGGACGAATGCGCAGTCGCGGGTTATAGAGGAAATTTTGATCAAATCGGATATCCCTTATCAAATCGTAGGCGGCATCAAGTTCTACGATCGTAAAGAGATCAAAGATTTGCTCGCTTATTTGCGGCTGATTTCCAATCCAGATGACGATATTAGTCTTGCACGCGTCATTAATGTGCCGAAACGCGGCATTGGTGACACGACGGTTGGCAAGCTGGCCGAGGAGGCTGCGCGGAGCGGCACTTCGATTTTCAACGTTTTGGGCAACCTGCAGGGGTTGGATATCAATGCCCGTACGCAAGCGCTGCTTGGAGAGTTCTATATAATGATCAGCAACCTTGCCGGCATGGTTGAATATTTGTCGGTGACGGAGCTAACGGAGAAGGTGCTGGAGATGACCCAGTACAAGCTGGAGCTTCAGCGCGAGAAAACATTGGAATCGACGGCACGGGTCGAAAATATTGACGAGTTCCTGTCCGTTACAATGGACTTTGAGAAGCGCAACGAAGACAAGACGCTCGTATCCTTTCTAACTGATCTCGCTCTCATCGCGGACATTGATTCCATGGATAAGCAGGATGAGCAAGGCAATGCCGCCCCAAGCGACGCTGTTGTGCTCATGACGATGCATAGCGCCAAAGGCTTGGAGTTCCCAGTTGTCTTTATTATTGGCATGGAGGAGAGCATCTTTCCGCACAGCCGCGCCTTGAACGACAATGATGAGCTGGAGGAAGAACGCCGCCTTGCCTATGTAGGCATTACCCGGGCAGAGAAGCAGCTGTTTATGACTTCGGCTCGGATGCGCACCTTGTTCGGGCGGACCGCCTCGAATATGCCTTCACGCTTCTTGGATGAAGTGCCTAGTGAGCTCAAAAAGGATGCTTCCGCTTCGGGCGGTTTTGGCCGTAGCGGGGGAGGAAGCAGATACGGCGCTGGAAGCTCGACTGGCTTCGGCTCGGGCGGACGGACAGCACCTTCGCGTCCTGCGGCAAATGGCGGGCTTGGCTCTGGAGGCCGATCGCTCGGCACGAGCACAAGCAGCGGCGTTCGAGTAAGCACGCCGCAAGCAGCCGGTGCAGGTGCAGCGGGGGCGGCTGGAGATGCAGGCGCGAAGCAGTTCGCTGCCGGCGACCGGGTAGCCCACGGCAAATGGGGCGAAGGCGTCATCGTTTCCGTGAAAGGAACAGGCAATGACATGGAGCTTCAGATTGCTTTTCCCGCTCCGACAGGGGTGAAACGCCTGCTTGCAGGCTTTGCGCCAATAACGAAAGTTTAGCTCATTATTGAAAGGGGACATTTGCTGTGGAAATGAACCAAGCGGAAACAGCTGCAGCTTCACCTGCCCAAACCGAACGTATGATTACGTTAATTGATGAAATTACGGCTCATAACTACCAGTATTACACGCTGGATCAGCCGTCCATTGACGATGCTGACTATGACAAGCTTTATGATGAGCTGGTCGCATTGGAGAAGGAGACGGGGACCGTGCTGCCGGATTCGCCAACACAGCGTGTTGGGGGAGAGCTGCTTAAGGGCTTTGACCCTCATCGTCACCGTGCCAAGCTATGGAGCTTGGACAA